>NQYJ01000017.1 GCA_002285055.1 Candidatus Izimoplasma sp. ZiA1
GTATGGTAAATTATAAATAATAGTTATATATTATAAATTAAAGGTATGAGGTGATTAGATGAACAAGGATTGGTTATTTAGAGTTGAAAATCAAACATGTAATTTTCGTTCAGTAGGTATCCTAATTAGAAACAACAAACTTTTAGTTCAAAAAGATATAAAGACAAATATTTACGCATTACCTGGTGGTCATGTGAAAATATCTGAATCTTCAAATATTTCATTAGTAAGAGAATTTTTAGAGGAAACTGGAGTTAATATAAATTGTGAAAGACTATTATTTGTTGAAGAAGGTTTTTGGAGTTCAAATAATAGTAAATATAATACAATTGCTTTTTATTATTTAGTAAGTTTAGTAAATGAAGATGATCTACCAGATGATTTAGAGATTAGGAAATTAAATGATAATGATAACGTTGAACTGAGTTGGATATCTTTAGATAAACTTGGTGAACTAAATATTTATCCTCGGTTTATTAAGAATAATCTAATAACTATTGATAAGGGTATAAAACACTTTATATCAAATGATTAGGTAATATATAATTAAAGAACTTTATAACTACATCAAGACAAGGAGTTATTATGAAAGAACTTATTAAAAGCCTTAAGATGTGTGATTACTTAGTAACTAAGATAACTATTGGTAGAAGTGATAGTGATGTTTATCGTTTAGTTAAAGATAAAGACATTATGTACTTAAAAATCGGTGGTGAACTAGTTAACAATCTAACTCAGGTTCTTACTTATTTAGAAACATCTAAAATCAATGTTCCTAAAATTATTAAAAAGGGAACATACAAAAATAGATTTTATGTATTAATGTCTGAGTGTAAAGGAACAATGGCACATGAATTAGAACCCTTATTAGCAATAAAGATATTAGCTAGAGGGTTAAGAGAGATTCATGATACTAAAATTGATGAATCATTACCTCTTAAGGATTGTGTTTATTATAAGAACTTAATTACTAGTAAATTAATTGAAGAACTAAGCAATGAAGATAAAGAATTTATTTATTCTTTAGAATCATTAGATCTTCAAAATGATCTAGTATTTACTCATGGGGACTATAGTTTACCAAATGTATTATATGATAATGATTGTATATCTTTTATTGATTTAGATTACGCAGGAGTTAGTTTTAGATATTTAGATATTTTAGACTGTTTATGGAGTATCAATTATAATTTTAATGATAAATTATATGAGGATATGTTTTTAAAAGCTTATGGAATTGATGAACTAGATATCAACAAAGTTAAATCATTAAAAAGAATTCAGAGAATCTTGAAAATAAAAGGATATCAATAATTATAAATAGATTAGAGACCTGTTGGTTTCTTTTTTTATTGGTAGTTAGATACTAAAAATTTTAGATTATAAATAAAGGTATATATGATATACTATAATGTTAAACAGTATGAAGTAGATTAACAATGAAGAGGAGATTACTATGAAAAGAATAATAAGTTTTATTTTAACAATTAGTGTTGTTTTACTTATGTTTGGTTGTTCAAGTAGCCAAAAAGCTAGTAATACAATTACTTTTGAATTAAATGGTGGAACAGGTGAAACTAGTTTAGTTGAAACTGTTGGAAAAGATATTTCTGAACCAACACCGACAAAAGATGGTTATACATTTGCAGGGTGGTATATTGAAAGTGATTTTACTACTGTTTATGTTTTTGATAAAATGCCAACTGAGGCATTAACTTTATATGCTAAATGGGATATGGTAGATTATAGTATCACATTAAGTTCGAATATTGAGGGGACAACACCTACTTATGTTGAGGGTGATGTAATTGAGGGTAAACAAAATTATACACTTACAGCTCCAGAAGTTGATGGTTATGATTTTAGTTATTGGCAAGTACTTGATACAACTGAAGTAGTTAGTTTAGAAAAAGTATTTAATTATGAACTTGGTTCTAATGTTCAGTTAGTTGCAATATATGCAGAAACAGTAAGTGCTGGAGAACCGACATTATTTTATGAAACAAACTTTGAAGATGGGTCTAAGGCTGCTTATGCAGAAGCGTTAATTACATTATCTGATAAATCATGGAATTTTGTAGATGCCTTAATTGGTAGTTTGGCTAATGATTTAAGTGTTTCAGGAAATAGTGTTCGTATTAGAGATGGTTACATTCAAACAGAGTTTACAGTCTCAGAACTTGCGCAAGTAATATTTTACGCTGGGACTTATGGTACAGATGCACACGCAACTGTAACATTCCAAATATCAGTTGATAAAACTACATGGGTTACTGTTGATACATTTACATCAACAGCTACATTGACAGAATATAGTTATGTGTTTAATGCAGAATTATTTACTAGTTTATCTCTTGATGCGTCAAATGATTACTATTTAAAAGTGATTAGTACATCAGAAGGTAGAACTAATATTGACAACTTCCAAATCTATACAGGAGAAGGAGAACTTGTTGATGATACACCGTTATACACAATTAATATATCTGAGGATATGGTTTACTCATATTTAATTAATGATGACATTGATTTAAACGAATGTACAGCAACACATCCAACAAACGCAACTACTGATTGTGATATTATTGGGACAGTTGATAATACTGTAGCTGGAGTATATGAAATTACATATTTCAAAATCGATGAATTTGGTAATATCGCAAAAGAAACAGTGAATATAACAATTATTAGTGAAGATAATACAGATTATCTAAACTTAGATTTAGATACATATTATGATGACGCAGAAACTTTATATGGTAATGCATTAATGAATGCATTACATACAATTATTAACAACGGATTTGTTGGTGTAACTTATGGTGAGGCTAGATACATATTAGATGAAACAGATCAAGATCCAAACAATCCAAATAACTTAATTTTAGTTTATTTAGGAACTTCAATTAAAAATGATTGGGATAGTGGTGCTACTTGGAATAGAGAACATGTATGGCCACAATCATTATTAGGAGTAAGTGCAGATAACGCTGAAGTAAATAGTGCTTCAGATTTATATAACTTAATGCCGGCAAACCCAGGAGAAAACTCATCACGAGGTAATAATCCATACTCTGAACTTGGTTTAGGTTATGAACCAAGAGATGAAGTAAAAGGTGATGTAGCTAGAGCGTTATTCTATATGATGATTATGTATGATGAACTAAATCTTGTAGATACAGCTCCAGGAATCCATGAAATGGGATATTTAAGTGAGTTACTACAATGGCATATTGATGATCCGGTTGACGATTTTGAGTTAAACAGATTAGAAGTAATTTATTCAGAACAACATAACCGTAATCCATTTGTTGATTACCCACATTTTGTAGAATTAATCTGGTTTCATAATAATTAATAACTAAAAGGAGACAACTTGTCTCCTTTTTTATTTATATGTTTTACAAAATAATATGATATAATATATTTGGTGTAAAGGAGGAATAATATGAAAAAAATATTATTAGTTGCGGTTTTCCTACTAACATTTTTTATTACCGGATGTGATGCTTTTGGAAATAACAATCAAGATAATCAAGAAACTGAGGATAATCTTGAACTAGCTTTAACTAAGATGAATCAACTTGATTCATATCAGTTAGTACTAGTAATGAATGATGTTCCAATATTTGGTACAATAACTTTGGTTCAACAATTTGATGGTGATTTGATGTCACTAGATAATCAAATAGTAGATGTTCAATACTCAAAAATTATTGAAGGTGAAACATACAAGTACATACTAGAGAATGAAGTATACACTTTATCAGAAACACCGATGGAGTCTAGTGGTTTAACTGACAATGCTATGTTGTTAAATGAAATTAATCCAAGTGATTTTATTGAAACAAGTACTGGTTATTCACTTAATATTGAAAGAGTTGATTTAAATGATGACGGTACAGAGTACATAACAGATATAATCATTACGTTAACTGATGATGGATATGTTGAACAATTTACTTTCCAAGTTCATGATGGTGATTTAGAAGTTTCAGCATCAATAACTTTTAGTGAGTATAATAATGTAACAATCACAGTACCAGGAGTATAAAGACATCTTTAGAGATGTCTTTTTTGTATTACAATTTCTGAAAATTTTGACATAAATCTTAAACAAATTAGCAGATTGTAATTTTTTTTCTTTAATCATAATAATTACTTTGACAGGTAGAGTAATTTACTGTATAGTATATTTGAGGAGTGATAATATGAAAATTGCAGTAATCACAGATTCAAGTAGTAATTTAAGTTTAGATTTTATTAATCAAAAAGAAAACTTAAAAATGACACCATTAATGATTTCTTATGATGGCGAGTTTTATCGAGATTTAATTGAAGTAGATTATGAAACTGTCTATAAAAAACTAGACGAAACAAAAGTAACTACAAGTCTTCCAAGTTTAGAAGATTTTGATCAAGCGGTTAACGATTTAAAAAAAGCAGGATATACAGATATCCTTGTTATCACAATTTCAAGTGGACTAAGTGGAACGTATAATGGTTTTAATACAGCTTCTAAAACATATGAAGGTATCAACCTTCACATGTATGATTCAAAAACATTATCATACGCTCTTGGTTACATGGTAGAAAAAGCATTAGAAAGTATTGAAGAAGGCAAAAGCATTCCGAGAATCATCGCCGATTTAAATCAATTACGTTATGAAGACAGTGTTGCTTTATTCACAGTAGAAACTTTAAAATACTTACGTCAAGGTGGACGTATTGGTAAAGTTGAAGGAACTATTGGTGAACTATTAAGAGTTAAACCTGTAATTTATGTTAGTGATGAAGGAGTTTATGAGACTCTTACAAAAGGGTTTGGAATCTCAAGAGCTTTAATCTCAATGAGAAAAGAAGTTGCTAACAAACTAGGAAATGATCTAATTGATGTTACAATCCATTATGGAAACAATCTAGAAACAGCAAAAGGATTAGAAACTAAAATCAAATCTGAGTTTAATGTAAATAAAGTTCAACTAGTAGAGTTAACACCAGTATTAGGTATCCATACTGGACCTCAAATGATAGCTATTATTGCTAAAAGACATTAATTTAAATATTAGGCAAACTCAACCGAGTTTGCCTTTTTAAATGAGATTATTAATCATAACAAAAATGAATAGGCAAGATACAAAATTTTTTGGCGATAAATTAGTTGTAAAAAAATCAAGAAGCAGTAATTTACTTGCTTCTTTTTGTTTGATATAATTAAACTGGTGATAATATGAAACTAGATAAAGTTATTGGTAAAGGTAACACGGCTGTTGTCTATGATATTGGTGATGAAAAAGTTCTTAAACTCTTTAATGAAGGTTATCCTTTATCATCTATAAAGTATGAGTTAAAAAACTCATTACTTTTTTGTGATTTTGATTTAATCAGTCCTAAAGTTTATGATATTCTAGATATTAAAACTCAGCATGGTATTGTTTATGAGAAGTTAACTGGAGAGTCACTACTAGATATAGTATTAAGTAACTATGATCTACAAAATTGTGCAAAAACAATGGCTTCTTTACACAAAAAAATATTAGTAAATGTCACACCAGAAATTGTAGATTATAAAGATTTCTTAAAAAAGAATATAGTTAAAGCTAATAAAGACAACCCTAAGAAATTAGATGAATTATTAAATAAACTTAAACTACTAGATGAACAAGAAAATATATGTCATGGTGATTTTCATCCTGGGAATATTATCATTACTAATGAAGGTCCAGCTATTATTGACTTTATGAATATATGTAAAGGCCCAAAACTCTATGATATTGCAAGAACAGTCTATTTAGTAGAATATACGCCTGTTCCTAAGGAAACACCAAACAGGGATGAAATAGTAACTTTTAAACATAATTTAGCTTCAGTATACTTAGAAGAAATGAAAGTAAAAAGAAGTGATATTAAGGATTATATAGAAATAATAAACGAAGCAAGAAAAGGCGAATGCCCATTTGAGTTCGAAACTAAAGAAGTCTAAATGACTTCTTTTTTTGATAATTATTAATAATAAAAGTATAATAAACCAAAAAGCGCAACTCAAATCAAAACATGATATCAATAACTTGTTATTATGTTAGTGGAGGTGACACATGAAAGTATATATACAAGATGCAATAAACTGGATTGAGGGTAATTTAGAAGATGAAGTTAGTTTAAACAAAATTAGTGAATATATTGGTTATTCTAAATTTCATACTAGTCGGAAATTTAAAGAATACACTAACTCAACCTTAAGAAGTTATATCTCATTAAGAAGATTAAGTAAAGCAGCTATTGAAATTAGAGATAAAAACATCAGAATCATCGATGTTGCTGTTAAATATGGATATAACAGTCAAGAAGCATTCTCTAAGAGCTTTAAACAAACATTTGGAATAACTCCCGCAATTTATCAAAAAAGCAATATGGCTATCCCCTACATTCTAAAAAAAGATGTGTTATTTCCAGAAAATATAAATAACAAAGGAGATATTATTATGGTAAAAGATGAAGCAATCAAAGTTAGATTAGAAACAGTGGAAGAACATAAATTTATTTACTTAGAAAGAAAAGGTGTAAACAACTATATTGATTTTTGGGATACTATCGAGTTAGAAGATAAAGGTAGTTGTGATCACCTTCATGGTTTACTTGCTAGTATAAAGGGAAAATACACTGAAGGTTATGGAGCTTTTACTAAAGATGGATACATATTTGGAAAAGATGCTGCATTGGATTTTGTAATTGATAAAAAATACAATTTTAAAGAAGTTATCATTCCTACACAAAAATACTTAGTTTTTGAACATCCAGGATTTAAAGAAGCTGAGTTTAATGAAGCTCTTAATCAAGTAAGAAGAATCGCTTTAAAAGAGTTTGATTTTGAAATGAATGGTTATATTAAAGACGATGATTTTGTGCAAGCTTATGAACATAGTGGTATGGAAATATGTTATTATTTCATTAGAATTCCATTAAAAAGTGTGTAGTTACACACTTTTTTTATGCAATTATGAAGTGAAGTTTTTACGGAAATATGATAAACTTAAATATACTAAAATTTGATATTACTAACAAAATTTTTTTGACATCAGATAATCAAATTATTTTGTGACAAGATATTGGATGAGGTGAACGCATGTTTGATTTATTTACTATTAGCGACATTATTACAATGCAATTCTCTTTTTATATTGTGCTAGCTTTAAATGTAATTATTGGGACTTATTATGTTCTTGGTAAAAGAACATCAAATCTAAAATATATTATTTTTGGTAATATAGCTTATTTATTAATATTCTTAGTCGTAATTATAGATATTCATAATACAAACTTTAGACTACCAATAATAGTTGCATTATTTGATGTGCTTGCGATAACATTTTGGATAATGGGCTATAATAAATCACTAGATATACCACAGAGGATTAAAACGTATTTTTATCTTAATTTAAGTAATGTTGTTTTTGTTGGAATCTTATATAGTGTAACAGAGAAGATTTCAATAGCTAGAAGCGTTTCATCACTTATTATTGTTGTGTTAGTTAGTATTCTTTTAATTGATATTTTTAGTAAAAAATCAATGAAAAAGTTAGCCTCATTTCATTTGTTAACTTTTTCGTTAATCGTCTATTCTGTTTTTAAAATAGTAGTAGTAGGTTATAGAGCTTACTCAATGAGTTATGAACAATCAATCGAAAGCATTGTGGTCTCAATTAATATTTTTACAATGATAAACCTTGTTTTTGCGATTTGGATTAACTTTACACATACATTACTTAATTATGATGTTCTCCATAATGAGCTTAAAAATTTAAGCTTTAGAGATTTTCTAACCAAACTCCCTAATCGTAGAAATGTAATGAGTAAATTAAACGAACTCTTAGCTTTTAATAAAAGAGGTAAACTAAACTTTGGTGTTGTCTTATTTGATATTGATGATTTTAAACATGTTAATGATAAATATGGTCACGATGTAGGTGATCAAGTATTAATAGAATTTTCAAACGTACTCACAAGGAGTGTTAGAGATATTGATTTCGTTAGTAGGTATGGAGGAGAAGAGTTTTTAGTCTTGTTACAGTTAGATGACTGTGAAAGTGCTCATAAATTTATTAATAGAATCACTAATAATATAAATAAATCAAACTTTACAGAACACAATATTAATATATCAGTAAGTGGTGGATTAGTTATTGTTAGTGATGAATATGTTAATCAAGACGTAGATGTTATAATCAGAAAAGCTGATAAACGTTTATATGAGGCTAAGGCTAAGGGTAAAAATCAGGTCATAAGTGAATGTAAAGAAACACAAATATAATTGTGTTTCTTTTTATTTTTAAAAAAAGAGAAAATATTCTCCTTTTAGTTTTTATTTAGGGATTTTGCGAGTGATAAATTATCAACATAATAAGCTCTTGAGTTATCGACAATCTTTTTCGCATATTCTCCATGAGATTTATCATGAATGATTAACTGTTTTGTAAACTCGTTAATGTTTTTAGATAGAATAGGGATAACTATTTTCTCATTTTTATTATCAATAATAAATCTAGGTTTATGTAAAACAACTAACCATGTTTTTTTATAAGACAAGGTAAAGGGATCATTAAAACTAATTATATTTCGTTTATAACTCACATCATTACCGGATACTTTATATCTTGTTTGTCTTTTGTCGTATCTACTAATAAAAAAGATAGTAATAATCTGAAGTAGAATAACTGAGCCAGTAGTAGTGGTATTAATTAGTTTATTAACAGTTGCTGGGATTACTATTAAACCGATAACTATCAAGTAAAAAATAATTGCTGGTAAACCCGCTCTGATTTTATCTTTAAACGTGTCTTTGTGTTTACTAAGTAAAACATACTTGTTCTTTTGAAAAAAGTTGTATAGGGGTCTTATTGTCCATATCGTGATAACAAATATCGCTGTATATTTTATTAGATAATCCATAATTACCTCCATTTTTAAGTATATAAATATTTTATGCTATATGGATAAACATTACAAATAATTACTCTAAAAATAGTGATTTAAGTTTAGTGATTTAGTGTAAAATACTTACTATATTTTATTTTTAACAAGCATTATGATTGAGTTTTAATAAATTTAATTAAAAAAATGCGCATTATTAGATGCCTAAATAAAGACGTTTAAAGGTGTTTAATAAAAAATAGTTAAAAAATTTAACTTTTTTTCTTGCACTACTATATATCGTATGGTACTATACATAATGTGGAAACCTACTTAGTATGGTAGTGTGTGGAGGTAAAAAAATGAGAAGTGTTATAAAAGTAACAGTAAAACACATCACAAGTCATTTAGGTCGTGGGACAATGTTGATTATTTCAATAATGTTTAGCGCTGGACTTGTATATGCGATGCTTAATATGTCAACTTTAACTACAAGTATAGTGAAAGACAATTTTTTAAAAGATTTTGGAGATACAAATGTTGTTGTTTATCAGTTAGAAAACAATGAGATTCTAATGAATGTTGGTGAGGGTTATGATACTGATTATAATATCAGTACAAATAACTTATATGGATATTCAACATTTGAAGCAGATACAGTTGTTAATTTAAAATCTTACTCTCTTAATGAACTAGATACAATCTATGATATAGAGTATCTACAAAAGAGTGATAGTGTACAAGGGAAGTATGATATCGTTATTGGAGAAGAGAATCATTATCGATATGATTTAGAATTAGGTGATGAGTTGGTTGTAAATGTGAGTGGTACACTATACACATTTACAATTTATGCAATTAGTGTTGAGGGAAATTCTTTCTTAGATGCAAATACAAATACTCTTGATATAAATGTAAATAATACATTTGTTACTGAAGACTTAGGAATTACTAATCCTAATTTATATATGATTAATATTAGTGATTTTGATGATATTAAATTGATGATTAGTGAGTATAGTGATTTAGAGGTTATTGATTTATTAAATGATGAATCATATTTAACAAATATGAATATGATTGAAACGTTCTTAACATTAATGGCATCATCTGTTGTATTAATAAGTGCGTTTATTATTTATTCAACTTATAAAATTATTGTTATTGAAAGATTAGCGTTTATTGGTACATTAAGAAGTATTGGTGCTACTAAGAAGTATTCATCATTTACAATGATCTTAGAGAGTATCATTTATGGTATTATTGGCGGAATTATCGGGGTATTTATCGGAATATTAATTCTTCTTGGGATTTTTAAAGTATTCTTTACAAATACTGATATCGCAGCAATTAATGTTGATTATATCAACATTGGATTCATTCTTGGAACATTAGTGTTTGCGCTTGTGCTTACAGTTCTTAGTTCATTAATTCCAATATTAAAAGTAAGAAAATATTCGATCAAACAAATTATGTTTGAAGAGATAAAAAATAATAAGCAAATGAAATATTTAAATGTAATAGTTGGATCAGTTTTAATATTAATAGCTACTGTGCTTGTCAATGTATCTAATTATCAGAATGAATTAGTATTAAGTGCAATTTCTTTATTACTTGTTATCATTGGTTCTGTGATGTTAATACCTTTATTAATAAGAGTAATAAGCCCAGTAATTAACCTTATCTTTTATCCAATCTTTAAAAATAAAACAACGATAAGTTTAAAGAATATTAAGAATGATAAAACATTAATTAACAACATTGTTTTACTCGCAATTGGTCTTGGTTTTATCTTCATGATTAACAATTTTGCTAGTAGTGTTAATAAAGTAGTTGCAGATGTTTATGGTGAGGGAATGTTTGATATTGTTATTCAAGATATCGATGTACCTGATCAATTAATTGAAGATGTTAGTAATCTTGATGGAGTAACTAATACATATGTTTCAAAAACAGTTATTGATGCAGAAACTTCAAATGGATTTGTATTACCGTTTTTAACAGGTATTGATATTGTTGATTATAATCAATATGCTTGGGATGATTTTAGTGAGGTAATAACAAGTGAATTAATCCAAGATTTTGAAAACGAAGACACAATTATTATTTCAGATTTTATGTTAAAAAAATATAACTTAAAGGTTGGTGACATTATAACTTTAAGTGTAATGGATGAGGAATATGATTTAACAATAATTAAAAGTGTTTCATCAATTTTATATAATGGAACATTAGCATTTATAGATTATGATTTATTAGAAACAATCTATGGTGATGTTGGAAATAAAAGTTTATTCATTAATACTGATAATGATTTAGAGGAAACAAAAATTACAATTAAAAGACTTTATAGTAATGGTATCTTACCAATTGAAACACTAGATGATATGGAACAAACAAATCAAGATACAAATGACATGATGTTTTTCTTGATGAAAGCAATGAGTTTTCTAGCAATGGGTATTGGAGCAATTGGAATAATCAATAACTTCACTGTTAGTTTTGTCTCAAGAAGGAAAATAATTGCTAACTTAAGAAGTTTAGGTTTAAGTAAAAAAGGAACATCAAGACTCTTAATTATTGAATCGTTACTTACAGGTATAATTGGAAGTATCTTAGGAGTAGGATTTGGAGTATTATTCTTTAAATTCGCTAGTTATTTAGTTGAAGCAGTCAATATAACTTCTGAGATGATGAGTTATGTAGTTGCTGACATGGTGTTTGTCTTTGTTGGTGGGATTGTTATTAGCTTAGTAGCATCAATCTATCCAGCTAGAAAATTATCACAAAAAAATATTGTTGAAGAAATCAAATATGAAGGGTAATAAAAAAATGGAAAATATAATTAAAATTAACGATTTACATAAATCATTTAATTCAAATCATGTAGAATTTGAAGTGTTAAAAGGAATCAACTTAGAAATTAATGAAGGTGAGTTTGTTTCAATCATGGGTCCTAGTGGTAGTGGTAAGAGTACATTACTTTACTTAATGGGTGGACTAGATGCACCAAGTAAAGGTGATATCTATATTAATGATAAAAAAATTGATGATCTTAATGATAAACAACTAAGTATTTTACGACAAGAAGAAATCGGATTTGTCTTTCAGTTTTATAATCTAGTTCAACATTTAAGTGTTGAAGAAAACATCTTATTGCCTTTAACAATTCAAGGTAAAAACACTAAAAAACATGAAGCTTACTTAACTGAAATCTTAGAAGCAGTTGGTTTACTTGATAAAAGAAAATCTTTACCAAGAGAGTTAAGTGGAGGGCAACAACAACGTGTAGCTATCGCAAGAGCACTTATTAATTCACCTAGAATTATTTTAGCTGATGAACCAACTGGTAATTTAGATTCAAAAGCTACTAAAGAAATCATGGATTTATTTAAGAAAATTAATAAGTTATATAAAACAGTAATTGTACAAGTAACACATTCAAAAGAAACTGCAGAGTATGGAAACAGAATAATTAATGTTAAAGATGGTATCTTAGTATAAAAACAAAAAAACTTAGGAAATCCTAAGTTTTTTTGTTTACTATATCATTTAAAAAAATTATAAAAAGTGTTTTAAGTGAAACATTTCACTTAATTATATATAATTAGACTATAAAGTAATAAAGGAGATGAATGTATGAATAAAAAATGTTTAATAAAATTTGGACATGGTGAAAATGTTGATTTAATGCATTATGTTATTTTTGAAGGTGAAGTAGTAGTTCTTTCAAAACAAGAATCTAAAAAAGTAGATTTTATTAAAGAGAATAAAAAGCTACACGTTTCATTTGATATTGAATCAAAAGAATTTGATGTATTAGACGCAGTGATTGTGTTTGATGAAGAATATGTTAAAAAAGTATACAATTATATGATTGAAACAAATAACGCTTATTTTAAAGATGGTTATGAAGGACTTTGTGTAATTAAACTTAATAAATAAAAAAAAGAACGACACTTGTAAAGTGTCGTTTTTAGTTTACTTTAAATATTCAATTAATAGTTTAATTGTGTTTTCAATTGCGCTATAATGCGTTCTTTCCATACCGTGTGAAGCATGAACACCAGGACCGATTAAAGCACCTTTAAAGTCGTTTCCAGCGGCTCTAGCTGCTGAAACATCACTTCCATAAAACGGATAAATATCAACAGCGTAATTAAGTTTGTTAGCTTTTGCGATTTTAGCTAATTTTGTTGTTAAATCATAATCATATGGACCACTACTGTCTTTAGCACAAATTGATACATCATATTCAGTACATGATAAATCATCACCAATACATCCCATATCAACTGCAATCATTTCATCAAGTGTTGGAATGTAACTTGCACCATGTCCAACTTCTTCATAAGTTGAGATTATAAACTTAAGAGTTGCGTTTGGAACTTGTTTAGTTGTTTTATAATAATCAATTAATCCAAATATTGATGCAACGTTAATTTTATCATCTAAAAATCTTGATTTTACAAATCCTGAATCAGTGATTACTGTTTTTGGATCAAAGAAGATATAATTACCAACTTCAACACCTAGTTTTAAAACGTCTTCTTTATTTTTAACAACTTCATCAATACGAACGTACATATTTTCAGGATCTCTTGTTTTACTACGTGCGTCTTTATGAACATGTGCTGCGGGACTAGTTGATAAGAATGTACCAGTATACATTTTATCATCTCTTGTTTTGATATAACAATATTCACCATCTAATGTTGGCCATAATGGTCCGCCAATATTAGTGAACTTAATGTCGCCATTGCTACTAATACTTCTAACCATAGCTCCTAGTGTATCTACATGAACACTAATACCTATCGTATAATCGGTTTTACCTTCTAATGTAATAATTGTATTACCTTTTTTTGTGTGTTCAAAAGGTAAATCATATTTAATTGCTTCTTGTTCAATTCTTTTAGTAATTTCCTTAGTATGACCACTTGGACTATGAATCATAAGTATTTCTTTAGCTAGTTCTAAAATATAATCTTTGTTCAACATAATATCCACCTCATTTTGTTATTTTAAGTTCGATTTAATTATATAATATTCTTGATGATATGTCACAGATTAATATATAAAAAAAACATTTTATGTTATAATAAATTTGAGGTGATAACATGAAGATTGTATTTGGTGGAGCCTTTAATCCGGTGACCTTAGCACACATTGAAGTTTATAAATATGTTATGAATTTACTTAACGCTGATGAGTTTATCTTTTTGCCTGTAAGTAATGCTTATACTAAAAGTGAATTAATTAGTAATTACCATCGAGTTCGTATGCTTGAAATCGCATTAAAAGACTATCCTGATACGACAATTTCTAAACTAGAAATTGTTGATACAGACTATTTAGGTACTTATCAAAGCTTAATGAGATTATCAGATCAATATAACTCAGAAATTAGTTTTGTTATTGGTGCTGATAATTTAAAAGAGTTAAAAAACTGGCGTAATCTTGATAGTTTATTAAGTGAGTTTAAGATTATTGTTTTAAATCGTAATAACGAAGATATTTTAAATATTATTAAAAATGATGAAAGAATTGCAAAATACGAAAAATCGTTTATAATTTTAAATGATTTTAATATAAATATTAGTAGTACAATGTTTAGAAATACTAAAAAGAAAGAGTTGTTAGATAGTAGAGTCTATGAGTATATTATCGAAAACGACTTATTTGAAGGTGAATAATATGTATCATAATGGTTTTATTAAAGTAGCTAGTGTAACACCTAAACTAAAAGTAGGTAATCCCAAATATAATGTTTTAGAGATGTTAAACATCTTAAAAGATATTAAATCTAGCATTACTGTTTTTCCTGAGCTTAGTGTTAGTTCATATACTTGTAATGATTTATTTTATCAAGACAGTTTATTAAATAGTGTTAAAGAAGAAATTGCATACTTCTTAGAACATAACCCATCTGATTCAGTTGTTGTGCTTGGAGCACCTCTTGAGATTGATGGTGTACTTTACAATTGCGCATTTGTTATTGAGAAAAATAAAATATTAGGAATTGTTCCTAAGTTTTATTTACCTAATACGCATGAATTTTATGAGAAAAGATGGTTCCAATCTGGTTTTGAGATTGTAAATAAAATTAAAGAAGTAACATATTTAAACCAAACAGTACCATTTGGACATTTAGTATTTAAAACAGAAGATGAAACATTAAGTTTTGGTGTTGAGATTTGTGAAGATATGTGGGCACCAATTAGTCCTGGTAATATCTTAGCAATTAATGGAGCGAAAATGATTCTTAACTTAAGCGCTTCAAATGAAGTTCTTGGAAAACGAGAAATAAGAAGAAGATCAATCTTAGAGCATTCAAGAAGAAATGAAGGGGCTTATGTTTATTCTAGCGCTGGGGTTAATGAATCAACTAGTGAGACTGTTTTTAGTGGACATAACGTTATCGCTCAAAACGGGGAACTATTAGTAGAAACAGAAAACTTTAATCAAGAGAGTGAAGTTATTTATTCAGACATTGATTTAAATAAAATTGATTATGAAAGAAGAATGAATGCTAGTTACCGTGATACATTAAATCGTTATAGTTTTGATTTTATTAACGTTAAGATAAAAATAAATGAATCAGAAGACTATGAATTTGAAAAAAAGTTAGATAGCACACCTTTTATCCCTAAAAGTAATGTATTACATGATTTTGAGAAGGTTGCTGCTTTACAGGAGAATGCATTACTTAAAAGAATGAAACATATTAAATCAGATTCGATTATTATTGGAATTAGTGGGGGACTTGATTCAACACTAGCACTTTTAATCGCAATCAGAGTATATGATAACTTAGGAATCGATCGTAAAAACATTAAAGGTGTTACTATGCCTGGACTTCATACTTCAAGTAGAACTTATAATAATGCTATTAAAATGATGAAATTATTAAATGTTGATATTTTAGATATCAACATTAATCAACATATCAAAGAACATTTTAAATTAATCGGTCATGATGGTGTTACTGAGGATATTACTTATGAAAACACTCAAGCAAGAATTAGAACTATGGTTTTAATGAATCTTGCTAATAAACATAATGGGATTGTTCTTGGGACTGGAGATTTAAGTGAGTTAGCACTGGGATGGTGTACTTACGCTGGTGATCAGATTAGTATGTATGGTATTAACGCAGGTATTCCTAAAACATTAGTCCGTTTTATGATTCATAATTATGCTCTTCATAAATTTGATGAAGATGTTAAGGAAGTATTATTAAATGTAATTGACACACCAATAAGTCCAGAACTTACAAGTAATCAAAAAACTGAAGACACAATTGGTAAGTATGAGATTAATGATTTTATTATTCATCGTGTGCTTAGATATGGTGATGATACATTCAGAGTTGCCTTCTTACTTGAAAAAGTTTTTGGAATGAATAAAGTAGAGAGTATTAAATATAGTAAAAACTTCTTCAGACGTTTTTACTCACAACAATTTAAAAGACAAAGTTTACCAGACTCACCAAAAATCTTAAATATTAGCGTTGGTCCAAGAAGTGATTTAAGACTACCAAGTGATATTGATTTTAGTGAGTAAA
Source organism: Candidatus Izimoplasma sp. ZiA1 (assembly GCA_002285055.1). Taxonomy (GTDB): domain Bacteria; phylum Bacillota_I; class Bacilli_A; order Izemoplasmatales; family Izemoplasmataceae; genus Izemoplasma_C. The sequence continues at coordinate 16,475 of NQYJ01000017.1, forward strand.
TAAGTTTTAAATAAATAAACTTATGTTATAATTGTAAAAGCGTTTGATAGGAGTGACAAAATGAAAAAAAGAGTAGTTTTAGGACTAAGTGGAGGAGTAGATTCTTCAGTAGCTGCCGTTCTTTTAAAAGAACAAGGGTATGAAGTTATTGGATTATTTATGCGTAATTGGGATTCAACAACAAATAATGATGTTTTAGGTAATCCTGATATTGATGATGATGTATGTCCTCAAGAAAAAGACTATCAAGATGCTTTAGCAGTTGCTAATAAAATTGGTATAGAGTTACATCGTGTTGATTTTATTGAAGAATACTGGGAAAACGTATTTGAGTATTTCTTAAATGAATATAAAAAAGGGAGAACACCAAACCCTGATATAATGTGTAATAAATATATTAAATTTGATGCATTTATTAAACATGCTGAGCAATTTGATTATGATTATATAGCAATGGGACATTATGCTCGTACAGTAACTAAAGATGGTGTTGTTAAGATGTTAAGAGGTGTTGACTCAAACAAAGATCAAACATACTTTTTAAGTCAGTTAACAAAAGAACAATTAGAAAAAACATTATTTCCTGTAGGAGAACTAACTAAACAAGAAGTAAGAGATATTGCGATTAAATATGATCTTGCCACAGCCACTAAAAAAGATTCAACTGGGATTTGTTTTATTGGTGAAAGAGATTTTAATAAGTTTTTAAGCAATTATTTACCAAATCAAGATGGATCAATGGTAACTTTAGATGGTAAAGTCTTAAGTAAACATCATGGTTTAATGTACTATACAATTGGGCAACGTAAAGGTCTTGGAATTGGTGGTAGTAATGATTATTCTAATGAACCTTGGTTTGTTATTGGAAAAGACTTAGAAAAAAATGAACTTATTATCGGACAAGGTTTTCATCATGAAACATTGTATAGTGATTCATGTTTAGTAGAAGATGTAAATTTATTAAATGTTGAAAAATTTAGTGGGGAATTAAAAGTTAGTGCTAAATTTAGATATCGTCAAGCTGATAATGATTGTTATATTAGTTTTAAAGATGATAACTTATTTGTTAGATTTGAAAAAGATATAAGAGCCGTAACCCCAGGACAAGCCGCAGTGTTTTACTTAGGCGATGAATGTATTGGTGGCGGATTTATAAAAGAAGCATATAAAGACAATAAAAAACGAAAATATTAGGAGAAAATAAAAATGAATGTACTTTTAACATTAGCAAAAAACAACGAAGAAGTAACAATTGAATTATTTGAAAACGAAGCTCCAATTACTGTTAAAAACTTTACAGACTTAATCAATAAAGGGTTTTATGACGGATTAACATTTCACCGTGTAATTCCTGGATTTGTAGCACAAGGTGGATGCCCTATAGGAAACGGAACTGGTGGACCTGGTTATTCAATCAAATGTGAAACAAAAGGTAACCCTCATATCCATGAAATAGGAGCATTATCAATGGCACACGCTGGTAAAGATACTGGTGGATCTCAATTTTTTATCTGTTATGATAACTTCCCACATTTAGACGGAGTTCATACTGTATTTGGGAAAGTAACAAATAATATGGAAGCAGTTTTAGATATTAAACAAAACGACGTTATTAAATCAATTAAAGTACTATAAAATTTAAGGGGGCAAATTATGGGAAAACTAGGACTAGCACTTGCTGGTGGTGGAGCTCGAGGAGCTTACCAAATCGGTGCTTGGAAAGCATTAATTGAACTTGGACTAGATAAACAAATAGACGCATATTCAGGCGCTAGTGTTGGTAGCCTAAATGCTGTGTTATTTGCTATGGATGACTACAAAAACGCAGAAGAAGTATGGTTAAGCTTACAAAAAGATACCTTATTTTCACATGAAGAACCAATCTTAAAAAGAATCTTTAAAGAAAAATTTAGTATTCTAGAAAAAGGAATTTACAACACTGAAAAACTAGAAGAATTAATGGATGAACATATTAAGTTTGATAAAATCACTGGTAAAGAACTTTATATCTCAACAACAAGAGTTGGTGAAGATCATGGTACTTTCTTTGATTTATTCAAAACTAATTACCAACATTTCTTTAAAAAGAACTCACAAATAGACTACCTAGATGCAAGAACATTAAAAGAACCTGAATTTAAAAAAATAGTTTTAGCATCATGTGCAATTCCGGTTGCATTCCGTCCTATAACTGTAAATAAACAGACATATTATGATGGTGGTATCTTAGAAAATGCACCAGTAAAACCACTTGTTGAAGCTGGCTGTACACAAATAATTGTTTTAGATCTCTTTAGATTTGACTTCCAAAGAAAAAAACATATTGAAGGAGTCGAGATTATAAACGTTCATCCAAAACACAGTTTACGTGGAGTTTTAGATTTTAAAAACGAATATATTCAAAGACGATTTAAAATGGGCTATGAAGATGCATTAAACAGTTTAAAAGACTTTAAAAAAGAGATTTAATCTCTTTTTTTTATGTAAAAATATCATTTAGTAAGTATATATATTACTGAGGTGATAAATATGAAAAAAATTATTATAGTATTTCTTGTTTTATTTACATTAAGTCTTGAAAAAAATCTTGTTAAAGCTGGAGATTACCTTGCTTATCAAGATATTAGCTTTGTATCACATGGAAATAAATTTATTAGTCAGTTCAATGAAGATGATTACAAAAAATACTATAAAAAACTTGGAAAAAGGAGATTTTTTGGATGGCGTACTTTTACAGTATTTGATGGGATTAAAGTAATTTATGATAAGGAAACAATGTATATTTTAGAAAACACAGGAACAACACCTATTCAACAAATATATTCAATGAAAACAGAAGAATCAGTTAAAAAACAATATTCAGTGTCAGGTAATATTGGGTTAAGTGTTAAGGGCGATGCTGGTGGGTTTAAACTTGGTCTTGAAGACAATATCAAGGGCTCAATTACCGCAAACACCTTAAAAAAGGAAGATGAAAGATTTGAAGTGAAACTAGATGTTGATCCGAATACAAGAGTAGTGGTAATGATTAAGGGTGAAGGTAAAATTACAAATGGCGTTGCTAAATACTATCGATTCTTCAAAAATGTTAAAAAAGGTGGATTTGAAGTATTTGTAGTAACAACTGAATATTTTAGTCTTGTAAAGGAACCGATTGATGAATAAAAACATCATATATATATTAGTCATTATTGCTCTTAGTATATCAATTATTCTTTTAAACCAAAAACAAGATAATAGTATTCAAATTTACTCAGTAAAAAAAATTACTTCAATCATTAAAACTAACGAAATTGAAAAATGTATCATCCCCATAATTATAAATAACAAAGATAGTTACTTTTTAAGTGATAATTACATAAATAATGTATTCATTAAGGATGATTCATCAGAAAATCAAATCCCATTATCTTTTTTAGATGCAATATATATTGGTGAAATCACTTATTTAAATAAGACTTTTTATCAATACAATCTCGAATTAAGAATTGATATAGAGTCAACAAGTTACGAAAGTTTTTTATCAAACGCTAAGTTACATATTAGTTATACAAGCAATGAACTGGTCACTTTAGAAATAGGAGAGTTTAACTATCACTACAAGGAACTTAATAATGATGATATAACACTTAATAACCTTGATGGAGTCTTTGGTTACATTGAAAATATTAATACATTAAAAGGAGTAAAATTAACTTTAAAGGCAAAACAAAACAAAGAAGTTATTATTAAAAATATCTCATTTTTTACAAATAACGTGCACATCAATAATAACGATGTCTTAATTGGTGATATTGAAATATGTGATGATTATGATCATCTATTAATTACACAAGAAAATGATGGTTTAGATATAAATTTGGTTAATGAAACAACATTAACCATACCTTTTATTTATCAAAATATCCTTTATTCAACAAGACTACCAATTAAGATTGAATACACAGTTAATAACGTACTAAAAGAAATGGTTGTTGATGATTTTATGTTTATGAGTAGTAATTATTTTGAAACTGAAAAATCAGAGTACTTTAAAGATGGCATTATTACTAAAAGTAACTAATTTTAAAAAAGTGTACAAAAACTGTGAAGTTATTATTGATAAGTTAGAAATAAACTCAAGAATATCAATATTAAAAGCTAATAATGGTACTGGTAAAACAACTTTACTTAAAGCTATTTTCAAGTTAATTGATTATGAAGGGAAAATCGTAATTAATTCAGATAATATTGCGTACTTAATGGAAAATCCAATATTCCCACTCCATTTAAGTGTTAGTAAATTTATCAACCTCATTAGTGATGATGTTGATAAATCAAAAATATTCATTAATATGTTTAATATGGAAGATAAAACAGATGAAGTCATTGGTAATTTATCTAAAGGAATGAGACAAAAACTAAATTTAATTGTAATTTTATCGCTTAATAAGAATGTTTACTTACTAGATGAACCTTTTGATGGCCTTGATGATGATTCAATTATGTATTTAG
>NQYJ01000018.1 GCA_002285055.1 Candidatus Izimoplasma sp. ZiA1
ATGGTAGTACAATTGTGCGAGAGTAGGACGTTGCCAGGCTTCTTTCTTTATAAAAATATGATAGCAATTAAGCCTATACGCCTAAATAGCTCAGTTGGTTAGAGCACTTGACTGTTAATCAAGGGGTCCTAGGTTCGAGTCCTAGTTTGGGCGCCATTTTTATGGCCCGTTGGAGAAGCGGCTTAACTCACATGCCTTTCACGCATGCATTCACGGGTTCGAATCCCGTACGGGTCACCATTTCGAATTCATTATATCTACATCTTCGTAGATATTTTTTTTATGTCTTTTTTTGATTTAAAATTGAGTGTTTACATATAAGGGTCAATTAATGTATAATTAATTTATAAGAAAGAGGTGTAATCATGGGATTTAAAGACGAAATAAACCGTGAAAAAGCAGCTTTACTTTCAACGAAAAGACCTTATGAGACAGTTGCATTTATTTTATTTTCAGTTCTATTTATTTATCAAATTCTAGTTTTATTATTAAGAGCTTCACAGTTCTTTTTTAAAGCATCTGTAGGATGGTTTAATCTAGGAGGAACAGTATTACCACCGTTTTTTGCAAGAATAGTTGGTTTAGATAGCACATCCAAGTTTTATGCATTATTAGCATTTGCTGCGTTATTTGTATTTTATTTCTTAATATATGTGCTTGTTTTTAATTATTCTAAGAAAAATGGTAATGCTAAATGGACATGGACATTAATTGTTGTTTTTGCTCCACTATACATTGGGAATATTTTCTTTATACATCCATATATTTTATATGCTGTTTATGTATTTAGAGTTTACTTCTTTAGATTCATTAAAACTGTTATTGAAGAGTATAAAGCTTTTGATTTAGCAAAACATAATGAAAAAGAAGAAGCTATAAATAAAGAATTAGAAAAAGATTATATGGAAACACAAGATGATGAATCTGAAGTAGAAGCATAAAAAAAGATTTGGATAAAATCCAAATCTTTTATTTTACAACAAATGCGTCAATTTCAACTGAAACGTCTTTTGGAAGCCTTGAAACTTCAACAGCGAATCTCGCTGGTTTATGATCACCAAAGAATTCGGCATAAACTTCATTCATTAATGTGAACTGACTTAAGTCTTTCATAAATACACCACATTTTGCAATGTTTTCCTTTTTATAACCCGCTTCATTAGCAATAGCTAAAACATTTTTTAAAGATTGTAAAGTTTGCTCTTTAATATTCTCACTTACAACAGCACCAGTTTCAGGAACAAATGGAATTTGCCCACTTATAAACAACATTCCATTAGCTTCCACACCTTGAGAATAAGGTCCGACAGCTGCTGGAGCATTCTTTGTATTTATCATTTTCATATAATCACTCTCCTCAATTACCATTATACAGAATTAGAGTTAAAACTAGTAGTGTTTTATTTGAAAATTTGCTAAAAAAGTCATATAATTAGGTAAAGAAAAAATAAGGAGGATTAAGATGGAAATTTTAACAGGAAATGTAAACGAAGAAAAACATGTTCCGTATATTGAAGAACTTGAAGATGGATATAAAGTAACAATAGGTAAACCAGCAATTCACCCAATGACAGAAGTTCATTATATTGAGTTCATTGAACTTTATGTAGATGGTAAATTAGTTGATAAGAAAGAGTTTAAACCTGGAGACCAACCAATCGCTGAATTTATGGTGTCTAAGGGATCAGAAGTGTATGCTAGAGAATTATGTAATGTACATGGTTTATGGCAGGGAGATTTCGAATAAGAGTGCTTACATGCACTCTTTTTTATTTACTTATTGACAGTATAATTATATTGTGTTATTCTTTCAATAGAAAAACCTTTAAGGTGGTCCAGAGAGACTAGTAAGGAAATTTCATTTAACAAGTAAATATCTGTTAAAATTTCTTTTCTATGTCTTTCGACTTAGAATTTTTTTTATACAAAAAAAAGAAAGAGGAGAAAGAAAATGGAAAACAATATGTTAGTAGGAGTTCAAGAAAGACCTAAAGCTGGTCAATGGGTAGTACTTAGTTTACAACATGTATTTGCGATGTTTGGGGCAACAGTATTAGTACCATTACTTACAGGATTAGATGTAGGAGTAGCTTTAGTAGCAAGTGGGATTGGAACATTAATTTACATTGCATGTACAAAAGGAAAAGTACCAGTTTATTTAGGAAGTAGTTTTGCATATATCGCTGCAATAATTACAGCTATTAACACAAGCGGAATTGAAAGTGCTTATGTTGGATTGATGGTTGTTGGGGTTATTTATGCTATAATCTCTACAATAATAAGATTTACTGGAAATGGTTGGTTAAAAAAATTATTGCCTCCAGTTGTTGTTGGTCCGATGATCATAATCATTGGGTTAGGTTTAGCACCTATCGCAATAAGCAGTGCAGGAATTGGAGCAGCAGACGACACATTCTACAGTGCTAGATTGAGTGCTACTGCTGACTATTCATCAATTGAACAAGATTCTTATACTACTGGTGAGTTTAACTTAAGTTTTAACGAAACAGGAGAACTAGTTGTTATTGCGGCTCCTGGAGATACTACAGATTTTAAAGTAGATGGCTTAAGATTATTTGCATCAGATTCAAAATTATATGAATATGATCAAGAAACAGATACATATAATTTAGTCAAATCAGATTTTTATAAAAAAGCAATTGTAGCAGTAATAACATTCTTAAGTGTTGTTGGTGTTGCACTACTCGGGAAAGGGTTCTTCAAAATTGTGCCGTTCTTAATAGCTATAATAGTTGGATATACTGCAGCTGTTATATTCGGGCTTGTAGACATAACAAAAGTTTTCACGGATTACTCATTTATGCAACTGCCAAACTTTACGTTTATAGGAACATATAAGTTTGACTGGTCAGCTGTATTAATGTTTGCACCAATAGCTTTTGTTACAATCGCTGAACATATTGGAGATCATACAGTTTTAGGAGAAGTTACGGGAAAAGATTTCATAGAAGATCCAGGATTAGAAAATACAATTTTAGGAGACGGGTTAGCTACATTTGTAAGTGCAGCAATTGGTGGACCTGCTAATACAACATATGGTGAAAACACTGGAGTTGTAGCGATGACAAGAGTCGGAAGTGTATATGTTACAGGACTTGCAGCAATCTTCGCAATCTCACTAGGATTCTTTGGATATATTCAAGCATTTATCAATAGTATTCCATGGGCAGTAATCGGAGGGATGACAATCATCCTTTATGGATTAATTGCTGGTAATGGAGTTAAAGTACTTGTAAAATCAAAAGTTGATTTAGGAAACATGAGAAACTTAATAATAGTAGCTACAATGTTAGTTATTGGATTAGGTGGAGCTACAATCGCACTAAACGATGTAGTAAGTCTTACTGGAATGAGCTTGGCTGCTCTAGTAGGAATTATCTTAAACCAAATTTTACCTAAAAATATAGAAGCATAAAAAAAGGCCTTCGGGCCTTTTTTAATTTAACGCAGAATCTATTGCATCAACTATCTTATTACATGTTTTAGTTGAGCCAGTAATCGAATCTATGTTTGTTGATTGTTTAGTTAAAATTTGAAAAATAAACTGATTTGCTGATTCCTCATATTTATTACTATTTGGAAAGTTATTACAACCACAATCTAACAAAATAATATTTGTAATTTTACCGTTATAAACAACAACACTTAGTTTTACTTTTTGATCATCTACACCCACACTTTCACCATAGTAAATACCATTAGTAAAATTAGTAGTGTTTATAACCTCGTAATTTGATTTATCACTTGTATAGTTAATAAATACTAAAGTGCATGAAACAGTTAGGGATAGTGCTATAAATTGGTTTAGAGTTTGTTTTTCTTTTGAAAGGTAATTCATTAAACTTAAGAGAATGTAGAGAAAGAGAATAACTAGTAGCACTACCCTTTTTTCTGTTTCAAATATTGATGCAAGGTATGAAACCATTATAAAATATACTAAGTAGGTATATTTATTCAAAAACATAAATCTATGTTTGTTTAGGTGCAGAAGTAACTGGATAATACATAGAACTAAAACTAATAATACACCAGTTATAATAGGTAATGATAATTCATAATTATTTTGAATAAAGTCAATTACCATAAAGGGTAAAAGGATTATTAGTGATATCATATTAATATTATTTTTATAGCAATAATAATAATCTGTTTTTACATTATCATTTAAATATAAATCATAAAACGATATAAAACTAATTAGGATAAAACTAGTTATTAAATGAGGAGAAGGTGTTTCAAGAATACTATTAAATAAATAAAGAGAGCTTATTGATACCATTAATACTAATATATATATATAATTTAGGTATCGATTAATAAAAACTTGGTATTTATATAATAATATTAAGATTATTGAAGAAATTATTATAGAGAGCATTTTCCTCACCTCTAAATGTACTATAACACTGATTTTTTAATCTTCATTAAACTTTCACAGACTTTTCACAAAAAAACAAAAAAAAGTAATTAATTAGCTTGCTTTTATATGTGTTTTTTGATAATATAAATACCGGCTAAAAAATGTGTTGATTTGTAAAATTGGATATGTTATAATTTTCTTGCTGCAAAAAACAAGGTCCTGTGGTGTAGCGGTTAACATGCCAGTCTGTCACACTGGAGATCGCGGGTTCGATTCCCGTCAGGACCGCCACTTGAAATGCGCCCATAGCTCAATTGGATAGAGCGTTTGACTACGGATCAAGAGGTTAGGGGTTCGACTCCTCTTGGGCGCGCCATCTTTATATTAAACAATCGGGAAGTAGCTTAGCTTGGTAGAGCGCTTGGTTTGGGACCAAGAGGTCGCAGGTTCGAATCCTGTCTTCCCGACCATTCAAAAATTAAAACTCTCATATTTTGAGAGTTTTTTTATTGCATATTTTATTATTTAATTGACATAAAATGTGGTTTTAAGATTGAATATCAATAATATATTTGTAGAAAGTGTAATCTATGATAAAATTATTATTAGCTGTTAAGGTATGTTACTTAGGAAGGAGAATATAGTTTGTTACCAAGTAATAAATTATATGCATAAATTTATGTTATACTTACATGATCACAATACATTTTTATTTAGTATTATCTTGTTCGGTCTTTATACTTTTTTTGGTTGGTTTGAAGCGAGAATTTACACTGTAGATAAGAAGATAGAAGATAATAAACAAAAATATTATTTCACATCAATAGTTTCTTATATTCTTTTGTTTTTTTTAGTTCAAACTGATAGTAATGTTTTAATTTTAAGGTGGGTTATAGTCGTAATTATTTTTAGCGTTTTTAGATATAAAGAAGATAGCCCAATTATCACTTTGGTATCTTTGGTTTTGATTCAAATATATTTGCTTGCAATAACCTTACTTATTAATTCTGTAGTCACTTTAATTTTACAAGTGTGATAAAAGATATAACAATATTGAATTTTTCTTAAATAAAAAGCTCTCAATAAACTGAGAGCTTTTTTTATATGAGTTTAATGAAAATTTCTACTAGTCTACCATCAAATTGTGTTCCTTTGTTTTTGTTGAACTCTTTAATGATAGCTTCTTTACTCATTGGTTCTTTATATTTTCTACCATTTTTCATTGCGATATATGCATCAATGATTAACAACATTCTTGAAATAATTGGGATATCATCACCTTTTAATCTTGTAGGATAACCTGTACCATCATAACGTTCATGATGATGAAGTATATAATTATGAAGATGACTTAGATTTGGGAAGGATTGAATAAGTCTACTTCCAATTGTTGGATGTGCTTTTATTTTTTCCCATTCATCTTGAGTTAAATTTTTTGATTTGCTAAAGATTGATCTTGGAAAATTAATAACACCTATATGATGATGTTTTACAGTGAGTATTAAATCTTTTGTTGTTGGATTATCAAGTCCAGCAACTTTCGCAAATTCTTTTGCTAATGTTTCAGCTTCAGCTAGTTCACTAGTGAAATTTTCAGTGTTCTCCTCTAAATGTTTATTAATAGAATAAAGAATTTCACTTTTTACTTTCTCACTCTCATTAGCTTTATTTTCATACATCATTTCTTCAGCTTTAGTCAATGTGTGATAGATATCTGTTTCTTCTAATAATTTAGTAGAATAACCAAGAGAGATACTTGGTGAGATAACATTTTCATCACTTATAATACATCTTTCTTTAATCCTATCTATTATTTGCTCTGCTACCTCTGAACTAGTTTTAGGTAATAGGATTATAAACTCATCTCCACCCCATCTAGCGACGATATCCTCGCTTCTAAACGTATCTTTTAGAATTTTAGTAATCGAGATTAATAAATCATCACCTGCAAGGTGTCCAAATGTATCGTTGATTAGTTTTAAACTGTTAGCATCTCCCATTATAATTGAAATTGGTAGCTGTCTTCTGGTGTTTAACCTGTTTAACTCAACTTCAAAGAAGTAGCGGTTATATAACCCTGTAAGATAATCATGGTTACTAATATAAGTAATCTGTTCTTGCTGAGATTTAATTGATTTCTCCATTTTAATTCTATTGGTTACATCGATAATTGTTGATAATAGAAGTATTTTATCTTTAATCGAGATTGGACCGCTATGAACTTCAACATCTCTAATTTCACCATTTGCTAATCGATGTTTAAAGTTGAAAAAAGATTTTTCTAAACGTGCACACCTATCGATTTCTTTTTGAAGTTCATCACTTTTTAAAATATTGATTTCTTTGATTGACATTTTAAGCATTTCTTCGCGACTCCACCCGTAAAAGAACAACCCTGTTTTATTAACATCAATGATATTACCATTACTTGGTTCAATCAACATAAGTATTGTTTTACTTGATTCAAATAAAGCCCGATATTGGCTTTCGCTTGATTCCATTTTTTCGTTCACATAAGTTCTTTTTCTTTGATTAATAAATAATAAAGAAAGAAGTAAAAAACCAATCGGATATACTGTAATCATTGATAACCATACTCCCTCAACAACCTTTTGACCAAGATTATCTGGTAGAGTATACATTAATAATAAAACGACTATATGGATTAAATATCCAAAAGCTAGAAGTTCATATGGAGATATATATTTATCTAAGTTTTCATCTTTTCCAAGACGATATTTTCTCCATAGTAATCCCAACGACATTGTTACCACAACAACCAAGCTGCCCGTTAGAGCACCAGCTCCACCTAAATATAAGCGGTAAGCTACTAATATAATTCCGGTAGTTAATGTCGGGATAAAACCTAAAAACATTCCTGAGGTTGTTATAAGTATTGATCTAGTATCAAAAGTTATTCCATTACCAAAAACAAACGGATTACTCATAACAGCAATACCGATTGTACCTACTATTAAACCTACTAATCCCTTTTTCAAATTTGACTTATATCTTCTTTGATAAGGGAATACATAGTAAGTCATTGCGATAGCTAATAAAAGTATCGTATTTTGTAATAAGGGTAGTATCATATCATAAAGCATAAAATAACCTCCGAAAATAAATATATGTTCATTTTATCATATATTTCCTATATAAACTAATTAATATTATATCAAATAAATATCACGTTGAATATAAACTTTTTATTCGTTATTCTTATAAAGAATAAAGTGAAACTAGGTAATCAATAGAACTTTAAAGTTGTAACATTTACAGAAACAGTAGATTAGGGAGTTATCGATTTGATTACGCCTGTGAATGTATCAATATTATAAGTGACTCTAATTTTATAAGAAGATAATTAGAGTATTAGTAAATTATATTTTGTCACTAAAAAGTATAGATATAAAAAACAATATAATTCGAGAAATGGTTTATATAGAATTTAAAGGATGATATACCTGAAAAAAACATATGAATCATTTAAAATAGACTAAAAAAAGCAAAGAATTTTATATAAAATCACTTGCTTTTAATTGTTAAACCTAATATAATAATTAGCGGACACAATTGGTCCCGTAGCCAAGTGGCTAAGGCAATGGACTGCAACTCCGTGATCGCCGGTTCGAATCCGGCCGGGACCTCCATTAGAATTATGAAGACTTTATATATTATGAGGTCTTTTTTTATTTTTATTAATTTCTTAGTAATGATATAATAATTTTTGAGGTGCTAATATACTTGAGAAAGAGGTAATGAAAATGAAGTTTATCTTTAGCAACGATGAAAAATATTCAAAAGTTATATTTGAGCATCTGCTTAAGTATAATAAAGAAATAATAGGTGAAAGGCATTATTATGGCAAGTCTTTTTATTTAGTAGAAGATGATAATTTACAAGCAGGTGCAAATACTTTTTTATCTTGGGATTGGATAAGTATAAATGAAATATATTATCATAATCAAGACCAGTTAATGCAATTACTAGCTAGTATTTTTAATGCATATGGCAACCATTTTGTTGGAGTCAAGTTTGATTCTAATATTAAGATTATAGTTGAAGATTTAATTAATATAGGGTTTAAATTGGTTGAGACAGTAAAATTTTCACCAATGATGACGGATTACTATTATCTAGAAATGAGAAATTTATTTTATGAAATAGACTGTAAGTGTGTTGATGTCCTAGATAATAAAATCGAAGAGTATGATAAAGTGATTAAAGCTAGTTTTTCTTTGCTAAAGCACGAGTATAAAGTAAAAGATATTGATAGTGAACTATGTTTGTCATTGTATGATAATGAGAAGTTCATTGGTGGGATTGTTAGTGGTTTGTTTGAAGATCACGCTTATATCGACATGCTGGTAGTAAATGAGGCATATCGAGGTAATAAATTTGGCAAGAAAATTATGGAAAGATTCCATAAAGAGTTACCAGAAAGCATTGTGACTGTTAGCCTTGGAACAACACAATTTCAAGCAAGAGGTTTTTATGAAAAATTTGGTTATAAAACAGTTGTTACTCATAAGGATAAACCAAAAGGGTTTGATTCTTATACAATGATAAAAGATAAGTAAAAAGTTTTATAAGAGAAGTGATACATGAAATGTATTTTATATTACTTTATAAGTTAATAATAAAACAGCAATATTCTTACTGATGTTATATGATATGCTTTAAAATAACGTTAAAAGTTAAAGCAATAACCTACATGTTTTTTTTGATTGACAGTTTATACTTTTAGTAATATAATAAATCAAAAAAATATAAAGGTGGATTATGCAAAAACAAACAGCAGAAGCATTAGTTGGGAGATATTTATATCATACTATATTTGGCAATATTTATGTTAAAGAAGTTTTATCTGCTAAAGAAGATAAAATTAGAGGCGTAGTTGAATCTTCAGGAGAAGAGAAAACATTTGTTATATCGTCTAATTATTTTAGCGATCCAAATGGGACTATGTTTAAGAAAAAGTTTGAAGAAAAGCCTGTAAGAAAAAAAGTTAAAGCAGAAATAGATTATAAAAAATATAGAAATCATCCTTTGGTAAAGCAAATTGATAAAAAAGAAAATTATAGTAGTAAACTTTATACTACAAGAATAGACGAAGATTCAAATGATGATAGTTTAAGTGATGAGGAAAGTAAGTAAAAAAGTATATTTACAAAATATTTGAAAAAAATAAAACCAAATAAAGTAAACTGTGTTTTTGAACATGTTTAATTTGTCTGGTTTTTTTAGAGTTCAAGTCTGAAAAAACTAGTTTCTAGGTTTATAAATATGGTAAAGTCTGCGAGGACAAGCGTATTACTGAAAACTTTCTAGTAATACTTAGTTTTTTTTCAATACATCTGTTATGTAAAAAACACTATTACTCTATTTAAAAATAAGTGAAAATATGAGTGAAACTGATGATTAATTGTTAGTTTTATTAGAATGATTGCTTTTTGGAACTTGCTTTCCAACAATAGTTTGTCTAAGTTATAAACCCAATTATTAATATGAATAATGATTTTAATTTGGAGAGTGTTTATTTTAATCATAATTTAGATGTTGAAAATAAATATTTTTAATAAATATTTATGAAAACTGATATAATATTTATAAAGTACATAAAAAATATTACAAGGAGGGTTGACATGATTTACTTCATATATCATGTAATCAACAAGGAAAAAAGGATTCAAAAATTCGGAGACACACATGCTTCGATTTTATTGTTAAGTTTGTTTAGTTTATCTTTAATTATGCTTTTAATTGTTAGTATTGTATATGGTATTAATATTTCAAATTGGATTGAGTATTCAGATACATTAGCATATGCTAAACTCAGCGAGTATTTCATTATTATAAGTGTTATAATTGTTTTTATGATTCTAGTGAATAAGCAAATAATGAGTTTTTTGTTACGCAATGTGTTTTATAAGGTTAATTCTTCCGCTTTGATTCCTGGGGTTGTAGTTATATTAATAGCTTTAATAGGAGTTGTCTTTTTATCTTTTGGTCTTTTTATGTATAATTCGAAAGCTGAAGAAGCAATCATCTATTTTGAAGATCATATTTCAGAGAATATCTATTTTTCAAAATACTCTGAGACTTGGATATATACTACGAATGAGAATGAAGTTGTTCTTCTAGGGACTATGTGTCAAGGTTTTTCATCAGAAAATTGTGATGGGTTCTTATACGTTTATAGTGATAATGAAACTGGTGAGTTTATAGATTTAACAGAAACTGGTGGATTGACATTTGATGAATCTATAGGCAAAGATTTCTATATTTGGCAAATATATAGATTTAACTTTTTAGTTGTACTGGGTACATTGTTGTTAACACTTAGTTTACCTAGAATTTTGATTGAAAAAACAAAGTCTAGTTCTAAAAATAGAAGTACAGGTAAAATGGATCATAGAATTGAACCTAAATTGTTGAATAACTTATCTATTAGTGATAAATGTAACAAACTAACCACAAAATACTTAAAACTTAGATATTTATTTATTAATATATCGCTTTTTTGTATTTTGATTTTCTTGAGTTATAAACCATGTCCACCAGAATCTTTGAGTTTTCTTGATAGTTTCACTACTTCTAAAGCAATTTACTATTTGTTAGTTTTATTTAGTTTGCTGATTAATGTTCAAGTTTTAATCATCTTGATTTCAATTCCTTCTAGACTAAAAAGTCCATCCAAAAAGGGACTAGGAAAATCATTTAATGAGGTTTTAAATTATCAAGGAACTATTGAAAAGTTAGATGATATTCTTGTAAAATCAATTACTAATACAACAAATATCATAATTAAAGAACATACTATTCAAAACGATGAAATCTATATTTTTGGTAGGGAAAAAACAGACTTGCTATCAACAAATTGGCCTTCTTCTATGGAAATTAAAACAGATAAAAAAAATGATAAATTTTTAGTCAATATTAGAGTATTCAGTAAAGGAACATCATTTACTCAAAGTGGTAATACTAGAAAATTTTTATCACTTTATGTAGATAATTTAGGTGCTTATTTATCAAATAATGAAGCTGATAAAAAAACGACTTTAAGAGTAACAGATAAATATGAAGAACTTAAAAAATTAAAGGAGTTACTTGATGAAGAAATAATATCCAAAGACGAGTTTGAGAAAGAAAAACATAAGATTTTTCAATAAATGATAAGATTTATTCTAAGTATAATATATCCTATATAAAGTTAAAATTTAAAAACATCCCAACTTCCTTAAGTGAGTCTTGCTTTTTTTGTTATTAGTGATTTATTATTTGTATTGAATTACCAGT
>NQYJ01000019.1 GCA_002285055.1 Candidatus Izimoplasma sp. ZiA1
AAATAAAAGTAGTCCAGCTATACTTGTAATAAATAATGGAAAGTCTGTAAAGAATCGTTCAACACCAACAGCGTTAGCTTCAATTCCTCCTAAACCTTTCATTAGTTTGTTTCTACCTTCTTCAAATTCCATATTTTCATATCCAGTTTCCATTCCTTTTCTACTAAGTAGTTCAAAGAAATAGTTAGTTCTGATCATTGTTTTATCAAAGAATAATACATATGAAAGATATGTACTCATAAAACTTATTAGAGCAAAACCTAATACTACACCACCTAATAATAGTGCATATTCTCTAGGATCATAGTTGTTAATTATTAAGTACACTACTACTGTAGGAATAAAAGTAGCAAATACAGGGATTAATAATCTAAGAGTTATTGAAGAGACTAGCTTAAAGATATAGTTCTTCTTAAATTTGTTAGCTTCTTTGTATAGATATACTGCGTTTTGTGGAATATTTCGTTTTTTCATAATTTCCTCCTTATAGCTTATGTAAAAACTATAACCGATATATTTGAATATAATTAAAAAGTGCACGAAAAGTATATTTTCGTGCACCAATGGTTAACTTTCAATTTTTATTCTACAACTTTCTCTATTAAATTCTTAAACTCTTTATTCATATTTAAATACCCTTTTGATATCTTTAATAGCATGTTATTCATTAATAAAACAATAGGTCCTTTAAATACTTCTACTTGTTTAAACTTAATAGTAAAATCATCAATCTTTTCAATATAAAAATCACGAACTCCTTCAAAGCCAATATATATAGCTTTACCACCCCAAGATATCTTAGATTCTGGAATAACTTCATAAACTTTTGGTTTAAATGTTTTTTTGCTCATGTTAGGAGTATTTACTACTATTGATATCTTATTACCACTTTTCACTTCACCTTTAACGTCTTTAATAAATGAGTTCCATTTATTCCATGAACTCATGTCAATAAGCTTTTCCCAAGCTTCCTTTGGAGTAGTATTAATCAATATCTCTGATTCAATAGTTCTTGTTAATCCATAACTAATTATATTTACATGGTAACCTTGTCCTTTACAAACTTCTTTAGTTGTTTTACTCATTTTGTCACCATCCTTAGGTTTAATTATATCCCACTCTGTAAACCACAAAAAGAGGATAGTTTACAATAAATGTTGATTATAATATATGTTTCTTAGTCATTTAACTTTTTTTATGATATTAAAACTTGTATATTGATTCTATTTATAGCATTTGCCTTAATCGTCTAATGAACTCCTAATGTCCTCGATAAAATCTGTGCTAACCCAGTAAATATCCATTGTATAAGTGTCATAATGACGCATAAAGAATAAGTATTCTCCATCAGGAGATAATGTAGGATTTGATTGATTAGCCATATCATCGTTAACTTTTGCACCACTTGAATTGAGATTTATAGGGGCACTCCAACCTTCGTTTTCCAAATGAAAACTGATATATAATCGTGCTAAACCATTTCTTCCAAAACGGTCTGAACCAAATATCATATACGATCCATCACTAGATAGACAAGGTGAAAAATCATAACTACTTGAGTTTATTACCTCACCCATATTTTGAATGTTTAGTGTATCTGCGTTAATATTTTCTATATACCAGATATCTTTACTAGCACTGCCTTCTCTAGAAGAAGTAAAGTATGCAGAACCATCAAGCATTTCGATAAATGATGAATCACTATCATCAGAATTTATTGGTGATGGTAATGTTAGTGGCTCACCAAAACCATCATTATCTATACTAACACTAAGAATATTATTTTGGTTTCTAATATTAGTACTAAGATAAAGTTTAGAACCATCGGGAGAAATACTAGATAGTTTGATATTTTGATCCTCGGCAAATATCGCTTCTACTGGTTTTGTCCATTGTTCACCATCTATATAAGAATAATATATAGTACTAGTAAAATCATCGTTATATATTTGCATATATAGTGATGATTTATCAGGAGAAAAAACAACTAAACCCTCCAACCTATTATCAAGTGATATTATTTCTGGAGCAAAAAGCTCAGCTTCAGTTCCAGTTGTGGTTTGTCCTAAATAATCTCCTGTTAAAACAGGAAATTCGCTTTTGTCTTTTGTACAACCTACTAAAAGCATACTAGTGATGATGGTAACAATAATGACATATTTTTTATTCATTTATAATTTCTCCTTACATTTTTACTATTCTGTAGTGTTTTTAAAACTCACTAATAATATTAAATATCCTTTTGTTGTTAAACTTTTTCTCTTATCAACTATAGCTTTAATTATATCATACACTAACAAACACAAAATATAAATTCTTCTTTATTTATAGAAATGTTATCCACTTTGGGTAAAGATAGATAATCTTATTTATAATACTTAGCTTGTGCTTGCCACATTTGACTGTATATTCCATTACTTTTTAGAAGTTCTTTATGAGTACCTATCTCATTGATACTTCCTTCATCAAGTACTACAACTCTATCACAGAACTTAGTACTGCTCATTCTGTGAGAAATAAATATTGACATTTTATTTTCAATTAGAGTATTAAATTTCTCATATATTTCAGCTTCACTTCTAGGGTCAAGAGCAGCTGTTGGTTCATCTAATATTACTATTGGAGAATCTTTATATAGAGCTCTTGCGATTGCAATTTTTTGAGCTTCACCACCTGATATTTCAATGCCAGCTTCTGTGTTTCTTTGATAAATAATTGTATCAATACCTTTTTCCATTTTATCAATTCTTGATTTAATACCTGCTTGCTTAGCAGCAAGCATTACTTTATCTTCATCACCTTCATGACTAGACATGATGTTTTCTCTTATACTATAACTAAACAATTTGAAATCTTGAAATACTACACTAAACATCTTGTATAGAAATTCTTTTGAGTATTTAGATAAAGGGATATCATTTATTAGGATTTCTCCTGTAAGTGGTTCATATAATCTACAAAGTAGTTTTATTAATGTTGTTTTACCTGCACCGTTTTTACCAACTAAGGCAATTTTTTCACCTGGTTTAATAACTAGGTTAACACCTTTAAGTGTTGGTTCTAATTGGTTAGGATATGTAAAAGTAACATTCCTAAACTCTATTTTAAAATCTTGATTGATATTTTCTTCAACTTCACCATATTTCATTTTTGGTTCGATGTTTAAGAACTCAAAATAATGTTCTAAGTATGTGTTATATAGATTTAATCTACTATAACAAGTAATAATATTTGTTATTCCTCTTGAGATAAGTGTTATTGCTCCAACATATACAACAACGTTACCTACCGTAATCAATCCGTAATATGCTTTTAACCCTACATATAAGTAAGCTACAAGAGCTAGTATTTTATTCCCTAAGACGACAAGAGCGTTGGTTAGAGATACATGAATTGTGTATCCTTTCCAAGTTTTTTCAACAAGAAGTTTACACTCTTCTATTTCATCTCTTACCATTCCTTGCATATTGTAGAGTCTGATGTCTTTTCCATATTTGTAGTTACTGCATACCTCATAAAAATATCTTGATTTTCGATTACTTTCAATATTTCCCATCATTGCATCATATGATTTTTTATCATTACTTGTTTTAACTTTTAAGGATATGATTGTTGGAAATATTAAAGATACTAAAATGATAATAAATGATAATGGATGGTTAATAATTCTAACAATTAATAGATTATACTCAGTATCTCTAACAAAGACTAAACTTACTAGTAATACAAAACCATAGATTAGAGTTAGTGTACTTGATAGTACTCCTTCTAATACATAATCAGTATAAGATTGTAGACCACCATTTGAATTTGTTCCTTCACGAGCTTTTTCAATATGGTGCATAACTTCATTATCTTCTACTTGTGTATAATCAAGTTCAAATGTTTTAATAGCTATTTTACGGTTTAATGAGTAATCAAGTTCATTTGCATATGCTCTATTTAAATGTAAGTTAACTTTATACAGTACACCAAAAAATAGATCTATAAGAATCATCAAGTAAACATATTGCATAATTTCATTTTTTGATTGTCCTAAGATTATTGCATCAATAATCTTATACGAGAAAAATATTGATATATATGGTATTACTGAGCGACTTACTGCTCTAATGAGGAAAGTGAACATGTATTTTTTAGATGTTCTATACATTAGTTTTAAAACTTTTATTGTTTTTGAGATATTGCCTTTTAAGTTGATTTTACTCATTATGATCCTCCTTATAATAAACAGCCTGAATATCGAAGGTTTCTTTATATTTTTTATTTAATGCGATTAGTTCATCATGTGATCCGTTTTCAATTATTTTACCGTGTTCTAAAAAGAATACTCGATCACAAAACTTTGTTGATGCTAATCGATGTGAGATGAACAATGAAGTATTATTTTTTGTTAATTTGTCATATTGTAGATATAATCTTTCTTCTGCGAGTGGGTCTAAAGCCGCGGTTGGTTCATCTAATATTAATAGTGGAGCATTTTTATATAATGCTCTAGCAAGCATTAGTTTTTGGATTTCTCCACCACTTAATCTTATCCCTGATAAATCAAATATTTGTGTTAGGTAAGTATTTTCTTTATGTTCAAGACTAAGTACTTTTTCTTTTAATCCTGATTTTTCTAAGGCATCATATAAACGTTCTTTATCAACATGTTTTTTCCTTTGGCAGGTAATAACATTTTCAATCGTTAATGCTAGTGGTTCTGAATCTTGGAAAACTACACTAAATAATGACATGTAGTCAGTGATGTTAAATGAATGCATATCATAACCATTGATAAGTATTTCACCTTTATCAGCTTTATATAATCCAGTTAGTAGTTTTATGATTGTCGTTTTACCAGCTCCGTTGTCACCAACTAAAGCTACTTTTTCTCCTGGTTTAATCTTGAAAGATAGATTATCTATTATTGGAATTTGTGTATCAGGATATGAGAATGAGACATTCTTAAACTCAATAGTGAATGGCGCTTTAAGTTTATTGATATCTCTTCCCTTACCATGATTAAGCTGATTTTCTGTATCTAAACATTTACGATATTCTTTAACTGATATTGTTGAAGTTCTTAAATTATTAGCAGCCTCTACAAATCCGTTAAGCCATAGGGTAAATCCAGCAACGATTCCTGTTAGGAATGTGAAAGTTGCTATTTCGATATCTCCTTTAATAACTAAAGATATTAATAACGAAAATACAACAAAATCTCTAATCAGTAAAAATATTGAGTTTGATACATTTGCAAAAATATATCTTCTCTCAATTTTTTTTGCGATAATAACACGTTTTTTTGTGATGGTAACTAAAATATTATTAAACCAATCTTTAAGCTTGTATAATCTAATATCTTTTCCATAATTAGGATTCGCAACATCTCTAGTTAAATAAAAATTTTGCTCGTGTTGATTATTAATATCATCACGTCTTGATTCCATATATGTATTTGCTCTTTTTGTTAAGATAAAATTTATTACAGTCATGACTAAGAGCACAAGTAATACTATTGGTACATAGATAGTCACTAACCCTCCATAAAACAACATTCCAGTTATATTAATTAATAATAACGGAACATTTCTAAGCATTAACTCAATCCCAAAAACGTTATTGGCAATAGCTTCAAAAGCCTTAGAAATAAGTTTTCTTTTTGATTTTGGTTCTATATTTTGATAATCTGAGTCAAGCTGATGATCAGACAAATATAAGAAAAACTGAGTATTTCTTGTATAAATGTTTTCAAATGTATACATAATATAAGACCAAAATCTTAGACTTTCTACTATTAATGTAGCAATTGTAAGTCCTATTATCACAGTAAAATAATATGATAATCCTTGTCCACTTGTTAATGCATATACTACAGATGTAGTTAGTAAAGTAGCTAAGAATGGTGTTAATAATTCTGTTAAAAAATTAATTATTAAATATAGCTTAATAGTTTTTGAATGTTTAAATGATTCTTTATAAACGTAATTCATGTTACTTAATAATGAATAACTCATAATATTCTCCTTTATTTTAACTCTATAAAAATTATAAGCTACTAGTTCACTTAGTTAAAGCAACCCTCAGTTGAATATAGATGAGTACATTAAAAAAACAAAGTCCTAGAACTTTGTTTTATATTTATGTAAATAGATATTATTTATTTTTATGCAAAAAGAGCTTTGAGATAGTAACTTATTGTTCCTGTTAGTACGTTTTTTTTACATCTATTATAATTAAATAGGAGTTCACTACTATTAGTTTGGATATCGTTTAACTTGGATTCCCATTGTTTAATATCATTAACATATTCTTCATTAAAAATTAGTTTTGAAAGGTCTGATATTACCCAGTATTCAGCTAGAGGATGGGATAGTTTTTTATCGTTCTTAGCACGAGTTAAAAAGTTTTGAAACAGTTCCATGTTTGGGTAATTAGTAAGTTCTGCAAGTTTAGCGCGGTACTCAAGGAGTGATGCGCTCATATTGTATTTTTTATTTTTCATATCAATGTTATGTTGTGCTTCATGAATAAGATATGAAACTTTAAATTTAGGTTCTTCTATGACATCTTTATAACGATCATATATACAATATAGTCCTTCTTCCTTAGACCAACCACCAGTTCCTATTTCACCAAAAGAAACATACTCTAACCAACTATTCATTAGAAAATCATACATGAATAATACAGGAAGATCAACCTTACCATTTGGCAGTTCTATACTATACTTAACTTCTTCAGTTTTAGTCCATATATATGGACCATAATAACCTGAGGTTGTATGTCCTAAAAAATGATATCCTGCTTCTTCAAAAACCTTCTTAATGTGTTTTTCTAAAAACAGCATTGTTAGTTTATGTGTTTTAAGAGTTTTACATAAGCCTAGTTTTAAATTCTTATTTGCTTTTTTTAGAGGTACACGATCATAAAATACAGATATATAGTATTCCTCATACTCATGCAATATCGCTACTAATAATGGATTATTAATATCATATTGCATTTTTTCTCTGTCGATAAACCTTTTTTTGTACCTTGAGTAATAAATATCCTCAGAGTCTTCATTTTTAAGTAACGAAATTAATTCTGGTATTTCATTTTTTACACAATATGTTTGAACTGTTTTCTTTTCTACCATAAGTTTACTTACTCACTTTCATATTTTATTATTTTTTAAAGCTAACAAAGCTCTTTAAATCATTTATATATTATGTAATTTACTCATGGTGAAAAGACAATACATTTAGAAACAAAATATTACCAAAGTTATGTTTTTGTTTTATTTTATTTTTCTACCAATTCCGCCTAGGAAATCGTACTTTTTCTTGTTTTCATCATCATCAAGAGTATATTTTTCAAGTAATATCTGTAAGTCATCTATTAACTCTTCATACTCTGTTTTTGTTAAATAGAGTCTAGTTGTTCCGATAATACCTACTTCAGTTTTATCAGTATTATTTTCATCTAGTGCTTTTTGAGATGCTTTTATATAATTAGATTTAAAAGTGTCAATCATGTTTACTGCGACTGCATCAACTTTATTTAAACTACTATACATCTTTTGTTGTTCTTCATCTTTTAGTCTAATAGTAAAATTAGGTTGTGGTAATTTATAGTATTTTGCATGAATTCCATTTATTATTGTTACATGGTCTAAAACTAAGATATTAATTTTTAGCATTTTATTGATGTGGTAATGAACCTTTGCTGGTTTTTCTCCCATAAGCTTAGCACATTCTGTAGCTGTAAGTGCTTCTTCTTTACTGCGGTATGTATTTATAATTTCCATTCGGTAAGGATCTGAAAATATTTTAAATTCTTCTGCTGTACTAATTATTCTAGTATTTTTATCAGCCATAGTATCACTCCTTTTATTAGTTATCATTTTACATCTGGTTGTTTAATACAACGCTCAACATTTTTAATCGTTCAATGTATTTTATCGTATAAAGTTATGTATGTCAAATAAAAAAACAAAGATTTTTTAGGTCTTTGTTTTGATGTGCCTTTTAGCTCAATTATTTCAAAGTTTAAAAATTCTCACAATCAATTTTAATGCTGGAAACTTCATTCCTTATATTTTGATATGAAATTGTATATATTGGCTTTATTAACCAAACTATCTCATCTTTTATTTTAGCGGTCTTAAAACTATTAATACTTGGCTTTGCCCTAAAAGATTTATTGTATTTTTTTATTATCTCTTTCTTCATATCCTTCTTAATTTTATTCATTTGTGAAAATGATATTTTGACACTTAAATCCGAATCAAGGTATTTCTTATCAATCCTATACGACCCATAATATTCCATAACATCAGCCAATTTCTTTTCGGAAATTATTGGTATATGACTTACTACATTACTATAGTTTTTTCTACAGTATTCCGTCTTACTTATATCATCTTTTTTTACAACACTATCATAATTTGTACGAATCTTTCCTGCAGCTGTATAGTCAAAACTATTAGGTTCATCTTCATAAGAAAAATTACAGGTTACTTCTTGAAAAGACATTACACCGACTGTAACTTCATAAGTAACATCCACCTCCAAGGGTTCTTCACATTTATACTTGATGCTTTGTAATTTAAGATAGTTGTGCATCTCTTTGTGAACTTTTGTTACTGGTATGAATAAACGATGCAAAAAATATCTGTTTGATTCAAAGTCAAAGGAAGTTGCATTATTGATTTTGCTCTTAGTATTCAAACGCAATCCTTCAGGTAATGATCCAGTAATTTCCAAAAAAGCTTTCTTTGCAATTTCAGTAAAATCTGACTTCTTTGATTGTTCAAAATATGAAAGTGCTTTATCCAAATTACCACGTTCATACTCAATAACACCTAAATAAATGTATGCTTTTTTTAGTCCATAATATAAAGCTTTTTCTAAGATTTTTATTTTTTTAGCTACACTTAAACTTAGAAGATCAAACCCATCTAAAATTGTTTCATACTTGGATTTAGAGTCCATTTTATTCAATGCATACAAGGCTTTGAATGTCCTTTCTTTTTCATCAACTTTTTTGTTAGACTCATCTAACAATTCTTGACCTTCAGGAACTCCCATTTTGATTAATTTAATACAATACATATTTGCTGGTGAGACAAAATCATTTCTTAAATAATATTTGGCCAGTGCAATTAATGCTTTTTTATTACCTTTCCTAGCAAATTTTTTTAACTGTTTCCATGCATAATCCATGTACTTTTCATATTCTTTATTACTGTTTTCTATTACTAATAACGATACTTCCAATCTTGCTTCCTTATCACCTTTTTTTGCTGATTTCATTAATTCATGTACATCCATATTTAACTCCCTTTCCTTAATTATTATGAAAATCTATAATATATGTTAAGCTATCTATTAATGAAATATCTATTGAATACAATTACAAATATTAATTTTCTACTATCCTACACTCTTTTTATATATAGATTCTAATTATACATTAATAACCATTTTTCTTATTAATTTACTTAAAGACCTACAAGTAATTATAACACACACAAAGACTATCAGGAACTATTCTTCAATAACCATTCTGGTCATTCGTTATACTGATTGTTGTTGGTAATTCTAGGTGAATAGTAAAGTCTGATAAGTAAATCAAAAGAGTTTTTCATAAAGAAACGATGTGTAACGAAATTCTTATAACTTAATTATTTTATTTTAATATTTTACTTTTAATACTTACCGTCACACATGTATCAGCTCCAAAATATCCAGAAAGCAAACCCACATAGTTATTGGTATGTGCTAGTGTTTCTGATAAAATTGATACTTGAGAGGATGATAATATGGAACACATTATAGAGAAATACTTAACAGAAACTGCTGTAAATCAAAATTTAAGTCCACATACAATGAAAGCTTATAGAATTGATCTTAGTCAACTAGCAAAATTTATAAGGAGTCTTCAGATTACAGATATAAACTGTATTCATAAAGAACATATAAATGAGTACATTCAATCACTAAAATGTATGTATAAAGTTAAAACAATTAAGAGAAAAATGGTTTCAGTAAAAAAGTTTTTTGCATATTTACTTAATGAAGAATATATAACTTTAAACCCATTAAACTCAATCAAACTAAAACTAAAATCAGATGTAACAATACCCAAAACAATATCTTTTCATGAAATAAAAAAAATCTATGAAAAAGTTTATGAGAACTACAATAACTCAAATAAAGCTAACATCTACTCTTTAACTGAAGTACTAATAATTGAATTATTATACACTACTGGTATTAGAGTATCTGAGTTATGCAATATTAAAAAAACAGATTTAAACATAAAATCTAAAACAATTTTAATTAACGGAAAAGGTAGAAAAGAACGTATAGTTTTTATTAATAGTGTTGAGACAACACATTTAATAAAAAAATATATTCAGTTAACTTCACATATAGAATCAGAGTTTCTCTTTCTAAATGATAATATGACTAAACTTTCAACACAATCTGTGCGTTTGAGACTAAAGAGATTATCAAAAGAAGCAAACATAAAGAGTAATATAACTCCACATATGTTTAGACATACATTTGCAACTTCATTATTAGAAGAAGAAATAAACTTAATGTATATCCAAGAATTACTAGGACACTCTTCGTTAAACACTACACAAATATATATAACTATTAACAAAAAGAAACAACAAAGATTAATCAATAAAAAACATCCAAGAAACAAAATACTAACCCTTCTCAATAAAGGATAACTATAAATTATCCTTTATATGAAATGGAGGATAAATATGAATGTTAGAGTTATATTACTCTTTATG
>NQYJ01000020.1 GCA_002285055.1 Candidatus Izimoplasma sp. ZiA1
TATATATTTTAGATTCTTTAAGTATTCTAGCTATTTTGTATATACTAGTTCCATCTAGATATAGATTGTATATTTGTTTTACTATTAATGCTTTTTTACTATTTATTACTAATTCATGCTTGTTATCTGGATTTTTATCATATCCATATGGAGGGTATGCACCAGTAAACTCACCATTAAGTGCTTTAGTTTTATACGCACTTCTTATTTTCTTACTTATGTCTCTTGCATACCATTCATTCATTATATTTCTAAATGGTGCAAAGTCATTGTCACTCGTCAATGTATCGACTTGATCATTGATAGCTATAAATCTTACATCGTTTGATGGGAAATAGTGTTCAATATAGTAACCTGTCATTAAGTAGTCTCTACCTAATCTTGATAAGTCTTTTGTTATAACAGTTCTTACAAGTTCATTCTCTATATCTGATTTAAGTTCCAAAAATCCAGGTCTTTCAAAGTTTGTCCCACTATACCCATCATCTATATAAAATCGTGTGTTGTAATACTTATTCTTATTAGTGTATCTTGTAAGATACGCTTTTTGCGTTTCAATACTTGAACTATCTGTAATTAGTTCATCTTCTCTTGAGATTCTACAATATAGTGCAGTTATTTTCTTATTCATAACAATACCATTCAAACAGACTCTTTGTGAGTCCATTATACACGATATCTGCATAATGAAAAGACTACCTAATAAGGCAGTTAAACTCAATACTTCAGTATCAAAATTTAGGTCGTGGACCTAATGATTATATTGAGTCTGTTTGCCTTTCATTTTTATATGTTATATAGTTTAAAACAATAGTGTTTTAAAGATAGTGTGAGAATACAGTTGATTGAACTACATTTCAATCTTAGATAGTTTTTCTAAATTATCTTTCACATAAATACCGAAGAACTCAAGGTAATATTTATCAGCTGTTTTATTAAAAACATACTTCAAAAAGCCAGCCTCTCTCATAACATACTTATTTTGCAACTTATAAAAAGTTTTTAATCCACTCAAAGATTTGTAATTAGAATAATCAATAAGATTTAGTTCATTTTTTTTATCATAAGTAATATATAGGTTCCATTTTTTGTCAACATGTTCAAAGGAAATAATCAAATTGAATTGTTGCTCAGTTATTATGTGGTAATAATCCACATGATTTTTTTGTGAATGTATTACTTCAACGTGATTAAGTATTGGATTGAAGATTCTACCAATCATAGAAGTTGTATCATTTACCATATTAATCTTGCTCCTCTACTAGTGATTTGATATCCATTGTAATAATAGAAAATAACTCTTTTTTCCCATCCATACGCTGAGGTGAAAGCTCTGAATACTGATCGGTTTCTCCCAATATCTATAACAGTTGCTCCTTTGTTCATTTTCCCTACTAACCACTTTGCATTATCAAATCTTCCAGCTATTTTCATCCCAACAGTAGCTTGATCGATTTTGCCGATATCATACAAAGCATTTAATGGACCGTAACCGGCATAATATGCTACATCTAGTTTGTTAGCTGCATAAATTACATTATCCATACCATTACCTATAACTATTGCATCTCCAACATTATCTAGTTTGTTAGTATATTTTAATACGTCTACAACCTCATCTGATTTTGAAGATAGTTTTATTACTTTACTACCAGTAAGAAATGGTATGGCTGCAAAAACTATATCAAGTGCAAGCCATCCAACATTTGCCCATGATGGATCATTTATTAAATCATACAAACTCCATCCTATAGAAACAACATCGATCAATGTATCTATAAAATATCCGGTGCTGTCAGTATACATTACTGGAGTAATGTAGTTAGAGATAAGCATTACACTAGTCCAACAAGTGTATAATAGACCTTAACTATGCGCTTCTTATTCTTATTGTGCTTTTCGAGGATAACTAATTTTTCGATAAATCTAGTTATGTCTTCTTTTTTTAGTTCCTCTAACTTGTCATATGATTCAAGTAAATCGTAAAATGAATTTATATCATTTTCTATGTTTTTAAGATTAGTCATTTCAGTATCATTGTATCGTTGATTTTTAATCAAACTCATCTTCTCATGATCATATAATCGATCAAGTTCATAGAACTTTTCTTCTGATATTTTATCATTAATGTACTTTTCAAATAATCGTTTAATTAGAATATCTATTTCATTTAATCGATTATTCTCAAAACACATTTTATCCTCTAAATCTTTAATTCTTTTATTCAATGACTTTCTTTTCTTTATTGCTGTTACAAATCTAGTTCTACCTAGTTTACTAAGGTTGATCATCTCATTAATCTTAATCATAACGAACTCACTTAGATAATCGTAAGTAATGTAGTGACTTGTACATCTAGTTGTGTATCTTCTATACGTACTACAAGCAAAACTCTTATGATAATCCCTATCAGGTCTTATTGATAATGATAGTGTTTTACCACATTCATTACATCTGAGAATACCTTTAAAGATATTCTCATGTGGTACTCTATGTGTCTTTTTCTTGCTTTTCATTAGTAATTGCACTTGATTAAATGTATCTTCATCAATTATAGGTTCATGCATATTTTTACTAATAATCCATTCTGATTCAGGATTCACTTTTAGTTTCTTACTTTTAAATGAACTTGTTTGGTTTCTATTACATATAATGTGTCCTAGATATACTTCATTTCTAAGTACACTTAAGATAGATTGTGTAGCCCAATCATATGGGTACTTCTTTACATTATCAGCAAAATACACATCATATTTTTTATGTAACTCAGCTCTAGGTGTTAAGACTTTCTTTTCTTTTAACACTTTAGATATTTTATACACAGTCATTCCTTCAAGGTATAAATTATAAATCAAACTAACTACTTCAGCTTGTTTCTTATTAACTACAATTTTGTGCTTATCTTTAGGACTCTTATTATATCCATATGATGGATAAGGGCCAGTAAACTCGCCACTTAATGCCTTTGTCTTATAAGCACTTCTTATTTTCTTACTTATATCTCTTGCATACCATTCATTCATAATATTTCTAAATGGTGCAAAGTCATTATCATTTTTATCAGTATCAACTTGATCATTTATAGCTATATATCTTACACCATTTAATGGAAAGTAGTGTTCTATATAATAACCAGTTGTTAAGTAATCCCTACCTAGTCTAGATAGGTCCTTAGTAATTACAATAGATACTAGTTGATTCTCTATATCATTCTTTAACTCCACAAATCCAGGTCTATCGAAATTAGAACCTGAATATCCATCATCTACATAATATCTGATGTTATAAAACTTATTGCTATTCGCATATCTGCTAAGATATACTTTTTGTGTTTCTATGCTTGAACTTTCTTGTAAAAGTTCATCTTCTCTTGAAATTCTACAATATAGTGCGGTTATCTTATTTTCATTCATAATAACACCATTCAAACAGACTCATTTCAAGTCCATTATACACTAAATTATCATTCTGAAAAGACCACCTAGCAAGGCAGTTAGACTCAATACTTCAGTACCAAAAGCGTAGGTCATAAACCTAATGTTATATTGAGTCTGTTTGCCTTTCATATTATTTTAAAACTAGTTATCATCATTAATTTTCACGACTATATATACCATACTATGAGGGAGATAATAAATTGAGTAAGTCTCTCCTATTTCATATTCTATTGAACCTTTTAGAGTAATTTCTTGATTTGACTCATTATCTTTAAATAATGGATTTTTCCCCCTAGGATTTCCAGGTTCATTCGATTCAACATATCTTGTATAGCCAATAAACTCACCCACAAAGACTTCGCAATCATTAGAGTTAACATAGTTCAAATCTAAATACAACAAAGTAAATTTAGTTATTGAAAATAATGCAAATATACTAATTGCTGAAAATATTACTATCCTTATAAATCTAGTGTTATTAATATTTGTTTTATCAACCAACAATGTATTTTTGAATACAATTAATACTATAAGTGCAATTATGATTGTTACTGATATAGTAGCCCAGATCCAGAAACTTATCCAATATTCTTCAAAGAGCATTTCTTTCATTTACTAAACCTCCATTTCTAATGTGAGTAATCAATTCTCATTAAAGGATTTGTGACATATCCTTGCTTAGAATACTGATCATAAGCTCCGGATATAACTCCTTTAAACAACGCTTGTGAACCTGATGGAAGTCCTTGTGCAATACTTCTTCTAAACACATCAACCCCGAACTTTCCTAAATGAAAGTCTTCACTATGTAGTAACATTTCAGTTCCTTGATCAACAAAGGCTCTACCAACACTATTAACAGTAAACTTAGTTACCCCAGATAGATTCAATCCTTTCGTAAGTCCACCAAAGGCGAAAGCTACAGCATAATCCTCAAATCCTCCAAACGCCTTGCCATAAAGTGCATACGCAGTATAATCTGCTATAGCTTTATGAGCTACCGATTTTAACCCTGCCATTACAGCTACACTACCAAGCCCTACTACGGCACCCACAGCACCTCCAATTACAGCACCTGTTAAGACCCCTTTAAGAACATCTTCACCGTTATTGTGAGCTGAAACACCACCCATTGTTCCTCCAATTATCGCCCCAACAACTATGCAAGTAACCAATAATATTGGAAACTCTCCGCTTATGTCTGTATACATTACAGGTGTCATATATTCAGATATAAGCAATAAACTTGTAAAAAAATGCGTGATTGGTCTTAATTATGGTCTTGTTGTACATTTTCAATAAAACGAGGATAACCAACTTCATGCAATAATACTGTTATCCTCGTTTGATCATACAAACTTGATGCTTAAAATTTCTGACCTACTGGCTCGAATCAAAACCTTCACTTAAATCGTATCTGTCTATAGTATGTTTGTTTAAAAACCTCTCATAAATGATTGAGTTTTCAATGATTCTATCTTTGTTTAGTTTTTCATATCTGTTTAGTATATTAATTGCCTGTTTGCGGTTCCCAAACAAGCCTAAACAATGGAAATACTCAATAGAATAATCCATATTATGATAGTATACGTTCACATCAAAAACTATACCTTTTTTTAGGAGATTATTTAGGTAATACTCATTAATCTCGAAGTTATTGGGGTTATTTATGAATCCAGGCATTTTTGAGTAAACTTCTATACCTTTTAATGTATTCTCATGTGTTGAAAAATATCCTAAGAAATATATCTCGTTATTAACTTCATCTTCAAACTTAATATAATCTAGTCTATATATATTCATTCGCTATTCCTCCTATATATCTGGTAATCAAAAATATTTCTAGTGTTATTCTCATCCTTAAAGAAATTAATAGTAACTCTCAGAAGTTCCCCTCGTGTAATCCATTTTACAATCTTATTATAGTCACTTCCAGGTCCTTTGTTCCAATTTCCCGATCCCCACTTGTTATTCATAACGTTTCTTGCGTTTTGCTGCGCAGTTATTGATTTATCGATCATACCTCTATTTACATAGCTAGGTTTATCTGTTGATCGAGCTTTTTTGGATTTCTTCGCATAATAAATATTCTCCCTAATACTAGAATATGTATTCGCTATTGATGTTTCACAATAGTTAAGGACTTTTTCCGTATAATAAAAATCATTTGCAATCTCAAATACTACAACAGTTACAAGAATCACAACTGCTGCAATAATTACTAGTTCTATCGCAGTTAGACCAAGAAATATTCCTATTGCCACAGCAGACTCTCCGCTTATGTCTGAATACATTACTGGAGTAATGTATACAGAGATAAGCATTACAATAGCCCAATAAGTGTATAATAGACCTTAACTATGCGTTTTTTGGACTTGTTGCGTTTTTCGAGGATAACTAGTTTTTCGATAAATCTAGTTATGTCCTCTTTTTTTAGTATGTCAATTTCATCGTACGATTCAACCAAATCATAAAATGAGTTTATGTCTTTTTCTATGTTTATAAGATTAGTCATTTCAGTTTCATGAATTCTTTGATTCTTTATTAAAGCCATTTTCTCTTTGTCATACAATCGATCTAACTCATAGAACTTCTCTTCTGTAATCTTATCATTAATATACTTCTCAAATAATCTTTTTGTTAATACATCTATTTCAATTAACCGATTACTCTCGATCGCTGTCTTTTCTTCCAAGTCTTTAATCTTATTAGTTAATGCTTTTCTTTTCTTGATTGCTGTTATGAATCTAGTTCTACCTAGTTTACTAAGTTTTATCATATCATTTATCTTTGTTAGAACATATTCAGTAAGATACTCATAAGTAATATAGTGACTTGTACATCTTGTTGTGTATCTTCTATATGTACTACAGGCAAAACTTTATGATATCCTCTATCAGGTCTTATAGATAAGGCTAATGTTTTACCACATTCATTACATTTTATCTTTCCCTTAAAGATATTCTCATGTGATACACTGTGAGTTTTCTTCTTATTCTTCATAAGTAGTTGAACTTGTTCAAATGTATGTTCATCAATAATTGGTTCATGCATGTTTTTACTTATGATCCATTCAGATTTAGGATTAATTTTTAATTTCTTACTCTTGAATGAACTAGTTTGATGTCTATTACATATGATGTGCCCAAGATATACTTCATTTCTTAGTACACTTAGGATAGATTGTGTTGCCCATTCATAAGGATACTTCTTTACATTTTCAGATACATATACCTCATACTTTTTATGTAATTCAGCTCTTGGAGTAAGTACCTTTTTACTTTTAAGTATATTGGATATCTTGTATACTGTCTTACCTTCAAGGTATAACCTAAATATTAATTTTATTACTTCAGCTTGTTTCTTATTTATTACTAATTTATGTTTATCTCTTAAATCCTTGTTATATCCGTAAGAAGGATAAGGTCCTGTAAACTCACCATTTAACGCTTTTGTCTTATATGCACTTCTTATCTTCTTACTTATATCTCTTGCATACCATTCATTCATAATATTCCTGAATGGTGCGAAATCATTATCGTTTTTATCTGTATCAACTTGATCATTAATGGCTATGTATCTTACTCCATTTAAAGGAAAGTAGTGTTCGATGTAATATCCTGTAGTTAAGTAGTCTCTCCCTAGTCTTGATAGGTCCTTTGTAATTACAATTGATATAAGTTGATTCTCTATATCTTTTTTTAATTCCATAAATCCTGGTCTATCAAAGTTAGAACCAGAGTATCCATCATCAACATAATATCTGATGTTATAAAACTTATTACTATTGGCATATCTACTTAGATATGCTTT
Source organism: Candidatus Izimoplasma sp. ZiA1 (assembly GCA_002285055.1). Classification (GTDB taxonomy): domain Bacteria; phylum Bacillota_I; class Bacilli_A; order Izemoplasmatales; family Izemoplasmataceae; genus Izemoplasma_C. The sequence goes on from NQYJ01000020.1 coordinate 7,251, forward strand.
TTGTGTTTCTATACTTGAACTTTCTTGTATCAGTTCATCTTCTCTTGAAATTCTACAATATAGTGCAGTAATTCTACTATCATTCATGATTACACCATTCAAACAGACCCATTATGAATCCATTATACATTATATTTACACTATGAAAAGACCACCTATTAAGGCAGTTAGACTCAACACTTCATTGTTAAAATTCAGGTTATAAACCTAGTGTTTGTATTGAGTCTATTCGCCTTTCATCATTTAAATCATAAACCCTTAAAATCTAATTTAGAGGTAAAAGAACTAATTCTTCTTGTTGTTCGAATCTGTTTATTATTTCATGTCTAATGATACAAAAGTTGGTTTTCCAAAACTTTTTATACCTCTTTCCATAAAACTTTTTAGGTTTCCCAAGAACAGTTTCTAAATGTTGTTCAAAATCACTAAAAGAATCATAAACATCTTTACCATTCAGATAGAATGCATCTTTTCTAGCTACACTAATCGAGGTGATTTTCTGTTCATTAAAATTAAAATAAATCTTCACTTTTTCATTCATATCAAATATTCTTTCGCAAATCATGAACACTTCCAAACCATCATATTTAGTAATGTGCTTTATTTTCTCATTTTTATATTGGTTAAGAAATTCTTCTTTATTTAAGTCCATCAGCTTACTTAATTGTATTAAATTCATGTTAGCCATTATATCACTCCTAAGGTATAATCAAATAACCGCGTTGTACTAAGTTTGAAACAGATCGCCATGTAAAGTATTGGAATCCACCACCACCTTCAATAACTGCTGTAGAAACAGTGAATGGTTTGTTTACAACATAGCTGGTTAACCTTAGATTATTACTAGACGGCAGTGCAAGTTGACTTGCAGGAGTCCCCGGATTTGTTAAGTATCTTCCATATGGTGATCCATATCGGTCTAACTGCATACCTTTCTCTAAAGTCATTTTCCCTTCAGTTCCAGGTACTCCGCCTTGCATTCTATAATTTTTTGCAGCATAGTTTCCACAAATCATTGTTCCCACAATGGCGACGCCTTCAGCAACACCACTATACCAATTATAAGCTGTGGTATTCCCACCAAAAACTCCATCTCTCATATAATTGTATCCAGTTAATGAACCACTTACATCAGCTATACCGTTGTTTAGCGTTAATACTCCTGCGGTTAGAGTGGTGCCGGCAATTACTAACATCGCTATTGGAGCACCTCCAATTAAGACGATAGCACCTGCTGTAATAGCAATCGCACCTGTTATAATTCGACCTGCACCTTTCAACCATTCAGGTGCATATCCGCTTATGTCTGAATACATTACTGGAGTAATGCTTACAACCAGCACCATTACATCTTACCAATATGTGTATAACAGACCTCAACTAAGCGCTTTTTATTACTTCCTTTTCGTTCTTTGATAATTATCCTATCAATCAACCTAATGATATCTTCTCGGGTTAAATCTACGATTTTAACATATTTGGATATCATCATATAAAATGTTGAAATATCATTAATTTGAAGATTTATTGTGTTTATTCTATCCTCAATGATTTTAATGTTCTCTTTGATATCTTGTTTCTCTAAATCATAAATATTATCAAGTTCATAAAACTTAGATTCTGTAATCTTATCATTAATGTACTTCTCGAACATCTTCTTTACTAAAATGGTAATGTCTTCTTGTCTTATTAATAACTTTTGTAGTTTATTCTCAAGAAGTTCCTTACCCTTAACTAAAGAAGTCTTTTTTATTATCTTTTGAGTAAATTGCTTTTCACCAAGTTTCGATAATTCAATTAACTTATTAATACTTGTTGTAATATGTTCAACCAGATAATCATATGTTATGTAGTGGCTACTACATCTTTCTTTACCATATCTTCTATATGTACTACAAGATAAACTACCATATACTGTTCTATCATTTCTC
>NQYJ01000003.1 GCA_002285055.1 Candidatus Izimoplasma sp. ZiA1
TAATCATAAATCAGTAAAAAAAGAGATTATCATACCATTAATTAATGAGATATCATCTTTTGATGATATTGAAAAAACATTTGATTTTTCTGGATATGTGTATAATAAAACTGAATTTCTTAACATAATGGAAATGATGATTATTATTGTAATTGATACATATATCAGTTCTGAAAAAGAAAATCTTAATAAAGAAGAGGTAGTCAATAAAATTTACTTTGCAGTAGATTTGATTGAACAAGGATGTAAAAAACGCTAAATGAGAATTTAACGTTTTTTTTACTTTAAAAGAGATGGTATAATATGTATAATTAGTATGCACTTAGAACTGAGGAGATATATTATGAAATATAAATTAATTGCAACAACTACATTTGGAATCGAAGCTATATGTAAACGGGAATTAATTAGCTTAGGTTTCGAGATAATTAGTACTGAAAACGGGAAAGTAACATTTTACGCAGATGAGGTAGGAATTGTTAAGGCAAATCTATGGTTAAGAACTGCTGATCGTGTTCTTCTTGTGATGGATGAATTTACAGCGTATACTTTTGATGAATTATTTGATAAGGTTAATAATATTGATTGGGGAAGTTTAATTCCTAAAGATGGAAATTTTATAGTAAATGGTAAAAGTGTTAAATCTAAACTGTTTAGTATTAGAGATTGTCAATCGATAATAAAAAAATCAATTTCAAAAAAATTGATGGATAAATATGAAATATCGTGGTTAGAAGAAACAGGAGCTCTTTATTCAGTTCTATTTTCAATTCTAAAGGACGTAGTCACAATCACAGTCGACACATCAGGTCTTGGGTTACACAAACGTGGGTATCGAGTAAAAACTGTTACAGCGCCAATGAAGGAAACTTTAGCTGCAAGTTTAGTATTACTTAGTTACTGGAGTAAAGATAGAATTCTCTATGATCCATTTTGTGGTTCTGGAACAATTCCAATTGAAGCAGCGATGATCGGAAGAAATATTGCTCCTGGGTTAAATAGAGATTTTGCGGCAAAAAGCTGGGATATTATCGATCCACAAATTTGGAAAGATGAGGCAAAAAAAGCATATCAAGCAATTGATCTGGATACTAAAATACAAATATTCGCATCTGACATTGATGAAGAAAATTTAGAAGCAGCAAAAGAAAATGCAATTGAGGCTGGGGTTGACGATTGTATTGATTTTAGTCTTAGTGATTTTAAAGACGTTAAATATGAGAACAATTATGGAGTGCTAATTTGTAACCCACCATATGGGGAAAGATTAGAAGATGAAAAAGCAGTTCAAAAGCTGTATGGAGATATGGGTAAAGTATTTATTAAACTTGATACATGGAGTAAATATGTTATAACTTCTTATGTAAACTTTGAAGGATACTTCAGAAAAAAATCTGATCGCCAAAGAAAACTTTATAACGGTCGTATTGAAACAAGATATTATCAATATTATGGACCAAGACCACCTTTAAAAGAATAATGTAATTAAAAATAACTACGGTTCTCGTAGTTATTTTATTTAGTTTTTAGTATAATTTATATAAGGAGTGATATTATGATTTACGATGTAATAATTATTGGTGGAGGACCATCGGGCTTAATAAGCGCAAACGAGTTCCAAAAAGAATCTATCAATTATCTACTTCTTGAAAAAAATGAATCAGTTGGTAAAAAGCTTCTTATTACTGGTGGTAAAAGATGCAATGTAACAAACAACCTAGATGTTAAGGATTTTATTGATGCATTAACATTAAAGCACAAAAGATTTTTATATAAGTCTTTAAATCTATTTGGTCCAAAAGAGGTAATCTCATATTTTGATGATTTGGGATTATCACTACAACTCGAAAATGATTTTAAGTATTTTCCTTCTACAAATAAAAGTAGTAGTGTTTTAGAAGCATTATTAAAAAATTTAGATCCAAAAAAAATCAAAGTAAATGAAGACGTAAAAAAAGTATCTTTTGAAGAAGGTATATATGTAGTAAAAACTTCGAATGAGAAGTTTATGAGTAAAAGATTAATAATAGCAACTGGTTCAATGAGCTATCCAATGACTGGTAGTAATGGTGATGGGATTAAATTAACAAAAAGTTTTAACCTACAATCTGATAAATTTACTCCAGCAGAAACTTCAGTCTACTCAAGCTATGTTACTAAGGAACTATCAGACCTCCAAGGTGTTTCTATTTTAGATACGACACTAAAAATTAATAATACGAAACACAAAACTACAGGAGCAATCGGATTTACACATTTTGGATTGAGTGGTCCAGCTGTTTTTCATCTATCTGAAAACATTTATCTTGAATTACAGAATAATAACAATTTAATATCTTTCAACTTAACAAGTAAAAATGAAACTGAATTAAATCAAATGTTTTTAAGAAGTCAAAATATCTATATTCTAAAAGTATTAGAAAGACTAACAATAAAACGTATAGCAAAAAAAATATTAGATTTACTTAAATTACCTAATAAAAAAGTCGTTGAGCTATCAAAAAAGGATATTAATAAAATAATTAAAATGTTAATTAGCTTTGAAGTTAAGGTAGATAAAGTTGAGACTGTTGAAAAAGCTTTTGTTAATAGAGGTGGAATTAAAACATCAGAACTAAATCCAAACTCTTTTGAAGTGAAAAAACAACCTGGATTATTTATAGTTGGAGAAACAGTAGACTTACATGGTCCAATTGGTGGTTTTAATATTACCATTGCATTAAGTTCAGGATATAGTGCTGCTTTCACAATAATCTCTGAAATTAAAAATCTGTAATACACATAATATTCATATACTAACAAGTTTAATATCATATAATGGGATAGGGGTGATTAAATGAAAATATTTTTACCAATTATTTTACCAATAATATTACTTGTTATAGCTTTTACTTATTTATATAAACTACATCAATTAAAGCTTAGTAGTTGGTATAAAGGATACAAAGTTAAGGATATCTTTAGATATGGTGTTTTTTCATTATTAAAGAGTACTTTTATCTATATAAATATAATACTTATCCACAATTCTTATCATGATCATCATTTAATAGAGTTAACATTGTTTATTTTGCTTTTCGCGGTATTTTCAGTATTACAAAGCGCTTATTCATTAAGTGGTTTTGTATCTAGAAATAAACTTCTTTATTACTCTAGTTTAGATTATTTTAGAGAATCATATAAAAAGATAAATAATATATTTAGCGGGTATGCTAGCAAGTTTATTAAACATGTAACACTACTGACAAAAGTTGTAATAATCCTAATGTTTGTCTTCACATTTGTACCAAATATTTCGATATTTGTAACTGCAAATGTAATCTATATTCTTGTAATTATAATTTTAGTAATTGTTTCATTGGCACTTAATAATATTGTATATTTTGGTTTTGTAAGTTTAATGGTTTTTCAGTATGAACCAGCTTCCTTATCGTTAGATAATACTAATTTTTTATTCGCTACAATTAGTTTTATAATAATCTTAGTTGGGACTAGTGTTGAGAATAGATTTCAAAATAAAATGTTTTTCTTAATCACGGTTCTGCCACTTAAAAAATTAAACTTTAATTTAGGATATAATATTATTCAAGAAACAAAACAAGTAAAAGTTTATCAGAATATCATAAATAATTATTACTATATTTTTTATAAAAAAAGTGGGATTGTAATTGTATATAATACTTTAATAGATCCAAAATCTTCCAACTTAGTTATAAATAAAATGGTAAAATATGGTGAGAAATTTTTACTTAAACATGATGTGTATTAAATAAAATTAATCAAAAGACGTTTTACGTCTTTTTTTATGATAAAATAAACATATGTCAAAAAAAGAGGTGAATAGGTGGACATTAAAACATATACTAAAAAAGAAGTTAGAGATTTAATGGTTAGTTATCATATGATTAATATTAATTCTTTTTTTGATGGAAAAACCGGTGTAATTGAAGTTTTTGATAAACTCAAATCAATTCAGTATGACCCTCTAAATTGTGTATCAAGGAATAGTGATTTAGTTTTACAAGCAAGAGTTAATAACTACAAAGAAAATCATCTGTATGAGTTATTATATGTTGATAAATTACTAATTGATGGTTGGGATAAACAAATGAGTATCTATAAAGCATCTGATTTCCCAAATTTTATAAGAATAAGACAAGCAAGAACAATAGGTGCTAAAAACACACTTAATTATCGTGGTGTTAGTGAAGCTTTAGAACATCAAGACTTTATTCTTGATGAAATTAAAACTAAAGGGCCTTTATATAGTAAAGATTTTAATATTAAGAAGGCACAAAAAGACAGATGGGGTTCTAGTAAGATTAGTTCTCATACTCTTGATTATTTGTTTCATAGTGGCAAACTAGGAATAAATAATAAAAATGGTGTATTAAAACAATTTGATTTGATGGAAAATATTGTTGGTGAATTAATAGAACAACCGCCAACATATAAAAACGATGATGAGTTCATAAAATGGTATTTATTGAGAAGAATAAAATCTTTAGGCGTATTTCAAAATAAAAGTAGTGTTGCTTTTTGCGGGCCATTAATTGATTCTAAGAAAACTCGAGATAGATATTTTCAGGAACTAGAGGAAAAAAATCAAATAATGAAATTCTATATAGAAGATGACAATAAAGAATATTATATGTATAAAGGTGTTTTAGATAACAATGCAAAAATTATTGACAAAGTTAGCTTTTTAGCTCCTTTAGATAATCTTTTGTGGGATCGAGATTTAGTAAGTAAAATATTTAATTTTGATTATCGCTGGGAGGTATACACACCAAAAATAAAAAGAAAATATGGTTATTATGTTTTACCTGTGATTAGTGGTTCAAGAATTATTGGTAGAATTGAGTTTGAAAATTATCAAACAAACAATGAACTTAAAATTATAGGATTTTGGTGGGAAGAAAATATTGATGATAAAGATAAACAAATCCAACTAATCAGTATTGCCTTAGAAACATTTAAAGAGTATTTAAATGCAAAAAAGGTAACTGGGAAGAAATTAATTAGAGGTGAGTAAATGAAAAATGACAAGTCATTATTTAATCAATGGGCTTTAAAATATGAAAATGATGTTAAAAATAGTGAGTTAAATAATCAATACCCTTTTAAAGGATATCAAGATGTTATAAGAGGAATATATGAAACAGTGATATCTCAAAGAGGTAATAAAATACTTGATATGGGATGTGGAACTGGATTTTTAAGTGAAATGTTTTATAAGAATGATTATGAAGTTACATTAGGTGATTTTTCTGCTAATATGCTTGAAATCGCAAAAGGAAAAATGCCTAAAGCAAATGCTTACCTTGGTGATTTTGATGAAATTATTTCTAAATTAGAAGGTAATAAATATGATGTAATAACTTTTACATATTCAATACATCACATCAGCTTAGAAGAACAAGTTATTTTGATTAAGAAACTCAAGAGTTTACTTTCATTAAATGGATTAATTATTATTGGCGATGTATTAACAAAAACAAAAGAACAACTCGCCAATATTAAAGAAACATTTATTAGACTCTGGGATGATGATGAGTTTTATCCAGTTGCTGAATATTTAACTAGCAATCTTAAGCATGATTTTAATATTAAAAGTGAAAATTATGTAACTGATTTATCTGGATATTTGGTTTTTGAAAATAAATTATCAATTGCAGATATAAAGGAAGTTAAGTATTTAAAAAATGTAGAAAAAGTGAAAAAGATAGACTTAGGTTGGTCCTCAGATACTAAGTATTATGTAAAATCTAATGATGTAGAGTATTTACTTAGAATTAGTGATATCAAGTATAAGGAAGCTAAGTTAAAAGAATTTGACTTGATGAAAATTATTTGGAAAAAAGATATAAACATGAGTCAGCCTTTTGAATTTGGAACATTTTTAGGTGGAAAATATTCATATATCCTTTTATCGTATATAAAAGGAATACAAGCTGAGAAATCATTACTAAAATATGATGTAATTACACAATATAGTCTAGGTGAAAAAGCAGGGATAATGTTAAAAAAGATACATCAGATTAAACCAGACAAAGAACTAGATTTTAAGGAGCAATACACAAAAAAAATAAATAGTAGAATTAATCAATTTAGAAGTTGTGGCATAAAGAATGAAAAAATTGAAGAAATGATTTCTTATGTTTTAAGTAATCTTAAACTTTTAGATAATCGTCCTGTTTGTTTACATCATGGAGATTATCATGTCGGGAATATGGTAATTACTGATGAGGAAAATATTGGAATAATAGACTTTAATAGAATGAAATATGGTGATCCTTTATATGAGTTTAATCGTTTATATTTTTCTTTTAGAATATCAAAAGTTTTTACAAAAGGGTTACTTGATGGGTACTTTGGAGGTATACTACCTCAAAACATAAATGAATACATAAAATTCTATACATCTAGTGTAGTTATAGCTAATATTACGTGGAGCATGATGTTTGGAAGTGATGATGTTGAGTTTGCAATTAACAGCATTAATGAACTATATGATGAGATGTATGTAAATGATTTAAAAGTTGAGGACTGGTACACTATATAAAAGAAGAGGTAAATAATGGAAAAACTAAAGAACAAAATTTTAAAAGAAGCTTATATAATTGATAATAGGATTGTTAAGGTGGATCATTTTATAAACCATATGTTAGATACAAAGTTAGTATTTGAAATTGGTATGGAATTTGCAAAAGAATTTGAGGACATTAACAAAATTCTGACAATAGAGGCTAGTGGAATTGCATTTAGTGTTGCTACAGCATTTCATCTTAATAATGTCCCAATTGTATTTGCTAGAAAAAGTGCTAGCCTGATTACTACTGATAATGTATATAAAAGTAAAGTGTTTTCATTTACTAAGCAAGTTGAGTCAACAATAATCGTTGATAAAGAGTTTTTGAAGGAAGGTGACAATATTTTAATTATTGATGACTTCTTAGCAACAGGTAATGCTCTTAATGGATTAATTGATATTGCCACTCAGGCAAAAGCATCTGTTAAAGGTGTTGGAATAGTAATTGAAAAGGGTTATCAAGGTGGTAGAAAGAGAATCGAGGAAATGGGAATAAAAGTACATTCGCTTGCGAATATAAAGAAAATTGAAAATGGGAAAGTAGTTTTTGAGGATAAAAATGATTAAGGAAATAAATTCAACTAAGCAAAAAAGCGAAATATGTAGACTTGTATTAAGTGATTTACCAGAATGGTTTGGAATTGAGGAATCACTTAATATGTATATAAGAGATGTTCAAAAATATCCGATGTTTGCATATTATCAAGAAGGTGAAGTTTGTGGTTTTTATTGTTTAAGGGAAGAAAATAAAACTACCCTTGATATGTATGTATTAGGAGTTAAAAAGAAGTACCATCATTTAGGTATTGGATCTAAACTTCAAAAGTTTGTGAACGACTATGCATTAGATAATAATTATGAAAACTTAATAGTATTAACACTATCAGATAAACACTCTGATAAAAACTATGCAATGACAAGGAATTTTTATTTAAAACAGGGATTTAAACCTCTGTATGAATCAGATAAAATTTGGGGTAAAGATAACCCAACATTGATTATGATGAAAAATTTATAAAAAAATAGCTGAACAATTACTTGTTCAGCTTTATTTTTTAGATTATTCCATTTTCAATTAGTACTTCTCGAATTTCATCTAAGGGTTTAGTTTCGTTTTCACCGATTACTTCAACTTCAAACGATGCATCGAAGGGAATCCCTAAACTCATTACAATTAGAATTGATTTTAAAGTTGCACTTTTCCCATTATAAATTATGTTTACATCTCCACTATACTTAGAAGCGATTGCACTTATAAGTGATGCAGGTCTTGCATGTAGGCCGGCTTTGTCTACTACTTTGAATGTTTCTTTCATTATCTTCACCCCTTTAATAATCCTTTTCCGGTAAGATTATGTTTTGATTTAATATCGATAGTAAATTTTCTTATGCTTTTTTCTGTTAGTTCAGTTGTCATCATGTCGATGAAGATATCTTTAGGAACAGTTACACATTTAGCCCCTTTTAAGATTGATTCATTTACTTGATACACACTCTTATATGAAGCTCCAAGTACTTTAGATTCAACATTGTCTCTTGCTAGTATATCTTCGATGTTTTTAACAATGTCGTTTCCATTTACTCCGGTACTTGATGTTCTGTTTACATAAACAGCAAGATATTTAGCACCACTAACTGCAGCCATTATGCCTTGATTCATGTTTGTGATTGCAGTTGCAGTTACATTGTAGTTATTTTCAGATAGAAATTTAATTGCTTTTAATCCATCTTTTGAAACAGCGATTTTTATATATAAATCAGACTTTATTAATGCTTTTAGAGCTTTCGCTTCTTCTATCATATCGTTATACAAAGTTGATGTCAACTGAATATGAAATTGTTTGCCGTCTAAAAGTTTATCAAGTTTTTTTAGTATACTTAAATATGAACCGCTTTCTCTACTTAAGATTGTTGGGTTTGTTGTAATTCCTTTAATGTTATAGAAATCAAGTACATCCTTGATTTCATCATAGTTACCTGTATCTAGTAAGTATTCCACTATAAGTTTTCTTTGATAACTCTGATTATTTCTTTGCTAGTAAGTTTATATTCTTCTTGTAAGAAATCTTGAGGACCAACTTGTCCAAATAAATCATTAACCCCAACACGTTTAACTTTACTAGGAACATCTTCAAGTGCTTCTAGTACAGCAGAACCAAGACCACCGATAATATTATGATTTTCTGCAGTTACAATTAATTTGGTAGATTTTGCTAGTTCCTTAACAAGTTTAGTATCAAGAGGTTTGATTGTAAACATATCTACAACCCCAACATTAATACCTTCTTTTTTAAGTTCTTCACTAGCCTTTAAAGCTTCTGCGATCATAATTCCTGTAGCGATAATTACTGCATCGTTACCTTCTCTTAATGTAATACCTTTACCAATTTCAAATTTAGAACCAGCTTCGTATAATTGCACCATATTTTTTCTAACAATTCTAATATAATGTAATCCATATGTATCAGTAACTTGTTTTAAGACATCATCAAACATTACATGATCACTCATCTCAAGTACAGTTGCATTTGGAATTAATCTCATTAGTCCGATATCTTCAAATGGCATATGTGTACCACCATTGTGTGATGCACTAATTCCAGCATCACTACCGATGATTTTAGCATTTAGACCAGCATATCCAAGTGATAAAAATACTTGGTCATAACTTCTTCTAGTAGCAAATGGACCAAATGTATGAACGAATGGTACCATTCCTCTTACACTTAAACCAGCTGCGAGACCCATCATATGTTGTTCCATTATTCCAACATTGATAAAACGATCTGGATGTGCATCCATATATCCTTTAGTAGCGATAGCACCCATTAAATCTGCTTCCATTAATACGATATTTTTGTTTTCATTTGCAAGTTCACTCATTGTGTTACTATATACTTTTCTCATTTCCTCTTTTGCAAGAGCAGGGACTTGTTTAAGTAAGATACTCATTATAACTCACTCTCCAATTCTTTCACAATTTCATTTAGTAGAATAATTTGCTCATCAGTGAATCTAACATGATGATTTCCAAGGTCGTTTTCTAAGAAAGCAACCCCTTTAGCTTTGATAGTATCAAGGACGATTACACTAGGTTTGTGAGGTGTCACTAGTGCATTGTTAATACTCTCTTTAATAGCTTTCATATCATGTCCATCACATCTAACTGTATGGAGGTCAAAAGTGTTGAATTTAGTAACCAAGTCCCCTTGCTTGCATATATCTTTGGTATATCCATCAAGTTGTAATTTGTTCTCATCAACAAATACAACAAGGTTGTCAAGTTCATGGTGTGCTGCATATTGCAACGCCTCAAAGCATTGCCCTTCTTGTAATTCCCCATCGCCTACAATTGTAAATACGCGATTATTTTTTCCTTGTAATTTTATTGCTTGTGCAATACCTACTGCTGCACTTAATCCTTGCCCTAAAGATCCTGTAGTCATATCGATACCAGGTGTTTTTTGACGGTCACAATGACTAGGTAAATTCGTGTGTGGTTCATTAAGAGTCATAAGCATTTCTTTATCAAAGAAACCTTTTAAAGCAAGTGTTGAATATAAAGCAGGACCAGCATGACCTTTAGATAAAACTAAATAGTCTCTTTCTTCCCAATTTGGATTTTTTGGGTCTACGTTCATTACTTCACCATATAATACAGCAAGTAACTCTACAACTGACATTGAACCACCAATGTGTCCAAAGCCTCTTTTAACTAACATTTTAATAATTTCGATACGTATTTTTTTATCTAAGTTTTCCATAACATCACCTGTATTTTCTAATTTTTTAAAGACTGAAAACGCTTTTTTGCAATAAGAAAAGGGGAATTGGATTCCCCTTTAATTTAATTATGCTTCTTGTTTTTTTGAAAGGAATCCATGTACGAATGGAATTGCGAATAATACTGATACAACTCCTACGATTGCCCATTTACCCCATTGCGCTACAGTACCAATAACGATACCTGTACCGATGAAGTCAGCATCAGAGAATGTTGTGTTAGCAAATGATAATTCTCCAAGAACTGGCATTAATAATAATGGTAAGAAAGTAATTACTAAACCATTAACAAATGAACCGATTACTGCACCACGACGACCACCTGTAGCATTACCGAATACACCGGCAGTTGCTCCAACGAAGAAGTGAGGAATTACTCCTGGTAAGATTACGTTGTCAGCTTTTACTGCTAATAGAATAGCCATACCAACGATACCACCTAAGAATGAAACTAAGAATCCGATTAAAACTGCATTAGGTGCATATGGGAATACGATTGGACAGTCTAAAGCTGGTTTTGAATCTGGTACTAATTTTTCAGCCCATCCTTTGAATGCTGGAACTACTTCAGCGATAACCATACGAACACCTGCAAGAACGATAAATACACCAGCAGCAAAGATTAATGATTGAGTAATTGCGAATACAATCATGTTTTGTTCATTACCAGCACCAAGATATGTATCTAAGAAAGCTTGACCTGAAACAATAACAACGATTAAATACATTACTAACATAGTTAATCCAATAGCAACTGAACTATCTCTTAAGAATGATAACCATTTTGGGAAGTTCATTTCTTCAGTAGACTTAGAACCTTTTCCTACTAATTTCCCTATTTCTCCACTTAACCAATAAGTTATACTTGAGAAATGACCAAAACCGATTTCATCACTACCTGTAATTTTTTTCATAGTTGGATTTGCGATCATTGGGAAGAATGCCATTGTTAATCCTAATAACATACCACCGATGATATATAATCCCCATGATTCTAATCCACCAACAGTCATAACAACTGAAATTAATGCAGCCATATATAACGTATGATGACCTGTTAAGAAAATGAATTTCATTTTTGTGAATCTAGCAATTAAAATGTTGAATGCCATACCAAATACCATGATAGCAGCAGTTGCAGTAGCATAATCTTTTAATGCTAATGAAACGATTGCTTCGTTGTTTGGAACAACACCGTTTACGTTAAATGCTTCTTGGAATAAAACACCAAAATGTTCTAATGAACTAACAAGAACTCCGGCACCTTGTCCTAAAATAATAAATCCTAATATTGCTTTTAATGTTCCACGGATTACCTCGTGAACGGGTTTTCTTTGAGCTACTAAACCAACTAATACAATGATACCAAGTAACATTGCTGGGTTTGCTAGTAAGTCAGAGAAAAATAATAAAACATCTTTCATAAAATTAAACCTCTCCTCATAAATAGTATTTTTTTATGTTTAAAGAATTCCCTTTTCAGTAAATAAATCTACTAATTTACCTTTAAGTTCATTCTTGTCCATAATGTTGCTAAGTGGTAAAGTTTCTGCAAATCTTTTACAGTTTTCATATAAATCATTTCCACAGATTATTAAATCTGCGATACCTGGCCAAGCACTACCTAAATCTGTATGTTCTACTTCAATATCTAATCCTAATTCTTTGATAACAGCTTTAACATTCATTTCTACTAAGAAACTACTTCCTAAACCGCTACCACAAATACAAGCTATTTTTTTCATGTTAATTCTCCTCACTAGAATATTTTTCAACTAATTTTAAAACTTGTTCTTTTGTATTTGAAGCTAACAATTCATCAAGACTCTCCATAAACAATCTTGATAATTGTTGTAATGCCAATAAATGTTTTTCGTCATCTGGAGCAGCTAATGTAACAACAACTTTTGCAAATCTTTCTGTAGTTTCAGAAAAATTAACTGGTTGATCTAGTAATAACATTGTCATTCCTAGTTCATTAACCCCATCTTCAGGTCTTGCGTGTGATATTGCAATATTAGGAGCAATAACAATATATGGTCCTAATTCATTTACGTTACTTATTACTTTATCGATATAACTTTGCTCAATGTATTTAGTTTTTAATAGTGGTTTTCCACTTTCATAAATGGCATCTTGCCATGTATCTACTTTATCTAAGAAGATTATGTTGTTTTCATTAATTAATTCTTTAAGCATAGGTTTATTCATCCTTCCGTGATTATCAATGCTATAATATTTTTTACTTATACGATACAAGATTTTTCTTCTAATATCTTCAATCTTGTTTTTAGGTATATATTCTTTAATATCCTCAATAATTAAACTTGATAAGTCAATATCGGTTTGTATTGGGTTTGTTACTCCAAATAAACTCATAATATTTTGTTTGTCATTGTCAGTCAAAATAGTATTAACCTGAATTGATTTATCTTTGATTGTTGAGTCGTTTATTGGAATAGTTGAAATGATAAAATCTACATCATCTTTATATTCTTCAATTTCGTCAACTCTAACTACATCAATTATTTCAATATTACCAAGTAAGTATTCCAGTTCTTTCTTTAGAAGTTTACTTGTTGCGATACCATTTAAACATACAAGTAATACTTTAACTTTAGGAAACTCTCTTTTTTCTCTTTTTAAGTGTCCTCCAAAGTGCATTGCGATATAAGCTATATCATCATCACCAATAGGATATCCTAATCTCTTTTCAAGTTTTTCACAAATACCTTCAGTGATTTGCGTAACTTGAGGGTAATTCTCAAATATTTGTTCTTTAAGTTCGTTTTGGAATATAATCCCATATTTTAACCTGAACATCGCTTGTTTCATATGAAGATATAAATCTTTAAATAACTTTTGATCCTCATCAAAATAAATAAGTGTTCTTCTTGAAAACTCATCCATCATGAACTTTACAATGTCGATAATATATTCATCTTCATATGTTTCAAATGAATATATGTTTTGAATTCTTAATCCAAGTAAATGTAATGCAATATAAACTCTGTCTTTTTCATTTAAGTAATCTTTAAATATTTCGTTTATTGCATCAAATTCTTTTGAATCAGTAATTATTTTTTTATCATCATCATTAAACATAATCTCATCAAGATTGTTTTTCTTGATGATTGCTATAAGATTTGATAAATAAACAAGAGTATTATTAACGTATTTTATTCCTAAATCTTCTTCAACTTTATGGAATAAACTTTGAACAAATAAAACCTCATCGTTTTCAAGTAGTCCATAAGCGTTAATCTTTAGTAAATACTCATAATTACCAATAAGACTTAAAACAACACTTCGTTTTCTAAGAGGAGACCCCTCAACAATATAGCCAACGTGTGAATCATATTCCAAGGCTAAATTATATTTAGAAAGTGTTTTTCTAACTTCTTTAATATCTGAGACTATAGTATTTCTACTGACTTCAAAGATATCTTCAAAATATTGGATACTGATAGTATTACTTTTAGATAACAGCATTAGAATTTGAATAACTGTTCTTTCCTTTTGTGTACTTAAATACACTTTTTGAAGATCAGTAAACAAATTTTTATGAAGTTTATCTTTTACAATTTGTTCGATTTGTATCCCGTGTTGTCTCTTGTTTACAAGTTTTGGTAAATCTATTGATTCAAGGTAATCATTAATTCTAGACATTGAATAATAGGCACTTCTTTGCGAAATACCTAATAGCTTTGACAAGTCAAGCATGTTTAGAGTTTGATTAGTTGAAATTAGTAGATTTAAAATGTAACTATCTTTGTAATCAAGCAATTTTAACACCTCACAATCACATTATATGTTATATATTGATTTACAGTAAGACCAAATATTTGCATAGATATCTCTGCAAAGTGTTGCAAAAATGAAAACGCTAACTTTTACAGAGGTTGCTTTTTTATGCTTTACATAAGGCTTCTTGCATAGTTTAATAGTTGCACAATTCCTTGCAAAAAGCAATTTATTTTGACATGCAAAGTATTTTTATATTACAAAACGCTTTATTAAAATAGATTGTATTTAAAAACTATATGTAATAAAATATTAGTATCTAATATTTACAGGGAAGTTGTCCTTTTCTGGACGACTTTTTAATTTCAGGAGGGTATTTATGACACATGATAAAAAACAACAACTGTATATCAGTGTTGGAGTAGTAACATTATTATTATTAATAAGAATAGTTTTCTTTCTTAAAGATGGTACAAATGATTTTATTGAGAGAATTCTTTTTTGGCTTATATATGGTGGTTCATTTGTAGTTCTATATTTTTTGTTTTCTCCACTTAAACAAAATCTCTTATATATATGGAACAATAACAAAAGCAAAATATTCATTTTTGCATATATAATTGTTTTAGAAGTTTTGTTTGCACTTAAGAACAATCTTAATTACACTTTTGTGTCAGCTTTTAGTGTATTATTTATAGTATCTTTATTTTTTATAGTTAGTGTACTTTTACCAAGAATGTTAGCTAAAATATTTGATATTGCATTTATTATTGTTTATGGTGCTTATATGTTTGCTCAAGATTTTTATTATCGCATCTTTAGTGATTTCTTTAGTTTTATTGAAGCCGGGACTTTAAGAGAAGGTGTAGAATCTTCAAGTAATATGTATGTTTTTAATTATTTGCATTTAGTAATTGTATTTATGATTATTCTAACTTTGTTCTTATACATTAGATATTATGACAAGAATAAGTTTAAAGGAAAAAAAATTAATTTACTTAAGTATATTGCTGTTCTTTTCTTATTAGTTAATCTAAACGCAGAGTATCCAGTAAAAGCTGCTAGATTGCACTTGAGTGATCATTACTTATATACTTCGACATATTCTAAAACCCGATTTGTTTCACATTTTGGTGGGATTAATCTATTAACAAAAGATGTAATATCATTAATAATTCCTGATGTTTCAAATAAAAAACATATTGAGTATATAAATGATTATTATGAGAATAATCAAAAACCTCATGTTGATAATGAATATACTAATATATTTAAAGATAAAAACTTGATTATAGTCTTAGCTGAAAGTTTTGATGATATTGCTCTTAGTGAAGAACTAACACCATCTATACTCAAACTAAAAAATGAGGGGTTAGATTTTACTAATCACTTTACACCAGTGTTTCCAAGAACTACTTGTGATACAGAAATTATTTTAAATACAAGTTTAATCCCAAGTATTCAAGATGGTCCAACTTGTTATGTGTATAATCAAAACAGTTATAATACTTCAATCGCAAATTTATTTAATAATAAAGATTATGTAACAAATGCTCTTCATAGCAACTACAAAGAATTTTACACAAGACATTTAGTTTATAAAGGACTAGGTTATAATAATTTTTATGGTCAACATGAGATTGGTTTGTCAGATTCAGATAGAAGATACGATGAAGTTTTTATGGATATGTCTAAAGATTATGTTATAAATACTGAAAATAAATTCTATTCAATGATGCTTACACTATCAGGACACAGTCCTTATACTAATGTTAATCTAGCAGTAGAAAAAAATTATGATTTAGTTGATGAATACTATCAATTCAAACATTAAGGGATATATTGCAACACAATTAGAAGCTGAATATTTAGTTGAAAATTTAATCAAAGACTTAGAAGCTAAAGGCGAACTTGATGATACAGTAATATTGTTTACAAATGATCATTATCCGTATACATTAGATCAAGATTCTTATGCGAATTATAAAAATATTGAAGATGAGTTTATGAAAAATAAAGGTGTTTTATATATTTGGTCAAATGATATTGTACATAGTGAAATAACTAAATTATCTAGTTCGTTTGATATATTACCAACGATAAATAATATGTTTGGATTAGATGGGAATTATAATAATTATATTGGAAATGATATTTTTGGCGATACTGAAAGTCTTGTTTATTTTAAAGATTTTACATTCTATGATGGAACTACTTTATATGACCTTTCAAAATCGTCAACTGGAAATGAATCATTATTAAATTATGTTAGAAAGCAATATGAGTTATCAAGAAGGATTTTAAAAGTTGATTACTTCAAGGAGGAATAAGGATGCACATTAATGAGGATAAATTATTAAAAAGATTAAAAAAAGGAAGCTACGATGCATTTAGAGTACTTGCGAATCATTACTATGAAGAAGTTTATGATTATGTCTTGAATTATACTGGAGATGAGTACTTAAGTGATTTAATTGTGAATAATGCATTTACTGAAACTTATTCATATTTAATTCAAAACAAAGAGGAAGATTTAAGGTTTAGATCAGCAGTATATCGATTATTACCTGGTCAAATTGAAAAAGCATATAATAGTTCTGAACATAGTGATGTAGATTTTTCTAAGACTGATGATTGTGATACTTCTGGGCAAAGAGTAAATATGCAAAAAGTAATGAACAAAACTATGGATACTCCTCAGTTTAGAGGTAGTGGTACAGTTATTTTATCTGTTTTATTGACTTTCGCGGTTTTCATTGGAATTGGAATATATGTATTCGCTAGCGAGTTTTCATTTGATACTAGAAGTCCTGTTGAAAAAGCAGGGCTTGATCGTTTAGTAGGGTTTGTAAGTGATCAAGTGATTTTATATGAGATATTAGATGAATCAGAACCTGTAGTAGTTAAAGATGGACTATATGATTTAGATTCCTTTGATAATTTAATATTTTTTAAAGAAATCTATGAGTTTAGAGAATTGAAAAAAGGTAAAGACTCAGTTGATACATATACAGTAATTAATTCTGTTGATTATGATGAAGCTTATATTGTTAATAATGGAATAAATGAATTTATTCTTTATATTGATTATGGTAGTAACTATATAGAAGGTCAAATTGTTTTAGATAGTACTAATATAAACTATTTAGTTGAAGTTAATGCTGAAGGCTCACTAAATTTACATGGCTTTTTTGGTGGTAATGATAGATCCTTAGAATTACTGTATACTTATGAAGATGATTTTATAACTATAGGTGTGGAAACTGAAAAACTTAATGAAGACGCTAGAGTTGCTAAGCTAAACTATAATCTTGAAGACGACATGGAATCATATATTATCATCCAAAAAGAACCAGGTAGATTTGTCGACTATAGAATAGAGGATTATTTAAGTTCTAATGCATATGATATAACTGTTTATTCTGGTGACAGAGCAGGTGTACTAACAGTTGTAAATACTCCTACAAAGTTTTCATTTGAGTATCATGCTTTTGATAACCCAGATAATTATATATTCTTTGATATTAATAAAAGTTAAAGGGAGAAAAAAAAGAGGTTTTATTGTATATATATATGAAGGGCTTTTCTTCATGTAAAACCTTTCTCAAATCCCCAATATCCTATATAAGAAAAAGGTAGACATTGTCTACCTTTTTCGTTTCTATTGAGGATTGTTTATTACTAATAAGTATCCACCTGTGAATACTAGAATTGTCCACACAATCATAAGAATCATAAAGCCTTTTTCACCCATCATTTTTAAGAAAATTTGAACTTTCTTAGTTCTCCAAATAAATGGTGGTTTCATCAAAATCGTGTAAAGATAAAAGATACTCACTATGATTAATGCTACTCCTAAATAATACATTTGAACCTCCTATAAATTTGATTTTTTTGAATATAATTTTAATAAGAAAAATAGTAAAACTAAGTTATAAACAACACCTAGTATAAAGTATACAGTAAAAGTAAAATTAGTCTCAAAGCTTGGTATTAATTCCATCTGGATTAATCTTGAAGTCCAAAAACCAGGAGCGATATATAAAAACATTTCTTTCCAACTAAGAACATAAAACGCTATTACTGGTAGAATTAGAATTAATCCACTCATCTTCATAACAACAAATCCTTCAACCTTATTTGTTGAAAAAGAGTTGACAATTAGAGCTACACCTGGGGCTTGTAGCGCTCCGGTCATTGAAATTAAGATAATAGTAAATACACTTGCATCTGGTATAAAGTTAGTTGCAAGTACTAGTACTAGAGTTGAGATGAAACCAAAAATGTAACTGATTACTAGTTTGACAATAACATAATATTTCACAGAAATTGGAGTTATTTTAAGACTCATTAAAACAAGATCGTCTTTGTCATCTAGTAAAGTAAAAGCTGATATTGCTCCAAAAACATAACCTGTTAGAAGTATTAAAAACATAGCTACTATTTCTGGGATTAAACTATTTGCTGGAGAATTATCTCGAATATATGGGATTAAGAAATAACCAATTGTTCCAAGTATTACTGGGTAAATTGAGAAGAAAATATACATTTTGTCTCTTGTGATATTTCTTAGTTCTGCTTTGATAATTGTTTTAATCATTTGTTACACCCCACTTTGTTTTACAGCGTAATCTTGGAATTTTGGTAGTACAAAATATTTATAACCAAGAATTCCTAAAACTATCAAGTAACTTAGACTAAAGTAATATTTATATGTGAACTCATAATCCTTAAATGCTGCTAAGATTATTTCTTGTCCAGCTTGAATTGGATTTATTAATAGTATGGCTTCCCATATTGGTCCGCTAATTACATTAAGTAAGAATAATACTGAAGGAACAAAAAGCACAAAACTAAAGATCATAACGTTAACTAGCATCCCTGTAAAGTCTTTTTGATAATAAGCCATAAAGACACCAAGAGTTGTATGAAAAGCTGTAGTTAGAAGAATTGCGATAACAACAAGAGGGATATTGATACTAACATCTTTTATAATCATAAAGACTGTTATTATTAATGCAGATGCAAACATATTATGTAATGTGTTTGCTAATACTTTTGATAACACTAGTTCTGAATTTGTAACTGGAGTCACTAACATTGTAGAGATAGTAGACTCTGATTTTTCAAAGAACATAACCGCTCCAACATACATGATACTCATCATTGTTGCATCCATGACAAGGACAAATGGTAACATTGTATCTAAACTAGAATCAAGGAAAAACAGAAATACTCCCCATATTAATGCTACTAGTACACTAACACTTGTTAAGTTATATTTGTGAAGTCTATGGAGTTCACCTTTTACTAAAATAGCTAAACGACTATTCATCTTTAAGTCCTACTCCTGTAACTTTAATAAAAATATCTTCAAGAGTTGTTTCTCCACTATGAATTGTTTCAATATCTTTTGTTTGTAAAAGGTTAATAAACTCACTGTTTTTTCCAATGTTATCCATTGGGAATTCTACTTTTATTGTTTCGTTGTTTTCCTTATATTCAACATTCATACTACGTTTACCATATTTGATTTTTAGGTTCCTAGGGGAATCCATTTCTTTTATTTCACCATCAACAATAAATGCAACTCGGTCACATAATTGATCAATATCGCTCATGATATGACTTGTAATAAAGACAGTACCGCCATCAGCTCTGAACTCTCTAATCATGTCTTTTAAGATCATTGCATTTTTGGGGTCTAATCCATTAGTTGGTTCATCTAAGAATAACATCTCAGGTTCATTTAATAATGCTCTTACAATATTTAACCTGATTTTCATCCCTTTACTAAATTCACCAACCATTTTATCTTTATCTTCCCATAAGCCTACTCTTTTCATTAATGTTTCAATATCAGCATTCTTTTTGTATAGTTTTAAAAAGAATTCAATATTTTCTAAAGCTGTCATTTTAGAGAAATGGATAGGCATTTCAAAACTAACACCAATACTTTCATAAAAATCATCTTTGTACTCTGTGATATCTTTACCGTTATACGAAATTTTACCTCTAAAATCTTCAAGAATCTTAATCATGATTTTTTGAGTTGTAGATTTTCCAGCTCCACTTGGTCCAAGAAAACCAAATATTTCACCTTTATTTATTTCAAAATCAATACCATTAATTACATCTGATTCATTCTTTGGGTACTTAAATTTCAAACCTTCAACCTTAAACATATTATTCACCTTTTAGAATACCTTTCTTAAATATTAGTATTATATCTTCAATTCTTTTTGTCATTTTTTTTAGATCTATTGTTTTACTATTTTCATTTAATTCATCTAGCGCAACATTAGTTGTCATATCAACAACAAGTTTTGCTAGAACATGAGAGTTTATTTCAGGATTGATTTTTCCTAGACGTTTGTCTTCTTCAATATAGTTGATATAATATTGTAATCCTTTATCAAGTGCATCTTTTAATAGTTCATCATACATTTGTCCCTTTGATGATAATAACTGACCCATCATCGAAACATAAAGTGGATGATTTAATGCAAAACTAGCTCCTCTTATGTATAGTTCTCTAAACAAATCTAAGAAAGATAGTTTTTCTGGATTAATCAACAAATCCTCTAGATATTCTAGTTTTGCATTTGTAATGTGGGTAAATAAATATTTGTATAAATCACTTTTATCCACAAAATATTGATAAAAACTGCCTCGTGGAATACCAGCAGACTTTATGATAGATGAAAGTTTAACCTCATCATAACTATAAGTAGCAAATTCCCTCACTGATGAATCAATAATTCTTTGTCTTTTATCATTATCAAGATTAAAAAATGTTTCTTTTGGCAATGATATCACCTCCTATGACACGGTTGTCATATTTTAATTATATACTCGAAAAGAATAGATGTCAACAAAAAATGACACTGGTGTCACAAAAATTAATTTGATGATTATCGAAATAAATATTGACATTCTTATAAAATGTGATAAAATTCATTTTGACAGGTATCGAAATGAATAGGAGTAATAAACATGGAAAAAATAGAAAAATATAAAAAAGCATTAGTAAAAATTAGAGAAAATACAAGTTTAAAAAAAGAGGAATTATATGCTGATTCTAAATATGATGAGTCAAAGTTTGAAAAGATTAAAGAAAATGTTATTGATATCTATTTGAGAATGATAAACGTTACGATAAAACAGTCTAATCAAAACGTGGATAAGTTTATAGAACTGTATCCAAAATTTTTTGAGAAGATCCCAAAAAACTGGAAAACTAGCTTAGATGAAGCTAAGAAAAACAATGATTTTGAGAACGTATTTATTGAGGAAATAAAGATTGAAACTATGGAAAAAATTAAAAGAGTATTTGAAAATTCATTAGGATTAAATAATGAGTAATACTATTGAAGTTTTTAAATGTTTAAGTGATAAATCAAGATTAAATATCCTCAATTTATTGATTAAAAAACCTATGTATGTGGAATTGATATCAAAATCTCTTAAACTTGCTGCATCAACTGTTTCTTTTCATCTTAAGAAACTTGAGAAAGCAGGTCTTGTGAGAAGTGAAAAAGACCAGTATTACACAATGTATTATGTGAATGAATCTGTATTCAATCAAAAATTAATTGAGTTAATACTAGTTGAAAATAAAGATTCAAAGTCGCAAGAAAAAAGACAAGATGAATATCATCAAAAAGTGTTAGATGCTTTCTTTGAGAATAATAAAATCAAACAAATACCTGTACAAAGAAAAAAACGTATTATTATTTTAAAAGAAATCGCAAAGTCATTTGAGTTAAGTAAAAAATATACTGAAAATGAAGTGAATGAAATTATTCTGAAGTTTCATGATGATTATTGTTTTATTAGAAGAGAGTTCATCATGGAAAAATTATTTGTAAGGGATAATGGAATCTATCAGAAACTAACTTTTGAGGATAGTAAAGAATAGAGGAATATATAAATCCTCTATTTTTTGTTATAATTATAATAGGTGGTGATATTTTGTGATAAAATATTTGAAATATCTTATTATATGTAGTTTTATCATTATTCTTACTTCTTGTTCAAACAAAGAAGAAGACTTTATTATGGATGATTTTGATATCAATGATATTACGATTAACAGTTATTTTCTTGATTTGGTTTTAGATGATGAAGAAGATAATTTGGATGTGTCTGGTAAATTAGTCTATATAAATGATCGAGCAGTTCTTGATAATATAGTACTTATGATTTATCCAAACGCCTATAATAATGGATCATTCTTCTATAATGTTGATATTGAATATTTGAAGATAAACGGTAAGAGTTATGATTTTGATTATGTCAATAGTGATAATACGGCTTATAAGATTGAGCTAGATGAAATCATTAATATTAATGAAAAAATAGATATTGATTTTAAGTATAATTTTTCTTATTGGGATACTGATAGAATTTATGAAAATGAGAATTATTTTGTTACTATGTTTTTTTATCCGTTTGTTGCAGATTACACTGATGGCGAGTTTGATTTAGATACATATACCTTTAGTGGTGAATCTTATTTTAATGAAATAGGTAACTATAAAGTAAGTATAAATGTTCCAAAGGAATATAAAGTTGGACATTCTGGTAATCTTATAGATGAAGTTGTATTAGATGATAGAAAACGTTTAGATGTAGAACTTATCAATGGCCGTGACTTTTCGTTTAGTGCTTATCAAGATTACTCGATATACAATAGTGACATAGAGGGCATAGATGTTAAAATACTTTCAAAAAAAGAACTTAGTGATTATGATAGAAATAAAGTGTTTATCTATGCAAGGGATACAATTAAGATGATGGAAAGTAAAGTTGGGGATTATCCTTATGATTTTTTAACAATTGAACTAGGTGATATATATGGGATGGAGAGTTCAACTATTATATATAACTCTGATAACATTTCTGAAACAACAATTGTTCATGAAATAATCCATCAATGGATATATTCATTGATTGGAAATAATCAATCAAATGAATCATTTTTTGATGAAGCACTTACAAGTTACATAACCGGGTTATATTATAAAGAATATTATAATTCTTATAGTTTTGATGAAGGGTATTTTCTAAGTTATAATAGCTTAGATTTTAGGTTTACAGAAAGATTTAAAAACGCTTTAGGAATCAGTATGTTAGATTTTGTGGATAACTTTGATGCGGATTACGGATTTGTAATTTATATCCATGGAGCAACACTTTATAAACATTATGTGGATAACTTCTTAGATTCTGATACTGATTTATTCTTTAATGCTTTAAAGACACTATATGATAATTATAGCTATAAAGAAGTGACTGTTGAAGAATGGCTAAATCTTCTTGAAGAGACAACAGGAGTAGATATTACTTATGAATGGTTTATGATGCAACTAAATAGTTTTCAAGATCCAAGTAATATTCCTGGTTAATAGTTTGAAAAACAAAGAATTGATTTAATTGATTATATTCTAGAAATGGAATATAATCTTTTTGATAGGAGAGATAAAATGGGTATTGAAACATATTTGCTTTATGCGTTGACATTAATATTGTTAGTTTTTTCATTCTTTAATGATAAAAAGAAAACAGTTAAGGGTTTAAAAAAAGGAATCAAAATGTTTTTTAAGATTCTTCCGGTATTAATTCCTCTATTTTTATTTGTAGGAATATTATTAACTATTGTAACACCTGATTTCATTTCAAGTATTCTTGGAGAAGACAGTGGGTTATTAGGAATGATTGCAGCAATGGTTGTTGGTTCAATTACTTTTATGCCTCCTTTTGTTGCATATCCACTTGGTGTAGATTTGCTAAATAATGGAGCAGCTTATCCACAAGTAGCTGGATTATTAGTTACTTTAATGAGTGTTGGATTAGTATATTTTGCCGCAGAAAGTAAGTTCTTTAGCAAAAAATCAGCAATTATTAGAAATTTGGTTAGCTTTATTGGGGCAATTGTAGTTATTATAGTTGTAATGGTGATGTACTAATGAAAAAATGGATATTAAAAAATAAATTCTTAGTTATTTCACTACTAATGTTAATAATAATGACTTTTGTTGACTATCATTTAAGTATCGAAGCTTTAAGGAATAGTGGGTCTCAATTACTTACAATGTTGATGGTAGTTCCCCCTATATTTATATTAATCGGATTATTTGATGTATATATACCAAGAGAAACAATGATTAAATTAATGGGCGAAAAATCTGGATTAAAAGGAATGAGTTTGGCTTTTCTTCTTGGTGCATTTAGTGCAGGGCCAACAATTGCAGCGTTTCCAATAGCTGTTGTAATGATAAAAAAAGGTGCTAAGTATTCAAATGTTTTATTTTTCTTAATGGTATGGAGTTCTCTTAAAATTCCAATTGTATTTTTTCAAATAACAACGATTGGATTAAAATTTAGTCTAATAATAAATATAACCATGTTAGTGGTATTTGCAATAGGTGCCATAATAAGTGAAAAAGTATTTACTAAAGAAGAAATTAAATTAATTGAAGAGAAAGCAAATAATTATTAAAAAACCACCGAATTTTATTCGGTGGTTTTTATTAGTTGAACCATTTATTGATCAAAAGAGTAATTGTTCCATTTTCATTTAATGTTGCTAAAGCTTTGTTTATTTCATCTTTGTATATTGAGTTTTTCCCAAGAGCAATTGCGTTACCAAGAGTTGCTTCAGAGACATAATCAAGTTTAGTTTTAATAATGAAATCATTACTATCTACAATTGAATCAGCTACAAGACTTTCTACAAGGATTCCATCAATATTGTTTGATTTAATTTCTTCAAGAAGTTGAGTGTTTGTATTTCTGAGCTCAACAGTAAAGTTATATAAACTACTAAGTTCATTTAGAATCTCTGCTTGAACAGTCCCAATTTGTGCAGAAAGTGTTAGTCCACTTAAATCTTCTAAATTATTGTATGTTTGATCTTCTTTAAACAGAAGAAAATTCTCTAATCCTGATAGCTCATTGAAGTAGACGTTACTAAAATCAATGACTTTTTCTCTTTCTTTTGTAGGAGTAATACCAGCAATTGCGATATCAGCTTTATAAGTTTGTAGGGATGCAATAATTCCATCAAAATTCACATCACGATACTCTATTTCAATACCCATTTCTAAGGCAATTGCATCCATTAAGTCGATGTCAAAACCAATTAGATTCCCTTGATCATCGACCATTTCATAGGGTTCGTAACCTGAAGATGTTAATACTATAATTTTTGAATTTTCTTTACTACATGATGCTAGTAATAAAGATGTAGTTAGTGTTAATAATAAAAATATTTTTTTCATGATTTTCTCCTTTAAGATATTTTAGATATAAAAGTTTTTAACTCTTTTGTTTTTGGTGAGTTAAACAAAGTTTTACTATTACCTTGTTCAATAATAATTCCATCCTTCATAAAAATTACTTCATCAGCAACTTCTTTTGCGAAGTCCATTTCATGGGTAACTATTAAGCTTGTTAATCCTTCTTCCTTAAGCTTTTTGATTAAATCTAAGACCTCTTTTACCATTAGTGGATCAAGAGCACTTGTAGGCTCATCAAATAGAATGGCCTTAGGATTTATAGCTAAACCTCTAGCAATCGCAACTCGCTGTTTCTGCCCACCACTTAGATTATGAGGATAGCTATTAATTTTTTCAGTTAATTGTATTTTGTTAAGTAAATATTCTACTTTATCCTTAATTTCATTTTTCGTATAATTATAATGAGCTTTCAAAGGATAAGATATGTTTTCAAAAACACTCATATTTGAGAATAGATTAAAGTTTTGAAACACCATACTTACTTCTTTTCTCAAATCCATAAAATCATTTTTTGTTGTTATTGTTTTTCCTTGATATAGTATTTCACCACTATCAATTTTAACTAAACCATTTATTGACCTTAGAAGCGTACTTTTTCCGCTCCCACTATTTCCAATTATTACTGTTGTTTTTCCAACAGGGATTGACACAGAAACATTTTTTAACACTTGGTTATCACCAAATGATTTTGATATGTTTTTTAGATTAATCATTTGACCAACTCTTTTCTAATTTTTTTCCTAAAATACTGAGTGTTTTTGTGAGGACATAATAAATAACACCAACAATTAATAATGGTTCAAAGTACATATATGTTTGACTTGATACAATTTGTTGTCTCCTCATTAAATCTGCCAAACCAATTATAGAGACAATTGAGGATTCTTTAATTAGTGTTATCAGCTCGTTGTTTAAAGCTGGTAATGAGTTTTTAAAAGATATTGGTAATATAATGTCTTTATATATTTTTATTTTACTAATTCCAAGACTTTCAGCAGCTTCAATTTCACCTTTATCTACGCTGTTTATTCCTGACCTTATAACTTCACTGATGTAAGCTCCAGAGTTCAAACTAAAAGTCAATATTGCTGCAGATAATTGTGATATATTAAATCCGATATTAACCCCAAACAAATATAATATAATTTGGTTTACTAGTAATGGTAATACATAATAAATTATTGATAATTGTAAGATTATTGGTGTTCCTCTAAAAATATCTATATATATACTATTTAGGTTTTTTAGAATCTTTGTTTTGTTAGTAAGATTAATATAAACACCAATTACAACTCCAAATATAGCTGCAAATAAAGCTATTAATAATGTATATTCAAGACCCCGTAAAATATAGGGAATCCATTCTATGGCTTCTTTAAAATTAAAAATATTCATAATTTCTCTCCTTTTTTGCGTATAAAAAAATCATCCTTAAAAAAAGGACGATTAAGTTCGCGGTACCACCTTAATTCTAATTGTATAGATACAATTAGCTCTCAACCTTTAACGCAGGGATACGTAATTACCTCATCTACATTCGATAATTAAACTCATAAGCACGTTCAACAAGTATAACTAATGTCTTTCACCAAATCGACATCTCTCTAAAAATCATATTTTTGTTTACTACTCTTAATCAATGTTTTGTTAAATTAAACCATTAAAAATTAGTTAATGCAAGTTTAAATAAAAATAAAACGTTTTCAATAAATGTGTTATACTTTTCATAAATAAGGAGGTAACTATGAAAGACATATTAGAAGTAACAAAAAGTATTGAAGAAAATGAATACTTTCTTTATAGTGATATTGAAAAAGTGTTTAGGATAATTAGTGAAATCGATTTTAAAACAGTTACTTTCGAGTTTGAAGAGCAGATGTATAAAGCTTTTGCAAAGATTGCTGATTTAAGCATCATTTACCGAGGTGAAGAGATTATCCAGATGCTATCACATATTGATAAGGATCTGATTTCATTGTGCGTTAAGGATTCAATAATTAACGATGAGGTATTCAATGAGGTTTTTGATTGTATATTAAATAATAAAGATTTAGACATTAGTAAGCACGAACCTTTTGACTTGAAAATCGATTATTTACTGATTTTACTGTTTAAGTCCAAATTATATTATATTAGTAGAAACTCAGAGAATAATATTATTAATGAAGTTATTGAAAACGATGATTTATTAAGATTTCAGGAAATGATAGGGCTTGGCGTAGTTAGTCATGATATGATGACTTACCAGTATGAGTCACTTTTACATATGAGTGTTATGTTTAATGCAATCGCGATAACTGAGTTTTTATTAGAGGAATCAAATCTTATTTATTCTTTTAACATAAGAAATGAATCACCACTACATTATGTTTGTAGATATACTGGCGTTGAAATGTTTAAACTGGTTTTGAAATACAATCCGGATTTAAGTATGATTAATAAAACAGGATATAATGCTTTTGATTTTTCAGTTTTTAATAAAAATCCCTCACTCATGAACTATTTAATCTTAAACAATTTTTTTGTATCATTTGAGAGATTATATAATTCTGAGACACCATACTCAATCAATAACGATAACTATTTTGGACTTTTAGAACTTATTAAAAACCATAAAGTTAGTTTATCAAAAATATTTGAGGAGAATGGGAAAAAAATGAGTTTAGGGTACTTAATAGTTGAAAGTGGTAATGTTGAGTTTGTTGAAGCTATTTTAGATACGGGATATGATGTTAACTCAAAAATCTACAATAATGTTAATTTTTTATACACAGCGGCTATTAGTGATGATCTTGCTATGGTAGATTTTTTAATAAAAAAAGGCGCTGATGTAAATAGTTTTATAAATGAAAATGATTCAGTACTTACAGGTGTAGCAAGATATTCAAGTCTTGAGATGTTTGAGTATTTCATCAAAAATGGAGCCAATGTAAATGATTATTTAACTGGAATAACAATGAACGCTACTTATAGTAAAAACGTAAATGTAATAAACTACTTACTTGATAATAACTATAATCTCAGAGTGTTTTTAGATAATTACCATTCAAGCTTACTTAATTCAGTTGTCAATAATTTGAATGAAATATCAGTAAAACTTATCACCAAAGAGTTCATAGAAAAGCATAATCAGCTAAAAGTACCTTTATTAGTTGAGAGTGTAAGAAGAAACCAATATAATGTAATCCAAACACTTATTGATAATGGAGCAGATCCTAGTCTATATAATAGTGGTGGATTAACTGCATTACATATTGCTGCTAGTGGAGATGATCTGATTACTCTTGGAATCTTAGTTGATTCAAAAATTAATTTAGATGTAACCATAAAGGACAATATTACACCACTAATGTTAGCTATTATGAAAAACAAAGTGGCAAATGTAAAAATGCTAGTGGATGCAGGGGCCTCATTAAAAATTAAAAGATTAAGATATGTAAGCCCGCTTTCTCAAGCATTTATTGGAAAAAACAAAAAGGAGATTAGAGAGTATTTGATAAGCCACGGAGCTTCTATGAAGGAAGTATTATTTACATTCCTTGTATTATTTACCATTCTAATAGGACTTATATCAATAATTTTTCTAAGTTTATAGAAAAGACACTTTAGTTTAAAGTGTCTTTTTAATTTGCCCAATAAATTTTTCAGCTTCATTTTTTTGAAGATACTGCTCATACCTTCATATGTGTTATCAAAATCTATTTTATTGATTATATAACCGTGATAGTCGTTTGCATAATTAACTATAAAAATGTTGTCCTCTATATATAAGTCTGAAACTAAAGAAGCATCAACTTCTAATGGAAAAGTAATTAAAATAATTTCGCCAATTTGATAGATGTAAGAAATTACTTCTACATCTATTTTTTCTCTTTTTAAGTTTAATTGTAGTACGAATAGTTTAGATTGATAAATTTTGATACTCTATTTAATACTTGTTCATCGCTACCCTCTTTGTAAAATCTTGTGCTTGAATCACCAGCTTCTCCGATATGAATAAGTGAGTATGTTTTTGTTGACTTATTAATTTGTTTAGCAACATTACCAACTAAATCAGAACTATACTTTGAGAATTGGGTTATTAAGAACTGTAGAATGAACGGTTATATTTATTAGTTCGGCCACTATAGTGTTTTGATTTTTAATTAACTGAATGCTTTTAATCGATTTATCACTTTCTTTTTTAGAGTTTATTCTACTTGAATAAAGACCACATATATGTGTCTTACCATATTTTACAGTGCAATCCTCAAGTTTGCTTTCAAGAGATTGATAAATTGATAATGCTGTTTTACCTAAATATTGTCGGTATGTAGATTCTTTTGCATCATCTAGGATACCGAAATGTTCATAACCACAAAGAATAAAATTTTCTTTTGGTGTAACAACACGATGTTCTGAGCTTGCCTTTAACATGCTTACGTATGTTTGATGCGATTACGGTATTTATCCTATATTGCATCATTGTTGTAGCCATCAACATTTTGACTAGAGAAGACAGGGAGTTTAGTTTTTACCTTACTTGCTTTTTTCATAGCCTCAAATACAATAGTAT
This sequence comes from Candidatus Izimoplasma sp. ZiA1, assembly GCA_002285055.1. Classification (GTDB taxonomy): domain Bacteria; phylum Bacillota_I; class Bacilli_A; order Izemoplasmatales; family Izemoplasmataceae; genus Izemoplasma_C. The sequence continues at coordinate 29,978 of NQYJ01000003.1, forward strand.
TAAAAATTGCCATTCCTTGAATTGAAGATGCAGCCCTGTTACTATGCCATCAATAGTAAACAAACCATCACCTGATAGGACACAATTATCCAAAACATAGTCTCCTATCTCATATATTTTTTTACCGCTTATATGTCTTGAAGGATATTGTTTGTTTTGTTCTAATGATGTTAGAACCACAACTTTATGCCCTTCTTTCTTTGCTCTTAATGCAAATTCAATTGGGATTGAGTTCCTACCTGAATTAGATATAACAATGAATAAATCTCCTTTTTCAGTTACAATGTCATCAAACAAGATGTAGCAATCCCGCTTATTCTTTCTAGTTTCGAGCTTCTAAGTGCACCATCACTAGTTAGAACATTTGGATTTAATATTGCATTTACATTTGCGAGTCTACCTGCTCTTATAAACATTTCTAAACCAATCATATGTGAATGACCTGTTCCAAGAACATGAATCATTTTATCATCTTTTATTGCATTAAAGACTAAGTCAGTGACTTCTTTAATTGCGTCCTCGTTTTATATGGATTACTTTATCCAGTTGTGATTTTAATTTTCCTGTGTATTGATACATATAATATCCTTTTTAAAGTCTTTAGACTATTTTCCCGTCTATAGTTTACATCTAATGTATAAATATGACAGTAGTATTTTCAAATAATGGTAGTATGTTAATTGTAATTATTATTATATGACTTTATGTCTCTTAATAGTATATATATAATATGGTTGGTGATAATATGAGTAAATGTGAAAAATGTGTATATCGCGATAGCGATAACAAGATATCTATTTATAAAAAAAATGAAACAATTTTTTTTGAAGGTGATGAAGTTGATAATATCTATTTTATTAAAGAAGGTATTGTTAAGCTCTCAAGACTTTACCCAAGTGGTGATGAAAGAGTAATTGATATTGTTAAGCATGGTGATTTTCTAGCTTTACTGACTGTTCTTAAAAATAACAAGGAATATTTTGTTACTGCAACAACTATAACTAGTGTGGTTCTTGAAGTGATACCTATGCAAAAAGCAAATTGCCAGTTTAATACAAACTTAGAATTTAAGGAAACATGTATCAACTGTGCTACAAATAGAATTGGTGTTTTTCAGAATCAAATGTTTAATTTTTCAAGTCATGAATCAAATGATTTGGTGTTAAATGTTTTAACACATTTATATAATAAGTTTGGTTACTATAAAGATAAGAGACATTTTCTTAAGTTACCTATATCAAAAACCGATTTGGCTAGTATGGCAGGACTTAGAAGAGAAACTTTTAGTAGAAAACTTTCAGAACTAAATAATAGAAAAATTATCAAAGTAGAAAAAAATATTATTGAATTTTTAAATATGTGACTTTAATCACATATTTTTTTATTTTTATAAGTTATCATTGGGTGAAATCAATTAGGAGGAATAGAAAATGGAAAAGAAAATGTTTTGTTATCAATGTCAAGAAGCTTCAAAAAATACAGGTTGTGAAATAATGGGTGTATGTGGAAAGTCACCATTACTCGCTTCATATATGGATACATATAAATACGTTTTAAAGGGTCTAGCAATAACTGCTGAAGCTGCGAAAAAGGAAGGTACAGATATTTTAGCTGCGGATTTATTTATCATGGAAGGGTTATTCAAATTAATAACTAATGCAAACTTTGATGATAATGTATTTAAGGATTCAATAGCTGAAGGTATTGCCTTAAGAGAAAATCTAAAAGAAGGAATTAATACTGTTTTTAATACTGACATTACTGTTTGGGCAGGAAGTAAAGCAAGTGATTATATCGAGAAAGCGTCACAAGTAGGAGTTTTATCGACTATAGATGAGGATATTAGAAGTATTAGAGAAACTATTCTATATGGTTTAATGGGACTAGCTGCGTATGCATCTCATGCACATAAACTTGGATATAGTGATCAATATGTTTTTGACTTTACAAGAAAAGCACTTATTAGTTTAACTGATGATTCATTAGGACTAATGGATTATGTGGCTTTAGTTGATGAAACAGGTAAAGCGGGAGTAGCAGGTATGGCACTTCTAGATGGTGCGAATAAATCAACATTTGGAAAACCAAGAATTTCACATGTTAAAATTGGAGTTGGATCTAGACCAGGTATTTTGATAAGTGGTCATGATTTGAAGGATATCCTAGATTTACTTGAACAAAGTAAAGATCAAGGTATTGATATATATACACATTCTGAAATGTTACCAGCTCATTATTATCCAGAACTAAAAAAATATGACCATCTTTATGGAAATTATGGTAGTGCATGGTACAACCAAAAACAAGAGTTCACAAGTTTTAATGGACCAATATTGTTTACAACCAACTGTATAGTACCTCCTAAGAGTGATGCTGTTTACAAAGATAAAGTTTTCACTACAGGTAACTCAGGACATAAAGAGTTTAAACATATTAGTGAAATTAATGGGCACAAAGATTTTTCTGAAATTATAGCTCTTGCTAAAACATGTGTTGCTCCTACTGAAATTGAAACAGGAACAATCATTGGTGGGTTTGCTCATGATCAAGTCTTAGAGTTAGCTGATACAATTGTAGAAAACGTGAATAATGGGTCAATCAAGAAATTCTTTGTAATGGCTGGTTGTGATGGAAGAAGTCCAAAGAGAAGTTATTACACAGAGTTTGCATCAAAGCTTCCAAATGACACAGTAATACTAACGGCTGGTTGTGCGAAATTTAAGTATAACAAACTAAACCTTGGTGATATAAATGGTATTCCTAGAGTGCTCGATGCCGGACAATGTAATGACTCATATAGTCTAGCGGTTATAGCTTTAAAACTAGCAGAAGTGTTTAAATGTGATATAAATGATTTACCAATAGCTTATAATATTGCATGGTATGAACAAAAAGCAGTTATAGTTTTACTAGCTCTATTACACCTTGGTGTTAAAAATATTAAGTTAGGACCAACGCTTCCTGCATTTCTAAGTAAAAATGTTGCTGAGTTTATGATAAACACTTTTAGTCTTTCAACAATTACTACAGTTGATGAAGACATAAAAGCTATGATGTAAAACTACTTGAATAAATGTATAATTAAGATATAATTAATATGGGAATGAAGTTCTCCCTAAGTTATAAACTTGAACCGCAAAATATTGCTGATGACTTCTACCTAATCTAGGTGGAGTCTCAGCTTTTTTATTACTCTACTAACAAAGGAGAAATTTATATGTTATTTAGCTTAGCTTTGATTTTTATTATTGGATTAATTTTGGGTGAGATATTTAAAAAAATTAATCTTCCTAGTTTTCTTGGTATGATTATTACAGGTATACTTTTAGGTCCATATGCATTTAATCTTATTGATGGGCAAATCTTAAATATATCAAAAGATTTAAGGGAAATTGCATTAATTGTTATATTACTTAGAGCGGGACTTAGTCTTGATATAACTGACTTGAAAGCAATCGGAAAACCGGCAATTCTTATGAGCTTTATACCAGCAACATTAGAGATTATTGCTGTTGCATTTTTAGCGCCTATTCTATTTGGGATTCCTCTTATTGAAGCTTTAATTCTTGGTAGTGTTCTTGCAGCTGTCAGTCCAGCAGTAATTGTGCCTAAAATGATTCAACTTATGGAAACAAGTTATGGAACAAAAAAAAGAATTCCACATTTAGTTATGGCAGGGGCAAGTGTTGATGATATTTATGTTATTGTTTTATTTACTTCATTTTTAGGTATATACCAAACTGGTGATATTAACTTAGTAAGCTTTCTTCAAGTTCCAATCGCAATAATTTTAGGGGCAATACTTGGTTTTGTAACAGGCTATATTTTATCAGTATTCTTTGCTAAATTTAGAGTAAGAGATACAATAAAAGTTTTAATCATCATGGCTTTTAGTTTTTTAATAATAACACTACAAAATTTATTAGATGGAGTTATTCCGATTTCAGGATTACTAGCTGTTATGGTATTAGGTATATCATTTCTTAATAAAGCTGAGATTCGTGCAAAAAGATTGCGTAATAAGTTTTCAAGTATATGGGTGTTTGCAGAACTAGTATTATTTGTATTAGTTGGGGCTGCTGTTGATGTCTCAGTGATTTTTAATTTAGGATTGCTGGCATTAGTTATGCTGATATTTGAGTTGTTAGCTAGATTCCTTGGAGTACAAGCGAGTTTACTAAATACCAAGTTCAATAAAAAGGAAAGAATATTTACAGGCTTTGCTTATCTACCAAAAGCTACTGTACAAGCTGCAATAGGGGCAATACCACTTGCTTTAGGAGTTCCTAGTGGTGATTTAATTTTAGCTATAGCTGTTTTATCTATTGTCGTAACTGCACCAATAGGTGCAACAATTATTGAGCTAACTCACAAGAAACTTCTTTCTAAAGATGATTTATAAATAGAAGCATCTTAATTTAAAATTTATAAACAACATGATATTATTAATTATAACAATATTGATTAACGGAGGTATATCATGTTCGGATTTAAAAAGAAAAAGCAAAAAAAATTAGAAAAGCAAAAACTAAAAGATAGAGTTGAACATAAAGAATTTGTGATTGAAAATCAGGACTCTCTTGATCTTACTGATGAAGTATTAGAAGTACATGCTGAGGAGAAACAACCTGAAGACATTTTAGCAAATGAAAAAACAGATGAACCAATTCAAAAAAAACGTAAAACTGTTTATCATGTAACAAAACATCATTCAGGTGGTTGGCAAATTAAAAAAGCGGGTGGAGAAAGAGCTATAAAAAGATTTGAAACACAGCTCAAAGCAATCGAGTATGCAAAAATTTTAGAAAAAGAAAAAGGGATTGCGTATGTTATTCACAAAGCTGATGGAAAAACTCGCAAGAAAAAGTATTAAACACTTCTATTTGAAGTGTTTTTTTGTTATAAAAATAGACTATTTATATGTTATAATTCTAATAGTAAACACGAGGTGAAAAAATGAGAATGACAAAAAAAGTATTTTTAGACTTAGCAATTTATATGATTGGATTCGGATTAATTATCGGGATTGTTTTCCCACTATTTACATATGTAATAGGAATACCCGCAGAATATTTATCAAACTATCTATTTATCATAGGTTGTATTGTTGCAGGAGTTGTAGTTGGGGTTTTTAATGTAATTCTAGTAAACATTGTTGTTGGCAAGAGATTAAATATTTTATCAACAAGAATGCAATATGTTAATGAAAATTTAAAAAATAGTGATAATTTTGATGATGAGGACTGTTTAAAAAGGTGTCACATACCAGTAGACAGTGATGATGTCATTGGCGAAAGTGCGAACTCGTTCAATGAACTTGTTAAGTCTTTCTTAACGACATTAAAAAGTGAATCCTCAATTAGAAAATTTACAGAGATATTTACCAATGAACTTGATTTAGAAAAACTAAGTAAAAAGGCTTTAGAACACATAATAGATTATACTAATTCAAGTGCTGGTGTAGTTTTAATTGATAAAGGTGGAAAAATTGAAGTTTCTGCTTCACATCTAATTAAAAATACAGAATCACTACTTGATATGGAAATTGTTCACAAATCGTTTTCTAATAATCAACAAATAAAGTTCAACTTTCCAAATGATATTAAAATTGAAGCAGGTTTGTTAGAGTTTTATCCAAAAGCAATATTAATTGAACCAATTAGTTATAAAAATGAGGTTTTAGGTCTTGTTTTACTTGCTTCAACAAATGAATATAAAGATATAGATATAAACCAATTGAATGTTTATACTCATGGTCTTTCTTTAGGTATGCATAACGCAATAATCCATGACAAACTTGAACAATTAGCCGTTCTTGACTCGCTAACAAAAATCTATAATCGTAGATTTGGTATGGAAAGATTTAAGGAGGAGTATAGTCGATCTGTGAGAACTAATAACCCTCTTGGAGTCTTAATGTTTGATATTGATCATTTTAAGAAAATTAATGACACATATGGTCATATAATAGGAGATCAAGTACTGATTAACTTCACTAACATAATTTCTAAGAATCTAAGAAAAGGTGATGTTTTGGTTAGATATGGTGGTGAAGAGTTTATGGCTTTATTACCAGGGTCATCAACAGAAGGCACTTGTATTATCGCAGAAAAAATAAGACGAATTATTGAAGAAAATAAAATTGTTCATGGAAATCAAGAAATTAAAATCACTGTAAGTATCGGTGGAACATCGTTCCCTGAAAATAATACAGATAACACTGAAGAGTTGATAAAAATTGCAGATGATCATCTTTATAATGCAAAAGCATTAGGTAGAAACCAAACTGTTTGTAAGTAATATACTAATTCAACAAAAAGAATCTCTTTAAATTTTTAAGCGATTCTTTTTTAAGAAAACAAGATATGGTTTTTATATTTACTTTTCACTGTAAGTTGTATCGGATTATTTGTCACTTGTGATTTAAAGCAATAAATGATATTAGTTTATACTATAATGTAGAAGTGAGGTGAGGAAATGGATATTAAAATCATCTGTAAAAAAGATAATTACAAATTATATGAAGAAAAGCTTAAAAAAGCAGGATTTACAATTAATCCAATGTCTCACTTAACCTTTAAAGAGGATGATTATACACCAGAAAGTGTAATCGGAAAAAAAGATGATTATTTTGAGATTATTCATTACCATCAGATTGTATTTATTGAAAGTTTTGGACATGAGAAGATTCTTCATACCTTGTCTGATACATTCACAATAAATGAAAAAATATATGAAATTGAAGGTATGTTTTCAAATCATGGATTTATAAGAATTTCAAAATCAATTGTTATTAATAAAAAGATGATTTCTAAAATTAAACCATTACTTAATTCAAAATATCAGTTAATAATGAAAGATAATAGTGTTGTTTATGTTTCAAGAAGTTATCTTCAAAACTTCAAAGAAAACATCGGATTATAGGAGGAAAAAAGTATGACGTTTATTTTAATGTTGATTTTTGTTTTAGTTGTTCCATTAGTTATTTTTTTATTATTTGCAGTTTACAAATCAATCTATCAAAAGAACATCAATAATTCTTTAAATAGTGGTGTTGAATCAAGAATGATTGAGCCCCTACCATTTTTAGCAACTCTATCGATACTTGCATTAATAATAATATCTAGTGTAACAATGAGTAAAATAACAAAATTAGAAACAAGAATTGAAGACCTATCAAATAAAATTAATCAGTTATCATGGCAAAATCAAATTCAAATGACTAATATAAATGATATAGAGGATTTACTTAATGATTTTCAACTAAGTGAACTTGATATTCAAAAATTTAGTGTTACATTTGGTGATTTTCACGTTGAAGATTTGACTTTTGATGTAAATATTTTGATTAACATTAGAGAAATTGTTACTGGTGATAATTATAGATTATTATTGATTAATAAAGAGACTGAAGAGATTACTAATTATGATCTTAATACTGTGACATTAAATTATTCAAATACACTAAGACTAAGTGTTGAACATAACTATGAACTAGTGATTCAAAAGGTTAATGGGACTTCAGTTTCAAACCTAGAACAAAAGGATTTAAATCTTAAACTAGATTATGACGATATGTATTTTATAGAAAAAATGGTTTCTGCTGATGGAAGCGTTGGAAGAATATTTGTTCCACTATCGGAATACACAAAAGAAGACTTCAAAGTTAAAAATATAAAGGTTGAAGTGTTTGAAGATGATGTATTAGTAAAAACTACCAACGTAGTAACAAGTACTTTGGGTAATCCTGATGTGTATGAGTTTGAATACGAATTTAAAGAAAATAAAACATATAAATTTGTAGTGACAATCATAAACAATGTTGGACTTGTTTATACTTATGATGTGATTTATTAAGAAAGCACTTTGTGCTTTCTTTTCAATTTTCTAAAAAAAGTATTATAATATAGATGACTAAGGAGTGATTTGATGAGTGAGTATAAGATAAGAGATAAAAGAGGATTTAAGTTACATGTCTATAAGTTTGATGATGTTAAAAATCCTAAAGGAGTTATTCAGGTTTTACATGGGATTAATGAACATGGATTAAGATATGTTGAATTTGCTGAAGTAATGAATAAAGCAGGTTATGTTGTTTTTGTTCACGATCATATCTCTCAAGGGAAATCAAGAACAAGTTTAGATGGTGACGTTGTTTACTTTACTTGGGGTGTCTCAACATTATTAGATGGTATCAACGCAGTTAGAAAAGAAATTCGAAGGGTCTATAAGGGTTTAGATATCTATTTAATAGGCCATAGTATGGGAGCGTTACTTTCAAGGCGATATTTGAATAAATTTGATAATGAATATAAAAAAGTTATTCTTATTGGAACAGGATATTCAAAACAAAAAGGTCTTGGATTAGTAATATTGATGGGAGATATAATCAAACTCTTTGGTAGAAAAAAACCATCAAAATTCTTTGATAATATGTTTAGAAAAACACAACTAAAACTGAATGAAAAAGTAGAAATAGAACATTTTATTGAGTGGTTAACAAGAGATAAAATGAAGACGGAAATAAATAAAAACGATAATTACTTATATATTAGATTAAGTGTTAGTGCTTTTGTTGATTTGCTTAGAATAATTAAAAAAGTATCTAAAAAACCAAAACATATTGATCAAAAAATATTATTGCTTTCAGGGACTCATGACCCATCAACAGCATTTGGTGAGGACACAAAAAAATTAGCTGAAGAAATGGAATTAGTAGATATTGATGTTACATTAAAATTATATGAAGAAGCAAGACATGATTTACTCCAAGAAACTAATAGGACAGAGGTATTTACTGATATATTAAATTTTATTAAGGAGTGATTTTATGAGAATGTTTGAAACGATTAATTATTTGGTTGATTATAAGAATAAAAACATCGAAATAAGAAGGTATCCCGATTTTAATATTGTTAGTACCAAGTCACAAATTGATGAGAATCATAGTAATGGTTTTAATGAGGTATTTAATTACATAAGTGGTGCTAACCATAAACAAGAAAAAATTAAAATGACAACTCCAGTAATTAGTAATGTGGTTGATGATACTCTTGTTACTAGCTTTGTTATTCCTAGAAAATACGATAAAAAAGATATTCCTCTACCTTCAAATAATGTCTATTTGAATCATGTTGAAGGGGGTAAGTTTTTAGTAATCAGGTTTAGTGGTAAATGGAGCAAGGGAAATTTTGAAAAAAACGATTTATTACTACAAAAATATGTAATTGAGCATGATATAAGAATTACAAACGAAAAATACGTTTTGAGGTATCAACCACCATTTATTCCAAGTTTTCTTAGAAGAAATGAGATTATGTATCGAATAGATGAGAAATAAAAAAGTTCACTTTATATTATAAAGTGAACTTTTTTTATTTGATAAGCTTTGCGATTTCAGCAGGTTTTAATACCTTACCATAACTTACAACTTTTTCATCAACCACAAGCGCAGGTGTACTCATCACACCATAAGCGACGATGTCTTTCATATCTTTAACTTTGATAATCTCAGCTTCCATATTTAATTGTTTAAGAGCTTCTTTAGTGTTTGCTTCAAGTCTTACACAATTTGGGCAACCCCCACCTAATACTTTTATAATCATCTTTATCCTCCTATAATATTAAATAATCAATGGCATTAAATACATACCCGATTATTATAATTCCAATTGAAACAATTCCAATAAATGTAATTAATAATTCTTTTTTAACAACTTTACTAATCATAACCATTGAAGGTAAACTAAGTGCTGTAACTGCCATCATAAATGATAATACAGTTCCAATGCCAACACCTTTATCAAACAGAGCTTCTGCGATTGGAATAGTACCAAAAATATCAGCATACATTGGTATTCCTACTAAAGCTGCAATGATGACGCTAAATGGGTTTTTATCTCCAACCACTGTATTAATAATATCTTGGGGAATATAATTGTGAATAGATGCACCAATTAAGACTCCAATCAAAATGTATAACCATACCTTTTTAATTATATCTTTAACTTGATCAATTGAATAGGTAAATCTTTCTTTTTTAGTTAATGTTTCAGGTTCAATAATATTGCCGTTTGCGTCTTTCTTAATATCTACAACATAATCTTGTAGATATTTATCCATTTTTAGCTTATCAATTAAAGTCCCACCTAATACTGCTAAAATCAAACCAACAATAACATATATTAATGCGATTTTAACACCAAAGAAAGAAGATAAAATTAAGAATGAAGCAAGATCTACTAATGGAGAACTAATTAGGAAAGAAAAAGTTATACCAACAGGTAATCCTGCTCTTGTAAAACCAATGAATATAGGAATGCTTGAACAGCTACAAAAAGGGGTAATTGTCCCAAGTAAAGCCCCGATAATGTTACCTTTAATTCCTTTGTATTTTTGAAGAATTCTAGTAGTTCTTTCAGGTGGAAAGTAACTTTGAATCCATGAGATACCAAATATTAAGACACATAATAGAATAAAAATCTTAATTGTGTCGAAGAAGAAGAATTGTATGCTTCCACCAATTCTAGTTGTAACATCTAAATTAAATAGAAACTCTAAAATATTTTTTACAAGAGTATTTAACCAATCCATTTTCAAGAATATTGAATTTATTGCTTCAAAAAAACTCATAATAATCCTCCACTACATTTAAAAGTATTTTTTGCATCTAGTTTCTTTAAATCATCATTTAAAACTTCATTATCAGTAATACTTGTAAAAATAGTAGTTAATAATTGAAGGTAAAGATGGTTGTTTGTTTTTATAGAATAATAAATAAATTGCTCATCACGTTTAGTATCAACAATATCTATCTCTCTTAGTTTTGCGATATGTTTCGAAATTTTTGGTTGACTTAATTCTAGAATTTCCACAAGTTCACATACGCAAAGAGATTTTTTTGAAAGTAGATTTATTATTCTTATTCTAGTTTCATCACTCAGTACTTTGAATAATGCTGTTAAATCTTTCATTTGCTCACCTCATATACTTATATACGCATATTAGTATATTACACCCTATAAGCTGTTAAGTCAATATATAATACTTAAAAAAATTTATTTATTATTGTTTACTTTTTTGATATAATATATAGGAAAGGTTTGGTGTAGAAATGAAAAAAATATTTAAAATTAGTATAAGATTAGTTTTAGTTTTAGTATTTTTATTTGTCGGTTTTGTTGGTTATATAATCGTAACAGATTTTGATCCTGCGCTAGTTGAAAATAGTGAAATTATAAATAATTTGGATACTACTATTACTGGTAACACTTTTAGTGTAACAACATTTAATATAGGATATGGTGGACTTGATAAAGACCAAGATTTCTTTTTAGATGGTGGAACTATGTCTAGAACTAGTAGTGAAGAACAAACAGAAGAAAATATCGAACAAGTTATTTCTTTTATTGAAACTGTAGATTCAGATTTTTATTTTTTACAAGAAGTAGATGTTAAGGGGACAAGAAGTGCTAATGTTAATCAAGTTAAAGGAATAACGGATTATTTTAGTGATTATACTGCAACTTTTTCATATAACTTTAAAGCTAAATGGATTCCGATTCCGGTTATGAATCCACTAGGTAGTGCATATTCAGGTTTATTAAACCTATCAAAGTACCAAGTAGAATCATCTACTAGATATCGTTTACCAGGAGATGAACCATTCCCAAGAAAATATTTTGATTTAGATCGTAGTGTAATGGAAGACGTTTATGATCTTGGCGATGGAAAAACTCTTTATATGATTAACATTCATTTATCAGCCTATGATCAAGGTGGTTTAATAAGAGCAGAACAAGTTCAGTTTTTAATAGATCACATAAATGAAATCTATGATGAAGAAAATACATATGTTATTTTTGGTGGAGATTGGAATCATTTATTAGATAACTCTTTATATACTGAAGATTTACCTGAATGGGTAGCAATCTTGCCAGATGAACTTTTTGATACAGGATTCAGCTTGGCGTTTGATGGTGAAGTTAACACGGTTAGAAGTGATGACACACCATATGTTGAGGGGATAAACTTTGAAACTGTGATTGATGGATTTTTAGTATCTCCTAATATTACAGTAGTAGATGTTACAGGAAACGATCTTGGTTTTGAAAACAGTGATCACAACCCAGTAACACTTACATTTAGTATTGGTGATTAAACAACACTCTAATAGTGTTGTTTTTTTTATAAATAAAACGCTTTTATGTTTTATTATTTTTTATTTGTGGTATAGTAGTTTGTATGCTTTTTTTAAGAAGCAATTTTTTTACCCGTGGAGGTAATATTATGAGAGAAAAAGATATTATAAATGTTGCAGTAATTGCCCATGTTGATGCTGGTAAATCAACGCTAGTTGATGCCCTTTTAGCACAAAGTGGAGTGTTTAATGAACATGATGAGATTATTGAACAAGTAATGGATAGTAATGATCTTGAAAAAGAAAGAGGTATTACGATTTATTCCAAAAACTGTTCAATTGAACATAAAGGGACTAAAATAAATATAGTTGATACACCAGGCCATGCCGACTTTTCAAGTGAAGTGGAACGAATAATGAAAACTGTTGATACAGTGATTTTGTTAGTTGATTCTAGTGAGGGGCCAATGCCTCAAACAAAAGTAGTGCTAAAAAAATCTTTAGCACAAGGTTTATTACCTATTGTATTTATTAATAAGATTGATAAAAAAGACCAACGTGCTGAAGAAGTTGTTGATTTATGTTTTGATTTATTCGTAGAACTAGGAGCAACTCTTGAACAACTTGATTTTCCAATTGTTTATGGAGTAGCAAGAGAAGGTATTGCGATGAAAGAAATTGAAGATGATAGCGATTCATTAGAACCACTTTTTGAAGTTATTCTTGAAAACGTTAAACCTTATCCTGATACATCTGAAGAACCTCTAGTTTTACAAGTTTCAACACTTGGATATGATGATTATCTAGGAAGACTTGGAACTGGTAGAATTTTAAGTGGTGTTTTAAATGCTAATGATACAATCAAAATAAGTAAAAGAAATAATGAAATTGTTAACGGAAAAATCGGTAAAATATTTGTTAATGAAGGATTAAATAGAGTAGAAAAAGAAATCGCTTATGCAGGAGATATAGTAACATTTTCTGGGATTAATCATATATCTATAGGTGAAACAGTTTGTGATAAAGACAACATCGTATCTCTTGAGTTGATTGAAATTGAAAAACCAACATTATCAATGAACTTTTTAGTAAATGACTCACCATTTAGTGGTCTTGAAGGTCACTTAGTTACAACTAGACAAATAAGAGATCGTCTTAAAAAAGAACTTGAAACAAATGTAGGATTAATTGTTGAAGATCTTGATGGAGTTGAAGGTTATAAAGTAAGTGGTCGTGGTGAACTTCATTTATCAATTTTACTTGAAAATATGAGACGTGAAGGGTTTGAACTATGTGTTTCTAAACCTGAAGTTTTATATGATATAAGAGACGAAAAAAAATATGAACCATTTGAGAGAGTTATCGTTACTTGTGATGATGAATACGCTGGATCAGTTATCAACCAGTTAAATCAAAGAAAAGGTATGATGCAACAAATGGATACAAATATGGGAACTACAAGATTAGAGTATCTTGTCCCTACAAGAGGATTAATCGGTTATCGTAGTGAGTTTATAAACGCTACAAGAGGAACAGGTACTATGGAAAAATCTTTTGCTGCTTATGATAAATATGCAGGAGCAATTGAAAAATTAAGAAATGGTGCATTAATCTCTAAAGAAAAAGGAAAAACAATGGCTTACTCATTATTTAACTTAAGTGATAGAGGAAGAATGATTGTTGGACCAAGTGTTGACGTATATGAAGGCATGATTATTGGAATCAACTCAAGAAGCAATGACTTAGTGGTTAATGCTTGTAAAAATAAGCAATTAACTAATACTAGAAGTAGTGGGGCTGATGAGGCTGTTAAACTTTTAAGACCTCTTACATTTACACTTGAACAAGCTTTAGAGTTTATCAATGATGATGAACTAGTGGAAATTACTCCAAAAAGTATTCGTCTAAGAAAAAAAGTATTGGATGAAAAAGATAGAAAAAGATATAATAAAACAATATAGAAGACACTTTTAGTGTCTTTTTTATTTTTTATTTATGGTATAATTTTTACGAGGTGATATTAATGAGCGAAGTTGTAAAAAAATACTACAATGATATATCAGTTCACGAACTTAATCGTCTGAACAACCATTACTCAATAATTGAGTTTAGAAGTACAATGTATTTGATAGAAAAGTATATGTTAAAAAATACTCATATTTTTGATATTGGAAGTGGTCCTGGTCGATACAGTATTGAACTATTAAAAAGAGACTATAAAGTTTCTCTTTTAGATATTAGTGATAAATCAATTGATTTAGCAAGAACAACAATAGAAAGTGAGAACTTGAAAGCTGAAAATTATTATGCGATGAGTGCACTCGAGCTAGACAAATTTGAAGATGATTCATTTGATAATGCTATAATCTTAGGCCCTATGTATCATATATTAAATAAAGAAGACAGATTAAAAGTTCTAAAAGATGCTAAAAGGATTGTAAAAAACGAAGGTGTTATTATCATTTCTTATATAAACTCATATGGAATTATAAGATCAAGTCTCAATGAGTTTCCTGAAGCATATGTAAATGACATATCTTTTAATAATTCAATTAAAGGGAATTGGCAACTAAGTAGTGAAGAGTCTTTTACTGAGGCTTACTTTACAAAACCGTCTATGGCAAAAATTGAGGTTGAAGAAGCTGGCTTAGAGATAGTTAGCTATGCTGGGGCAGAAGGCTTTTTATCTGGACTTCAACTTGAGTTAGAAAGATTATACGATTATGAGGATAAAACAATATATAATAATTATATTAGATTTGCTAGTGAAAATTGTGAAATGGAACATTATCGAGATACCACTGAACATACGCTATTTGTTTGCAAGGTAAATAAAAAACAATGGTGAAAGATACTAGTAGAATAGTCTTTTGTGGTTTTGATTGTCATGAATGTTTAGTATATAAAGCAACTATAAAAGGTGATTTAGAGTATAAAGAAGAAGTTAGAAAAAAATACTCATCAGATAACTATTCCTTAAATATAGAGGATATAAATTGCACTGGTTGTTATAAGGATAGTGAATTATTATTTAAGTTTTGCACAGATTGTGCAATTAGGATTTGTGGACTTTCTAAAGGCATAAATAATTGTGGTGAATGTGATATTTATCCATGTTCTAAACTTGATAAAGCATTTGAAATAGATAAAAATAACAAGATAAACTTAGATTACTGTAAATTAAATAAAAACTAATACTTTTTTGTATGGAGGTCAAATATGAATGAATTACTAAATATTAACTACTTAAATTTCTTTTTTGTTTTTGAAGATATACAGTCAAATGTATTTTTTGATATTGCATTTTTATTAACAGTAGGAATAATTGGTGGAAAAATAGCTGAAACATTTAAACTACCGAAAGTTACTGGTTATATTTTAATTGGTATGCTTTTTGGTCCAAATCTATTGAACCTATTTAATGCTGAAGTAATTAAAGATTTGAAAACGTTAAAAATTCTAGGACTTGGATTTATAGGATATAATGTAGGACTTGAAGTGAATTTAAAAATGTTAAAGTATAATCGAAACTCAGTTATTATTTTAACGCTTTTTCAAGCGCTAGTAACATTTGTTTTAGTTGGAGGAGCAATTTTATTGTTTGTTGATGAGTATGCCTGGACATATGCATTAATATTTGGAGCAATAGCAACAGTAACTACACCTGCACCAATTGTGGCATGTATTAAAAGTTATCAAACTAAAGGTAGATTAACGGCGTTGTTATGTCCGATAATTGCCCTAGATGATGTGTTTGGTGTAATTCTATTTGCATTGATTTTACCAGTATCTATTTTTCTCGCATCAAGTACTGGCGCAATAAACTTTTATGATTTAGTTAGTGCACCTCTACTAGAGATAGGGTTGAGTATTATCGTAGGAATAATTATTGGAGTTGTGGTTGTACGTTTCCTCAATTACTTTTATAAGGGTGATAAGATCACAATATTCTTAATAGTTATAATTGGATTACTATTTGGGATTGGATTTAGCTATATGTTTGAAACTTCGCAAATATTATTACCACTTACAATTGGAGCGATTCTAGCAAATAGACTAGGGGCAGATCTTAGGAACAAAGTAAAGTTAATTAGTGATTCCTTTATTTTACCAATTCTTTTAGTATTTTTTACACTATCAGGAGCAGAACTAAATATAGCATTACTAGGAACTTTAGAGTTAATTGGACTTATTTACATTGTCGTACGTGTGATTGGTAAAATTCTTGGAGCAACAACTGCAGCAGTTGTCTTAAATGAACATGCTTCAGTTAAAAAATACCTTGGAGCAACACTGATTCCACAAGGTGGTGTTGCAATAGATATGGCTATTTTAGCTGAAATAAGATTTATTCAGCTTGCTAATGAAACAGGTAATAGCGAGTTTGTTGAAATTGGTTCAACTATTCTTACAGTAATTTTAGGTGCTGTATTAATATATAAAGTTTTTGGAGAGTTAATTGTTAAATGGGCATTTAAGAAAGCAAATGAAATTACTTATGAAGATCATGAAACTCATAGTCATTTAATTTAAGGAGATGAAAGTTATGGACGAAAGAACTAATGTATCATGGAATGAAATTGAAGAATTTATGGTTAAAGTATTTATGAAAGTGGGACTACCTGAAGAAGATGCTTACACATGCGCTGACATATTAATGGAAAGTGATAGAAGAGGGATAGAATCACATGGTGTTAATAGATTTAAACCAATTTATATTGATCGAATAAATCAAGGGATACTAAATCCAGTTACAAAAATTGATGTAATAAGAGAAACTAAAACTACAGCTGTTATCGATGGGAATAATGGCATGGGAATGGTTATAAGTAAAAAAGCTATGCAAATGGCAATAGATAAAGCAAAAGAATATGGTATGGGTATGGTAGCAGTTAGAAATAGTACTCATTATGGTATTGCTGGTTATTATGCTACTATGGCTTCAAAAGCTGGAATGATTGGTATTACAGGGACAAATGCAAGACCTAGTATAGCTCCAACTTTTGGTGTTGAAAATATGTTAGGAACTAATCCTCTTACTTTTGGTTTGCCAACTGATGAGGAGTTCCCTTTTGTTTTAGATTGTGCAACCTCAATAACACAAAGAGGAAAAATTGAATACTTTGCAAAAATTGGTAAAGATACTCCAAAAGGTATGGTTGTTGGAAGAGACGGATTACCAAAAACTAATAGTGATGAAATATTAATTGATTTAACACAAGGACGAGCAGCACTTGCTCCGCTTGGGGGTATTGGTGAAGACTTAGCAGGTTATAAAGGTTATGGTTATGCTACAGTGGTTGAAGTTCTATCATCAGCATTACAAGCTGGTTCATTTTTAAAATCTTTAAGTGGAATTGATGAATCTGGGAATAAAAAACCTTATCCACTGGGTCATTTCTTTATTGCAATTGATACTGAAGCATTCATGGGGCTTGATACATTTAAGAGAATTGCTGGAGACATATTAAGAGAATTAAGAAATTCTACATTAGCTCCAGGATCAAAACGAATATACACTGCAGGGGAAAAAGAGTATGATGTTTGGCTACAAAGAAAAGACAGTGGAGTACCTTTAACTAGAGGCGTAATAAGTGATTTTATTAACGTTAGGGATTCACTCAATGTTGATTTTAAATTCAAATTTGAATAAAGACGATTTTTGTCTTTATTTTTTTTGTATATAAAATATGGTATAATCATATTGCAGAATAGGGACTGCGCATGGGAGGTAATATAATGAAAAAATTATTATTAGATTACTACACAAAAAGAGGGTTTTCAGAAGAGGAGACAAAAAAAGCAATAAAATCATTAGAGGATTTTTTAGTTTACCTACAGTCTTCTAATATAAATGAGGTATCAGAGAGTGATATTGATGATTATATAGCATTTTTAGTTTCTAAGAATAAAAACACAATAGATACTTTTTTAGCATTAGCTAGATATTATTATCTAGTTGATAACAAAGATATTTATATTCACTTTACTAAATATCTAGGCGGTTTAGGTGTAGTTGAGAATATTAAAGAAAGAATAAATAAGCATACAAATAATTTAGAGGAAATCATCTTTGATAATATTAATATGCCTATTTTAGGGACAAAACTTGACGAAATATCACGATACACAGAAAAGTTGATTACTAAGATTGAAGACACGCTTACAAAAAAAGAACTAAGAGTTAGTTTAGCAGGGAATAATCACAATATGCCAATAGAACCGATGTTAAAAGAAAAAGGGATATATGAAAACTCAGAGAGCCTTGATAAATACCTAGAGGATTTATATATTAGAAAGATTAAGGAACTTGAGTATCATTATGAAAATAACCTAGTATGGTATGAACAAAAAATAAGTAAACGAGTTTTAGAATATGTCAAAAGTAATCAAGAAATACTATCAGCAGTAAGAATTGGGGATAAACTTTACACAATGAAAATCCCATATGATATTGAGGCATACTTAGACGCAAAAAATGAAGATGAAAAAGCATATTACTTATGTCACTGTCCTTTTGCAAGAGAATCACTAAAAAATGATCAAATAAACATCTCTAAAAACTGGTGCTATTGTAGTGCAGGGTATGCTAAGTTTCAATTTGATATCATTTTTGAAACAGAGCTACCTGTTAAAGTACTAAAATCAGCACTAAATAAAGATGGCTCATGTAGATTTGAAATTGATTTAAGCGGAATCAAATATAAGTAATTGACATTATAAATAAACTGATGTATTATAAATAAGAAAAGAAAGAGGTGATGTTTTATGAACGTTATTGATAGAAATGTAGTAAAAGCGAATACAACATCACAATTGAGAAGATAAATTTCTGAAATTTTTTTAGATAAAATTTAAAGCCTTCTAAATTGGAGGCTTTTTTGTTTGGTTTTGTATTCGTTACTAAAAAAGTAAAATGAATATAAAAGGAGAAAAAAATGAAAGAAATTATTAAAAATGAGTATGAAAAATTTAAAGATTTAATGGATTTATATAGAGTAATCACAGTAAACAAAACGAATTATGTTTTAAGTAAAAATAATAAACTGGTCAATGCTACAATTTCTGGAAGATTGAGATATAACATAATTAGCATTAGTGATTACCCTGTTGTTGGTGATTATGTTATGATACCAAAAGATAGTGATGATGTTTCTGTAATTGAAAGAATTATTCCAAGATATTCAGAACTCTCTAGACTTGGAGTAGGCCAACAAATGAACAAACAAGTATTTGCTGCAAATATTGATTTAGTGTTTATTGTATTATCTATGAATGTTGATTTCAATCTTACTAAACTAAGAAACTTCATCAATATATCTTATAGTGCAAATGTCGAAACTGTAATAATATTAACAAAAAAGGATTTAGTTACTGATATTGATTATTATGTGAATGAAGTTTCAAAAGTTGTTGACTCAAAAGTATTGTGTGTTAATAGTTTTGATGTTGATGATATAAATAGGATAAAAAATATTTGCCTTGATAAAACATCAATTTTAATAGGCTCTTCTGGTGTTGGAAAGTCTACAATAATAAATAGCTTAATTAACGAGCAACATTTCAAAACAAACACAATAAGAACATCGGATGATCAAGGTCGACATACAACTGTGCATCGTGAGTTAATTGAAATTGAGAAAAATAGTTACATAATTGATACACCGGGTATTCGAATAATTAATAGTCATATAATTGGGGAAATTGATGAACACTTTGATGATATTTTTGATGCAAGTAAAAAATGTAGTTTTAGAGACTGTTCTCACCAACATGAACCTGGATGTAATGTTTTATTTGAAATTGACAATGGAACTATAGAAAAAGATAGATTAGAACAATATTTTAAAGCACTTAAATATAATAGGTTTTTGGAAAAAAGAAATAAAAACAAGGAGAAAAAAGCTTAAATAAGCTTTTTTCTCCTTGTTAACTACTGGTTGAATTGTGTAAATTATAAATATTTTGTACTATACATAGATTATTGATATAATAAGATTTGAGGAGATGATTATATGGATAACGAATTAATGGGATTGTATTTATCTAAGTTGCGTAAAGAAAGAAAGTTAACACAAAAAGAAATTGCTAAATTATGCAGTATATCGCCACAAGCTGTTTCTAAATGGGAAAGAGGAGAGAGTGTGCCGGATATTGAGTCACTTGAAAAAATGAGTATACTATATGATTTATCTATTAACGAAATTATTAATGGTGTGAAAAACAAAATAGAGAAAACATCAAAGAGTAAAAACATACTGAAACTGATAATCTCCATATTAATAATTATTACATATATTTTGCCAATGTTTAAAGTCGATGGGACAGTCCTCAGAGGTTTTGAAATAATCTATAAAGGAATTAATGGACCTGTTGTTTTCATAGCATGGATGATTTTTGCATCTACAATATTCTTGATAGGTACTACAATAATGTTTTTAACTGATTCAATAACTGAGTCAAAAGTATTTAACGATATTTCAACAGGGGTATTAATTGGGTTGAGTGCACTTTTATTTTTCGCTAATTATGCCTATGAACTACAATTTATACCTATGGTAATAATTAGTGCTTGTTTTATAGCTATTGTATTAACAAATTATAGTGATAAAAAGTTGAGACATAACAATGATGAAATAAAGTATTTTAAAGTTTCGCAAGTAAATATTGTAGTAACTGTTATTACATTTTATATAACGTTTTTACTTATGTTTGGCACAAGTGTTTCAACAATAACATGGAATAATCAAATTATAGCGGTCAGTATTGAACAAGCTGTTGATTACTTGCTTTTTTTCTTATTACTTATGGTATCAATGTGTAGCTATAATTTTATTATTGATAAAGGAATGTTCGTGATCCAGAAAACTAAAATTTACATTGGAACGTCTATCATTTATCTAGTATTTAGCCTAGAATATTTTGTAAGTAAGTTTTATCTATATCAATTAGGTGATGACTCATTAGCAATAACTTACTCAATAATTAACTTATTACTTGGTTTTGTAATAGTTTTCAGTTTTGTAAATATGTATAAAAGAGGTAAAGGAAATGAGTTATAAATTTTATCAAAATAAAGAATGTGAATATTTCCCATGTCATAAAATGGATATAGAAAAGTTTAATTGTCTTTTTTGCTATTGTCCTTTATATACATTGAAAGAAGAATGTAATGGTAATTTTAAGTATTTGGATAATGGTATAAAATCATGTATGGAATGTAATATTCCTCATATTAAAGATGTCGGATATGATTTTGTAATGAAAAGAATGGACAAAGTTATAAAGAAAGCTTCTAAATAATATAATAATGAAAACGTACATATTTAGAAAAAGTTTCATTTTCAAACAATATTTTTGCTTAAAGTGGTAAACTCTATTTGAGGTGGTAGAATTGACAAAATCAATGAGAGTTTTTAGGTTATATGAACAAGTAAAAAATATTAAAAAAGCTGCTAAGGCTTTTATAATCTTAAAAAGAGCAAGAAAAATAAAGGCTTTTAATAAAAAATTTAAAGAAAGAATTATGCTAGCCGTAACAGAGGTTAATGGATGTGAACTATGTTCTTTTGTGCATACAAAGATAGCTTTATCATCAGGAATGACCGAAGAAAACATAGCGAAGATTCTTAATAATGATTCCACTGCAGTTCCTGAAAATGAGGCCGTTGGGGTAATGTTTGGACAAAATTATGCATACTCGCATGAACAACAAGATCCACTAATCATAAAAAGGTTAATGGATGTTTACGGATTTGAAACAACTAAAGCAATAGTTGCTAGTGCTGAAATGATTACAATGACAAATGGTATGGGTATTTCAATGCATTTGTTCTTAAATAGATTGAAGTTTAGAAGAAATAAAAAAAGTAATTTATTTACAGAGTTGATAAATCCAATTCTAACAATAGTATTATTTCCGATTTTTTTAGTATTCTATAAAATTTCATCTTATATCAAAACTCAAAATAACATATTAGTCAATCCTTAGGATTGACTTTTTCATTGACTTTAATCTCATTTCTAGTATAGTTATAGTGTATGAAAGGTAATGATAATATGAGAATAAATAAGTTTATATCAAGTTCCGGATACTCTTCAAGAAGAGAAGCAGATAAATTAATAGAAGAAGGTGTAGTTACCTTAAATGGGACGACAGCTGTTTTAGGTGATGTTGTTGAGGATGATGATGTTGTAACTGTCAATGGTAACATAATTGAACATAATAATGAGATAGTTTATATCGCACTTAATAAGCCAAGAGGTATAACATCTACTACTGATAAAAAAGACAAAACAAACTTAGTTGATTTTATTGGTCATAAAGAGAGAATTTTCCATATTGGTAGATTAGATAAAGACAGTGAAGGTTTGATTCTAATGACAAATGATGGAGACATTGTGAATGATATATTGAGAAGTGAGTATGAACATGAAAAAGAATATATTGTAAGAGTTGATAAGTTCATTACAGATAAGTTTATTAGACAAATGAGTGAAGGCGTAATGATTAAGGACAAAATGACAAAAGAGTGTTTTGTTGAAAAAATGAGTGAGTATTATTTTAGAATAATATTAACTGAAGGTATGAATCGCCAAATAAGAAAAATGTGTGATCAATTTAATTACCGAGTGTTTAGTTTAAAAAGAATAAGAGTTATGAATATTACCCTTGATTTGCCTGTAGGTAAATGGAGAAACTTAACTAATAATGAAATTACCGAACTAAAAAGCAGACTAAAACAAAATCAAAAATAACACTTCATTTGAAGTGTTATTTTTTATATATGGATTTAAGCTCTTTAATAATCGTTTGCTGATTAGTATAAAAATCAAGATATTCTTGATCTCTTTTTTCTAATGATTTTTCATTGATATAAATAGCATCATCAATGTCAACAAAACCAAAATCTAATCCTATTTCTTGTTCATAATCAACTAAACTTTGATTTCCAAATTCTAAAATATCAACCAAATAGTAATGATGAAGAGGAGTATATGTGTTGTCGTCATACATTCCTTTTCGAAGTGAACTCATTGTACCGATATACTCAATAATGTTTATTTTTTCAGCCCCTACTTCCTCTTTAAGTTCCCTCTTCAAGGCGTCTATTAAAGTTTCTCCTGGGTCGACTCCACCACCAGGTGTTCCATAAATCATTTCATCTTTAGGAAAAACAACCAATAACTTATTTTCTTTAAACACTACACCCCTAACAACAAGTCTTTCATCATTTTTATTTTTTTTAGTGACATTTTTATCGATTATTTCCATATTAAGCTTTAATGAGCTTGGTAATCTGTTAATTATCATTTTATCTTTATAGTTCATAATATCACCCCGAATAGTAATTATAACATAAAATTTAATGCAAAATAGTTATAAATCCGCAATTACCATAATATACTTAAAGCATAAGGAGTGATATAATGAATAAATTATATAAAGACTCAAGCCATGGTAAAAATGACTTTGGGTGGTTAAAGCCTCGATATCATTTTTCATTTGCTAATTATTATAATAAGACAAAGATGAATGTCGGGACTCTTAGAGTTCTTAATGATGATTTGATTTCACCAAATACAGGATTTGAAGAGCATCCTCATAATGATATGGAAATAATCACTTATGTAATAGATGGTGTTTTAACACATAAGGATTCCATGGGCAATGAACGAGAGGTAAAAAGTGGTTCATTTCAATATATGAGTGCAGGTACGGGGATTAAACATTCTGAGTTCAATAAAAACGAAAAAGAACTCAGAGTAATGCAACTATGGATATATCCAGATAAAGTCGGTTATACTCCAAATTATGGAGATTATGATCTTGATAAGGAAAGTCAGAAAAACAAGTTTGTGAAAATTGTATCATCACCAAATAATGATGGATTAATTAAAATTAATCAAGATGCTAATATTTTTGTTGGTGAGTTCGATGCAGATAAAAAAATTGAGTTATTAATTAAGAATTATGATAATTTCTATTTGGTTATGATTGATGGAAATGCAATGATTAATAATTTTGAACTTAAGACAAGAGATGCTCTTGAAACAAATGAAAATATTGAGATAGTTACAATTAAAAAATCACATTTTCTTATAGTTCAAACTAATAATATTTAAACCAAAAAGTATTCCTAATTTTTTTAGTGAATACTTTTTAATTTAGTTTATAAATAAGCTAAAAACTCTATTTATAAACATTCTTATATTGTTTCTACAAAAACAAAATTTTTAATATAATAGATGCGAGGAGTGATATTATGAATAATGAAATAGTGCAAAAAATCAAAGATACAATTGAAAAAACTAGATTTATTCTTCAACAAGATGGTGGAGACATTGAGTTTGTTGATTATAAAGATGGGATAGTATATGTTAAAATGCAAGGAGCTTGTGTGGGATGTAGCGCAATGAATGTAACTTTATACGATGGTATAGAAAGTATATTGATTGCAGAAGTACCAGAAGTTATTGGTGTTGAACCAGTATAATGATAATTAAAACAGATACTTTAGGAAACACACTAAAAAAACATCCCGAACTAAAAACTACTTTTATTAATAGAGGATTTAAAGGCTTTGACAATAATATGGTTTTTATGCAAATCAGTCAACTTAGTTTAGATAGTTTACTTAAAAATAAAGGAATTAATGTTGATTCATTTGTTGATCTTCTTAATTCGCAAATTGAAGAAGATACAGTTGACGTTACATTAATGGATAACAAAGAAACTGGAAGTATTAGAATTATCGGTCTTTTACCATGCCCAGTTCGTATACCTTTACTAGAAAGGTTTACTACTCTAAGTAATCTTGATGATATAAATCATAACTTAAAAGCTGCTAGTGAGGGCTTAGATTGGTTAAAAGAGGAAGTTGAGATAGCTAAAACTGAAGAGGATTTAGCTGATGTTTATGTAAGTGCTGGATTTGATTTATTCTTTGAAGATAATTTAATGAAAAAATTTAAAGATCAAAAAGTCTTTGAAGACTATTTTACCGATATACCTTTTAATAGTGATTTCGAAAATGAGACTATAAGTTTAAAAGATCCAAGTAAAGATTATTCAATGATAGCAACTGTACCTGCAGTATTCTTGATAAATACACAAATCTTAGGTGATAGACCCATGCCAAAAACATGGAAGGATTTACTCAATCCTATTTATGAAAATTTAATAAGTTTACCCGTTAGTGATTTTGATTTATTCAATGCTATATTGATTCACTTATATAAAGAATTTGGACTAGATGCTATAAAACAACTAGGTAAAAGTTTAGTGAAAAGTATGCATCCAGCTGAGATGGTAAAAAGTGAAAAACGTAATAGAGTAAAACCAGCAATATCAATTATGCCTTATTTCTTTACAAAAATGGCACTCCCAGGTAGTGTTATGCAAGCAGTATGGCCAGAAGATGGTGCGATAGTTTCACCTATATTTATGTTGACAAAAAGAAGCAAAAAGAAAGAACTCCTAGAAATCGCTAATCTCTTTACATCTTTTGAGACAGGAGAAATATTGTCACATAAAGGACTTTTCCCATCTATTCACAAAGATGTAGATAATAACTTAGAAGGTAAGACATTCAAGTGGGTTGGTTGGGATTACATCAATAACAACGACATTGGAAGTATCCTTAAACTTTGTATGGATACATTTGAAGGAGCGATGAAGTAATATGGATATGATAACATTTAGTGGACCACCCTCATCTGGTAAAACATCAATAATAATGAAGACGATAGAAAGTTTTATTAGAAGAGAAATAAAAGTAGGAGTAGTCAAGTTTGACTGTCTATTTACAGATGATGATTTGTTTTATCAGAAACTAAACATACCAGTACGAAAAGGATTAAGTGGATCACTATGTCCTGATCACTATTTTGTCTCTAATATTGAGGAAGTACTTGATTGGGGTAAAGAGCAAAACTTGGATATATTAATCACTGAGAGCGCAGGTTTATGTAATAGATGTAGCCCTTATATAAATGATGTCAAAGCAGTTTGTGTAATTGATAACTTAAGTGGAATCAATACACCAAAAAAAATCGGGCCAATGTTAAAAAGCGCTGATATCGTTGTTGTAACTAAAGGTGATATTGTTAGTCAAGCCGAACGCGAGGTTTTTACCATGAAGATAGAAAGTGTAAATCCAAAAGCAACAATTCTTCATGTTAATGGATTAAATGGTCAAGGTGCATATGAACTATCAACAATAGTATACGATGACAAACATCATATTGATTCATTAGAAGGAAAAAAACTAAGATATCCAATGCCTGCTGCAGTTTGTAGTTATTGTTTAGGTGAAACAAGAATCGGTAAAAAACATCAAATGGGTAATATCAGAAAAATTGATCTTGGTGAAAAACTATGAGTTTAGATCTAAAAAAAATAAGCATTGGTGATTTAATTGTTAAACATCCATTTGTAAAAGATTTTTTTGAAAATCAATTAGTGCCATATCAAGGTTATGAAACTAAAACTATCTATGAGTTTTTTAGTGTTATTGATTATGAAGTAATTGAGGAAAATGCAATAAATGAAGATTTATTTATTTCTGGACTAATTGATTATATTGATTTAATGAATAGTTATTTTGTTAAAGAAAAAGAAACAGAAATAAAGATAACTATTTACCCGGGTTATTATAAAGATGGAACTATGGAAAAATTTGAGAAACTTGAGTTTCACAAAGGTGAAGTAATTTCGATTGTTGGACCTACCGGAAGTGGAAAGAGTAGACTTTTAGCTGACATTGAATGGGCTGCTAATATGGACACTCCAACAAAAAGAAAAGTTCTAATTAACGGAAGAGCTTTAGAACCTCATGAGAGATTTAGTGCTTCAAACAAATTGGTTGCACAGTTATCACAAAATATGAACTTTGTTATGGATTTAAGTGTTATTGAGTTTTTGGATCTTCATGCAACATCAAGAATGGTAGAAGACAAAGATGTAATAATTGAAAAAATATTTATTAAAGCTAATGAGTTAGCAGGAGAAGTTTTTTCTAAGGATACTCCAATTACTGAATTAAGTGGTGGACAATCTAGAGCATTGATGATCGCAGACACAGCGATTTTATCATCTTCTCCAATTATTCTAATTGACGAGATTGAGAATGCTGGAATCGACAGAAAGAAAGCTTTAGATTTACTTGTTAAAGAGGACAAAATTGTTTTAATGTCAACCCATGATCCCATCCTTGCTTTAATGGGTGATAGAAGAATAGTGATTAATAATGGTGGAATTGAAAAAATTATTGAAGTTACAAAAGAAGAAAGATCTATCTTAAGTGAACTTGAAGAGTTAGATAAAAAATTGATGTCTTATCGAAATAAATTAAGATATGGAAAAATATTAAAGTATGAGGAGGAATTATAATGCATGATGGTTGCAGTGCTAGTTTTACTAGTGGTAAACAAGTAGTAGATAAAGTTAGAATGATGGGCTTTAGTGAGGGGTTACTTCCCTTACCTTTAGAAGTGAACTGTGAATGTGGAACTAATTTTGAAATGGAATATTTTGAAGATAAGTGTCCTAGTTGTAAAATGGTTTACGCTGTTACACCTTGTCACTCCCATGATCCTTCTGCAGTTAAGGCAGCAGGAATTGATTATTAGTATTTAAAAATGACTTCACTTTTGATAGAATTAACTTATCAAATAAAGTGAGGTTTTTTTATGGAAAAATTAGAATCTAGAAATCTAGAATATAAGGCTTTAATAGATGATAATCTTGAAGACTTAATAGAGATACTTACTAACGATGATGTTTGTAAATATTTACCAGGTGAAAAAGCTTATTCAAAAGAAGTAGTTAAAAACTTTTTAAACCATTATAAAAATAATTTTTCAGTCTCAACTCCAAATCTGTGTTATGGAATATATGAAAAAAACAAAAGTAAATTAATAGGATATGGTGGAGTGGTTTTTGTTAAGGAGTTAAATATGCCTGAGATAATGTATGGATTTAATAAAAACTATTGGAACAGAGGTTATGCTACTGAGGCAGCCTTTAGATTTAAGCAGCTTGCAATAGATATAAAATTAAAGAAACTTATCGGACTTGCAGATATAAACAATATTGCTTCAAATAAAATATTAATTAAGGTTGGTTACAATTTCTTAAAACAAGCAAATTTATGGGATACAGAACTGTATATGTATGAATTAACTATCTAACATTTGCATATCATTTTTTAAAGTAGTATAATAAATATGGGTAAACTAATTGAAAAGTTAGGGCACAAAGTCACAGAGCTAAAAAGAAATCTTCAAGCTGGCTGGACTGCTGTTTTTTTAATAGAAATATAAAAAATAGCAGGCGCTAATAACGTCTGCTTCAATTTTAAGGTGATACAATGAATAGTAAGTTAAAAGAAGTTAATACTAAGCTGAAAGAGAAATATAATCTTGATGTTGTTGATGATATCATCTTAGCTAGAGAAAAAAGAATTATATTGTTTTTCGATAATTCTGATAAATCAAAAATTCTAAATGTAGTAAGCGGTAATTTAAGTATTTTGGGATTGCCTTCTAATGAGTCTATTGAACTTAATATACTTTTGAAGTATTTTGATGTGTTTAATAAATATGGCGAGGTTAGAGGTATTTATGAATATAAAGAAGAAATGCTTGAAAAAATTAATAATTTATCAAGCGAACTTAACCTTACTGTACCATTAAAAATTAACCACAAGAAATTCTGGTGTAGATTTCATTTTCATCCAGTCAAAAAAAATAAAGATATTTATGCTCTCTTTATAACTGATGTTACTGAATATCTACTTGATGAAGAAAAGATTTTTGAAAAAAGTCATAAAGATTCTTTAACTAGTCTATTTAATAAATATACACTTGACTACCATTTAGAGGTAAAATCAAAGATAAGTAATATGCATATTTTATATATGGACTTAGATGATTTTAAAAATATAAATGATACATACGGACATGATGTAGGAAACACATATCTGATTAAATTTGCGAATATTCTAAAATTGTTTCAGACATATAATAATTCGTTTTATCGCATAGGCGGAGATGAGTTTGTAGGTTTAATATTTGAGGATAAATCAGAAGTGTTAAGAATTGCAGATCGAATAATAACTAAGACGAATAATATTCATCTAAAGGATATTGATATTAAACTAGGAGTGAGCATAGGCATACACTCAAATAAATATCTCAATGAGGATATACTAAAGATCGCAGATCAGCTTATGTATAGAGCTAAACAATCTGGTAAAAATATTGTTATATATGAATAACAAAAAAAGGTTTTAATATCAAAAGGAATTTGATATAATTACCACTAACTATAAAGAGGTGATTATATGAGTTTTGAAAGGTTTTTTGGACACGATATTAATTTTGACTTGGCGATGAAGCCTTGGAGTTGGCAACATTTTCTACTAATGTTTTTAGGATTTCTAGCCGTATACCTTACTCTAAAATATGCAAAAAGAATTAGAGCTTCTAAGTATGAAAAATTAATTAAAAGAATTGTTATATTTTGGTTGGTGTTTTTAGAGATTACTTACCATATTCACTATTGGGCATATGGGTTGTTTAGTGTTCCACTTCATGTATGTAGCTTTGGGGTTATGTTTTCTGTTTTATTACTAACAACTAATAAATATGGATTCTTTGAAATATTATTCTTTTTAGGAATTTTTGGTGGATTGTTAGCCCTTTATTTTCCGAATACACTGGGTTATACTTTTTATAATATGAGATATTACCACTTTATATTTTTACATTTAACAATAGCAATTGTTCCTATATATTATTATAAAGCTTATGATTACCGAATTAATTATTTAAGTATATACAAGACAGTTGGGTTACTGTTTACAGTTTTGCCTCTTGTTGTATATGTTAATTATACATATGATAAAAATTATATGTTTATTGGTGAAAAACCTGATATCATCGCAAGTTTACTTCCTAAATGGCCATATTACATAATAGTATTCTTATTTATTGGAATGATATTATTTCATGTTCTATACTTTATATCAAATTATAACTACAAAACTATTGCTAACAAAATTACTAGTTGCTTCAAATAAAAAACTAGGAGTGGTAGCATGTTTGATCTCACTGTTGAAGCTTCATTATTCGTTTTGACAATTTCTTATTTTGTAAGTACGATAATCGTGTTTTTCATTATGCAAAATTACAAGAAAAATTACAGGGGATTATTTGATTTTGTTATATTTTATGGTATTAGTACAATCGCAACACTATTAATTTTATTTAGAGTATATCTCCCAACATTTTTAAGTGTATTTACTGCAAATATACTTTTATTAGTTGGGAGATTTTTCTTACTAGTTGGGATATTAAAATTTATTAATAAAAAATTTAAGTCATTATATATTATTAGTATCTCAATAGGGTATCTTTTTGCCTTTATATATTTTACTTATATCCTAAATCATTTGAATGCAAGAATAGTGATTTACTCGCTAACAATGATCTTTATTCATATGGTAATAATACTTAATGTTTTGTATGATGTTAAGAATAAAAAATACGCATTTAATTTTATGCTATGCATAAATTTACTTATCGTTATAAACCTTATAATTAGAATAATTAGGCTGATAATAGCTAGAACATATACAAATAACCTATTTGAAATGTATAGTGATTCATACTTTATGGTTACCAAAGGTGTATTGGGTCTTGGTCTTGTAGTGGCACTATTCTCAATGATCAGTAGTAAACTAATGTATTCTTTAAAGGACATGAATAAAAACCTTTATTTTTTCGCTAATATATACCGACATTCACCAATCCCTGTTTTAGTTGGAAGCGTTGATGGAGAAATTATACACTATAATACTGCATTTAAAGAACTAGTAGACTATAAATCTAGTGCAACTAATCGCCTTTTATGGGTTGATATTTTTTCTGTTGAAGATTTATCAAGTATTATGAGTGCTATTGAAAAAATTGATGTAGATGAACATATATATATAGAACACATATATGTTAATAACTCATTAGAGAAACTTATCCCTGTTGACGTCACTATAAAAGTCTCTGAAAATAGCGGTAATTTACCTTATTATGAGTTTTTTATCTTTAATGCAAGTGATAGAGTGATGACTGAGGAAAATCTAAGAGAAAGCGAAAGAAGTAAAGCCAGTTTACTTTCTAACCTACCAGGATTTGCTTATAGATGTAAGAATGATGAGTTTTGGACAATGCAAGTTTTGAGTAAAGGCTTTGAGCGCATTACTGGATATAGAGTTGAAGAATGTATAAATAATAAAGAGATAGCATATTCAGATATTATCTTAGATGAGTTTAAAGAGAAAGTTAAAAGTGATTGGGAAAAATGTATAACTTTAAACAAGGTTTATATTGGTGAATATAAAATAAGAACAAAATCAAACGAGGAACGTTGGGTATTTGAACAAGGAAATTTTGTTTCAAATGAATACGGAGAAGAATCAATTGAAGGTTATATAGCTGATATTACAGACAGAAAAGTTTTAGAAGAAAAACTAGAGTTTTTAAGCTTCCATGATCCTCTTACTGGTTTATATAATAGAAGATATATTGAAGAAGAGTTAGTAAGACTTGATACAAAAAGAAATCTTCCAATAACTTTAATTATGGGAGACTTAGATGGATTGAAATTTATTAATGATTCATTTGGACATCAATATGGAGATGAAATTATTAAAGTCGCTGCAAATGTTTTTAGAGAAAACTTTAGGAGCGATGATATAATAGCACGAGTTGGTGGAGATGAGTTTATGATTATCCTTCCAAAAACAACAAAGGATGAAGCAGATGAGATTATTGAAAGAATAACTCAAACCACAAAGAAAATCAAAAATACAAAAGTAGAGATATCAATTTCGCTTGGATCCAGCTCGAAAACTAATGAATCATTAGATATGAAAAAAGTAATAAAAGATGCTGAGGATACAATGTATAAATCAAAACTCTATAAATCACCATCGATTAGGAGAAACTCTATTGATACAATTTTAGCAACATTGTATGAAAAAGATATCTATAGCGAATCACACTCGAAAAACGTATCGAAACTATCAACAGAAATTGCAAAAGTTTTAGGGATGTTAGATAAGGATATAAAAGAAGTGGAAACTGCAGGTTTACTTCATGATATAGGAAAAATTATTATTCCAACCGATATTTTAAATAGTTCAAAAAAACTTACAAAAGAAGAATTTCAGAAAGTAAAATCACATCCAGAAATTGGGTATAGAATACTGAATGCAATCAGAGATTTTAAAAGTATTTCATTAATTACTCTTTACCATCATGAAAGAATTGATGGATTAGGTTATCCAAAAGGTTTAAAGGGAGATGAAATCCCTGTTGCCTCAAGAATCATTAGTGTTGCTGATGCATATGATGCAATGACAAATGAAAGAAAATACAAAAAACAAATGACAAAAGACGAAGCGATAGAGGAACTTAAAAAAAACTCAGGAACTCAGTTTGATAAAAAAGTTGTGATTGCTTTATTAAAGTATTTACTGAAAACTAAAAGACAAGATTAATATCTTGTCTTTTATAATTTTATATAAAAGTTTATAATACTAACAATATCATTTTTATGTAACATAGGTTACAATATTTATAACTTATTTATAGTATTATATAAATAGTGAAAATAACTTTAAAAAAAGGGTGATAACATGAAAAAAATTACTATATTAATGCTTTCTCTTTTTATATTTACCTCATTAGTAGGGTGTAAAAATAATGAGGAAAAAAAAGAACTAAGAATTATTGTTCCACTTGGTTCTCCTGCATTAGCACAAACTTACAATGAAAGTACTCTTGAATCTATAGGAGATAACATTAGTTATACTATTGATGTTATTGTAGGTTCTGACCCTCTTGTTGCAGCATTTGGGAGTGGTAGTCACGATATTATATATGCTCCGACTAATTTAGGAGCTAAGTTAATTTCTTCTGGATTAGACTATAAGTTCGCCGCAACTGTTGTATTTGGGAATTTATATCTTGCAACTGGAACTGGAATTGAATTAACAATGGAATCTTTAGATGGTAAAAATATTACAGTTTTTGGGCAGAATGCAACTCCTGAAATAATTCTAAATACAATTATAAACGAGTATGTTTACGATGTTCAACCGACATTTACTTATGTTGATAGCGCTAGCCAGGCATTGGCTGATTTAATTACTGATAATAACAAAATTGTTCTATTAGCTGAACCGATGTTAAGTGTTGCTAGCTTACCAACAAACGTCGCAAATATTACCTCATTATCTTTACAAGATGAATGGGGGAAAATGACAGAATCAACATCATATCCTCAAGCAGGGATTTTTGTAAAAAGCTCGCTTGATAAGGATATAGTAGATAGCTATTTAAGCAAAATTGAGGAATCAGTTAATTACGCATCAACTAATACAGATGAGCTGGCACAATTAGCGGTAGATCTAGAGTACGGTTTTCCTTTACAAGTTTTAAAGGGAGCAATACCAAGAAGTGGTTTAATGTTTATGAGTGCATTAGATTCAAAAACTGCAATTGAACTTTACTTTACAGAAATAATGGAAATTAATAGTAATCTTATTGGTGGAAGTTTGCCAGACACTAATTTTTACTATCAACCAAATGACTAAAAAGAAAAATATTTATATTAGCCATTCACTTTCAACTCTATCTGTATTTATTTTAATATTAATATGGCAACTTTACTCAATAAAAATAAATAACTCTATAATTATGCCACAACCATTTGATGTTTTAGAAACACTATGGGAACTACTGATTTCCTTAAAAACATATTCAATTATACTAGCTACATTTAAAAGATTATTCATAACAATTGGTATATCAACATTATTAGGGTTATCCCTTGGTTTAATTAGTGGTATGCATTATCAACTTGAAGCATTCTTAAAACCGATAGTTGTTTCATTAAGAACATTACCTGTAATTTCAATTATTGTAATTGTATTAATTTTATATGGGAATGTTTTTAGTCTTTATATAATTACGTTTTTATTGCTTTTTCCAATAATCTATCAAGCAGAACTTGATGGTGTTAAACATATTGATCCATTGTTAATTAGTGTTCTAAAACTTGAATGTAATCGTTGTTCACCAAGAGGAATTAGAATGGTTTATTTACCATTATCATTACCGTTCTTAAGAACAGGGATAATACAATCTGCAGGTTTAGGTATAAAAATTCTTGTTGTTGCTGAATATATTTCTCAAGCAAAAGTATCAATCGGCAGGGAAATATATTTAGGTAGAATTAACCTTGAGTATAATTTGGTGTTTGCATGGAGTATTATTCTAATCATTGTAGTTTTATTAGTTGAACATTTAGTAGAAAAATATCTAATAACAACATATAAAAATTAAGTTGGCTCAGTGCTAACTTTTTTGATTAAATCTTTTTATTTGATATAATAAAGTTTGGAGATGATATAATGAAAAAATTACTTATTTTGTTTTTAACCGCAATAGCTAGTTTTTCATTAGCTGGATGTAAGAAAGAAAAAGAAAACATATTGATTGGTTTTAGCGCTACTTTAACAGGGACTTATTCTGAGGTTGGTGTTAGTGAAATGTATGGTGTTGAATTTGCCATTCATCTAATAAATGAGAACGGTGGAGTAAATGGTAGACAACTTGAATTAATAGTGAAAGATGATTTGTTTGATGAAACAACAGCTATTGAAAATGATAACGAACTTATCGATAAAGGCGTAGTTGCAATTATTGGCCATTCACTTTCTCAACTTGGTGTTTCTACTGTACAAAATATTAATGAGAAGGATAAATTAATGATTTCTCCTTCTATTGGTACTGATGCATTAACCGGT
Organism: Candidatus Izimoplasma sp. ZiA1; assembly: GCA_002285055.1. Classification (GTDB taxonomy): domain Bacteria; phylum Bacillota_I; class Bacilli_A; order Izemoplasmatales; family Izemoplasmataceae; genus Izemoplasma_C. Next base: position 64,994 of record NQYJ01000003.1, read on the forward strand.
TACAATGATTACTTTTTCAGAGTTGTTCCAACAGCTTATGATGAAGGAGCATTAATCACTTCTATGGCTTTAAGTGAAGCTGGAAGCAAGGCTTTATTTATTTATGACAATGATAATTTCGCTTTGACAGGAAATCACAAAAGGGCATTTGATGATTATGTAAATGAGAACTTTGAGTATCAACCAAATAGTTATGGATTTGACAACGGAATTGATAGTGCAGATTATGACAATATTAAAACTTTGGTTATAGATAATAATATCAATACACTTGTAGTTGCGGCTAATAGTCTAAATGCTGGCAATCTCTCATTTTTATTAGAACAATTAACAACTAATAAATTAAATATTCATTTCACTTCTTGGGCATCATCACAGGATTTACCAACTAGAATTTCATCTATAGTTCATAATTATTATAGTTACAGCTTCTTTAATCAGTTTGATGTATCTGAAACTTTTTCTGGTTATAATAATTTGTTTTTTGAAAGATATGGAAGAAACTTAGATATGATGAGTATTTTTGGAATCGACACTGTTAATGCTTTATATCATGCTTTAGAAAGTTCACAAAGTTTTGATTCAAATGATTTAAAACAGACTTTATTAGGTGCATTTAACTATGATAGTGTTCAAGGTTCATTTTCATTTGATGAAAACGGAGATGTTTTAAGAGCTATCTACCAGTTTGAAATAATTGATAATACATATTTCCTTATAGATAATTAGTGAATAAGATATTAGATTTATACAAAGCAGAGGTGATTACATGGAATTTGTAAACGCAAAAACAATTATTCAAACAGTAAAGGGTAATCACTCTTGGTTTGGGGCGTCTTATAATATGAATATATATCGAGGTTGTAATCAAGGTTGTATTTATTGTGATTCTAGAAGTAGTTGTTATCAAGTTAATAATTTTGATACAATAAAAGTTAAAAAAAATGCCCCCTTTATAATTGAAAATGAACTTAGTAGAAAACAAAAGACGGGAATAATATCAATGGGAAGTATGAGCGATCCATATAACGAATGTGAAACCGAATTACTATATACGAGAAAAGCATTAGGATCAGTTCTAAAATATAATTTTGGAGTATTCATTATTACAAAAAACATACTAGTTTTAAGAGACATTGAAATACTTAAAGAGATAAATAAAAAGAATGTAGTTAACGTCGCAATAACAATTACAACAGCCAATGATACACTTCAATCAAGAATCGAAAGGAATGTATCAAGTACATCCTCAAGGTTTAATGCATTAAGAGAACTTTCAGAAGCAGGATTATTTACAGGAATATTATTAATGCCTTTATTGCCTTTCATAAATGATACAGAAGAAAATATAGTTTCGATTATAGAAATGGCTCATAAGGCTAACGTTAAGTATATATATCCTAGTTTTGGTGTTACATTAAGAGATAATCAAAGAGATTACTTTTTTGAAAAGATAGGACCAAGTTTAATGGAAAAGTACATAAGCGAATTTAAGGATAGTTATATGTGTACAAGCACTAATCATAAAGAACTTAAGTCAATCTTTATAAGCAAGTGCAAGGAGTATGGAATTCTTTATAACATGAAGGATATCATCGAGGAATCAAAAAAATATATAAATGAGGAACAACTTAGTTTGTTTTAGAAAGAAAAAACACTTTAAAATAAGTGTTTTTTTTGATATTATCAATGTAGAGTGATTTTCTTCAGGAGGATATTATGAACTTGCTAAGTGCACCTATGTTTGGAACAAAGCATTTACTAGGAGTATTAATTGTTCTAGTAGCAGTAATAATAATTTTATATGTTTTTAAGAAATTAGATTTATACAAAAAAGATAAACAACTTAGAGTAATAATAGGCTTTACTGTATTATTTTATTTATTAGAGTTTTTAAAACTTGGAGTTACTATGTATCCGACATGGGATTTTCCAATGTACCATTTACCATTTCATTTATGTAGTTTACCAATATATTTGTTTCCTTTATTGATATTTGTTCCCTCAAATTCTAGATTAAGAGAGTATATTAGTGCCACTGCATATGCGACAATTATGTTTGCTGCAGTTTTAGCATTTGCATATCCCTCAAATATTTTAGGGGGCAGTGAAACTTGGTTTCCTTTAAAGGACAATGTATTACCTCTAATTAGTTTTACATATCATGGTTTAATGATTTTATCATCTTTATATCTGATAAAATCTAGATTATTTATTCCTTCAAAAGATTCCTATATAAAAGCAACTGTTGTTACATTTCTTTTTGGAGTAATTGGAATTATTGTTAATTATTGGTTAGATAAAGACTTTATGTTGCTTACAAAAGGAAATGGTAGTCCATTACAATTTCTAATTGAAACTTCACAAATTTTGTATACAACAAGTATGATTGTTATCGGGTTGGTATTAATTGTATTAACCATTTTTATTTCTATTAAGCTTATAAAAAAATAACACTGTCATTATTTTGACAGTGTTTTTAATTCCTCTAAATCAGGTATTTGTATCATTATTTTTGCATATTTAATGATACCACCAATAATTGTACCGATACCACCAATATACATCCCAACTATAAACATGTTATTAATGAAACCTAAATCATATATTTCAAGACTACTTACATCAATAATATCAAGGCTAGCAATCAAAATTATTACTACTCCAGAAAATATCATTTGAATAAGCTCTAAGGTGATAAATATCAGATTTTTTCTTCGATTGTAAAGGTAAAAGAGATGAATAACTATGTTAAATAATATACTAATATTTAGGAAAGGTAAAATCTTTTGAAAGTTATCATTTAGTAAAGGAACGCTTGAACTATCAAAATAAATCGCTATGACATGACTTTGAATATTTATTATATAAATAAATATTAAACCTCCTATTACTGTGATGATGCTTTCAAACAATGAAACCTTTAGTTTTTTTGGTGGTTTTTTTGGTAAAAGTTTAGGATTGAAATCACCTAAATGTGATGTTAGTTCAGTTGTCAAATATTTGCTTGTTATGATAAAAGCTAAAAAAACTGATCCAAAGCTTATTAGTAAAGCGTTAATTATTGAAGGAATTAATAGTAAAATCTCCTCAAATAATCCAGCAGTTGAGTAAGTTGTGTCTGAAAAAACAAGGCTCACTGTTTTTGATATAATTAGTACTATTGGTAAGACTATTGATATTATCTTCATTATAGTAAGCATTATAGGTGATAAATCTCTTCTTATTAGAGGTGTATCACTTCTGTAACTATAAGCTACATCAATTGGGTGTCCAGATTCTTTAATTACTTTTAACTGTGCCTCATCTTTATTGAAACCTTGTTCTACTAAGTGATCAATTTGATCTAGTAATGAACTTTTTAACTCGTTAATTATTTCCTCACGTTCTTTTCTTGGTAAGTTTTTTTCTATTTGATATAAATATCTATTTAGTAAATCCATCATTTGACCTCCTTAATTAGTTTTGTCATTATAAAATGGTTATTTAAGTATTCGATTTTGAGCTTCTCATATACTTCAATCCCAAGAGCACTAAGGGAGTAATATTTTCTTGGTCTTGGCTCTATAATCTCCCATGTTGAATCTAGCAAACCTTGTTTATCTAATCTTCTTAATAAAGGATATAATGTGTTTTGATCAATTTTTAATCCAATATCATTTAAAGTGGTTACTAAACTATAGCCATAATGTTTATTATTAAGTTGTGATAACACAGATAAGACCAATGTACCTTTTCTTAGTTCTAAACGCATATTTTTCATTATATTTTCAATCTCATTGATTTCATGCATATAATCACCTCGAATTTATTATACTGTATACCATACACTATTGTCAAATAAAAACTATTGTAAAATAAAAAGCCTTCATTATTGAAGGCTTAATTTTGATATAATATATCACTGTACTCGTCGTTATTTTCAAGTTTTGCTACTGCGTATGAGCAAACAGGAATAATTTTAAAGTTATTCTCTCTTGCAAACTCAACAACAGTATTCAGTAATTTCTTGGCAATAGATTGTCCTCTTAGTTCTGGACTTACTATTGTATGATCTATCACAATAACATCATCTTTTTCAAAAAAATAGGTAATCTTTGCTACTGTCTTATCATTACTATCAATATGAAACATATTACCTGTCTTAATTATATCTGTCATATTATCACTCCTATTCACTGTAATTATACTAAATAAGCTATAATAAGGCAATTCTAAGACATCTAAAATTTAGAGTGCAAAACGGTAGTTAAATAAAAATAGTGGTGTTATAATGATTTTATAATATTAAATAATATTAAATAATAAAATTGTGAAGGTGAATAATATGTTAAAAGAGTTAAATCAAAATGAGACAGTACAAGATTATTTGGAAGATGGAAAAATAGCTGTTGTAAAATTTGCAACTACAACATGCCCGCCTTGTAAAATGTTAAAACCAATATTTGAGAATCTATCTAATGACAAGGATCTAAATGATGTTGTATTTATTGCTGCTGATGCTAATGAGCATCCACAAGCTCATCAATATCAAGTTTCAAGCGTTCCAACGTTGTTATTCTTTAAAGGAAAAGAAATAATGGGACAAAATGTTGGGTTTGTTCCTGAACAACCATTAAAAGATTTTCTTGTTAAACAAAGAGCTGAACTATAAAAAATGCACAAAAGTGCATTTTTTTATTACTGATTTTTGATATATAGTGTTAAAATATTTACAAAGTAAAAAGAAGGTGTATACATGGTTGGTGTTTTAGTAAATGTGTTTGCTATTATTTTTGGGTCATTATTAGGACTATTGCTTAGAAAAGGAATTAGCGATAGGTACAAAAATATTGTGATGCAAGCAATAGGTCTAAGTGTTTTAGTTATTGGTATTTTTGGTGCTATTAAAACTGAAGAAATTATCCTATTAGTTATTAGCTTAGTTTTAGGAGGATTAATTGGAACGTTTTTAATGATTGAAAAAAACTTGGAAAAACTTGGGGATTCTTTAGAATCAAAATTCAAGAATAGTAATGCACAGTTTTCAAAAGGTTTTGTAATGGCTTCTTTAGTATATTGTGTTGGTGCGATGGCTATAGTTGGTTCAATTGAAGCAGGAGTTAATGGGAATAATGAAGTTCTTTTTACAAAAGCTATTTTAGATGGTGTTACTGCAGTCTTTTTCACAGCTAGTTTAGGATATGGTGTTTTGTTTTCAAGTATTCCTGTTTTTATTTATCAAGGAAGTATAACTGTTTTTGGTATTTATATAAAAGACTACTTAAATGATAGTATGATAAATGAGGTTTCTGCAGTTGGAAGTGTACTAATTCTTGGAATTGGTTTGTCGATGTTGGAAATTAAAAAGGTAAATGTTGGAGATTTACTTCCAGCTGTTTTAATTCCTATAGTTTATTTTTTATTGATATGAGGTTAAATTATGATATTAAACGAAAAGAAAATTAAATCTAAAGATGTGTATAAAAGTGATTTTGTGAAAATATACGAAGATGAAGTTCTTTTACCAAATAATATGACTAGTAAAAGAGTATATATAAAACATCCAGGTGCAGCGTGTGCTTTGCCAATACTAGATGATGGTCGAATTTTATTAGTAAAGCAATATCGATATCCTGTTAATCTAGTAACACTAGAGTTGCCTGCAGGTAAAAAGGATATTGGTGAAAACTCACTTATAACAATTAAAAGAGAACTTGAAGAGGAAACAGGATATAGAGCAACAGATTTTGAGTTTGTTATGAGTATTCATAATGCAATCGCTTATAGTGATGAGGTTATTGATTGTTATATTGCAAGAGGACTAAAAGAAGTAGATCAACCACTCCAACCTGATGATGATGAGTTTACTGAGATTGCTATTTTTTCATTAGATGAGTTAAAAGCGATGATAAAATTAAATGAAATTACAGATGTTAAAACTATAATTATGATTCAAAACTATCTTTTAAAAATGGAGGAATTATGAGAAAAGACTTTGTAATAAGAGATTTAATAGAAACAGATAAATTATTTTGTGAAGAATGCAAGCTAGATGGTGCCAAAGCTTGGGCAAAGTATATGACAAAAGAAAGCATTATGGTTTCGGGGACTTTAGGAAAAGATATAATTGGTGAAGATTCAATATATAAAGTTATGGTAAAAGTATTTGATTTAAAGAATATTTCTTTTAAATGGTTTCCAGTTTATGCTGATGTAAGTGATGATGCAACTTTAGGGTTCACTTCAGGGACTTATAATCGAACTTATTTTGCAGATGGTAAAAAAGTTTTAGAAGAAGGTAAATACATATCAATTTGGAAAAAAGTAAATAATTCATGGAAAATTAGTTTGGATATGGGAAATTAAAAAAGATGACACTATTTAGAAGTGTCATCTTTTATTATTTTGATGATGTTGTTATAAAGTTTTTCCTTATTATTTATGGTAACAAAATCTAATGATTGGTTATAAGCATTTAACATCCCTTTTTCATCATTTGATTTGTCTCTTTTTAATTTGATTTTTAACTTTAGCAAAAGCATTAAGACTTTATCGAAAATGTTTAGTTTGTTATAGTTGAATCCACCACGAGTATAAAGAAAATTAACTTTTTTCATTTGCTCATCAGTGAAGTTTGAACTTGTTATTTCAATGAGTTCATCTTTTCTACCAGGTGTGGCTCCAACAGCAAAGATTATGATTTTTTTATTTTCTAGTGAATCAAAGTTTCTAATTATTAATTTTTTAAGTCCTAAAATACCAGAAGCGTATAGACTGCCTCCATAAATAATTGTGTCATAATCAGATATATCAGCAAGTTTTAAGCTCTTGTTTTCAATAACTTCACACGATAGTTTTTGACCTAGATACTCAGCATATTTTTCTGTAAACCCAGTTTTTGATTTGAAGATAATTATTGTTTTCATGTTATCACCTACTTGTTTAAATTCTATTATATATAAATAAAAAAAGCAATAGTATGTAGTCTTTAGCTCTTTAAAGTGATATCGCTTACATTAAACTCCCAGTTTTGTTTTGCCTTTTTTTTATTATTTGTTATAATAGGATTGGCATGCATAGAATTATGCAAATCTTCAATGTATAAAGGAGAACTATATATGAAAAAAGTAATGACTGGAAATGAAGCTATAGCACGTGGTGCTTATGAAGCAGGTGTTAAGTTTGCTAGTGCTTATCCAGGTACGCCTAGTACTGAAATATTAGAAAATATAGCAAATTATAAGGAAATAATGAGCGAATGGGCACCGAATGAAAAAGTGGCAATTGAAGCTGTTATTGGAGCAAGTATTGCTGGTGCTAGAAGTTTAGCTAGCATGAAACATGTTGGTGTTAATGTTGCAGCTGATCCATTATTCACTTTTGCATATACAGGTGTGACAGGTGGTATGGTTTTAATAACTGCTGATGAACCTGGGATGCATTCATCACAAAATGAACAGGATAATAGAAATTATGCAAAATTTGCGAGAATTGCATTGATGGAACCAGCAAACTCACAAGAAGCTAAAGATATGTTAGTAGAAGCTTTTGATATTAGTGAAAAATATGATACACCGGTACTTTTTAGAATTACGACAAGAGTTAGTCATTCAAAAAGTTTAGTTGAACTCGGGGAAAGAATTAATAAAGAAGTTATCCCTTATGAAAAGAAATTTAATAAGTATGTTGCTATCCCAGCAATAGGAAGACAATTAAGACATACTGTAGAAGATAGAATGAATAAACTTGCTGAGTTTACAGAACAAACAAAATTAAACTATTTTGTTGATAATAAGAAAAAAGATTTAGTTATTGCATCAGGAATGAGTTATGAGTTTGCATGGGAAGCTTTAGGCGACTCAGTTGATTATATTAAACTTGGGTTTACTAATCCTCTTCCTAAAAACCTATTAGCAAAACATGCAGAAGGTCGTGAAAGAATATATGTCATTGAGGAAAACGATCCATATATTGAAGATTTCTGCAAAACTTTAGGTATAAAAGTTTTTGGTAAAGATTTATTCCCTTATACTGGTGAAATGACTCCAGATGTTATTAAAAAATATGTGCTAAGTACAAATATGGAGTCGTTTGAAGTTGAAGCTGATAAAGTAGTTAATAGACCACCAACATTCTGTAGTGGTTGTCCTCATCGTGGATTCTTCTATCAATTAGGAAGAAGAAAAAATGCAGTTGTTAGTGGGGATATCGGATGCTATAGTTTAGCAGTTGGTGAGCCGTACAATTCTATGGACTGGTTAATCTGCATGGGAGCTTCACTATCAAGTGGTCATGGAGCTCAAAAGATTTTTGATCTTGACCAAGACAATAAAAAGAGAGTTGTTTCAATTTTAGGAGATTCAACATTCTTCCATACTGGTATTAACTCGTTAATTAATACTGTTTACAACAAAGGTAATACAATTAATGTGATTTTAGATAATAGAATTACAGGTATGACAGGTCAACAAGATAACCCTGGTAGTGGATACAATTTAAATGGTGAAGTTACAGAGGTTATGGATATCAAAAAAATAGTTGAAGCAATTGGAGTTAAGCATGTAAGAAAAATAAATCCAAATAATCTTGAAGAGGTTAAAGAGACTTTAGATTGGGCATTTGGTTTAGATGAAGTATCAGTAATCATTACAGATTGGCCTTGTGTATTAAAGAAAAAGTATATGGATAAAGACTTAGAATCATATGAAAATGTTTTTAGAACAAAAAATATGGTACTACAAGATAAATGTGTTGGATGTAAAGCTTGCTTAAGAACAGGTTGCCCAAGCTTAGTATTTAATAAAGACTTGAAAAAAGTTTCAATTGATAGTGCTAGTTGTGTTGGTTGTGATGTATGTTTACAAGTATGTCCGTTTGACGCAATTGTGAAGGAGGCCTAACATGACAAAAAGTATAAAATTAGTTGGCGTTGGTGGCCAAGGAACAATTTTAGCAGCAAAAGTTTTATGCCAAGGTCTAATTGAGGCTGGATATGATGTTAAAATGAGTGAAATCCACGGGATGAGCCAAAGAGGTGGAAGTGTATCAAGTGAAGTAAGATATGGAAAAAAAGTTTATTCACCTGTTATTGAAAAAGGTAACGCTGATATCTTAGTTGCATTTGAGCTTATGGAAGCTGCACGATACATGGATTATATTAAACCAGAAGGTGTAGTAATAATAAATAATCACAAAATAAATTCAATGGTTACTTTGAATGGAAAAGTTCCATATCCAACAGGAATTTATGAAAGCATTAGTGAGAAAGTCAAGACAACAATGTTTAATGCTTCAGAATTAGCTGTTGAACTAGGAAATCCTAAAGTTGCAAATATTATTTTATTAGGATCACTTGTTAAAGCAATGGAATTAACAGATATTGATTTTGAAAAAATAATCAGAGAAAGTGTAAAAGAGAAATTTGTTGATATTAATGTTAAAGCTTTTAAGTTAGGGCTTAATCAATACCAAGGTTAACTTTTGTTAACCTTTTTCTTTTCAATTAAATAAATCGTTGTATAATATTATAAGAGGTGATTAGAGTGAGTGTCTTTGAAGTCTTAATGCTAGTTTGTTTTGGATGTGCTTGGCCCACATCAATTTATAAAAGTCTTAAAAGTAAAAGTGTAAAAGGTAAAAGTGTTTTATTCTTATATATTATTTTACTAGGGTATGTTTTTGGAATGTTACATAAAGCATTTTATAACTTTGATTTAATTATATACTTATATTTACTAAACTTTTTGATGGTTTTCACAGACCTAATGTTATACTATCGTAATCTTAGGTTATCAAAAAAAGATATGGTATAATAGTTACAAAAGAAGGAGGAGTTATAATGAAAAAAGGTGAAGTATACAAAAAAGCTCCAATTGGAGTAGAATTAGAAGCTGGTAAAACATATTATTGGTGTGCATGTGGTAAAAGTTCAAACCAACCTTTTTGTGATGGTTCTCATAAAGGAACTGAATTTCAACCAAAAGCATTTGAAGTGAAAGAAACTTCAAAACAATACTTATGTCAATGTAAACAAACAAATAACCCGCCATATTGTGATGGGACACATAGAAATTTAGAATAAAAATGAAAAGCTTTGGCTTTTCTTTTTTTGATAAAAGTATTATAATAATTAATCGAGGAGTGTGATTTATAATGAAACTATTATTAATGATATTAGTTGGTGGTTTAATAGGGTACACTACAAATAAGGTCGCAATAAAAATGCTGTTTAGACCAATCAATCCACATAAAATTTTCTTTTTTACTATCCAAGGTGTTTTTCCAAAAAGAAAAGATGTAATGGCTGTAAGTTTAGCAGAAACAATTGAAAAAGAATTACTAAGTAAAGACGAGATTTTAAATTCAGTTTTAACTGAAGAGAACATATCAACTGTTAAAGATAAAATAAAAGATGCATTAATTATCAAAATAAAAGAAGTTATCCCTAATATTGTTTTAATGATGTTAAACGATAATATTGAAGACATTATAACTAATTTTATCGATAAAGAAGGAAATGATATATTCAATAATCTTCTTGATGACTTAAAAAGTTCTTCATTGGACTCACTTGATATAAAAGCTCTTGTCAAAAAGAGAATTGATGAGTTAGACTTTATTGAGTTTGAAAAAATTATATTTGGTTTAATGAGTAAAGAGTTAAAGCACATTGAAATTATAGGTCTTGTCTTAGGTTGTTTAATTGGTGTTGTTCAATTCTTTATTACAGGATTTTTATAAAACAAGAAAATTTTCTTGTTTTTTTTATTGATTAATTATCGAATGAGTAAAAGTTAATAAAAATATAGGCAATAGAATGACAAAATACAGATTTAAGGTTATAATTAAGGTAGTTATGGAGATGATTAGATGAAAGCTGATTTACATATGCATACAACATCATCTGATGGTCGTTTAAGTAATATTGATTTAATAAAAAGAGTTAAGAAAAATGGTGTAACACATTTTTCAATTACTGACCACGATATCATTGAAAATGTTGAGCAAAGCAAGAAACTAGCTGAGGAGCTAGGACTAAATTATATTGTTGGCATGGAGTTATCAACTGTATATAAGGGAAATAGCATACATATATTAGGGTACTTTAATGATGATTCATATATGAATGATGAAATTACTGAGTATTATAAAAATATGAAAAACAGACGAGATGATCGTTCTAAGTTGTTTATTAAAAACTTGAAAAAACATTTTGATTTAGATATTAAGTATGAGGAAGTTTTAAAACATGCAAAAGGGGTTATTGCTAGACCACATATGGCCTCAGCAATTCTAGAGAAATATCCTGAGTATTCTAGGAATGAAATATTTGATAAATTTTTAGGTAACGATTCTAAAGCTTATGTTCCAAGTACAAAAATATCTACAAGTGATGGACTTGAACTTCTAAAAAGAAATAACGCAATGACAGTTCTTGCTCATCCAGCATTATATAAAAAAAGAATATTAGAGGAAATAATTGACTATGGGTATGACGGGATAGAAGCTATTTATCCTTTAAATAAAGATCACGATTTTGAATTATTTGTTGACTATGCTTCAAAGTATAATATGGTTTTATCCGCTGGTAGCGATTATCATGGATTAAGCAATGATTCAAAACATGGTGATGTTGGTGATTGTTATATTGAGGATAGTTTATTAGAACGTTTTTTAAATAGATTACAAGGAGGAGAAAAATATGAAAGAAGTTAAAGGTACATTTCGTTACAAAGATAGAGGAGAAATTAAATATACATTGGTTGAGGAAGCAACTACAAAGGAGTTAATTCTTACATACACAGATAATGAAAAAGAATACACTTGGGAGTATGTTTGGAAAAATAATGAAGTTGAGTTAAGTGAGTTTGTTGAGAGCTTAACATATGAAGGCTTAAAAGAAAAAATGGCTAATAGTTTAAACCGTGGGTTATATGGTCATAAAGGCGAGTATGTTTTAATGAAAGATGCGGTTATTATCTTTATATCGCACAGAAATTATGTTCTTGGAAACTGTGAGAACTGTGAATGCTAGTTCAAAATGATAAGTTTAAAACTACATTAGTTTTATTAACTACAGTTTTATTTGTTTTTATTTTTTCAAGAGATTTTTTTCTTGATTTCAACGCTGTTCATCCATTGATAGGGGCATTTACTAAGTTTTTCTTTTTGGCAAGTATTGGTGATTTTATTGCTAATAGATTCCAAAATAAAAAATGGATTATTCCTAAAAATATAATTCCTAAAGCTTTTATTTGGGGATTAATTGGAATAATGATTGTTTATATGTTTAAAATATATCCAGTAGGAGTTACTAATCTAATGGATTTAGGTTTTTTACCTTTTAAAGATAACGACATTATGATTAATGGCAATGGCTTATTTTGGGCTTTTTCAGTAAGTTTTGTGATGAACTTAACATTTGCTCCAGCAATGATGATTTTTCATAAATTTACAGATACTTACTTAAATAATTACAAACTTTTTGAAAAAACAAGTTTTACACATTTAAGTGAAATTACAGATTGGACAAGTTTTTTTAAATTGATTATTCTTAAAACTATTCCTTTCTTTTGGATACCAGCCCATACAATTACCTTTATTCTTCCTAAGGAGTATCAAGTTATATTTGCTGCACTTTTAGGTATATTCTTAGGATTATTTCTTGGGCTGTCTAAAAAAGGTAAAAAATAATGTTTAAAAATTTCAAAAAAAACATTTTATATAATCATAATATAAATATAAAGAAGTCAAAAGATACCTTTTTTGACTTCTTTATTATGAGAAATGATGAAAAAATTTATATAAAAGTTTTTAACAGCAAAAGACCATATATTATTACATTTAATTCTAAGTTTTATATTGAAATTAAAAAAGGTAGAGGGCGTGGAGTTAACTTTATAACAAGAAAAAAAGCACTTTATAATATAAGTGAGTTTGATAACTCAAAAAAAGTGTTTATTTTTATCACAAAACCTTTCAAGATACTCTCATACAAAAACGAATCAGATATTCAGGATATTAGTAATTTTATAGAACATAAGAGTATAGAATTTTATTCTACTTGGAATGACGTATTTAAGGAGTTATAGATATGAGTGAAAAGCAAAAAGCAATTATTGCTTATATCCTAGTTTGTATTATTTGGGGATCTACATATCTTGCAATTAAAGTTGGCGTAAAAGACTCTCCACCATTGCTTTTTGCATCAATAAGATTTATTATTGCAGGAAGTATTTTACTGATTTATGGTAAAATCAGAGGGTATCATATGCCGAGTTTTAAAAACTTTCTTAGACTTGGAGTTGTTGGACTTTTGCTTTTGCTTGGTGGTAATGGTTTTGTTATGTATGCAGAAACTACAGTTGATTCTGGGATATCTAGTCTTATAATTTCAACAATACCTATTTTTATTTTTATAATTGAAGTTTTTGTTTTAAAAACTACAATGGTTACTAAGAGTACTGTTTTTGGCTTATTATTAGGCTTTATTGGTATTTATATATTGATTAATCCAAGTAATATTGTAGATGTAGATTTTGTTGGTGGAATGTACCTTATAATCGCAAGTTTACTTTGGAGTATTGGAAGTGTTTATTCTAAAACAATAAACTCTAAAAGTAATATGCAAGTCAATATTGGTGTACAGATGCTAATTGGTGGAATAGGGCAATTAATAGTCGGTGTTCTTTTAAATGAACACCAATCAATTACTTTTACTAGTAATTCTATAATCGCTTTGGTTTATTTAATCTTTATTGGTTCTCTAATAGGATACTCATCATACATATATTTACTTTCAAAATGGCCAGCGACTAAAGTTTCAACATATGCATATATTAATCCAATCGTTGCAATTATTCTTGGGAATATATTCTTAAGTGAGAAACTGAGTATTGTTGTCTTTCTCTCAATGGGATTAATTTTTATTGCAGTTTTCATTGTTCAAAAGTCAAAAATTTCACTCAAAAAAAATTGATAACATTTCAAATTTTTATTTAATTTAAAAAACTATAAATCACTCACAGAAATTAGTGTGTTTAATTTATAGTTTTTTTTGTTATAATAGTACTACGGAGGTAGTTTATGAAATATATAATTGTAACTGGTTTTGAACCGTTTCTTGGTGAGGAAATTAATCCTTCTTTAGAAGTTTTAAAACTATTACCTGATACAATAAACGGTTATAAGATTATCAAAAAAGGATTACCTGTAATATTTAATAAATGTTTTAATGAAATACCAGAACTTATCAATGAATATAATCCAAAATATATTATTCATATAGGACAAGCAGGTGGACGCTCAAAAATTACTCCAGAAAGAGTTGCGATAAATATTGACGATACTTGTTCTGTTGATAACGAAAATAAAACATATACTGATGTGATAATTAAGCAAGACGGAGAGAAAGCTTATTTTTCAAGTATTCCAATTAAAAAAATCGTAGAAAGATTAAAACAAAAATCTATACCTGCATCTATTAGTAATAGCGCAGGGACATATGTTTGTAATAATTTGCTGTATAATAGCTTATACTATATTGATAAAAACAGTCTTGATATTAAAGCAGGATTTATCCATATTCCATTTACTAATGAACAAGTTGTAAATAAAGGTAACATAGCGAGTATGAACTTGTCTGACATTAAAATAGGTATAGAGACAATTTTAGAGGTTATAACTAGTGAGTAATATCGATGAGTTACTAAAATTTGTTTCTCATGAACTTAGTTTTGACAATACTGGACATGGAGTTAGTCATTCAAAAAGAGTTCTTAAAAACGCACTTATAATATCAAAAGATTTAAATGTTAATGAGGAACTTCTAACTGTATCTTCAATAGTTCATGATTATATTGATCATAAGCTATTCAAAAATCAAGATGCTCAGATAGAAAAATTAAAGCATAAACTTACTAGTTTAAACTATGATAATTCTTTTATTAATCAAGTACTTAATATTATATTGAATATTTCCTTTTCAAAAGGTAAAATCCCATCAACTCTTGAAGGTAAAATTGTTCAAGACGCTGATCGACTTGATAGTCTTGGAGCAATTGGAGTTGCTAGGACCTTTCAGTATGGAGCTATTAATAATAGAAATATGTATGATGATTCTGAAAACTGCACAATTGCACATTTCTATGACAAACTATTTAAACTTGAAAAAATAATGAATACAGAAAACGCAAAAGCATTGGCTAAAGAAAAAACTGAATTTATGCATAAATTTGTTGAAAAATTTATGGATGAGTGGGTATAAAAGGAGAGATATTATGAATGAGATTAAGTTAGCAGGTACAAAGGGAATTGATTTACATTTATATGAATACTTAGTTGATGAACCAAAAGCAATTTTTCAAATTTTTCATGGTATGGGTGAACATGCTAAAAGATATGATCATTTCGCAAAGTATTTAAACAAAAATGGTTTTAGTGTGTATATGCATGACCATCGAAAAATGGGTAAAAGTGTAGATAGCGAGGAAAATGTCGGTATTTTTGATGAAAACGATAAATGGGAGTATGTCATCGATGATTGCGATATAGTAAATCACTATATTAGAAAACATAACAAAGACTTAAAAGTGATAGTTTTTGGTCATTCAATGGGTAGTGTTATTGCTAGAAGATATTTACAAAAATATGGAGACAGAGCAGATTATGGTATTATCATGGGAACGCTCCCTCCAATTGGAAAAGTACAGGGGTTTTTAATGGTCTCACTAGCTAAAGTTTTAAGTTTGTTTAATAGAAGTAACAAAAGAAGTCAGTTTTTAGGAAAAACACTTAACAAACCTTTAAACAAAGACTATGAACCATCAGCAACACATTTTGATTGGTTGACTACGGATCAAAAGCAAATTGATAAATATGTATTAGATCCTTTATGTGGATACAATTATTCGACTAAATTTTACCTTGAGTTTTTTAAAGCGATTGTAAAAGTAAACAAAAAAGAAAATATCCTTGAAACACATGACTATCCTATTCTTTTTATAGCAGGTAAAGATGATCCTGTTGGTGAAAAAGGAGCAGGCGTAAAGAAAGTGCACAGCATCCATAGAAACCTTGGATTCAGCCAAGTAGAGCTGTTATTAATGGATGGAATGCGACATGAAGTGCTTAATGAAACTAACAAGAAGAAAACTTATGATGCAATATTAAAATGGTTAAATCCTAAATTGTAAAAATAGTTTTTAATATAAATTATATTGCATTATTGATTTTTGTGTGATAAATTAAAGTAGTATAAAATAGATATTCAAAGGGCAAATACATAGAAATGTGTAGACGCAAAGTCACAGAGCTAAAGGTTAACCTATGCTGGCTGGGCCGCAATATTTATATAGTGAAATCATTTTTTTGTCTCTTATGATGGAAAAATATTTTTCAATCTTTTACATATTGTGTAAAGCAAAGTCCTTAGATTCTAGGGACTTTTTTGTTTATTTTATACACAAAAATATATAGGAGGAAAAATATGAGTGAAAAAGTAAAAGACAAACTTAGTGTTGGCGTTGATCTTGGAACGTCAAACTTACTTATCTACGTTGAAGGACGTGGAACTTTGTTTAATGAACCATCAATTATCGCTATTGATAAGGCTTCAAACAAAGTAGTTAGTGTTGGGTTTGAAGCTCAAGAACTTGTGGGGAAAGTACATGATAAGATTGAAGTTGTTAAACCACTTAGCGGTGGAGTAATCGCGGATATTGATATGATTAAAGAATTACTTATTTATACGCTAGAAAAAATTTTCTTATCTAATTATAGTCAAATAAGTAAATTACTAATATGTATACCCTCAGAAATAACTGAGACTGAAAAATCAGCAATTCGTCAATTAGGTTTAGAATTAGGAATTGAGAATACAATGATTGATGAAGAAATTAAAGCAGCAGCAATAGGTGGAGGACTAGATATATTTACGCCAAATGGACACCTAGTAGTTGATATTGGTGGTGGAACAACTGACTTTGGAGTACTAAGTCTTGGAGATGTTGTACTATCAAAATCAATAAAAATTGCAGGTGATTATTTTGACAGACAAATTACAGATTATATTAAAGAACAACATAAACTAGAAATAGGACCTCAAACAGCGGAAAGAATCAAAGTAAAATTGTCAAGTTTAACTGGAGATTTTCCAAAAGATGAGGAAGGTCAAAGAATAATATGTGATGCTATGGGTAGAGATTTAGTAAGTGGTTTGCCTCGTAGTGTGCAAGTTGAAGCAGAAGAAGTTAGAGAAGTATTACTAGCATGCTTTGAATCAATTAAATCAACATTAATTTCAACTTTAGAATCAACTCCACCAGAACTAGCTGGTGATTTAGTAGATAATGGAATTATTTTAACAGGTGGTGGCTCACAAATTCTAGGTATAAAAGAGTATTTTGAAGAAATCGCACAAGTAGAAGTCCAAATTTCCCTTTCACCAATGACTGCGGTTGTTGATGGTACAAAAAGGTTGTTAAAAATGGAAAAAAAGCACTACTTTGGCGAATATTAGGAGGTAACTAATGAGTGAAAAATTAGGTTTAGGAATCGATTTAGGAACTACAAATTTACTCGTATATCTTGAGAAAAAAGGTATTATATTTAATGAGCCTAGTGTAATTGCATTTGATAGAGAATCAGGTCAAATTGTTGCAGCTGGTACAGATGCGCACCAAATGCTTGGGAAAGTACATGGTAAAATATCTGTTATAAAACCATTAAAAGATGGAGTAATAAGTGATATGAGAGCCGCAAAAGAATTACTTAGTTACGTTATAGGGAAAGTAGAAAATCTAACTGAGAAAGATTTATCAAAAACAGCCAGTGTTATTTGTTGTCCAAGTGAGGTAACAAAAATAGAACGAGATGTTATGGTTGATCTTGGAATGAGTATGGGTATAAGTGAAGTATTTATAGAAGAGGAAATAAAAGCAGGAGCTCTTGGAGCTAATGTTGATATATTTAAATCAAAAGGTGTAATGATCGTTGATATTGGTGGAGGAACTACCGATGTAGGTGTTATATCTTATGGTGATATTGTGCTTTCTAGGACAATTAGAATGGCCGGAAACTACATTGATAAGGAATTAACAAAGTTAGTTAAACAAAAAGATCGAGTTGAAATTGGCGAGTTAACAAGTGAAAAATGTAAAATGGAACTTGCAGATTTAAGAACTAATGGCAATCTGATTACAAATAGATATGCAGGTAGAGACATTGTACGAGGTGTTCCTAAATGGGTAGATATCTCAAGTGAAGATGTTAAACAAGTAATTACTCCAGCAATGGAAGAAATTGTAAAATTAATTACAGCAGTATTAAAAGATACACCTCCTGAACTAAGCGCAGACATTTATCAAAACGGTATTTTATTAACTGGTGGCGGAGCACTAATTAGAGGTATAGATACATTTATAAGTGATAGAATTAAAGTTCCTGTAAATGCGGTAAGTAATCCTTTAACTTGTGTAGCAGAAGGTACAAAATATTTGTTAAAAAACAAAGGTAACTATTTAGTTAACCCTTTGAAACTGTAGAGGTGATATAATGGATAAAAAAAATAAGATTAATGATGTAAAGAAATATAGTAAAATTGGGATTGATTTAGGTACTGCAAACCTATTAGTTTATGTAGATGGAGAAGGAATTATATTTAATGAACCAAGTGTTATAGCGTTAGAATACTCTACAAATGAAGTTATTGCTGTTGGAACTAATGCAGCTAGAATGATTGGTAGAGGACATCATGGAATAAAAATAGTTAGTCCTTTAAATCAAGGAGTAATTTCAGATATGATAGCAGCAAAAAAGTTAATTGAGATAGCTATTAAAAAAGCTGAAAATACAGATATCAATCTATCTGCAAGTACAGTACTAATTTGCTGTCCTAGTGAGGTAACTCAGATTGAGAGAGATTCAATGGTTGATCTTGCAAAAAACCTGGGTGTACCTGATGTATTTATTGAAGAAGAAGTTAAAGCTGGTGGAATTGGAGCTGGACTTGATGTCTATTCATCAAATGGTTCAATGGTTATTGACATTGGTGGTGGTTCGACTGACATCGGAGTTTTATCTCTGGGTGACATTGTAGTGAGTGAATCACTAAGAATTGCTGGAAACTATTTTGATAATGAGATAATTAATTACATGCAATATAAACATGGATTACTTATTGGAAAAAGAACTGCTGAAAGAATAAAAGAAGAAATCGGATCTTTAAGAAAAGTAGTTGATCCAAGTAAGAACTCTTATGCAAATGGTAGAGATGTTGTTTCTGGACTTCCAAGAAAAATCCAGGTCACTCAAGAAGAAGTTAGAGACATTCTTTTAGAACCGTTTGAATCAATCGTAAACTCAATTTTAAAAGTGCTACAAAAAACACCAGCAGAGTTAAGTGCAGACATAATTGTAAATGGAATGTTTGTTAATGGTGGTGGAGCACTTATAGATGGTGTAGACGAGTATATAAAAGACAAAATCGGTTTAGAGGTTCATATTGCAAAAAATCCTTTAACAGCAATAGTTGAAGGAACAAAAGTTCTACTGCAAAATCGTGGAAACTATTTTGTTAAACCAGTGGACTAGTGAGTGTTTATATTAGTAATTATATAAAAGTTTTTCTAGTAGTATTTCTTATACTAACGAATTATTTTATAGATGATTATACATATGTCAGATTATTATTAAATATAATAATTGGACTGTACATCATTTTTACTGCTTTTTACAACTCAAGACCAATATCAAACACAATCTCAAAAAATAAAATTAATTTGTCATTTAAAAACAAAAATGCAAATAACTATTTTGTTGTACTAATTGAAATGACAAATATGAACATTTACTCGCAGTTTTATGACTTAGAGATTCCTGACTTAATACTTAAAAAGATATTTGGTTGTTTGAAAAAAAATATTGGTGACTCAAAAGTATTTAAATATTCAGAAAATCAAATAGCCGTTGTTATAAGATTTAATGAACTAGAAATACTAAATGATAAAATAAGGTATAACGAGCAACTTCTGTGGGCAAACAAACTTAAAATAATGATAAAAAAATATCCCATATTATCTAATACCTCGACTGATAATATTAAAGTAGAAATGTCTATGGGAGTTGCTGCTAATACTTTTCTTTACAATATGAACAACATGGATGAGCTAGTCAGATTAGCTCATTTTACACTCATTGAAGCTAAAAAAAGGAAAGTAGAACTTCTTATCGCAGATGAATCAATTAAGGCAATTAAGAAAGATTTAGACGAGTTTACACATGCTTTAGAAGCAGGCTTTAAACGAGATGAGTTCAATCCTTTTTACCAACCAATATTAGAACCAACAAACTTAAAAGTTGTTGGTCTTGAAGCTTTAGTTAGGTGGCAAAAAGACTCTTATAGAATAATAGAAGCCTCAAAATTTAAAGACATTGCAACAGAGAAAGAGTTGTTTGGAAAAATCGATACTATTATTATTAAAAAGACTCTTATAATGTACCAATACTTAAGAACAAGAGGAATAGTAAGTGATGATTTCTTTATTGTAGTAAACTTATCAAAAGATACTTTATTAAATACTGACTTTAATGTTTTTAAAGAGTTATTATTTACATATGAAGTTGAGAGTGAACAAGTAGAATTTGATATTCAAATTGATGATAAAATTACTGATATTCATATGCATAAAATTAGAAGACTTAAAGAACTTGGATTTAAAATATCCTTAGATAACTTAAGTCTAAATAATTTGAATATTGACTTAATAGTGAAGTTGAATATCGATTCGATAAAATTTAATGTTAACTTTTTGAATAACCTTCAGCATTCTGATAAAGAGGATTCAATATTAGAAATGTTATTTAATTTTACAAAAAAATATAAAATAAAAACATATCTAAAAGGAATTGAAAATAAGCAAGATCTGCTTTATACAAAAAAATCAGATGTAGATTACTTGCAAGGCTATTATTTTACAAAACCATTAGATAAAGAAAATATAATGAATTTTATTAAGAAATATGAACACGGTATTGCTATTTAGAAGAAGAAGTTTAATAAAAGCTTCTTTTTTTATCAAAATGTTAAATTAGTCCTTATAAAAAACTATATAAAATGGTAAAATATATATGGACGAAAACAATTCTATGGAGGTAAGTTATGGCTGAAAAAAAAGAAAGAGTGTTAATAGAATTAGAGAAGAAATATTTGAAACTTACAAAAGAAGACATTAAAACTGTCGATTTTATTGATAAGTTAGATAAAGATTATTCTACTAAAATTTTAAAAGCACAAAAGGATTTAGAAGCTTTAAAAGCAGAGAAACAAAAAAACGATAAGAATATCGAAAGTAAAAAGAATAAGCTTATTAAGGATTTAATGGCTAAGTTTACTCTTGATATGAAAAAACAGAATGAAATTATCAAAACAAGTAAAGAAAATTTATCAGCAGCTGAGTTAAAATCACGACAAAAACTAGAAAAATCACAAGATAAAATTAATTTGGATAAAGAAAAACTTAGCAATACTTTTGATAAAAATAAGGAAAAACTAGAAAATGATTCTGCGTCTTACTTTGCTAAGTCAGAAAAAGCAATTCTAGGGTTTGAAAAAACATCTAAAGAAAAGCATGATGAACTCGTTTTGAAACAAGAGGAGTTCACTAATAAACATAATTTAAAGTTAGAAAAAATTAATAATAAAAGAGATACTGATGTTGAAAAAATTGAAAAGCAACTTGAAAAGTCAATCAAGACATTAACAAAGGAAGTTGCTGATCTTAGAAAACAAGCCAAAATTGAAATTGACAATCTTGGACCTGTTTTAGATGAAAAATCTGCAAAACTACTTGAGGAAATTAGTGAAATTGAAACTAATCATAATGAAAAAGTTGGTTCGATTAAAGCTGAAACAAAATCTAAATTAGATAGACATCAGGAGTTCTTGGATAGAGCTATTAAAGAAAATGATGTTAAATCACAAAAACTTCATAAAAAAGAGATGTCACAATTATCTAAATCTACGGATTTAACTGTCTCTACAATGACTAAAGCTTATGAGGATTCAAGAGTTTCATTAGATGCTAAAATTAGAGACTTAAAAACAAAAGCAATTAACGATGAGAAACAAATTAATAAAGAGTTAGAAACTCAAGTTTTGCTAAAAGATGAAAAAATTTCTTCAATAAAAGCTGAATCTGCATTTGAAATTGAAAAAACAAAAATTGAAGCAGAGAAACAATTGAAAAATGAAGAAGATAAACTAAATTTATACAATAGTGATAAGTTTAAATTAGATTTTAAAATTGAAGAGGAAAAGGACATTTTTATTGCAAATGAATTAGCTAACCAAGAATCAAATAAAATTGAACTTGAAAAAACTCTTTTAGTTTTAAAAGCTGAACTTAATAAGAATATTCTAAAAAAATCAAATGAGATCGACCAAAATGTTTTAACAAGTGAAAAAGAAATTATTCTTGCAAAAAAAGATTGTGATGATATAATTGCGAAATCTGAAAGTAACATAGAATTTTTAACTCATAAAATTGAAGTTGATAAAGAATTGGCCTTTTTAAATGCTGAGCAAGAGTTCTATGAAAATGATTATCTTAAACAAGAGGATATTAGTAAGGACTTTAGAGAACATCAATCTAACAATTTAAATATTACCGTTGAAAGAGAAGAAGCATACCAGGCTTACTTAAAAACTGAGATTGATAATAGGTTACTACTTAATGTAGCTCAACTTGAGAAGCAAATTGGACATAAAGAATCTGATTTCTTAGATTTAACATCTAAAATTGAATCTCAATTTGAAGAAGAAAAAGCTTTATTTGATAAGGAAATAATGTTGGTAGCTCAAGATTTATTACTTGAAAAAAACGAATTAGATAAAGAACTACAAAGCTATATATCAAATATTGACAACCAAATAAGCGAGTTAGATAAGAAAAAAGACAAAAAGAAAATAAAACTTTTAAATAAAGATTTAGAAGTGAAAAAATTAAGCTTAAATCAAAAAATTTCAGAAATTGAATATAAATTGAGCTTGAAAACTGCAGTTTACGATAAAGGTATTGCAGATGCTTTAACTCGTAAGGAAATAGCTTTAAAAGAGGCAGAAACTGTCAAAGTTGTTTCTATCGATAACTTAAAAAAATGTATAGAGTACACAAAAGAACTTGCTAATAACGAACTAGACATGCATGATAATAGAGTTAAACTTAACAAAGAACTAAAAGAATCATTTAACAACCAGGCTCAAGTAAGAATGAACACACAAAAAAGTGAGAACAAGGAGTATTTATCTTTAAGAGTCAAAGGAGAATCTGTTAAAATTATTGCTTTAAATCAATCATTTGCTAATTTCAAGTTTTCTATTAGTGAAAAGATAGACGCTGAGTTAAAGAAAATTCAACTTAAACTAGATTTTGATTTGAATGCTAATAGTAATAAAAGTTTAGAAGTTAATAAAGAGTTTGAAATGAAAATAATTAGTGAGGATAACTTAATAAGAAAAATTCAATCTGATGCTAATAAAAAGTTTTCTGATAGTGCACTAATTAAAAGCAACAAACTAAAAGATATAAATCTTAGTCTTATTGAAAACAATTCATCTGTAGACAAAAAAAGAGCATCATATGTTAATAGCTATAAAGAGTACATAAAAAACTTAGAAATAAAAAAGTTTGAAGCAAACAAAGTTTATAACGCTGAATTAGTAAAATATCAAAAAGAAAAAGATTTAAAAACAAAACAAAAACTTGCTGAAATTGAGCAATTAACAAAGGAAAAAATTACAAAAATTTAAAAAGGTAGTTTTTACTACCTTTTTTTGTTTTTTTATGACAATCATTATATAATGTAATGTAATAGAGGTGATATTATGATTTATTCAGAAATTGTTGAAGAGCTTAATAATCTTGGTACTGAGCAAAACAAAAAAATATTTAAAAGGCATGGTGCAGACCTAGAGATTAGTGGTGTTTCAATTTCAAATCTAAAATTACTAGCAAAAAAGATTCCGAAAAATGATTCTATTAGTAAGGAGTTATTTCTTTCTAATAACACTGATGCTGTTTATTTATCAATATACTTAATCAACCCAAATATCCTAACAGTAAGTGAAATTGAGTCTGTGATACAAAAAACAACTTATTATGTTATCCTAGAAAATGTTATCCCTTTATTAGCTGCTAAAAGAAATGATAATTTTGATTTGTTGCATAAATGGTTAAACTTAACTGATCAAAAATATTTGCAAGTTGCATATTCAATGTACTCATATATGCTTGGCTCACTTGATAATAATAATTTTAAACGTGAACACATTCGATTTCATATAAATTATATAAAAGATAACATAAATAAGTCAGCAAATAGAACAAAATATGCAATGAACAATTTTTTAATTCAAGTTGGAATAAACTATGAACCACTATATTCGGAAGCTTACGACATTTCTAAGCTGATTGGTAGAGTTAAAGTTGATATGGGTGAAACTTCATGTAAAGTTCCTCTTGCACAAGAGTATATTGACAAAACTATTAAAATGGGTAAACAAGGTATTAAAAGAAAACTGTAAAGGAGAATATCAAGATGAAGGCAATTGAAATTAAGAACTTAGTTAAAACCTATGATGATGTTGTAGCGGTAAAAAAAATATCTTTTGATGTTGAACATAATTCATTTTTTGCATTCTTAGGACCAAATGGAGCTGGGAAAAGTACAACAATAAATATAATCTCTACATTGTTAGATTATAACAGTGGAACAGTAAGAGTTTATGGAAATGAGTTATCAAAAAACGACTCAAAGATCAGAGATAAAATCGGAGTTGTATTTCAGCAATCAATGTTAGATGGTTTGCTTACTGTTATTGAAAATTTGGAGATAAGATCCTCTTTTTATGGAATATCAAAAGCTAACTTAATGATAAGATTAGATGAAATTAATGAGTTCATTGAAATTAAACCGTTTTTACATCAAAGATATGCAACATTGAGTGGTGGTCAAAGACGAAAAGCTGATATTGCTCGAGCTTTAATAAATTGGCCAGAGATACTAATTTTAGATGAGCCTACTACTGGTTTAGACCCTAAAAGTAGAAAAGATATCTGGCGTTTAATTAATAAACTTCGAACAGATAAGAACGTTACAATATTTCTTACAACCCATTATATGGAAGAAGTTAAAGATGCAAATAAAGTTGTAATTATAAATGATGGCGAGATAGTGGCTGAAGGTTCAAGTGAGGAATTACGAGATAAATACTCTAGCGATCGAGTTAAGATGATTCCCAAAAATGGTCTTGAAGATAAACTTAATAATGATGGTATTGACTTTTATATAGTCAATAATACTGTTAATGTTAATCTTGAGAATGCATTTGCGGGTATAGATTTTGTTAATAAATACAAGGAGAATATAAAAGATTTTGAGATAATTCGTGGAGACATGGATGATGTGTTCTTGAATATTACAGGAAGAAAGTTGGTGAATTACTAATGAGTGTTATTATACAGTTGGTTCGTAGAAATATGCTTATGTTCTTACGAGATAAAATGAGTGTGTTTTTCAGTTTTTTAAGTGTTATAATAATAATTTTACTTTATGCATTGTTTCTTGGTGATATTAACACAAGAGGATTGGCTGCAGACTACGGAAATATTGAAGGTGTTGAGTTCATGGTCAATACTTGGATCATGGCTGGAATACTAACTGTTTCAACTGTGACTGTACCTCTTGGTGTCTTAGGAAATTTAATAGCTGATCGAGAAAACGGGACACTAAGTGATTTTTATACATCGCCAATTAGTAGAAGCCAACTTGCCTTAAGCTATTTGATTAGTTCATGGATTATTGGATTTATGTTAGTTTTTGCGAATTTTATAATTGGCCAAGCATATATTGTTATTAATGGTGGCTCACTATTACCATTCTCAGACGCTATTTTAGTACTATTAGGAATTATTTTATCTATTATTGTTTTTACTAGTTTCTTTTTCTTTATTGCCTTATATATGAAAACACAGAAATCATTTGGGCTCTTAAGTACTCTTGTTGGTACTTTTATCGGATTCTTAG
The DNA here is from genome assembly GCA_002285055.1 of Candidatus Izimoplasma sp. ZiA1. Classification (GTDB taxonomy): domain Bacteria; phylum Bacillota_I; class Bacilli_A; order Izemoplasmatales; family Izemoplasmataceae; genus Izemoplasma_C. The sequence goes on from NQYJ01000003.1 coordinate 91,058, forward strand.
GTGGAATATATGTTCCTATTGGAGCTATAACTGGGTTTGCAGGAGATATAATGAAGTCTTTACCATCTATGCATAGTGTTGCATTGATTAGAAGTGTTTATATGAGAGAATCAATGAGTGAAGTTTTTAGTGAAACGCCTGCTTTTGTTCAAAATGAATACATGGATTTTTTTGGAGTTAGTGTAGAAGCTTTTGGATATCAACTGAATAATTTGCATTTACTATTGTTATTAGTTGGTTTTGCAGTACTAATGTATAGCTTGAGCATTTTTAGATTAAGAAGGTTTAAACTATAATGGAATATCTTTCAGAATTTATTAATCAAGCATTAATTTTTCTTGGTGATTATGGATTTATTATAGTAATATTGTTTGGAATTACACACCCTTCATTAAGCGCACCTGTTTCTATTTTTACTTTGACATTATCTTTAACTTTGCTTGGTTATTTTTATGGGTATATTGTGTTGCTTGGAGCTAATGCAGTTGGAATACTTATTTTTTATTATTTTGTGAGAAAGTTTGATGTGAAAAGAGATTCTTTTATCGCAAAATCTAAAAGACGCGAGAACACAATATTGTGGATTGAAAAAACTAGTTCTTGGAAACACATGTTAGTTATTGGATTACCTTTTTTACCTACACAACCTATTAGAATGGGCGTTGCTTTTTCGAGAATAAGTTTAAAAAGATTTTTCTTCACCTTATTTGGTAGTTATATAATTTTATACATTGGAAACTCACTCATCTATTTTGGTTTTGCATCATTGTTAGATGATTCTATACCCAGACCACTAAGTATTTTATTTTTCTTGATATTTGCATTAGTGATATATTTTAGTAATTCATTATTTAATAAGGAGAAAATAGCAGAAAACTAGCATGTTTTTTGCTATTTTTTAATTTAAGAATTATAATAAAGATAATAATAAAGTAAATATATTGGAGGAATTTTTATGCTTGACTTAAGAACAATTACTTTTATTCATCCGCTTGCTAATTTACTAGCAATACTATATTTGTATTTTATCTATAAAAATGGACGTAAATATTTTAAGGCAATTACACCTTTTTTTAATGGATATTTACTTATTCTATTAGGGACAACACTAATATTCTTAAGGGAAGTAATTCCATTTGTCATAAGTACTACAATAGGAAATGGGATTATTTTTATTGGTATGATTTTTGTTGCTAAATCACTTTCGATGATTTATAACCAAAAAATCAAACCAAATAAACTTTATGTTTTAGTCTTTATTTATTCACTTTTTAACATTTATTTTACTATAAGCTATGACAATTTTACTGTTAGGGTTATTTTATTTAGCTCAATGTTTATAATTACGACACTTTACGCTATTAGAGTTTTATTAAAAGATTTTACAGAAGAAAAATTTAACGATTATCTGATGATTTTAATATCATTAAGTATTTTTGTTATTACATATATAGTCAGAATTATATTTGCCTTAATCTATGATCCAGGTGTTGGTTTCTTTGAAAGTAGTAACACAGAAGTTGTTTTAAGTGCCATATCAATGTTTAATGGAATATTGCTTGTTATTTCATTTGGAATCATGCTTCATAATATATTAATTAGGAAGTTAGATAAGTATCATAAGGAAACTGAGGAAAAATATTTTTTCGAAAAAGAGAGAGCTGAAAAAGATCAACTTAGTGGGTTGAATAATCGAAGTAAATTAGAAGAACTTCTCGATTATACTGCTAAAGAATCTTTAAAGATAAAAAAACCGTTTTCAATATTATTTTTAGATATTGATGATTTTAAGGTAATCAACGACACGTTTGGACATGCGGAGGGCGATCGAGTTTTAAAAGAGGTGTCTGAAGTATTAGCTAATTCTATCCGTGAGACCGATATAATCGGCAGATGGGGTGGAGACGAGTTCTTAATTATTTTAAGACAATGCGATTTTGAAAATGCACATAGGATTAAAGAAGTTATATCATCAAATGTAAAGGAAAAATTATTGGTCTTGGGAAAGGGTGCTATGGTAAGCATTGGTATCAGTGAATACAATAAAGGTATCACATTAGAAGATTTAATAAAAAAAGCAGATGAGAATCTATACATTGAAAAAAACAAAAAGAAAATGAGATGATAGTATGTTAGTTTCAGTAGTTCTAATTTTTTCATATTTTTTCATATTTTTTATTGTAGCACAAGTAATAAAAAATAATTCAATAGTTGATATTGGATGGGGACTTGGATTTGTGATTGTTGTTTGGTTTGCATTTTTCATATCTAACGATTTGTCCCTTAGCAAAATTATTCTTAACTTAATGATATCGATATGGGGGTTAAGATTGTTTTTCTATATTTTGAAAAGAAATGTCTTTCAAGAAGAGGATTTTAGATATCAAAATTTTAGAAAGGCTTGGGGGAAATATGTTGTGATAAGAGCTTTTTTCCAAGTATTTATGCTTCAAGGTTTATTTATGCTATTAATATCTTTTAATTCATTATATTTTAACATTAATAGTTACGACTTTAATATTTACAGTTTGATTGGAGCAATAATATTTATTATAGGTATACTATTTGAAGCGGTTGGTGATTCTCAGCTTAAGAAACATTTGAGTAAAAACAAAACACTTATGACAACTGGTTTATGGAAATATACAAGACATCCTAATTATTTTGGTGAAAGTTTATTGTGGTTTGGGATATTTATCTATACTTTGATTAACGGTGCTCCATTCTACTTGATATTTAGTCCCTTAACGATTTTTATTCTTGTTAGATATGTTAGCGGAGTTCCGATGCTTGAAAAGAAAATGGTTAAGTATGACGGGTATAGAGAGTATATGAGAAAAACAAATATCTTTTTCCCGTGGTCTAGTAGGAGATAATATGAAAAAAATTACTAAACAAGCAATTGTTTCTACAAAAAATGGTGATAAAGGTTATTCAAGAAATTATTCAAATGAAAAAATTATCAAAAGTGATATTCTTTTTGAAACATTAGGAACAATAGACGAGTTGAGTAGCAATCTTGGATTAACTTATCATCAGGCAGGAATGCTGAAGGAAATAAAGTTAATTCAAGCAGTTCTTCAAGATGTAAATAGTGTTATTGCTACTAATCCAAATAGCGATAATTATCTTAAACTTAATTTAGTTAACTCTGAGGATGTTAAACAGTTAGAAAATATTGAGCAAGATTTGCTTGATAAATATCCAATTGAACCTAGGTTTGTTTTACCAGGCAGTGATACTTCATTAGTTGGAGCGTATTTTGATATCTGTAGGAGTATAGCAAGAAGAGCTGAGAGATGTGTTGTTAGATTTGAAGAACAATACAATCGTAGTGATTTAGAATATATTAAAAGATATTTGAATAGATTAAGTGATTTATTGTTTATTTATGCAAGAAGTTTAGAAAAAAAATAGCTATTTTAGCTATTTTTTTATTGTAATATTGTTATTATTACTGATAATGATATTCTTCTTATCTTTAATATAGTTCATTAGCAATTCTGAAATATCAAAAGGATATTCCTTAATAATATTTAAATGCTCATAAATGTTTTCATTGCCTGCGCCACTTGCTCTATAGTTATTAATACATAATTTAAAACTATCTTCTTTTTGGACTTCTTTATTTTGGAATTTAAGATTTGTAATTTTGTTTCCCAAATCATTTGAAACGTTTATTGTATAGCTAATACCGTCAAACATAACATAATTATATAGTTCAAGTTTAGGCTTGATGTAATTAGTACTTATTATAATATTATTGTTTACAAGATCAAAAAATGTTGCGTGATGTTCTAGAATTTTTTTAAGTTCTTTTCCATTTATTTCAACTACTACTAATGTATTTGGGTAAACATATGTGTTTAATACATCTCTTATTGATATTTCTTTATTAAAACCAGAAGCAAAATTGGCAAGTGATGTCCCTGAGATATCAGCGTTTGTAATTTCTAGCTGCATTGTATTTATCAATGTCACGATTTTATGTTTGTTTAACCTAGCCTCTAGTCTGTCAGTAATTAGCAAATCATTTGCCTTATTGTAACCAATAACTTGATCAAAAAAAACTTCCGAATCATTAATAATATTTTTGTTTTGAGACATAATTTCTTTATCATGATTTTCCGTTTGCATATCAAGCAGTTTCGAAGTAATTATTTTACAGTTATCATCAATAGTTATGTTAATTTCTGATAAATATTGACCTTTAGAACCAGGTTGGATAAGTACTCGATTTTGAATGTTGTGGTTTATAAGTCTATGTTGATGTCCAGTTAAAACAATATCAATATCTTTAATTTCCATAAATACTTTATAACCAATATTCTCACCAATATTTTTGTCAGTGTATATATTTGTTAATAAGTCTTTTTCCACACCACCATGGTAAGCGAGTATGATGATATCAGGATTATGCATGGTTTTTACTTCATCAACAGTCTTTCTAATAGAAATAAAAGAGTCCTCAATTAATAAACCGCATATATTTTCTGTAGCTTCCCATTTGTTGATGTAATCTGTTGTAGCACCAATTATTGCTATTTTAACGTCATTTACTAATTTAATATCGTATTTTTTATCGAAATAGGAATCGTTATTAAGTTTTAATATATTACAAGAAAGAGTAGTGGCTTCAAGTTTTTCAGTAAAATTATTTAAATAGTTTAGTCCATAATTGAAATCATGATTTCCTGGGATAAAGAAATCATAACCGATGTGATTAAATATATTAGTGATTGGATTAGAATATTTTATGTAGTTGTTCTTAAAAAAATATGTCAATGGAGAGCCTTGTAATGTGTCTCCCGTATCAATTATGATTGTGGATTTATCTTTATTTTTTAAGATATATGATGAAATTTTTGATAGTGAAAAAATTGATTTTTTTTTATCAATAAAAGATTGGCTCGTAATATAACCATGTGTGTCACTAGTATGAAATACTTTAATATTTTTCATTTACTGTAAACCCCCATTTAAAAGCTATATAAGATATTATATACATTAATTCTATAACATAATGTCCTTAATTGTAATTTTTTTTGGCAATTTATAGTAATTATATAGTAAAATAGAGTTAGGTGAAGCTATCACCAAAAAAATGAGGAGGATTATGATGAAAAAGATTTTTTCTGTTTTATTAATGGCTGTAGCTGTTTTTACATTGACAGGATGTAACAATGATGAAGAATATGTACGTCCAGATGTATTAGAAGTTCAGTTAATCCCATCACGAGATGCTGCGGTACTAGATGCACAAAGAAAGCCACTTGAGGATTTATTAGAAGCTGCTTTGGGTATGGATGTTAATGTTACAGTAGCTACAGACTATAACGCTTTAATTGAAGGAATGGGTTCAGGGCAAATTCACGTTGGACTTTTAGCAACTACAGCTTATGTTTTAGCTGCAGATGAAGGAAAAGCTGAAGTGATTTTGAAATCATTAAGATATGATGTTAATGATGCTGGAGAATTACTGACTGATGAACCATTAGTATCTGGTTATAAGTCTCAATTAGTTGTTGATAAAGATAGTGGTATTACTAGTGTTGCAGATTTACAAGGAAAAACAATTGCAATTTCTTCTTTCACTTCAACATCAGGATTTGTGTGGCCTGCAAATTTATTAGCTGATAACGGATTAGATCCAGTTAATGATGTTACATGGGTTAATGCTGGTGGTCACGATAATGCTATATTAGCTGTTTTAAATGGTTCTGCAGATGCAGCGTTCACGTTTAAAGATGCTAGAACTTTAGTAGTTGGTGAGCATCCTAATGTAATGACAGATGTTACATTTGTTTTAAACACTACTTTAATTCCAAATGATACTATTTCAGTAATACCAAACTTAGACCCATATTTAAAAGCTGCAATTAGATTAGCTTTCTTAAACATTGCTGCTAGCGAAGATGGTCATGAAATAATAAAAGCTGTTTATTCACATGAAGGTTATGCAATAGCTGTTGATAGTGAGTATGACATAGTTAGAACATATTTAGAAAGACAAGAAGAATGGGACTTTGGTGAATAAGATAATATTATAAAACTTGAAATAATAGCCACCTTGCTGGTGGCTATTATCTTCATTAAGGAGAAGTAATATGATTAGATTTGAAAATGTGTCTAAAACTTACCCAAACGGAACAGTGGCTTTAAGAGATATTAACATAGAGTTTTATGAAGGCGAGTTCATTGCGATATTAGGTCTATCTGGAGCAGGGAAATCGACATTACTTAGGACAATTAATAGAATTATTGATGTCAGTGAAGGAAAAATATTTTTTGATAATGTGGATATCAATACTTTTACTATGTATGGGGATGATCCTAAAAAAGCTGTAAAAAAAATGCAAGAAGAAGGAAAAGAAATAGATTATGATAATCTTGATCTTCAAATTTTAGATGTTACAACTTTAAAGGGAGCACAAATACGTAAATATAGAAGTAATATTGGAATGATATTCCAAAATTTTAATATAATAAAAAGAATGAGCGTTCTACAAAATGTTTTAACAGGTAGAGTTGCATATAATAAAACGTGGAGAACAGTACTTGGTCTTTTTCCAGAAACTGATAAACAAATTGCATATAAAGCATTAAAAAAAGTTGATATTCTGGAGAAAACTTATCACCGAGCTAGTGATTTAAGTGGAGGTCAAATGCAAAGAGTTGCAATAGCAAGAACGCTGGCACAAGAGGCGAAAGTTCTACTTGCTGATGAACCAGTAGCAAGTTTGGACCCAGTTACCACATTTGAAGTTATGGAGTTTTTGAAAAAGATTAATGTTGAGGATGGTATCACAACAATTGCTAATCTTCATCATGTAGATTTAGCTCTTAAGTATGCTACAAGAATTGTTGGAGTAAATGATGGAAGAATTGTATATGATATAGAGGTAAATAGTAAAAAAGATGAGGACATTATCGATGATCTTGCAACTGTCTATGGACGACCTATTGGCACTCATGATTTTGTAGGCGAGTAATATGTCTTTACATAATGATGATAGAATTGAACTTCAAAAACCTCTAAAAATAAAATCACGACTTACATTATTAGTTGTTGCTAGTATTATAATTGGTAGTGCAATTTTTGCTGAGTTTAGTATTTTTGATTTGATTTTTAATTTAGATGAAAGCTTAAGCTTAATCGGAAGGCTTTTTTTCCCACCAAATTGGTCATATACTACCAGAATAATTTCTGCTTTATTGGAAACTTTTCAAATGGCAATTTTAGGTACTGTTTTTGGTGGAATAATTGCAATACCCTTATCGGTATTGGCTGCTAGTAATTTCACAGTAAAATACATAAATGTACCTGTTAGATTAATGCTTAATTTTTTTAGAACAATACCTGCTTTAGTATTGGCTAGCTTGTTTGTTGCATTCTTTGATATTGGTTCATTTGGAGGAGTAATGGCTTTATCTGTCTTTTCTTTTGGACTTGTATCAAAACTCACTTATGAATCAATTGAATCAATTGATCACGGACAAGTTGAAGCTTTGATGAGTTTAGGAGCTAATAAGTTAACTATTTTAAGGTATGCTATTGTTCCACAAGTTTTACCGCAGTTTATGTCATATATACTCTATGCTCTTGAAGTGAATGTAAGAGCAGCGGCAGTATTAGGCTATGTTGGAGCTGGAGGAATTGGTCAAAGTTATGAACTAAATCTTAGTTGGAGGCGTTTTGATAAGGTTGGTATGATAATTATTGTTTCTTTTGCGTTTGTATTGATTATCGACTTTATAAGTTCCTCTATAAGAAAGAGGTTGGTATAAATGGCTGAAAACATATTAAAAGAATTACCAATTAAACCAGCAAGTAATTTTATTAAAAGAACAATAATAGGAATAATTGTAATTGCTCTTTTCATTTGGGCGCTTGATGGGTTAAATTACAAAGGTCTTATGGATACTGCCCAAGGAACATTTTTGGCAATGATCAGAGGGATTTTAAATCCAGATATGGATTACCTTACTAACTATACTATTGACGGATTGCCTTATGCTATATTAGAAACAATTGCCATCGCAATAAGTGGAACATTTGTTTCAGGTATTCTTGCAATTCCATTTGCATTATTAGCAAGTGAAAACATAGTTGGGAAACGGATTTCTCGTATTGGTAAAATTATAATAACAATGATCAGAACATTTCCAGAAATAATTTTAGCTTTAATTTTCATAAGTGTAGTTGGACCAGGAGCACCTGCAGGAATTTTAGCTCTTGGGATACATTCAATTGGTATGCTAGGTAAACTTTTTAGTGAATCAATAGAAAGTATGGATATAGGAGTCAAAGAAGCTGTTGAATCATGTGGTGGAAATAATAGTGAAATATTATTTAGAGCAGTAATCCCGCAAGTAGCTCCTGAGTTTCTTAGCTATACGTTATTTAGATTCGAGATAAACATGAGAGCAGCATCAACACTAGGTTTAGTAGGTGCTGGTGGGATAGGTGCTCCATTAATATTTGCAATCAGAAATAGGAATTGGGAAAGAACATCACTCATAGTTTTTGTCTTAATTATTACAGTTTCTATTATTGATATAATATCAAGTAGGATTAGAAAAAAACTAGTTTAAAAAAGCGATAAGTAATCGCTTTTTTATTTACTCCAATGCTTTAAATATGTGAAAATTAAAGAAAATGGTATAATATACTTAAGAAATGAAGGAGGAATAGTAATGGATTTTTTAAAAGCGTATTTAGTTTCATTTGTTATTTTCTTAGTTATTGATGCTGTTTGGCTTACTTTAGTTGCTCCTAAGTTTTATAAATCACAAATAGGTCATTTAATGAGTGACACTCCTAATTTAATAGCTGCACTTATATTTTACTTAATATTTATCGTTGGGATTGTTTATTTTGTTTTGCAACCAGCATTAGAAACTCATGATTTTGTTAAACTTATTATTAGTGCTGTTTTATTTGGTTTTATTACATATGCTACATATGATTTAACTAACTTAGCAACATTAAAAGATTGGCCTATCAAAGTTACAATCGTAGATTTGATTTGGGGAACAAGTTTATCTTCAATTGTGTCAATATTAGCTTACTTAGTTTTAAAATAGGCGTTTTTTATGCCTATTTTTTATTTTAATTATTATATTTAAGGAGGTGTTCAAATGAACACTATAGAGTTAAATTACTCCAGAAGAAGTGTTAACTTCTTTGATGCAAACAGAGTTTTACCTGATAAGTTAATTAAGGTAGTTATCAACGAAGCAAGTTACGCTCCAAGTGCTTATAATCTTCAACCTTTTAGATTAATTCAAGTTAGTAGTAAAGATGCAAAAGAACTATTGTACAATGCCGCTTATAAGCAACAAAAAATACTTGAAGCACCAGTAACATTTATTGTTGTTTCAAATTTGTATGCTTTTCAAAGAGAAAATCCCGCATGGGATGAATCATTTGAAACTAACGGAGAGGAATCAACTTTAAAAGCTATACAAAGTGCTACTAAATTTTACGGTAAAGATGACATCAGTAGAGTTAAGTTTGCCGAAAGTAACTCATCTCTTTTTGCTATGAATTTAATGATTCTTTTTAAAGCTCATAATGTCGATACTCATCCAATGAGTGGAATGGATATTAAAAAAATAAAAGAAGGTTTCAATATATCAAAAAATGAGGATGTTGTGATGCTAATAAGTGCTGGTTATTTTGATAGGAAGCAGGCGTTATATACACGAAAAAAACGTAAAACTACAGAAATGTTATTATCTAAAGTTTAGCCAAACTAATGTTTGGCTTTTTAGTTAGCATGAAATCTTTAAAAAAGAATTGAAATAGTATATAATATACAGTAGTAGTAAACATTTAGGAGCTGATTTGATGAAGGTAATTAACTTGCTTAAAACCAACAAACATTCACGAATTACTGTATCTATTAGTTTTTTTGTTTGGGCAGTATTTGTTGTCAGTGTTTTTTTTATTACTAGTAATAATCATCAAGTTAGAAAAGAGCAAGATGCTAAAACATCAATAATGTACTATGAAGGTATAATTAATAAATATTTTAGTGTTTTGAATGAAATATCAGCAAGCTTAAATAAAGACACTTTAGAGGTTTTTGATAATTTAGAGTTTACATCATATGTTGAACAGACAAACTCAGCACAACTCGGAGTTAATTCAGTTTTTTTAGCGCCATCTGGAGTAATTGAGTATTATGTTAATTCTAATTCGGATATTGATATTTTTGGTGACGATATTGTTTTTCTTGCACCAGCCAATTTGAAAGAACGTCTTGCAGAGGCAGTTTATTCAAAAAATTATGTTTTTCATCAAAGCATACAAAATGATGAAGCCTATATAACTATTGTTAAACCAATGTATATCGATGAGTATTTCTATGGATTTGTGGGAATAAGTGCGAAAAGTGAAACTCTTATTTCTCCACAATATGGTTATCAAGGAAAATATTTTGATGGATCACTATATTTTCCAGAAGTCATAGTAGACATTGGAAACGTTGATGAAAACAACATTTATGAGTTTAGTATAGAAAATATAGTATTTAAAATAATTCTCACACCAGACAGAGTAAAGAACAACGCTGATTTGGTTAGTGTTATTAGTCTTGTAGGAGTATTTACTTTATTAGATATTATTTTTGTTCTACTTTTACTGAGTATTTATGTAAATCAAAATAAACATATAGATATTTTGAATCATTTAACTGATTTTGATAAATTAACTGGTTTAAAAAACTATAACAGTCTTCTTAAAGATGTGGAAAACTTAGTTGAGGAGAATACACCGTTTTACTTTAGCTTTGGTTCAATTAACAACTTAAAATTTGTTTACGATAGATTCGGTCATGTTAATGGTGATATGTTATTAAAGTCTGTAGCAGATGCTTTTTTAGGAGTAATAAGTTTAAATACTAATGTCTATCGTTATAGTGGAGAAGAATTTGCCTTTGTTATAAAAACTGAGGATGAGTTTGAAGTTAGAAATGTATTAGACAGAGTTAAAAGAATTTTTGCTAGTGAAATTATAGTTGGAAAGATTAGAGGAAATTTATCAATTAATATGGGTGTTTCTCAGTTTCCAAGGAATGCAAAAACACTTGATGAATTAATTGTTAAATGTGATATGGTTATAAAAACAACAAGTTCATTTACCCAAAACAATTATGCAATATATGATGAAGTGAAAATTGATGAGTATATACATAACCAAGAGTTTGACACATATGTGAATAATGTACCAATGAATAATTTTGAAGTGTTCTTAATGGCTGTTGTCGATTCTAAATCAAATAAGATTTATGGATTTGAATGTCTTTCAAGACTATACGATATTTACGGTGAGGAAATTAAAATAAATGAAATTATTGATTCTTTTGAAAGAAATGGTAGAATCCAGGAATTAGATGAGTATACCTTCATGAAGGCTTGTGAGTATAAAGAAAAACTTAATACACTTTTTCAAGAAAACTACAAACTAAGTGTTAATGTATCCGGATTAAGCTTTAATGATGAGTATGTTGAAAATATATTAAATATTTATGAGTATTATTCCTTTGAACCAGGTAGCATAATAATTGAATTAACAGAGTCTAATAGATTTAGTGATATTGAGCATGTGGTTAGGTTGTTTAATAAATTAAAAGACAGAGGAATCGATTTAGCAGTTGATGATTTTGGGACAGGATATTCAAGTCTGTCTTACTTAGCAAATATTCCGATTCAATATTTAAAAATCGATAAATCATTTGTTCAGAATTATAAAGGGAACAAAGTTAATAAACAATTATTAAAGATTGTAAAAAGTTTCTCTGATACATTTGGATGCAAAATTGTTGCTGAGGGAGTTGATTCACACGACCAATTAGAATATATTAAAAAAGTTGGGTATAATTACTATCAAGGTTTTCTCTTTTCAAAAGCAATTTCATTTAAAGATGCGATAAGTTTAATCAATAAAAACAGATTAGATTAGGATTATATTAATATAAGTTAAACTGATTCCAGGCATACTGTGGAATCAGTTTTTAATTTTTTTAAAATATTTATTGTGCAACACACAAAAAGGTGTTATTATATTAATGTGCAACACACAATAAAGGAGGTTTTATAGTGAATTCTCAGTTTAAAAGAGGTATTATTGAGTTGTGTGCTCTTAAAGTTATTAGTGAAAAGGATATGTATAGTTTTGAAGTTATCGATCAGATTTCGAGGGATATAGAAGTAAATGAAAATACAATTTATCCATTATTAAGAAGATTAACAAAACAAGGTTTATTTGAAACATATACTGAAACAGTAGCGATTGGAGCTCCAAGAAAGTATTTTAAAATTACTGTAGAGGGTAAAAAAAGACTTGAATCTCTAGATAAAGAATGGCGTAGTTTTTTAAGAAGTGTATTAAATATATTGGATGGTGAAAATAATGAAAAATAAATATTTAACTGATTTAAAGGAAAATTTAGATCTATATGATATGGATAACGAAGAGAAAAAAGAAATATTAGATGATTATAGTTCATTAATTGATGATGCTCTTAATAGAGGTATGTCAAATGAAGAAGTTGTTTCATATCTTGGTAAACCTAATAGGATTATTAGAGAATTAACAGAAGGATGTAAAAGAGTCAAAAAATCATCAAAAGATGATAAAATAATTGCAATTAGTCCATTTATAACTTTGATTACATATTTAATTTTAGGTTTTGGGTTTGATTTATGGCATCCAGGTTGGGTTGTGTTTATATTGATTCCAATTACTGCGATAATTGTTGAAATGGGTAAAAATCATGATGAACATTTGACTACTGCATTAAGTCCATTCGTTTCTGGAATGGTTTACCTTTATATTGGCGTTTATCATAACTTATGGCATCCAGGTTGGCTAGTTTTATTAGTCATTCCAGTATTAGCTATATTTAATTCAAGAAGAACTATGAAGTTCATCGAGTTACTTACTGCATTAAGCCCTTTTGCAGCATTAATAACTTACATCGTTATTGGTGAACAAGGTTATTATCATCCAGGTTGGTTGGTTTTCTTCATTGTACCTATAGTTGGGGCTTTAAATGAGAAAAAAATTAGTAAATTATTATTAACTGAAGTATTCTTAGTAGTAGGCGTTGTTGGTTACTTATATATATACTACACATTTGATGAAACATGGATTGCTCTAATTGCATTTATACCGTCATTTGCATATGGATTGTATTCAGGACATATACAAATCGAGTTTGGAAATGATAGAAAGATGAACATAGTTGTGATTGCAACGATAGTACTATTCTTACTTGTGGGTATTTTGACTACAGTTTGGAGTCTTGCTTGGCTGATTCTACTAGTTATTCCAGTATATTCAATCATTAGATTTTCTTCAAAAGATACTCATCTAATTGCAATTAGTCCGTTCTTCTCATTAACAATATTTATGATTCTTGGAGTTGCATTTGGGTTATGGGCGTATTCGTGGATGGCATTCCTATTAATCCCGATGGTAGCAATTATCAAGGAAGCTTAAATATATAAAATTAGATTTTCACATTAAAAAAAAGGTTAAAATAACCTTTTTTTCTTTTATATAAAGTAAAATGTAATATAATAAAGGTGTAGGAGGTAGTTAAAATGGAAAGAAAGTCACGTAAACAATTTTTGTTAATAGTTGTAGAAATCATCTTGACATTAATCATCATGACAGTTGCATTCAGCTTAGCTCCAGGTATCCCTATACTAGCAGCAATACTTATTATAATCAATATTATTTATCTTATATTTGAAGCGTTTAGACACTTTATTCTCTTCTTCAAGCATGTTGGTAACAGCGAAAAAGATAAATTCGAAATCCTGTATTTTATAAACATGTTAATCGCTATTTTTATTGGAATAATTTTTATCTTATTCTATTTATCAATTTTACTAGGCGTAATGATAATACTATTACCATTTTTAGGATAAAAAAAAGCTTGTTCGTTAGAACAAGCTTTTTATCTATAAAATGCCTCTTTAAATAATTCCAAGTAATGATCCATTTCAGTACGAAGTTCATTAAGAGCCTCATCATTTATGATTTGGTATTTTTTTCTCCATTCAGAGCTTGATTGCTCAAGTGTCCAGGCTATTACTTTTAAACATCTAGTTATATTTATACTATCTTTAAATAAATAGTAATCAATATTTTCAAATAATCTTTTGAATGCCTTTTTACTTTCATCATCTGCTATAATTTCACAAGCAAGTAAAATTTCATCGTCTTTGACTTCTTTCACTTGATCAAAAAACTTAACAAATAAATCATGTTCTTCATAAGATTGAATTTTTGATAATGCGCTTGTTTTTACTCTGTTAAGAACATCTCTGTCTTTTAAGTTTACTCTTTCAAAAAGCTCTTTTGTAATTTCATTCATTGCGTATTGATATAAATATATAAATAATTGTTTCTTACTACCAAAATAATGGAATAAAAGTCCCTTTGAAACTTCAGCAGATTTAACAATTGTGTTCGTACTACCTTTTTTATACCCTTTTTCCGCAAATTCGACTAAAGCTGCATCTAAAATTCTGTTTTTTCTTAAGTCTTCTGAATGTATAAATTCACTCATATTTTCACCCTTTCAATTTTGTCTAGTGGTTGTCTATTGGTCAATTACTATAATATCACTTTTAGAGATTATTTGTCAATGACTACTATTAATGTTTAGGTCACATTCTTTTTAATTATGGATGATATTGAGACTTTATTAAAATATCTATTAATTATTGCTATACAAAGAATAAATACACTTTGAAGGACAAAGTAATTAAATAATGTTTTGTATATATTTATATTGAGCACAAGTTTATAACCTATTTGTCTCATAATTATTTCAATTAGTAAGTCAATCATAAAAAGACTAAGGGGAATAGCGATGATATATGTCAAAATAAATATGACTAATATTACTAAAACATATTTTTTAAATATCTCAAAATTATTATATCCTACAGATTTTAGTATTGCGATATTAATTTCATTTTCGATTAAATATAGGTAAATGATGATAAACAACACAAAAATACTTAATATTGCTGATAAATATAAGATGTAATTAATGATTACACTAGAAATTTGCAGCAAGTTTTTTAGTTGTGAAATGGATTGGTTATAGTTTAGAACACTTCTAATATCATCATCTTGATAGTTTGTTACTTGTGTATATGTACCATTATAGTATGTACTATCAAGGTTAAATGATTGATTAACTTTTGTAATTGAGGTATATATATTAGACTCAATGAGTTCGTTACTGATTCCAACAACATAATCTACATACTGTAGGTCTCCGATTTTATATGTTATTTTATCACCGATATTGATGTCATATAAACTACTTAAATATTCACTAATTATTGCTCCATCATTTAATAAAAGGTTTTTTGAATAATCATTATCTATAAGAACTTTATATCTACTTGTAGGATTTATACCATAAAGAGAAGTTCTAATATCTTTTTTGTAGTCGTTGATTTCAATAATTATAGTGTTAACTTTTGTAAAAGGTTCACTTTCAGAGTTTAAAGGGTCGTTCTTCATTATGTTAAAAATAACCATATTCTCATAGTTGTTACCGATTTTTGTGTAATTTACGAAATCAGTAAACATATTATTTGCATTGATGCTAAAAATTGTCATAGTTGAAACAATTAACAAGATAATAAAAGAAGTTATGATTGTTTTTAATGGAGTATATTTAAATAGTTTTATTCTTAAAACTGGTGGTTTTTTAATATGAGTTTTTAATGATTGTCTAATGAAAACATAGCTACTAAAATTTATAAAAATAATTGGGATGATTGTAGTAATAAAAAATATATTAAATGAGAATTTAAATTCGGATTTAGGATAAAAGTATCTAGCTGAATAAATATCGAAAAACTCATTCGATGCAATAATTCCAGCTAAGTAACCTATGAAAACAAAAAGGCTAATGAGTAATGGAAAAACCATAAGCATTTTACAAAGCTCTTTTTTGGAGTAACCTAGCTTGTGCAAGGTAGTTGTATCAATTTTGTTATCCTCCACATGTTTTTTGAGAAAAATCAAAATTACTAATGAAATAAACAAAATAAACATGGTTAAGAAAATATCAGCGAAAATCTCAGCGTTTTGGGTTTCTTCTAAAACAGAAACAATTCTATAGTTAAGTTCTCTTGGTACAATAATCGAAATTAATTGTAAGTTTTTTCCAAGATAACTAAGATCAGAACTAAGAATATCTTCATAACCAAAATTATCAAAGATTTCACTTATATTACCTTTAACCGAGTATTTAATAAACGGATCTTGATTAAGGTTTTTTACTGTTTCCTTAGTTGTATATACAATTGTTTGTTTGCTTTGATCAAGAGTAACACTAGAGAAAGTTAACATTGGTAAGATAAAATCAGGGGCGTAAATGTATCCTTTGATCGTGTAAATTGTATTATTTATCGTAATTGTGTCATCAAGGCTTAAATTATTGTTTAAGGCATAAGCTTCAAATATAGCTATCTCATTTTCGTTTACTGGTAAACTTCCATCTACTAAGTACGGAATGTTAATTACCTCATTCATTGATAAAAACTTAAATAAACGATCACTTGTTTCAATATTTACAATATAACTTTTTTCAATATCATAATTAAACTGTTGGTTAAAATTATTAACAACATGATCCATCATTTCTTCATATAAATCTTGATTTTCATAAAGTAGTTCAGAAATCACAGTATTTATTTCATTAACCTCAACAGGGTCTTCGAAATTCACAAAACTACATTCTAAAAGAATGTTTAAATCAATACATAAGTTCAATTGTTGATTACTGTTTAAAAATTTTATATCGAAATTCTTCATTCCAAAATAGAAATCCTCAACATTTTGAGTTTCAACATAGTCCTGATAATTTCGTTTTAGTTGAGTAACACTAGTTTTTGTAATGGTATATGTCATTGAAACTAATGAAATAATAAAAACCAAACTAAAAAAGAAAAGTTTGTTGTATTTTATTTTTTTAAATTGGTCTTTATATAAAAGTTTCATAGTTTTCACCTCAATTTATATTATACTACATTACCAATCTATTCTAAATAAGATATGAATCTGTAATAATAGTTTGAAAAACAAATGAATATTTAGACATATTATATTTAGTGAGGTGTATAATTCATACTATATCCATATTTTTTTGGTAAAATAAGGTGTGATTATATAAAATAAAGGAGAGTGAAAAGAAATGAAAAAAATACTATCATTATTATTACTTGCCATATTTACATTCACTTTATCAGCATGTAATTTACTAAATAAAGATCCTGAAGATACAAGAACACCTCAAGAAATACTAGCTGATACAGTTGTAGATACTTGGGATGGCGATGTTACACACTTAAGTACAATGATGAATTTGATTTCTGAATCAGGTTCAATGGAAGTCGTTACTGAAGTCATAATGGATATGACTAGTGATGGTGAAAACCAAGCTATGAGTATAAAAATGACTGACAAAATAGTTGAAACTGAAACTTCAACTATGATGTATAGATTACAAGAGACAACTTTTGATGGATTAACATTAGATTTAGAAATGATTTATCATTACACAGATACTGGTGTATATGTGTATGTTAATATTGATTCAATTAAAGAGTTTATCGAAGCAAATGGTGATTTGCCAACTGAGTTGGTTGATGCATTTGATGCATTTGGTATTACTGAAGATTGGATTAAGCTTAGTTTTGATGATAACTTAAATGATATCGTTAAAATGGAATTACTTAATAATTTTTTAAAGGATGCTTTACTTCATATGAATGGTCCGGATTTCTTTGACAGTATTAGAGATGAAATTATTCTTGAGCTGGGACTTGATCCTTTAACTGTAGGACTTGATCTTGATGAGATGGTTAACGCTCTTGCAGATGAAGATTTTGAAACTTTTAAAGGATTAATCGATGATACTGATTTTGCGCAAATTATTGATGCAATTGATATTAATGTTTTAGCGCCTGGTATGGTTGAACAACTATCAATTGATAGTGTAGAATTAACGTCTAGAGGTTTAGATGTTCCTACTACATCAACTTCAATAACAACTAATGGATTACTAGGATATTTAGAAACAGCAACTCAAACTGATAAAGATATTCTTGTTCAGTATTACATAGTTGAAGGAATTATTAATCAACCAGATTTCGAGACTATTCCTGGATTTGACTTTGCTGCTTTTGTAGAAGCATTACTGGCTGTCGATATTGATCAATTAGAACTTGAAACAATGATTGATATTGAGTCTTTGTATAATGCTATTTATGCAGGTCAGGATGCATTTAATTTATATGTAACTAATTTAGCAATCACAGATCCTATACAAGCAAGTTTGCTTACTCCTTTTAGTGAAACAGTATTATTCTTAGAGGATTATAAGTATATTGCTGACGACGTTGTATATGCATTTGAAAATTTATCAGTGTTTGATAAATATTTTGATATGACTACATACATTGATATGGGAGCAAGTACGGTTGAATTAGTAAAAAATGAAGATTTAACTATCCAAACTAATATGACAATGGGTAATGACATGTATGATGATTTATTTGATGATTTATTATTAGATATTTACAACTACCTTGATGGTTTTGACTCATTTGAATTACCTTATGTAGAAAATATTAGTTGTCCTGTTGGAGAAGTATGTGAACCATTCGAAGACTACCAAATGATTAAAGATAATCTAGGGTTATTAGCTGACATTGGGATGATGGCATTATACGACCCTTCTAATTTAAATGAAATGCATATGGAAATCGATTTGGCTCCATTAATGAATAGTATGGCTCAGATTGATGCTGATATGAACTCAGAAGATCTAGAATATAGCGTTCCAACATTTAATACAGTTAAAATTATCCAAGATTACAAAAAAGATATTGCGATCACAACACCGGCAACATTTGTTGATATGAATCCAGTATTTGATAAATTAGGAAAACTAATGTTATTAGGTGAAATTAGAAGTATGTTAGATGATGTTGCTTATTATTATACAATTAATCCTCTTGAGTTCCCTGTTGCACAAGCAGTTATGCCTTTTACTGATTTTGATGATAATTATATGGTATCTATTAACGAAGTGTTTGATAAAGAAATGTCAACATTCACAATTGGTGGAACATTATTAGCACCAACATATACTTTAAATCTTTACTGGATTGATGGAACTTCTGTGTTTACAGAACCCGTTTCATTAACTACATTAGACTTAGTATTTGATAGTGGTATTCCAACTAAAACAGTATTAGATAGTTTGTTAGCTAAAATTGACACTGATAACTTCTACTTATCAAAATTGTTATTAGTAATGATGATGCAAGAAGAAGACAATTATGATGGTGGGTATTACAATTAATGCATCGCAAGTTATATAGTAAAAAGAGAGTTAATTTAACTCTCTTTTTTTTATAAATGACATCATCTTAGTTGCAATACATTTTTTTATATGTTATATTTAAGGTGCGACATAGTCGCATTACTTATCCCTTACATAGCATGGTGAATAATTTTATATTATTCACACATCCCCTTCCTTAATCCGCCGAGAGGCGGATTTTCCCTTATAAAAAGAGCCCTCTTAAGCTGAGGGCTTTTGTTTTGTAAAAAAGTACAATAGATTCATTGAAAAAAATACAGTGAAGTACCAAATTACTATATAAACTATAAAATTTGGAAAAAATGTGGAAACATTATCAGGTATTTCATTTATAAACCAATAATTTGTATTAAAAATAAAGTTGAACACATATATAGGTATTGTAACTAAGACTACAACTGAGTAAACACTTATTAGATCTTTATAAGTTACTCTATACTCATATCCAGCATAATAGTATAGTGGTACAACTATTAACATAGAATGAACTAACCAAAAATGGTAATATCTAAAATTATAGTAGGTATATCCAAGTGTTGTTGGTAAAAAAAGTGCGAGGATTCCTCCTAGAGTTCCAAAAAAGAAAACAAACTTAAATATTTTTTTATCATTTGTAGCAAGTATATAAATACTCATAAATAATGCAAAACTACAAATATTTAGTGGCACACTAAAGCGTGGATATGTCCAATTGTGAATATGGTAGCTTAGTTCTAGAAAAACAAGAACAACTATAAATCCGATTCTGTATGCTTTTTCATGTACACTAGTATGCACCATTTTTGCAAATTTTAGAGTTAAATAAATTGTTAAAACGGCAGTAGCTGCATATATTAGATGATGAATACTAAACATTGTAGCAGCTAAATTTATATTTTTATCATGACCAAAAAATCTTGCGAAAGTCATAAAAATCACCCCTTGATTATATATTATAACACATTCATATAAGTTTTAATTGATAACCAGTTAAATATGTTATAATTATTAATGAAGAGAATATCAAATAGAGGGAGGATACTAAAATGTTAAGTAAAAAAAATCTATCAGTAATTGATTGGTTAGTAATTTATGTTTTATTAATTATACCGTTTGTAAATGTTGTTTTTATTTTGTACGCATTACTTTCATCAAAAACAAATGCCACATTTAAAAATATGATTATTGCTTATATCTTAATAGCAGTAATAGGCATTGTTTTATGGTTCGGAGTTTTTGCAGCTGCATTTGCTTCAACTTTTAATTAAACCGTAAATGCGGTTTTTTTAATGTAAAAAACTGAAATAATTATAGTTTATTTTACATTACTATCACCATGTATTACTAAGTAATTACCTAAAATCTTTTCTTTAAACTGTTAAAGTGTTATAATAAATAAATAGATATTCACAATTTAGTCATATCTAAATGTTTAACATATTATATAATTACATTAGAGGTGAGAAAAAATGTTTAGAAGCAACAGAGTTAGTACACTAGAGTGGATGATTTTAATTGTTTTAATGGCAATTCCTGTAGTTAACATTATCGCATGGGTTATCTTGTTTTTTGGTGTTAGAACAAGCGGGACAATTCGCAATTTTTTAATGGCAATTTTGGTTTTTATTATTTTATCATTTATATTCGGTATCTTTACCGGGATTTTAGATAAAGTATTTAATTTTATATTTTAGGAGGGCAACCACATGGAAGAAAGAGAAATTAGTTTAAAGGATTTATTTGATGTTGTATGGAAGGGTAAATTTTTAATTATCGTAATCAGTGCTGCTTTCTTATTAGTAGCATTTACAGCTAGTATTGTTTATGATAATAGGTCAAGTCAAATTACTACTGTAGTCACAATGCAATGGAGTGGAATTAGTGCTGGAGAGTATCCTGATGGTACACGTTTTGAGTATACCGAAGCAATAGAACCATATATTATTACAGACGCTATTGCTGAAACAGAACTAGAAGGAATAAATGCGGGAGATGTTAGAAGTAACTTAGTCTTAGATCCTATAGTTCCAAATGACGTTTCTACATTAATTCAACAAGCAATTCAAAACGGTGAGCAAATGAGTTATTATGCAACAGACTACCGTTTGACTTTAAATAATGGCGGTTTAAACATATCAGTAAATGAAGGTCGCGATTTGTTGAACAATATTCTTGAACAATTCAGATATGATTTTGAAAAGAAATATATTAATCAAAGAATAATACTAGACTATACTAATGCAGACTTTGATAGCTATGACTATATTGAAGCATACGAGATACTAGATCAACAAACAAAACTTGTTGATGGAATTATGAATTTGAGAGTTTCTGAGGACCCTGGATTTGTTGGACAAATTTCTGGTGATCGCGGGATTGGATTTAATGATATTTTAGTTCAAACTTCTTTACTAAGAAGTTTAGAATTAAATCAAATAATATCACGTACTAATACCTATATGTTAACTAAAGATGTTGATTACCTAGTAACTAAGTATACTTATGATGTAGAAATTAAACAATTAGAGTTAGATAAGCATGAAGCTAAAGAAACTGATATTCAAGCTCTACTTGATTCGCCTGTATCTCAAGAAACAACTATTATACTACCAAATATTGATAATGAGTTTAAAATCATTACATACTATCAAACTTTATTAGATGAAATGGTAAGTGTACAATCAAGCATTGCTGAGCTTCAACAAGACATAAACTATTTACAAATGCAAATTGACAGATTAAAAGGTGAGGATTTAGATTTTAATGTAACTTTACAACAACAACAAGATGAGGAAGTAATAGTTGCAGCTGCAATAAATTCTGCTAATGATAAGTTAGATAATATAGTTAGTGATGCAAATGAACTACTTGTTCAATATAATGACTATATTACTAGTAGTATTATTAAACCACTTATGGCTCCTGAGTATCAATCTAACGTTAATGTTGTGTTGTATAGTGCTATCGGCTTAATCGCAGGTGCTGGTTTGTCTGTAGTTATTGTTTTATTTAAACATGACTGGGAAAAATAAAAAATAAAATGGTTAGAATATCTAACCATTTTTTATTGTTGTGTAAAGATGACTTATTTCCTCTTGAAATTCATTAAAAATTCATATAAATACCCTTATATTAGTATATAATTTATGGTATAATAAATAAGTTAAAAACTAAAGGTAAATATATCTTCTAAATTAATTGAAAATCATATATAAGCAAGGGTGACTAATCTATGAAGAAAAGTAAAAAAACAGTCGTAAAAGAAATTATTACACATTTTAATGCCAAGACAATTATGTTGTTTTTGCTTGATGCTGCGGTAATTTCTTTTTCATTTTTTATAGCCTTATCATTACAAAATAATTTTGATTTGAGCTTAAATTTACTTGAAAGATTCATTCGCGAAATGCCCATAGTTGTTTTTATTTATTGGATAATTTTTGAGCTTTTTGGGATGTATAAGTCCCTATGGGATTTTGCTGGACTTGAAGAACTTATTAAAGGTGTTATAGCGAATTCAATTGCTACTTTATCTTCTTATTTTATAGTTTCTATGGCATTTGAAAATCATATGGAACTTGGGTTTTACATAACTGCATTATTCATTGCTTCATTTGCTACAATAATTGTTAGATTATTTTATAGATTATCAAGAATCATGAAAAAGTATTTTATTTATGAGGAAAAGAAAAACCGTGCATTAATTATTGGGGCAGGTAGTGCTGGAGTTTTAGTGCTTAATGAGATAAGAAGAGCTAATGAGTTTGACACTGATGTTTGTTGTTTTGTGGATGATGATGAGAAGAAACAAGGAAAATATATCCAAGGTTTAGAAATCGCTGGAACAACAAAAGAGCTTGAGGACATCATTAATGAAAGAAGTATTGATATAGTCTTTTTGGCAATACCAAACGCTAGTAAAGAGATAATCACTAAACTATTAAATCGTATTAGTGAAACTAATGCAGATTCTAAATTGTTCCCACCATTTTATGAGGTGGTTTCAACTTCAAGAAATCAAGAAGTCAAAATTCGAGATGTAAAAATTGAGGATTTACTTGGAAGAGACGAGATTAAATTAGATGAAACAGGAATAAAAGGATTAATTGATCAAAAAACAATTCTTGTTACTGGGGGTGGTGGAAGTATTGGTAGCGAACTTGTTCGCCAAATAAGACACTTTAACCCATTAAAAATAGTGATTGTAGACATATATGAAAATAATGCATATGACTTACAAATGGAATTAGCTAGACTTTATAGAACTAACGCTGTTAAACACCAACCTGAGATAATTGTGTTAATAGCTAGTGTAAGAGATGAAAAAAGAATGGATAGTATTTTTAATGAATATCATCCTGATGTCGTTTTCCATGCAGCTGCACACAAACATGTTCCACTAATGGAAAAGAGTCCAAAAGAGGCAATTAAAAATAATGTTTTTGGAACTTATAATATAGCGTTTTTAGCAGATAAATATAAACTTGAAAAATTCGTTCTTATCTCAACAGATAAAGCGGTCAACCCTACTAATATTATGGGTGCTACAAAACGATTTGCAGAGAAAATTGTTATGGCTTTCAACAAAAAAAGTGAAACAGATTATGTAGCTGTTAGATTTGGTAACGTATTAGGAAGTAATGGTTCAGTTATACCTTTATTTAAGAAGCAAATAGAATCTGGCGGACCAGTAACTGTCACTCATCCTGATATTATAAGATATTTTATGACAATACCTGAGGCTAGTCAGTTAGTTATCCAAGCTGGAGCGTATGCAAAAGGTGGAGAATTATTTGTACTTGATATGGGAGAACCTGTTAAAATTACTGATTTAGCAGAGAAAATGATTAAACTTTCTGGGTTTGATCCGTATACTGAAATCCCTATTGTTTTTACTGGATTAAGACCTGGTGAAAAAATGTATGAGGAATTATTAGTTAATTTAGATGAAGCTCATAAAACAGATAATGATTTAATTTTTATTGAGCCAAACCATATAAACGGTTTTACCCTAGAAATATTAGATGACTTTAAAGCAAGATTTAAAGAAGATATTGATGTTTTAGATTTAAAAGAATTAGTAAAAATCATTATTCCAGAATATAAAGAAATTTAAAAGAATACTAAATTACTAAAAATGTGAAGAGGAGTGTCTATATGAAAGGCATAATTTTAGCAGCAGGAGCAGGAACAAGATTATACCCGATTACAAAATCAGTGAACAAACAATTACTTCCAATTTACGATAAACCCATGATTTATTATCCGTTAAGTGTTTTAATGGAAATTGGAATTAAGGATATTTTATTAATTACAAGTGAAAAAGAACAAGAGAATTTCAAAAAGTTATTGGGTGATGGAAGTCATCTTGGAATTAACATGAATTACGCTATCCAATATGTACCTAAAGGAATTAGTGACGCTTTTATAATTGCTGAAGACTTTATTGGTAATGATGAATCAGTTTTAATTTTAGGAGATAACGTCTATTTTGGTAAAGGTTTTGAGGAAAAACTTGCTAGAGCAAGAGAAAATTTGAAAAATGGAAGATGTACTGTTTTTGGTTATGAAGTACCAGATCCAGAACGTTTTGGAGTTGTTGAGTTTGATAAAAACTTAGAAGTTATTTCAATTGAGGAAAAACCTAAAAACCCTAAATCAAACTATTGTGCTACTGGACTATATTTTTATACACCTGGAGCTACAAAAAATGCTAAAAAACTAAAACCATCAGCAAGAGGAGAACTAGAGATTACTGATTTATGTAAAATTTATTTAGATGAAGGTAATCTAAGTTGTGAACTACTTCCTAAGTCTTTTAACTGGGTTGATACAGGAACTTACGATTCTTTGGTTGATGCATCCGTTCTTGTTAGAAATTATGAAAAAACTAACAACTTGAAAGTAGCTTGTCTTGAGGAAATCGCATTAAAAAAAGGATTCTTGTCAAAAGAAAAATTGATTGAAATTTCAAGAGAAATGATTAATTCAGGATATAGAGATTATATAATTGAGCTTATTAAATAAAAGCACTTTTGTGCTTTTTTTATTAGCCAGATGTTTGGTATAATTGGAGTGAGGTGAATAATATGAAAATGAAATCATTTATTGATTCGCATATGCATTTTTTAGGCATAGGTCTGAATGCTTTAGAATACGTTGATTTATCAAATGCTAAAAGTATATTAGAAATCAAAGAAATATTAAGTAAAGAACGTAATCGAGAAATTATTATTGCCAGAGGCTGGCACCAAAATAATCTTCTTGAAAATAGATATCCATCAAGAATTGATATTGAAGAAATCATTAAGGATACTCCAGTAATTCTTATAAGAGCATGTGGTCATGTTCTTGTTGCTAATGAGACAGCAATGATAATAGCAGGTATCAAATATAATTCAAATGTATCTGGAGGGACAATAGATTATGATAACGGGATACTTACTGAGAATGCACTTGAGTTAATTTATAACATCATCCCAAAAGCTACTAAAAAAAGAATAAAGCAATACTTTATTGAGGCAAATAAAATACTACTAAGTTGTGGAATAACAAGTATTGGGAGTGATGATTTTTCTACTATAAATGTTGATTATGAGTTAATCATTGAATCCTTAAAAGAACTTTATGATGAGGATTTAATTCAAGTTAGACTTCTTGAACAAGTTAATCTTCCATCAAAAGAGAAGTTACTAGAGTTTATTGATAAGGGTTATGCCAACAAAGTATATAAAGGGTTTAAACTTGGACCTTTAAAACTTCTTGCTGATGGGTCTCTAGGTGGTAGAACCGCTTATCTTAATCAACCATACACTGATGATGTTGATAGTAGAGGAGTTAAAGTTTTTACACAAGATGAGCTAAACGATTTGGTTTTTATAGCTGATTCTAATAATATGGACGTAGCTATTCATGCGATTGGTGATGGAACTATTGATATGGTTATTATGGCAATAGAATCGTCATTAAAAATCACAAAAAGATTTAGTCATAGACACTCAATTATTCACGCTCAATTAGCAACAAGAAATCAAATTAAAAAAATGAGACAATTGAATATATCAGCGCAAGTTCAACCTATATTTTTAAACTCAGATATTCCGATAATCAAAAATAGAATTGGTGAAAGACATTTTGATTCATACCTTTTTAATACTATGGATAAAGAAGGCATTAAAACTGTTTTTGGGACAGATTCACCTGTTGAACCAGTTAACCCTTTTTATAATTTATATAGTGCTATAACAAGAAAATCTATAAAATACCCAAACCTTGAACCGTTTTTAGTAAAAGAAGCATTTAACATATCTGATGCATTAAAATGTTATACTGAGAATGGGTATTATTTATCATATGAGGAAAATAAAAACTACGATGACTATATCATAATAAACAAAGATATTTATAATTGTTCTGATGATGAACTTAAAGATATTGAAGTTCTAGAGACATATATAAATAGTAAACTTGTATATGAAAAAAAGTAAACGACAAAATATATTGTCGTTTTTTACTTCAACTTGATATAGTCATATAGATACCGAATTAACCATGTGTTATAATGAATTGAATTTTAATAAAGGAGATAATTATTTATGTTAAAAGGCAATTTGATTTATGGGCAATCAGGTGGACCTAGTAGTGTAATAAATGCTAGTGCGTACGGGGTAATTAGTGAAGCTTTAAAAAGTGATTTGATTGAAAATGTATTAGTAATGAAAAATGGTATTAGTGGGATACTAAATAATGAATATTATGTAGAAAATGATTTTATAGAAGATTTAGAGTTACTTAAAAACACACCAGCTTCAGCTTTTGGTAGTGTTAGATATAAGTTGAAATCATATATAGAAGATATCCATGATTTTGAGATAATCCATGATTTTTTCAAAAACAACAACATAAGATATTTCTTATATAACGGTGGTAATGATTCGATGGATACATGTGTTAAGTTAAGTGAATACATGAATCATGTTGATTATGATGTCAAAATTATTGGTATACCAAAAACGATAGATAACGATTTGCCATCAACAGATCACACTCCTGGATTTGGTAGTGCTGCAAAGTATATAATTAATACTTTGATGGAAATAAATAGAGACATGGCAGTATACCCAAGAAGTAAAGTAACAATTGTTGAGATTATGGGACGTCATGCTGGTTGGTTAACTGCATCAAGTATGGTAGCAAAACAAAGTGGAACAGGTCCAGACTTGATTTATGTTCCTGAAGTAGCTTTTGATATTGATGATTTTTTAGTTAAAGTAGAAAATATTTATAATAAGAAACAAAGTTGTTTAATTGCTGTAAGTGAAGGAATAAAAGATCATCAAGGTTATTTTGTTGGATTGAATAGTGATTTTAAAGATGCTTTTGGTCATAATCAACTTGGTGGAGTAGCAATGAAACTTGGCGAACTTGTGAAAGCTAAACTAAAGATTGATTACCGTAGCATTGAACTTTCAACAACACAACGAGCTGCATCGCATTTAAGAAGTAAAACTGATGTTCTTGAGGCAATTGAAGTTGGAAGACATGGAGTATTATTTGCACTTCAAGGATATACTAACAAAATGGTAACAATTAACAGAACTAGTAATAAAGATTATCATATAGAATATGGAATAGAAGACACTTTTAAAATAGCTAACAAAGAGCAAGTAATTCCAAATCATATGTTTGATGAAAACAACAATTTGAATGATGAATTTTATAGATATATTTTGCCACTAATTAATGGTGAATATCCTCAAATATATGAGAATGGGGTTCAAAAGTTTTTCAAAATAAAACAATAGCTTTTGTTGAATTAAGTGTAAAAAAATCTTATAATAAGTATGGGAATAAAAAAACCCGTAATGGGTTTTTTATTTTATAAGGATATATATGGAGGTTACAAATGGAAGAAAGATTTAAAAAAGTAATGCAAGATTATGAAGTGAAGGAAGCAGCTAAAAACTTAAAAAAAACACATCTTAAACAATTAAAGAGAGTTAAACTACTTCATGATCATGGACTAGTAGAAAAAGCATATATTGATTCAATCGAGGGATATGAGGAGTTAACAAAAGTTGGAGCAACTTTAGTTGTTGATGACACTGGTTTTTATGGGTTTTTAAACAAAAAAACAAATGAGATAGCTTTTATTAATAAAAAAATGTTTCAAAATAGATATATGATTTTAAAACCACTAGATATCAGTGATGAGGATTATACATTATTAAGAGCTTATTATAAAGCTAACCATCGTTCTAGAGAAAAGGGAACAGGAGTAGAAATAAGTCTGCATATTATTTCTGTATTATTTGTAGCTATTAGTATAGTTGCTATATTTACTTCTAAGGGTTCTTTAGAATTTGTACTGACTTTCTTTGGAGCACTAGTGATAGCTGCGTTAATGCAGTCATTTAGAATGATTGTTAGATATTTAAGATTGATGTGTGAAAACAAATAAGAAAAAGAGGAAATTTCATTTGAAATTTCCTCTTTAATTTTAATATTAACGTTCGCCTTGATAGAGTTCATAACCAATTGGATGAACTTCTGAGTACATAAACTCAGTTATAAATCCGCTACTAAGATTATAAACTGCTTTAAAGTTACCAATACTAACAATGAAAGTTTCTCCATCTAAATAAATTATACGATCATAAATTGGAGAGAGAAGTTCATTATTTTCTAAATCAATCATCCCAAAATTGCCTTGAAGTGTAACTAAGAATAATGACAAGTCAGGAGATTGGTAATAAAAATCATATGTTAAATCGTTCATTATATCTAAGTTTTTATTGTATAAGCTATGTTCACCGTTAAACTCAAATATAAAGTAGTTATTATCTAGCATTTGAAAATCATCAAAATTACTAATTGTTTTATTAGTTGCAACATGAGTTATTGATTTATTGCTATCGATTAAGTACACATTATCACCAATTATCAACTCGAATTTAACAAGATTATTCAAGTCGTAATCAGTAATATCTAAGTATAGTTTTGCTTCTGCATAATCATTTCTAGCTACAACAACATATAATCCTTCATCTTCATCGTAGTCTTCTTCAACAAAAGTAATTTGATCAAGTATTAATGATTTATCCATAAACCTAATTGAAAAAGAGTTATCATATATATTAATAACAAAGTCATCAATTACTGAGATTGCTTCACTTTCGTAACTTAGATAGTTTCCAACTCGATCGATAATAACTTTATTTCCATATGTATTTTCAGCTATAGCTTTGTTATCAACAAAATCATCAATATTTTTAAACTCACTAGCTGTTCTAAATTTTGTTTTTGCGTCAAATAATTGACGATACTCACCAATCATAGAGACACCAAACATACCGTCTTGTAAGTAGTCTACGTATGAAAAGAATGAGTTAGTTATCATAGTTGAGTTATCAAAAATATAGTAATAATAGTTCATTTGTGTCTTAGCTACAATATACTTATTATCATATACTCCGCCAATACCAGGTGAAACATAATTAAAGACAATAACTCCTTCAGAGTCAACTACTCCAAAATATCCATCTTTTCTTAAAACTATTCTTTCATCATATGTTTTAATATAATTCTCTAGTTCGAAATCCGTTAAAACTGTCCCATCAAAATTTATTAAGGCATATTCACTTGGTGCTGTTTCTAATGAACCGATTGCAAATGTCTCACTTACGCTTAAAGAACTATAAACTAAAGGAATCATAATTTCATCATTTTTGTTTACAACACCATATTTACTTGTTGTTAAATCTTTTACAAGATATACAGAATCTGAATAATATGTAATTTGAGAATATCTATTTGCTGAGATGTCATTATTACTGGTATTGATAAATTTATACCCGATAACACCTTCGCCCATATCTACACCGGCAATAGCAACACCGTCCCTAAAATCACTAATGTTTTTATATGTTGGTTCGATAACTACATCCCCATTAGTATCAATAACTCCCATATTGCTTGATGGTGAGCTTTCTTTAAAGTAAGCATAACCTTCATTGAAGTATGACAAGTAGAAGTATTCAGTATTAGTTATAGGCGTACCGTCTTCTCCAAGATAACCATATTTGTATTCAGAAGTTTGATATTTTTCTGGTTCGTTATTATATCTTAAAAATCCAATTGCAGTACAAGGAAAGACTGTGCTTGTTTTACTTACAACACCATGAAGTCCATTATCATTTGAAACATCAAATAAACCAAGTTCAGCATTGTAATAACCATTAATTGTATAGTTAGTATTTAATAATAATTTATTACCTGGTAAATCAATTAAATAATTAAACGTACTACTAGTGTAGTATAATAAATCACCTCTAATATCAAATGATCTAACATCTTGGTACATTGTTTTTTCTTTTAAATTAAAAATTACAACTCCACCATCAACATTTGCAGTGTAGTAATTATCATATATAAATGAAACATTTTCTGTTTGAGAATCATAATATAATGTAATATCCTCATTTAAATAGAAAACTTTATTATCATTCTCAAATTGAAGCAATAAAGTTCCATCATCTAAATACTCTGATTGATAATAAAAATCATCTACACTAAATAATCGCTCATTACTTGAGTTAATTATATAATTGTCATTATTAATTGATACCAAATATGTATCATCTGATAAGACATTTAATCTATCATAAATTGTAGGAACTACAAAATTAAAATTAATGTCAATAACTCCAAAGTTTTCATTATCAGAATAATCAGCACCGTCTCTGTTTGAATCATATCTATATGATTCTTCACCGGTTCTATTAACAACAGCGAGTCCATTTTCAAAGTTTTCAGCATAACCATAAACGAAATCTGTCACTAACTCACCATTTGAATTAACATATGCATATTTTTCATTCTCGGACTCTACAACAGCGTATCCTTCATTAAATGGATTAAAATCATAATAATCTAAATGGAAGAAAACACCAGTTTCAGTGTTATAAAAAGAAATAACATCTTCTTTGTTTCCTAAGATCAAAACACCATCACCGAAACCTTCAATGTACATGAACTCGTTATCAATTACAATTTCACCAGTATTTGAAATAACACCATAATATCCAAGTTCATTTTTTACAACAAAGAACTCACTTGAAATCTGACCAACGACATTTGCACCAGTAACAGTAATTTTACAAGTTTTTTGATAATGATACCCATCACTGTTTACTACATGATAAACAACATTATATTCACCGATTACGTCGTAATTTACGTCATCAGTATTAACATCAATTACATAACTTAAATCCCCAAATTTACTATCAATAGCACTAACACCATCTAGGTAATCTGGTAGTTCATTACCGATAACATATGTTAATGGCTTAGCTCCAACAATTATTGGATGTTCATCAACAGGCTCACCAACAACACTAACATTAATACTTTTACTTAATGTGTCCCCGCCACTAGTATATGTGAATGTAACTGGGTAAACCCCAATTTCCTCCATATTTAAAGCACTTGAATCAACGACAACACCAGTTTCGTCATTGCTTAGAGTAACACCATCTAAAAAAGATGGAACTTCAGTTCCAACACTTACTGTAATATCTTGTAAGCCATTAATCGAAATTTCCTCGATCTTCTCTTTACATCCAACTAAGAGAGTTAGAGAAGTTAAAGCTAGTAAAACTAATAAATACTTCTTCATAAAAAAACAAATCCCTTCTGTTTTATTTTTAGCATAGCTATAATTATCCTATTTTTAAAGCTATTAATCTATATTATAACACATTTTAGTTTGCGTTACTTACTAATTAGAGTAATATGCAAAAAAAAAGCGATTTTAGTTAAAAATCGCTTAATCTATATAATATACATCGACTTCTTTATTTTTAGGCTTAATAATAAAACCTAGTAGATATCCAATAGATATACCACCAAGATGACCAACAATACTAATATTAGGAGATAAGAAAGTGAAAATTATATTGAATAAAATTAAACCTCGTACACTACTAATTTCTTGTCTGTTGAACATATTAGCGTGATTTACTGTTAAAAATAAATAGTAACCTAAAACACCAAATATAGCTCCACTTGCTCCAATTGTTAAAGCATCACTTAGAAACATTATTAGAACTCCAGCACCAAGACCACTTATTAGGTAAACTAAAATAAATCTTAAAGAACCAATTAACTTTTCTAATCCACTTGATAAAAACATCACCCCAATGACCATGTTTGATAAAAAATGAAGTAGTGACCCATGTAAAAACATAGAAGTTGCAATGCGCCAGTAATCACCAGTAAATTCTAAAGCAGGTGGCCATAACGCGCCAAATTTATATAAAGTAACATTGGTGAACCCGCCATTAAGTAAAACTAAAAATAACATTACTGTGTTGATCAATATAAGAAGAGATGAAAGTGGACGATTTCTAACAAACTCCTCCAAAGTTTTTTCCTGATTAAACATAATTAACCTCCTAAAAATTTAATCTTTTAAAGATATATGGATACAATCCAAATCCTACAAAAGCAATTAATAGATATCTAACAAAGTCAAAATACATATAGATATCTGAACCTTCTTCAAAAAATGGACTATATATTTTTTTTATCCCAACTTGTAACACAATCATTATTATTAATCCCACAAAATATCTTATTAACTTTTTAATCCTTGAGATATTCATGTCAAAATTAACAAACTTATACTCAAATGTAATTGCAAGTATTAAACCAATTAACATACCATAAGTCTTGAACAAATCATCACTTTTAAATAAAAACACAAAAGGGAAAAACCCTATCATTAAATAATTGTAGAATCTAAATAGTTTGTCTTTATCATCATAAAATTTATTAATGAAATGTCCGATTATATAGGCAACCATTATGCCTAAGGCCGCACCAACAATAACATCCTCAAGATAATGAACCCCTAAAAACATTCTACTAAGCATCATCAATATTACTAGTAAAGTAGAGACAATGAAAAGTTTTTTTATATAAAAAGCAATTGAAAACAACATAGTACTAAAACCTTGAGTATGGCCTGATGGAAAACTATTACCAGTACTTGTACCAGGTCTTAAGTTATCAACACGATCTGGGTACTCTAAAAATGGTCTTTTTGCTCCAACAATAACTTTGATTAGATTATTAAACACACCACTAACAGCTATTGTAATTGCAACAGTCTCTCCAAACTTCTTATTGTAAGTCCAATATAGAAAGCCTAAAACAGCAATTATTATGTACTGTTCACCTAAAAAAGAAATAAAACTAAAAAAGAAATCAGTAAAAGGATTACTAAGTCCTTGTACAGCTTCAACAACATTTATTGTAAATCCAAGTATATTCATACATTCACCTCAACTAATTATATCATAATAATTTAATGAAGTTTGAAAAATGTATGAAACAAAGAATAGTAAAAAAAATACACATTTAGCACTCACATATTGACAGTGCTATTAAGTGAGTGTATAATATGAAATTGAAGAAGATAATTAACAGAAGGGAAGAATATAATAATGGCAAAAAAAAGACAATTTCAAACTGAATCAAAAAGACTATTAGACTTAATGATAAATTCTATTTACACTCATAAAGAAATCTTTTTGAGAGAACTTATAAGTAATGCAAGTGATGCGATTGATAAAAGACATTACAACTCACTTACCGATGCTTCAATAGCCGGTGATGATTACAACATACTTATTGAAAAAGATGAGGATTTAAGAACTTTAACTATTACTGATAATGGTATTGGTTTAACTGAAGATGAGCTAATTAGTAATCTTGGTATAATCGCTAAAAGTGGGACAAAAGAGTTCAAAGAGAATATCAAAGACTTGAATGATTTGGAAATAATCGGGCAATTTGGTGTTGGGTTTTATAGTGCGTTTATGGTTTCTAAAAAGGTTACTGTTTATTCAAAATCAGTTTATAGTGAAAAAGGCTACAAATGGGAAAGTACAGGTACTGAGACTTATACTATTGATGAATGTGATATCACAAATCCAGGTACAAAAATTGTGTTATCTTTAAGAGATAATAGTGAAGAATTAGAAGAGGATTTTGATGAATACCTTAAGGAATATAAAATTAAAGAACTTGTTAAAAAATATAGTGATTATATTCGATACCCAATAAAAACTGAAACAACAAACTACAATTATTCGAATGAAGATAACGAGGAACCAACAGTAACAAAATCAATTGAAATAATAAACTCTATGATTCCATTATGGAAAAAATCAAAAAATGACATTGAGGAAAAAGAGTTGTTTGAGTTTTACCAACATCAGTTTAATGACTTCCAAGATCCCCTATTTCACCTTCATTCGAAAGTAGAAGGTAACTTAAGTTTTACAAGTTTATTATTTGTACCTAAAAAAGCACCTTATGATTTATATACCGAAAAATTTGAAAAGGGATTAATGCTTTATACAAATGGTGTAATGATCATGGAAAAAACAAAAGAACTTTTACCTGACTACTTAAGATTTGTTAAAGGATTAGTTGATTCAAACGATTTGAGTTTGAATATTAGTAGAGAAATGTTACAACAAGATAAACAACTTAAAAAAATTGCTGTAACTATTGAGAAAAAAATATTAAATGAACTTGAAAAAATGCTAAAAAGAGATCGCGAACTATATAATGAGTTCTACAATGTCTATGGTGTAAACTTAAAATATGGTATTTATGACAACTTTGGGGCTAAAAAAGACGATTTAAAAGAACTTATTCTTTTCAAAACAACTAATAATGATGATTTGATAACTCTAAAAGAATATACAGAAAGCTTACTAACAGATCAAAAATATATTTATTATGCATCAGGTAAGAACAAGGCTCAAATTAATGCTTTACCACAAATGGATTTAATAAAAGATAAAGGATATAATGTCCTAATGCTAACTGATGATGTTGATGAGTTTATGATAAATGTTTTAAGTAAATATAATGAGATTGAGTTTAAATCAATAAATCAAGGAGACTTAGATTTAAAAGATGAGGAACTAGAAGAACAAGTAAACGAAAAACAAGAAGTATCAAAAGGTATGTTAGAAGGTATTAAAGAAGCACTAGGAGATAAAATTACTGACGTTAAACTATCTAAAAGACTTAAGGATTCTCCAGTATGTTTAGTAAGTACTGAAGGGGTTAGTTTAGAAATGGAAAAAGTTCTAAACAATATGCCAATTGAAAACCAAACAAAGGCTCAAAAAGTTCTAGAAATTAACCCAAACCATGATTTATTTAAAGCTCTAGAAAATCTATATGAGAACGACAAGTCTTTATTAGCAGACTATTCAGATTTGTTATATAACCAAGCATTAATGATTGAAGGAATGCAAGTTGAGAACCCAGTAGAATTTTCAAATAGAATGGTAAAATTAATGATTATCGCAAACAAAAAAAATGAAGACTAGTCTTCATTTTTTTTTGAGGTTATACTATAATACAGAAATTTTCTTTCTTAAGTAATTGTAGGATTGCAGGTAAAGCTGTTGCTTCATCACTTCCATCAACTATTATAGTAATAGTGTCATCAACCTTAATTTCAAGATTTAGAATAGATAAAACTGAGTTTGTTTGTCTCACTTGATCAGCTTTTTGAATAAAAATTTCTGATTTATAATTATTAGTTATTGAGATAAGCTTTGATGCAGGTCTTAGATGTAAACCAAGCTTATCAATTACTTTTATGTTAGTTTTTATCATTATTGATAATGGATTAAATCTTTGTATTTTTTAAATATTTCATCATTGTGTTTTTCTCCACCATCTATGTTTGCACTAAAGAAGATTGGAGGTGTCACGCCATCTTTTTGTAATCTAATTGCAGTTTCAGATACAATTATATTCATTATTGTACTACCTACTACAGTAGATGTTGGTGCAACCTTTTGTGTTAAACCATCAACTCTAACAGTTGCATCTCCAATATCCCCATGATTATCAAGAACAATATCGGCCAACTCATAAAGATTTTTATTGCATTTATGTCTACTTTTGACATTTTTTGAATAATCTAGATTAGTTAAGGCAATAATATTAACCCCAATAGATTTAGCGTAAAGCGCTAAATCTATTGCTACTGGGTTTCTTCCTGAAACTGAATGAATAATTAGACAGTCAGACTTCTTTAACTTTGTGTTTCTACCAATAATTGATCCATAACCATCTAAACGTTCCATTTCGGAAGTTTTTGTAACTGGTTTGGTTGATAACATTATCGAAGGTTCAAAGATGGGATTAAACAAAGCTAAACCTCCAGCTCTGTAAAAGAGTTCCTCGCTAATTATTCCAGCATGGGATGCTCCAAAAACAAATAATTGATTATTATTCTTAATTGTATTTGTTATTAGTTCAATACTTGCTTCAATATTACTATTTTCAAGTTTCTCTATTTTTTTTAGTATTTCGTAAACATTTTCTAAATATTGGTAACTCATGTTTATGCTATAAGACCAATTAAGTCCCCAATAAATTTAGCTATTGATCCAAAGAATGACATACCGTTACCACCAAAGATTAATATCCAGTCTTGAATAGTTGAAGAATATACGATTGCAGAAACTCCAGCTAACAATACCATAAATATTGCAGCAGCACTAGTACCAAGAATAGCTCCTTTAAGACCACCTTGCCCTTCACCAATAACAGCAGCAGTACCACATTCAAAGAAACTAGTGATAACTAATGGTATTAAGATAACTCCAAATAACCCTGTTACATTAGCAATTATAATTAAGGCAGTAGATAAAATCATAGCTACAACAAAACCAATAATTGCAGCATTAGGTTTGTAGTTAAATAAGATAGGGCAATCCAATGCAGGAATTGCATCAGGTACTAATTTTTCAGAAATACCTTGGAATGCCGGAATGATTTGATTTACTAACATTCTAACACCTTGTAGCATAACAATTAATCCAGCTCCGAACATTAAAGCTTGTTCAAATGCATAGAAGAATAATGGTTGATCTACAGTACTAAATGCATCTTTTACTGTTAATCCTAATACAGTAAACATAATAAATATTACTAAACCACCCATTATTGATACTTCTTTAAAGAAAGATAAACCTTTAGGAATATTTAAATCCTCTGTAGATTTTGCTTTGTTACCAAATTTTTTAGCAACAAAACCTGAAATTAAAGATAAGATACCTGATGGATGACCAAGTGTAAATGATTCATCTTCAGTAACAGCACTTACATATTTTCTTAGCAACCAAGGCATAATAGACCAGTATAATGCTGATGTAACTGCACCAAAAATAACAAGAACTGTTCCACTTAAACCTGCTTCAACACCAGCAGCAACAAATATAAATGGGAACCACCATAAGAAGTGACCTGTTAAAAATATAACTTTAATTCTTGTAAATCTAGCAATAAGCAAATGAATACCAAAACCAATTAGCATTGCTAAACCTACAGTACCACCGTATTCAGCAGTAAAAACATCAGTTAAAGCTTCTGTTGCACCACTGTCGCTAAAGTTTTGGAATAGGATATTGATTGGTAAAATTGCGTTAACTAATAATCCAGTCCCGATTTGTAGAATGTACATACCAAATGCTGCTAATAAAGCACCTTTTACTACATCACCAATTGACTTTTTTTGAAGTAGCAAACCTAAAGCAGCAATTAACCCAAGTAAAATAGGTGGGTTTCTAAAAATGTTGTCGATAATAAAATTCATTAATTTTCCTCCTCTATAAATTTACTTAACTGTCCTTTAACTTCTTCTATATTTAAATACTTTTTAATTGGGAGAACAGGCACTTTCACTGTACTCCTTAAAGTCTCAGCTAACTCATATGATGTGAATATAACATCACAATTTGTTCCTCTTGCATTAGTTGTATCTGTATTTTCAACTTCAGCATCGATTCCAAGCTCACGACAAGCTTTTGCAATTGTCATTTTTAATACCATCGATGATCCTACACCAAAGCCACATACTGCTAATATTTTCATATTTTTCCTCCTAAGAATATTTTTTAATAAGTTCGAATATTACATCGATATCACTTGTATTTAAGATTATATCGATATTTGTTTTATCCATAAATAAATCTGTAAGGCTTGACAAAGCTTTTATATGTTTTTCATTATCTGATGCGGCTAATACTATTAACAACTTCACTTCTTTACCAAGTAAATCAAAGCCTTTATTTATTTTTAATAACGACATTGATAGTTCATTAACTCCATCCTCAGGTCTTGCATGTGCTAAGGCTAAATAATCATCTAGCACTATATATGGTCCATGGTCTACTAGACTTTGAATCATTGCATTTACATAGGAATCTTCAATTTCACCTTTTTCTAGTAGTACATTTGCTGCTTCTTTTATAGCTGATTGCCAGTCTTCGCAGTTATCAACAATTTTAATTTTGTCTTTTGTTAGTAGTTCACTTAACATTTTAGACCCTCCTTTATGATTTTTTTTATTGAACACCTTTTTATATAACTCGTTCTTTAAACCATCTATATCTCTAATTTCACCATATTTACCATATATTGTGATTAGCTCATCTATAGATAGTTGGGTATTACCAGGTAAATCATGAAATATGTTTTTACTTATTGTTGATAAATCACTGTTTTTAAGTATAGGATTTACCATAATAACATTTTGAGTATCTCCGATTTCAACTGTTGAAATGATCCAGTCATAGTCATTTCTATTTATAGTTTTTAGTTTAGATAATGGCAAACTATCCACTATGTGAAGTTGAGGAAAATGCTTTTCTAATTGATACTGTAGTGTTTTTGTAACAGTTATTCCATTAGGACAAACAATTAATATCCTTTTCTTTTTTAGAATTTCAAGTGAGTCTCTTTCAATATATGCACCTATATAGGAAACAATAAACGCTATTTCCTCATCTCGTATATCTTCTAAATCTTCTAAGGAGTTACTTTCCTTAAAAATACTTTTTGTTAACCTAAATAAAGATGGATATTTTATTTTTATCTCGTTCATAAGGGGATTTATTATTGGAAACTGATACTTAATTCTGTTATATGAACTGAATAAATGTCTTGTTAAACTTCTTTTGCATTCCTCTTTGTCCTTAAAGAAAATTAATAATTTTTGTTCAACTTCATATAATAAAGTGTCAACTTTGTTTATAATTTCTGTTTCATTTACAAACTCGTTTAAACTTGATAAAGAACTTACATATGCTGATAAATATTTTTGCTCTTCTACTGGACATATATTTAACAAAGTTGCAATATTCTTAAAATGCTTAAACATTGCGGAACTTTTATATAAACTCTTTGAACTTGCAAAATTGTTATTGCTTATACGAAAGTTAATGAACTTTACATAGTCAGATAGAACTAATAATGAGTAGTCTGTTAACTGTAGATTACTCATTATATTAAATTTTTTTACTTCATCAGAAATTTCTATTGAACTATTATTTATTCGATTATTAATTAAATATAACTCTCTGATTTTTATCTCATCACCCTTAATTTTATAACCATCTTCAAAGTAGATTTCCAAATGGTCACTGGTTAAATCGTCTTTGATATGTTTGATTGTTTGAGTAATAGTTGTTTCACTAAGTAACATTTTTTTTGATATTGACATTTTTGTGGGTTTTAGACCTTTAATAATATCAATTAAAATCTGTGATTTTCTATTTTCATAAGATAAGTATTGTTCATAATCAAATCCGTTTTTACTCTTAAACTTAATCTCTATTTGATGATAATCACCAGTTAATAAAAGGTCATTCTCGACTTTGATAACTTCACCAACATCTTGAATTCTTTCATTGATTTTAGTTATATCATAATATAAGGTTCTTCTTGAGACATTTAGTTTTTTTAGCATCTCATTAAAGTTAACTCTTTCGCTTGTTAGTAGTTCTAAAATTATTTCATCAATACGTTCCATAGTTGTCTCCTCTCTTTAATTAAACTAATTTATCAGTCATTCCTCAATATTCTTTCTTTGCACAAACCTGATTTCATTTTGCACAGAAATATAAAAACAGAGGAAAATAATTATGATAAAAATCACTATTATTTACCTCTGTTAGCTTTTAAATATCTTTTGTTAAGTAAAAATGATCTAGTTTACCTTCTTTAATATATTTGATCATTTCTTCAGCAATATCTGGATCAAACTGCAATCCTTTATTTACTTTAAGTTCTTTTAAAACCTCTTCCTTTTTGAGTTTAGGACGGTAAATCCTATCAGTTATCATTGAACTAACACTATCTACTACAGTAATAACTCTGGCTAAATAAGGAATCTCCTCACCTTTGATATGATCTGGGTATCCATCTCCATCAAATCTTTCATGGTGATGTCTAACCACTTTTCCAATATGATTTAAATCGTCAATTTGTTCAAGGACGTTAAAACCGTATATTGGATGCATTTTGATTTCTTCATACTCATCAGCGGTTAATCTAGTAGTTTTATTTACAATTTCCTCTTTAACCCCAACTTTTCCAATATCATGAACAATTCCTGCCCAAAATAAATCATGGAGTTCATCTGAGTTTAAGTTTAATCTTTTACCAAAGTCTCGGGAGATATATGCAACATCTTCACTATGACCTTTAGTATATTTATCATATAAATCAAGCGTCTTAATTAGTGCTAATACAATATCATTTTTAAGATTATTTGCTTTGATATTAAGTGCATTAATTGTGTAAAAACTATTCATTAGTTTTTGGAATGAATCAAATTGAGATAAATCTGAGTTAGTGAACCCTTTTGGATTATAATAATCTAGATCAAAACTCATACCACCAACTATACCATTTTTTAAAAAGACACTTATAAAAATACTTTCCTTAATTACAGGGGATCTTTGCGAGTAATCTTCGTAGATTTTTTTCCCTAAAGACAGTTCCATTTCCTTTTCAGAATTTTTTCTTAAATATGGTTTTTCAAATTTATAGTTAAATGTTTTGAAGTTATCAGATAATGAGTTTATATATTCTAAATCGTAACCAAAGGCGTCAATGAAAACAGGTTTTTTATCATAGATATAGCAAGTAGCATAATCAATTTTTGTAAATAATTTTAGAGCCAATCTAAAAATCTTTTTAATGTACTCGTCCTCACGTTTTGCTTTTAATGAGACGATTTCATCACTCATTGACAATAACTCATTGGTTGAGTTAATTAAGTTTTCAAGTTGAATGTTTTTTAATTGTAACTCAGTATTTAAGCTCTCATGGTTAACAAAAAATATCTTAACAACTATACTAATCAATAACATAGTTGATAAAAAGACATTTACGTTTAATAATAGATAAATCAAGCTCCCATCTGAACCGCAATTAGTGCACTCACCAAATATATAAAACATGGTTATATATATTAGTGAAAGGATTGATGTCATTCTAAAATTAAAAACAATAGGAACTATAATAAAGAATAATGAGAAAATATATGAATGACTATTGCTAACAAAAAATGGCATTGAGTCAGTCAGCATAAAGTAAATTAGAGAGATATAGATAACGACAAACATAGAACCAAAATAAGCATTTCTTCTAATATATAACTTATCATATAAGCTAGACAGATGAATTGACGAGGCAAAAATTGCAATACCAAAAAAATCACCTATAAACCAGTTGATAAAAGTAGTAGAAATTGAAGATATATCGTTGTATAAAACTGAAATTAAAATCGAAGAAAAAACTGATCCAACAAGGGCAGTTACAATCGTCAATCCTAAGTATTTACCAATAGCATAAATATCCATTTTATTGTCAGCTATAAATATTCTTTTTATAGAATAGAAAAACTCAGCTTCAAGCAAAGTTAAAAATGAAAATCCTATTACTAAAACGATACCATCAACAAAAGAGTAATCAAATATTATGAACCTCATAACCAGATTACCAACGAATAAACCTAACGCAATCCCAGGAAGAAGTTTTCGATTACTTATTAAATAAAAACCTACACTAAACCCAGTTGCAGGCCATAAAACACTAACTTCATATCCATGTATAAAAAACAAGGAACCAATTATTACAACAATAAATAATAATATTGCAACAAAAATATTTTTACTAAAATTACTAACTATGTCAAATTTTTTCATCTAATCACCTAATGTGAATTATATCATAATATTTGCAATCGTTAAAAAGAAATCAATAGTTTTAGTTAAAAAAATTAACCTAAATTTTGGAAAGTAAACAACTAAATCACTTTTGTATAGAAAAATAAAAATAGTGCTTTTATTCTAGTTTTGGATAATGTTTGTGGTATTGGTATAAATTAAAAGAGTATTAGAAAGAAAAAACATAAGAAGTCTGGTTAATATTTTTTATTTGTAAAACCTATAAAAAAGATATATAATATTAATGAATACTAACAACTGGAGGGATACACATTGAGCCTATTCAAAGAACATAGCATTAGAGTAATATTAGTTATTAGTTTTATTATTTATGTTCTTTTTACTTTTATAACTAGAACATTGTCTTGGAATTTATATGCAAGTATAGCAATTAATATTCTTTTATTTAGTGTTCTTTTTTTGTTAACTATTGTAAGAAAAACAAGGTTATCAAAAATCGATGAACTAAAAATAACAGATCCACTTACAAATTTGTTTAATCGAAGAAAGTTTGAAATGGATGCTGAAGCATTAATAGCTTCTAATACCTCATTTGCAGTAATTTTTGGTGACCTTTCAAATTTCAAAATATTTAATGATACTTTAGGGAAAGACATTGGAGATGTTTTCCTAACAGCTTTTGCAGAAAGACTTAAATCATTATTAAATGACAATAGCGAAGCTTATAGATATGGCGGAGATGAATTTGTTGTTATATACAAAACAAGAAGTAAAAGAGAACTAGAAAAAGTTATAACAAAATTCAAAGAAGTAATGGCGCAACCACTAAACAAACTGGATTTAGAATATAAAATTAGCATGAAAATAGCAGTTTCAAGATACCCTAAAGATTCTAGAAGGATTAGTGAACTTATTAGATATGTTTTAAACATAATTCATAACACAGAGATGCATGGGATGATTTCACATAAGTTTGTTGATGAAGTTGCGAAAAGAGATATCCAAAAGAAGGATAAAATCGCAAAGTTCTTAAGAGACAAATCAATGGAATCGTTTAAAGTGTTTTTGCAACCAATTGTCGATGTTAAGAGTAATAAGGTTTATGGTTTTGAATGTTTAACAAGGGTACAAGATGAAAATTTAGATTTCTTTCAAACTGAAGATTTAATTAAAATAATCGAAAGACAAGGGAAGATAACTAGTTTAGATATTCATGTTTTTGATACTGTATGTGATTATCACAATATAATAAAAACCGAGTATGACGATGAAACAAACCTGTCCTTTAATATTAGTGCTTTAAGTTTAAATGAGGAATTCTATTCTCATGTTAAAGAAAAATCAAAAGAGTGTAAGCTTAAATCTTATAACATTACTATAGAGATTACTGAAAGTATAAATATTAATGGATTAGAGAATTCATTGTACTATATTAATAAATTAAGCGAGTTGGGCTTTAAGATTGCAATAGATGATTTTGGAGTTGGTTATAGTAGTTTAAGCTATATATCAAAACTTCCCTTGTCAGTAATAAAAATTGACAAGATGTTTATGAAATCGTTTAATACGAATCATGTAGACAAAAAACTAGTAGAACTAGTAAGTAGTTTAAGTAGAAATTTGAATGTAAAAATTGTTGCTGAGGGTGTTGAAAATATTGAACAATTAGACTTTGTTAAAAGTACAAATGTTGATTTGTATCAAGGTTACTTATATGGCAAAGCAACTCCATTTAACGAAGCATTAAAACTCCTTGAAAATTAAAAGAGCTACTGCTCTTTTTTTCATATATAATTCACAAGTAGAACTAATATTATGATATAATATTATGAGGTGATTTCTATGAAAATTGAAGAATTGAAATCTGTACTTGGTTTTGATAATGTTGATATCACACTTAATCCATATTATCTTAATAATGAGTTTGAGGATAAAGGAAGCGTAATCCTTATAAAAGAAAAAACAGACTCACCTTTAAAATTATCTGATATAAGTGATCTTTGTTTTCAATGCCCGGATTTAG
Source organism: Candidatus Izimoplasma sp. ZiA1 (assembly GCA_002285055.1). Classification (GTDB taxonomy): domain Bacteria; phylum Bacillota_I; class Bacilli_A; order Izemoplasmatales; family Izemoplasmataceae; genus Izemoplasma_C. Next base: position 135,577 of record NQYJ01000003.1, read on the forward strand.
TGAACCATGAAGACTTAGTCTTGATGGTTATTATTAACTTCAATAAGGATTACATAATTACTTCATATACGATTGCTGGAACAAAATATAAAATTAACAGTAATGATTTAAAAAAATATGAGAATCTCATTGGGGAGAAAATAGAAAGGACGTGAAATAATGCTAAAATTAAAGAATGTATCCAAGTACTATAGTTCAAATGATGTAGTTGCTCTTGGACTTAGAAAAGTTAATTTAGAATTTAATCGTGGTGAATTTATCGCCGTTACTGGTGAAAGTGGTAGTGGTAAAAGTACGCTTTTAAATATTCTAAGTGGACTAGATACATATGAAGATGGAGAAATGTATGTAGAAGGTGAAGAAACTTCCTATTTTTCTGTTGAAGACTGGGAAAACTACCGTAAAAAATATATTGGATTTGTTTTCCAGAGTTATAACATTATTGATTCTTATAGTGTACTTGAGAATGTTATGCTTGCATTAACAATTCAAGGATACACTAAAGAGGAAAGAAAATCTCGCGCTTTAGAACTGATTGATAGAGTAGGACTAACAAGCCATGTTCACCATAAAGCATCAAAACTAAGTGGGGGTCAAAAACAAAGATGTGTAATCGCAAGAGCATTAGCAAAAGATTGCCCAATTATTGTTGCTGATGAACCAACAGGGAACTTAGATAGTGAATCAAGTGAGAAAATTATTGGATTATTAAAAGAAATCAGTGAAGATAAACTAGTTATAGTAGTTACTCATAACTACGATGAAATTAAAAACCATGCTACAAGAAAAATTCGCTTATTTGATGGTGAAGTTGTTGAAGATAAAAAAATCAAAAAATACAATAAAGTTGAAAAAGAGAATATTATAAAACCATATAAAATGAGCATTATAGATTTAACTAAAATCGCTTTAAGAAACTTATATAGGACTCCAAAAAAATCTATATTTACATTAATTATAAGTTTATTTATTGTCTCAACATTTGCACTTAGTTATGGTTCATATTCCACGAGTATGCAAAATAACTCGTACTCATGGAATCGATATTTTAATAATTTACACGAATCAAGAGTAATAGTTACAAAAGTCGATGGAACTGATTTTTCAGATACCGAGATGACAACAATTAATAATATTAATGGAGTTGTTTCAACTATAAATTATGACTTTTTACTAGATAAAGATATCTATGTAATGAATGATTATGATTGGGGTACTTATCCATCATATTACAAATTAATGAGTGGTGAAGTTTTAGATAAATTTGATTTATATAAAGGTAGAGCACCTGCTAATATAAACGAAATAGTAATAACTAGAACTAATGAACATAAAATTGGGGATATGATTCAAGTAGGCTATAATCAATGGCCTGATGAAATTTACCATGAAAGTTCTTATGTAAATAAAGAGTATGAAATTGTTGGGTTTGCCAATTCTACTGCATCTGGAGAGAATTATGCATATATGCATAAGGATTTCTTTAATGATCAACTTGTTATAAATCAAGTGCTTGGAGAATTTAGTAGATACTTCATAATATATGATGATAACATAATAAATGATTTTAGATCTAATTCATTTATTATTGATGAAGATATTCCTGATAATGAAGTGCATATATCAGCAAGAAATTATTTGTTTAACCAAATTGCATCTATTCTGGATATTGATATTTCAGGAATAGATCCTTATATCGATGATGACCTTTCTGGATATCAAGATATATTTGCAGATAAGGATTTTGAACTATTAAGTCGAACTTCATTTGAAGATGATAAAACAGATATCAAAATTACAGGATTATTTACATATCAAGACAAAAATGGGGATATAAAAATAAATCAAAAAACATTTGATTTATTGAATAATGAAAAAAATTACCAAATAACTGCTTTAATCCAAGATACTTATGATAGTGGTAAAGTTGTAACCGCTTTAAATGATTTGGGATACAATGTTGTTTATCCATTTGGAACAAGCCAATCAAGTCAATTAGGACTTGGGATTATTATGCAAATATGGTTATCTATTATTATGATTGTATTATTGGTAATTATTTACTTTATAACATACATGGTTCTTAAAAATGTACAGTCCTCAAAGCGAAAAGATTATGTAATTTTCAGATCAATTGGAGCAACAAAAAAAGACTTGAATCTAGTTACCATTATTGAGCTGATTTCAATCCTTTTAATTGGCTTTGTACTAACATTTATTTTATTAAATATTATTGGAATTTATGTTAGTCAAATTAATGTGTTTATGAGAATATATACATTTAAAAATTATTTAGCAATCTTAGGACTAGTTGTAATTTTAGGATTATTACTTGGTAATAGATTTAATAAAAGGATATTCGGTGGTTCTGTAATCACTAGTTTAAGAGGGGAGTGAGATAGATGATAAAATTAAATAAGCTGAATAAATACTTTAACAAAAACAAGAAAAATGAAATTCATGTTATTAATGATATTGATCTTACACTTCCAGAAAAAGGATTAGTTGTACTTGTAGGACCAAGTGGTAGTGGAAAAACTACATTACTAAATGTTCTTGGAGGACTTGATAAAGTTCAAAACGGTTCAATTGATTTTGGTGATGTAAGTATTGAAAAATACAAATCAAAAGTTTGGGATAAAATTAGAAATGAGCAAATCGGATATATCTTCCAAAATTATAATCTGCTTACAAACCTTACTGTTTATGATAATATTGCATTAACATTAAACATGGTTGGAGTAGTTGATAAAGAGGAAATAGATAATAGAATTGAGTTTTTACTTCAAAAAGTCGGTTTAAGTAATTATCGAAGAAGACGAGCTTCGCAGTTAAGTGGAGGGCAACAACAACGTGTTGCTATCGCTAGAGCTCTCGCTAAAAACCCTAAAGTTATTATTGCTGATGAACCAACTGGGAACTTAGATAGTAAGAATAGTATTGATGTTATGAATATCATCAAAAATATTTCAAGGGAAAAACTTGTCGTGTTAGTTACTCATGAAGATGAACTGGCTAATTTTTACGCTGATCGTGTGATTAGATTAAAAGATGGTGAAGTAGTTAGTGACGATCTTAACACTGAGCTAGGAAGCTTAGAGTATCGTCATGAAGCTGACATTTACTTAAAAGATTTAAGTCATCCTTCAAGTCTTAAAGATAATTTAGTGAACTTAGAAACTTATTCTGATGAGGAAGAAATTGATCCTCTTGATGTTAAGTTAGTCATTAAAAATAAAACAATCTATATTCAAGTAAATTCAAAAGAGATACATAAAGTTAAACTTGTTGAATCTGATAGTGAAACAAAATTATTAGATCAACATTATGAAGAAGTTTCAAAAGAAAACTTCACTGAAACTGAGTTTAATTATGAGTCAATAATTGATGATTCAAAAACAGTCGAAAGCAGAAGCGTAATAACATTAAAACACACTTTTAAGTTGGCTTTTGAGAAGTTAACAGAATCAACTAGAATTGGGAAAATGTTCTTACTTGCGTTCTTTGGTAGTGGAATATTAGCTGCTATTGCTATTGGTAGTGCTGCAAATATCTTACATGTAGATGATTCTGATTTCTTGCAGATGAATAAAGATTATGTTGTGTTAAATGATGTTTCGCTTACGTTTGATGATTTAGTTAATATTCAGAACCTAACAAGTGTAGACTATGTCAATCCAGTTAGTGGTGTAGAATTAACTGCTAACTTACCAACTTTTTATTCAGAACATGGATATCGAGATTCTTTAAATCTAAGACCTGAACTTATCTCTGAAATAAAAAGTAGCGATATTGTACAAGGTCGAATGCCAGAAAACAAGTTTGAGTTCGTGATTGATATTAAAGCAGCAAAATCTCTTGCAAAGTCAGCTACTTATGCTCATCTTGGTATAGATACAACAAGTGAGTTATTGGATTTAGACTATACTTTAACTCTTGCTGGTGTTGATTTTACAATGAACATTGTTGGGCTTGTAAATAATAGCACAGACTCAATGTATTTTCATGAAGACATATTTTATAATTTATTTACTCCAAACATGTTATCAATCGACCTATATGATGGAGATTTAACTGCAGTGGATGGTGTAATTCCAACAAATGGGTTTATAGTTAATAGTGTTGAAGATGATCTAGGGTCTACTTATATTGAGTATTCAGAGACTGAAATGGTTTTTGCAAGTGCAAGAGTAGAAATAGATAGTCAAGCAAGATTACTAGCAACAAAATCATTTCTGATTGAGAATAGATTTAAACTAGAAAAATCAAACCATGTGTACTTTCTAAGAGTAAATGCAAATGATGTAGATCAAGCAATAAAGGATTTGAAAACACTAGGGTTTGTTGGAGAGTCACATTATGACGAAGCAAAAGCAGAACATATTCAGATGAAAAGACTTTCTGGATTATCTATCCTTATATTTGCTTCTGTAGTGTTCACAGCTTCTGCGATAAGTTATTACTTTATTATTCGTTCTAGTTTAATTTCAAGGATATATGAAATTAGTGTATACCGAGCTTTAGGTGTAACGAAATTTGATATTAAAAAAATATTTGTTACAGAGATTTTCTTAAAAACAACTATTAGTGCATTACTCGGTTTCCTAAGTGCAAGTTATGTTATATTTAAACTGCAAAGTGAAATCGGTTCATCATTTGAACTTGCATATTTTGATGTGTGGACAGTTTTACTTGGTATTGTGTTAATATATGCGATTAATATTTTTAGTGGACTACAACCAGTTTCTAAATTACTTAGAAGAACACCTGCTGAAATATTAAGTAAATACGATTTATAAAAAACAAGGGTTGTTACCCTTGTTTTAATTTGAGGAGGAAATAAAATGGCATTTTTAGTATTATCAATTGTAATATTTTTAGGTTTGTTTATTGGTTTAAACATTCAATCAAAAGGTGGAAGATACTTCTTTAGATTTAGAGGAAGAAGTTTAGTGGCTTTTTTAGCACTTTTAATAATGACACCAGCGTTCTTTGCTAAAGTAAGTGCAAATGAAGTAGGTATTGTTTATGACTTGCTAAATGGTGGGCTACAAGATGAAGCGCTTAATGAGGGACTACACATTGTTTCACCATTTAAACAAGTGAATACTATTTCTACTAAATTAAGAGAAAATTCATTTAGTGTAACTGCCCAAACTGGTAGAATCATTAGAGAAAATGAAGAAGGCGGAACTGAAGAAACAGGTGGTGGACAGTTTGCTACTTATCAAGTAACAATCCAATATAGCGTTGAAGTAGTTAATGCACATCAATTTTATAGAAGTTTTGGTGGAAATGTAGTTAGTCAATCTATCATTGAAGCGAGAATAAGAGAAGCACTTCAAAGTAATAGTGTTGAGTATGATATATTCTCAATATTAAAAGGTGATTTAAACGAAGTAAGAGTTAATACTGAACAAGATTTAATTGAGTCATTAGGTGAGATTGGATTAATAGTTAATGCATTTATTATTAACGATATTGATGCAGGAGATAACATTGAACAAGTAGTTGAAGCAGAAGCGACAGCTGCAAAACAAAAAGAAATCGCACTAAAAGATCAAGAAGCTGAATTAATAAGAAAAGAAACAACAAAATTATCAGCTGAAATTCAAGCAGAAACAGTAGTTATTGAAGCTAATGCACAAGCAGAAGCAGAAAGAATATTATACAGTGTAACAGCAAATGCAATATACACAATGTATGAAGGACAGTTTTTAGATGCTGCTGGTATTGTAGATGAAACAATTAAAAACGATTTTGAAGTTAATGCAGTAGGTGGATATCTTACAATTACTGAAATTGGTGAAATTGTTGTAAAACAACTTTACTATGATACATGGGATGGAGTTTTACCAACAATAGTTACAGGAGATACAACCGACATTATTGTAAGTCCTTAATTAAAATTAAAAAGTAGATTAAAAATCTACTTTTTTTGTAAAAATTAACCTATTTATGAGATAATATATACAAAGAGTCTTTAAAACAGGAGGATAACATGACATTTTTTGACTATACATCTTTAAATGATGAGGTTCAACACGGATTAACTTTGATAGAGAGAATTGTACCAATATTGATTCTTTTTATACTAATCCTTGCCATTTATAAACTTAAAAATAAAATTAAAGATTTTAAAAACGAGAGCATAATTAGATACACAATAAGTGGTTTAATGTTCTTTGGAGAGTTAGCATTTATAATTTGGAACTATCTACATTCTCTAAATGGTGATGTAAGATTTATAACAACTTTGCCATTACAGCTTTGCAGTTATGCAATATGGGGGTTAGCAATAGCCTTAATAATTAAATCTGAAAAACTATTTAACTTTTTATTTATTTTCGGAGTGGTAAGTGTTCTTGCTTTAATTTTCCCAAATCTAAACCATGGATTTGATTCTTTTAGATATTATCAACTATATTTTAGTCATAGCTTGTTATTCGTAGCTTTAATCTACTTATATAAAGTTCATAATTTTTATCCAAAAAGAAAAGATTTAATAAATTCATTTATTTTACTTCAGGGATTAATAGTGTTTAGTTTGATTTTAAACATTCTGTTTACTACCGACTTTTTGTTCATAGGTCCTGGAAATAAACCAATAGACTTTGCATGGGATTGGCCTTACCATATTATTCAATATGAAGGGTTTATGGCAATACTATATTTTTGTTTTTATAAGTTGTTAAACAAAATTAAAAAGAATAAAGTGGTGATTTGATGATTGAACATATGTTCTTAAAAAACTATAAAGCTTTTAAAAAAGAAACAATAGTTTTTGACAAGCATAATTTATTTACTGGTACAGATTCATCTGGTAAAACAACAATTCTAGAAGCCCTAGATTTATTTTTCAACAACAATTTAAACTACAACTGTATACGAGATAATAATAGCGATATTGTCATTGAACTATATATTAATGATAAACGTTATCGCAAGGTTTTTTCACCACCTTATTATCATATTAATTATGATCTTAGTATTGGTAGAATGTATGAAATAGCTGATTTAAAATATCTATATATTCAACAACATAATATTAATTACCCGAAACTTGTAAATGATATATATAATATTAATCATTCAATTTCGTTTGAAAACAATAAACACTTGGATGATTTATTAGATAATATTGAAGTTTCTCAGAAACCGGTACTTTTTGAACAATTTAAAAGAGTTAACTTTTCTTTTAGAAACTTAAGATTAACGAGTGATGAAATAACAATGTTACTCAAAAAGGTTAAGAACCCAAACACGATAATTGGGATAGATGTTATAGAAAACATTAATGTTTCAAGTTTAGATTTAGATGATTATTTACAAACTATATACACTTCTAAATCTAAAAAGCACATACAAGCTTATAAATATAGTGTGCAAGCACTATATAAAGAGAATATCATTGCTGAGGTTGATACGATAACTAAATCCGGAGTATCAACTCATGATAAAACAATGTTGCTAGTCGAAGGAAAATATGATGTTGCGTGGTTTGAAAAAGCTTTGAAAGTTCTAAATAAATTTGATCAGTACAGAGTAATCCCATGTGGTGGCAGTGGTAATATCAAATATATAGAAGAACAATTAGTAAAAGAAGGATTTAAAACAATAACAATAACAGATGGAGATACATTAAAAAACACTGCTTTAAATAGAGAAATAATTGAGTTGTATGCTGATGTAAATTATATAAATAAAAGATTTAATACATCTTTCTCGCATATTCCAAAAACTAAGTTTGAGTTATTTAAAAAGATTTCTGTTAAAGACGATGTTGTTAAAAAAGTGCTAAGTGGGTGGGCTAAAAGGCATTTAACACTCGATAACCAGTTTGTAAAAGAAGTAAAATATTTTCTTGAACAAAAAAAATAGTCAGTAAGACTGTTTTTTTTATGACCATTACTTGCTATAATAAGAGTATATAGAAAGATAAACTCAGATAAGAAAAGGTGAATATAGTGAAATATTTCGTTGAGTGTAATAACATTTTCAACAAAAAAGATATCTACATCACGAGTTCTATAGGAGAAAAAATCTTTAAATTAAAAAAAAATAGACTAAGTAATATTAATAATGTTTCTGTATATGATAGTTCCAATAAACTTGCTTATAGAATGAAAGTAAATCCTCTTAAACTTAAAAGTAGGTATGTGTTAACTAATAGAGATAAAGATGTAGTTTTCTATATTAATAAATCTCTTATTTATATTCATGATTTATTCTTTAATGAGAAACGATATATTATTAAAGGAAGCATGTTCAAGATGAAGTTTCTTTTATATGATTACGATTCAGTTGTTTCGACTATTAGAGTAAAACGAGTTGATAGTAAAAGATATTTTGAAATTTCAGTTAAAGATGAACTGCCTGATGTTTTTGTTTTAGCGATGTTGTTTATTGCTCAAGCTATTAGAGAGTTAATATAAGGAGGTTTAATATGAGATTTTATATTAAGCAAAAAGTTTTCTCACTTAAAGACAAGTTTACAGTAAAAGATTTTAATGGTAATGATATATACTTGCTCCAAGGAAAAATGTTTTCTTTGCACAATAAAATGCAGCTAATGAACATCGATGGTTCAACTTTACTTTTTGCACAGAAAAAACTGTTTAGATTATTTCCAGAATACATTATCAGTAATCAACATAATGAAGATTTAGCAATAATTAAGAAAAAGTTTGGATTAAGACCGAAATTTGATATTACTGTAGTTAACAAAGCATTAAAAGTTGAAGGTAGTTTATTTCAACATTCTTTTGATGTGATGGAGGATACAACCACTGTAGCTTCAATAAGAAAAAAAGTATTATCATTTGGAGATTCATACGAAATTGAAGTTTATGATGAGCAACACACTGAGTTATTGCTATTCCTAGTAATAATTATCGATCAAGTAATTCATGAACAAAAGAATAGAGGGAATTAGATTTTGATTTGTAAAATATGTAAAAATGAAACAAATAATTTTAACGATAAGTACAATGAAGTCACATACTCACATTGTCGAGTATGTGGCTTCATTTCTAAGGATGAACAACATTTAGTTGATAGTAAAAGAGAAAATGAAGAGTATAATCGTCATAACAATAATATTGATGACCATGGCTACACTAAAAGGTTTTATGAGTTGATTAACGATTATATTAGACCAAACACTAATGAAATAGATGTTTTGGAGTTCGGTAGTGGACCTAGTCCTGTTTTTTATGAAATTCTTTTATTAGAAGGTTATAAGGCAGAACATTATGACCCATATTATTATAAAAATGATTCTGTATTCAAGAAAAAATATTCAATCATAACTTCAGTAGAAGTAGTAGAACATTTTTATGATCCCCTATTTGAGTTTAGTAGACTTAAAACGCTTTTAAAAGAAGGTGGTTATCTTGTTATAATGACTAACTTTAGAACTATGAATATAGAAGCGTTTAACGATTGGTGGTATAAAAGAGACATTACCCATGTTTCCTTTTATAATGAGGATACCATGAAATATTTATCTGACCATCTTGGTTTTAAGATAGTGCAGACAAATCACAAAAACATAATCGTATTTCAAAAATAGCAAGTGAGAGTGACCTTATGAAGAAAGTCAAAATTGGTGTAAAAGACATTATTGATTTTATTTACAGTGGTGGTGATTTAGTTAGTGAATTTAGGCTTAAGAAAAGAGCTCAAATTGGAACACTTGCCCATCAACACTTGCAAAATCAATATAATGATGAAGATGAAAAAGAGGTTTTTTTAGAAACCCTTTTTGATTATGAAGATTATTCATTACATATAACCGGAAGAATTGACGGACTTTTAAAAGAAAACGATAAGTATATAATCGAGGAGATTAAAAGCACTCATCTAAATCTTGAACAAATAAAAATTGATACAAGGATTGATTATTTAATGCAGGTTAAGATGTATGCATATATGTACCTTGTGAAGAATGATTTAAAAAGTGTGAATATACGATTAACCTATATATCAATAGATAATTACGAAACTAAATCTTTTGATAAAAGATTCAATAAAACACAACTGATTAAGTTTTTTGAAAAAACAATAACAGAATACACAAATTGGTTAAAAATATATGATGCTCATCAGGAAAGCAAACTCACTTCTATAGAGGGTTTAACTTTTCCATTTGAAGATTTTAGAGAAGGCCAATACAAATTTATGGGTGCGGTATATCAAACATTAATTAAAGAGGATATATTGTATTCGATTGCACCTACTGGAATTGGAAAAACCATTGCTTCCATTTTCTCAGGACTTAAAACTATTAAAAATAAAAGTGAGAAGATATTCTATCTTACAGCAAAGAATGCTGGTAAGGAGATAGTAATAGAAACCATAAATCTACTAAAGCAAAACGGATTAAACATGAAAACTACAGTAATTAACTCAAAAGAAAATATGTGTTTAATGGATAAGGTTGATTGTGATCCCGATATTTGTCCATATTCAAAAGGCTATTTTGAAAGAGAGAAAAAAGCAATAAGTGATATTTTTGTACACACTGATGTTTATACTAAAAACATTATAAAAGATTATGCAAAGTTTCATGACATCTGTCCCCACGAGTTTTCACTATCACTTTCAAATTATTCAGACTTAGTAGTTTGTGATTATAATTATGCATTTGATCCAAGAACACATTTAATTAGGTATTTTGATGATGAGTTTTACACACCCAAGCTACTAGTTGATGAGGCTCATAATTTGATTGACCGCACTAGAAGTATGTATTCTGCAACAATTAATCTTAATACCTTTAAGGAATTGAAAAAAGTAATTAAAAGTATTAAACCTAGTCCAAGAGTACAGCTTAATAAATTAATTAAGTATGTTGAGGAGTTTTGCATGGAAAATGACCTTGATAAAGAACCTTTTTATTATACAGATGAACTTGATGTTGAAATACTGAAAATTGCAGAAAAACTTATGGTTAAACTTGAGCAGGTTATTTCTGAAAACAAAAAAATTCCAGCAAGAGATAAAATTTTGGACGCATATTTTGAGCTTATTGCGTTTACTAAAATCAGTGAGTATTATAATGATAAATATCGATTTATTGTTGAAAAAAATAAAGATGAGATTTCTGTTACTTTATCATGTTTAGATGCTAGTGAGTTTATTCTTGATACAATAAATAGAAGAGTTAGTGGGATTGTATTTTTTAGTGCTACTCTAACTCCTGTTGATTATTACTCCAAACTTATTACTGCTGGAGCGGGAAAAACAATTAAAATAGATTCACCATTTAAACAAAGAAACCTTGGTCTTTATATAGTTGATGATATATCTACAAGATATAAAGATAGAATAAGAAGTATTGACCAGGTAATTGATGTCATATACGCTATGGCTGAAGCTAAAACTGGCAACTATATTGTCTTTTTTCCAAGCTATCAATATTTAAATATGGTTTTAGAAAAATTCGATTGTGAATCTTACAACGTATTTGTGCAAAAAAGAAACATGAATATGCATAGTCGACAGGAAATGTTAAAATCATTCCAAGAAAAAACAATTGAAACAAAAATAGGATTCTTTGTACTTGGCGGTAGTTTTAGTGAAGGAATAGATTATGTGGGCGATATGCTCAATGGTGTTGTAATTGTTGGAGTTGCGCTCCCACAATTTAATAAATTCAATGAGTTGTTGCGAAGCCATTTTGATGAAACATTTGGTGAGGGTTATGAATACTCATATACTTATCCAGGAATGAATAAAGTTATACAATCAGTTGGAAGAGTTATAAGAAGAGAATCAGATCGTGGTATTGCAATATTGATTGATGACAGATACACGAATCATAAATATCGCAAGTTATACCCTGAAAACTGGAGTCATTACAAAGTGATAAATGATTCAACAAAGCTTCAAAACACAATAGAAAAATTCTTTAATGTTAAGTAGGTTTTGTATTGACCATCTTTTAAATGATTGGTTAATATTAATCATCATATTTTATACACAAATATCCAAAAAAATATGGTAAAATAATAAAGGAGTGATTATTATGGAAATGTATATGCGAGAAGCAATGACCGATTCAATTATAGATAAAGCAGTTGAGTTGTTTAAAATAGATTCGATAAATAAAGATAGCGCAAAAGGTTTTGAAAATTTTATATATACTGTGAAAAAAACAGATATTGAATATGTATTAAGATTTGTTCACAGTGATCATAGAGATTTTAATCAAATCCTTGCAGAAATTGAATTTATTGATTATTTACATAAAAACGGAGCTAATGTTGCTCAAATTATCAAATCAAAACGTAGAAAAATATCTGAAAAGATTACGATTGATGATAACTCATATTTTACTGCCACTATGTTTGAAATGGCACCGGGAACTTATGTCAAAAGAGATGATGTTACACCCCATTTTCAAAAAATGTTTGGTGGTGTAGTAGGTAGACTCCATCGATTAACAAAAAATTATAAACCAAAACATAAAAGACCACATTGGTATGAGGATAGTTTATTTGTGAAGGCTAAAGATTATCTAAAAGAAGAAGATTATTTTGTTCTAGACAAATTAAATGAAGTAGTAGATACCATTAAAAAGCTGCCTAATGATAAGAACTCATATGGTTTAATTCATACTGATCTACATTTTGGTAATATGTATTATCATAATGGGAGATTAATGATATTTGACTGGGATGATTCAGCTTATAAACATTTTATGAGTGATATAGCAATTATAGTTTTTTATATGTTTGGAATGAATTATGATTTAGATGATAATCAAAAATCAGAGTACACTAGTGATTTCTTTGACAATTTCTGCTTAGGATATTTAGAGGAAAATAGTATGAAGTTTTCTTGGTTTGAACATTTAAATACTTTCTTAAAACTTAGAGAAATAATTTTATATATGGCTATTCATTTAGAAGGTGATGAGTTCATTAAAAATGAATGGTCTCAAAATTATATAAAGCATTATCGAGATAGAATTAAAAATGACATTCCATTTTTTGATTTAAATAAGGCTATTCATAAAAAACTTTAATAAAAAAAGTGAGTTTGGTTTAAATGTTCCACTTAATAAACAAATATAAAAATTAGGTTTATAATTTTTTATTAAAAAAATAAAATAAATGAAGACGATTTAAAATACTAAGAGGTGAATTATGAAAAAAATATTTATAGTAATAACTAGTTTGATTGTATTAATTGCTATCTCAGGTCCGGTTTATGGATTTATAAAGAATGCACTTCCTGAAAAAGTCTATAAGAAGCCGGTTGTTACAATCGTAGTAGAAGATTATGGGACAATCACAGTTGAATTAGATCCAAACATTGCCAAGAACACAGTTGATAACTTTCTAATGTATGTGCAAGATAACGCTTATACAGGAACAACTTTTCATAGAGTTATTGAAGATTTTATGATTCAAGGCGGAATGGTTGATGTTTCTAAATGTCCTATCAAAGGTGAGTTTAGTGCTAATGGAGTAGAAAATAATTTGTCTCATGAAGCCGGTGTGATTTCTACAGCAAGAACAAATGATCCAAATAGCGCAACATCACAGTTCTTCATAATGCATAAAACAAACACAGGATTAGATGGTAATTATGCCGCTTTTGGAAAAGTAGTTACTGGACTTGATATCGTTGATCAAATAGCTGTTGTGAATACTACTACATCTGATACTCCAGTGGAAGATGTTGTAATTTCAAGTATTACTGTTGATTTAAATGGATATAAACCAGGAACTCCTAAATGTGCTAATTAATTAAAAAAGATATAAGTTCTATTTTGAACTGTATCTTTTTTTATTTTTACTATTTTTAGTATGTGTTATAATAATTATGGGTGATTATATGAAAAAGTATGATGAAAGAAATACATTGTTTTCTCGAGTTTCTTTAATTGAAGGAACAAAAGAGTATAATGAGTATTATAAAAACTTAGAAGACCAAAAAGAATTAGATGATCCTTTAAGAAACTTGCCTTTTAGAGATAAATTAAAAAAAGATCAAGATTATAAAAACATGTTTTACCCTTTAATTGAAAGTAATAAATATTTGATAAAAGACCTTTATAATAGAGTTCAAAAAACTGAAATTAAACCAAAAGTAAAATTACCACAAAATTTTACTAATAATATTAAAGAAATAACTAAGTATTTTGGTGCGACTAATGTTGGAATTACTAAACTTACTGATAATTCTTATTATGAAATAGCTGGAGGATTAACTGGTGCTCTAGGCTTCAATAATTATAACGAGAAAATTAAGAATAAGTATTCGACTGCGATTGTATATACCATAAAAATGGATAAAGAAATGATAAATAGAGCTCCTTTTTTTGAAGAACTCTTAGCTACTGAAAATGCGTATTACAAAGTAGCTAACACAGGATCTAGATTAGCCTTGTATCTTAAAAATATTGGGTATGATGCGTTTTCAAATAATAGCGAGTATTACTTAGCTCCACTAGTGCCATTAGCCTATGATGCAGGCTTAGGCGAAATAGGCATGTGTAATCATTTAGTAACAGTTGATAATGGTAATAATGTAAGATTAGGAGCAGTTTTTACTAATCTTGAGTTAGAAGCTGATCATCCTATTGACTTTGGATTAAACGCTTTTTGTAAAAGGTGTTCATTATGTATGATGAACTGTCCATCAAAAGCAATTACTCATAAAGAAAGAATTGTTAATGGAAGAAGATTCTTTAAATTTACTGACACAAAGTGTTTTAAAATGTGGACATCTTCAGGTACAGATTGTGGAATTTGCATAGAATCTTGTCCATTTACTCAAGGGGTATCAATTGAAGATGTTAAAAAAATGAAAGATGATCAAGATGTAATGGATGATATATTAGCAAAACATATAATAAAAAACGGAAGACGTAAGTTTACTAAAGGAGATTTACCAATAGTTAGGAGGGACTCTTAATGACAATTGAAATAGATATTCATGGGATGGTTGAATATGACGCCATTAAATACCTAGAGAAAACTCTAGCTAGTTTAAATAAGGATGTTAGAGAAGTAATCGTAATCCATGGTTTTAATAAGGGGAATGTTCTTAAGGAAATGGTTAGAAACCCTAATAAATTAAGAAGTAAAAAAATAATTAAAAGAAAAATTACTATGAATCAAGGTCAAACGATTCTAGTAATTGGTTAAAAGGAGAAGATAGTATGAGAAAAACTAATCCGATATATTTCCTATTTATGTTTTTAGGACTTTTCACTTTTGTTTTTTCATTTGGATTTGTGCTACCTAGTTATATAAACACTACCTTTTTTATAGTTCCTGGTATTGTTTTTATATCAATATTTACTAGTATAAAACTAAGTAATGGAACTCTTCAAAAAAAAGCAACGATTTATAAATCATGTCCATATTGCAGAAACGAAATTGATGTAAATTCAGTGTTTTGTAATGTCTGTGGAGAACAATTTAATAAAAATATAATTTGTGAATATTGTGGGCATAGTAATAGTGGTGAACTATTACAATGCGAAAAATGTAATGGGTTATTAAAATAATGAGAAAAAAACTAACAATCAGTTTATCACTTTTAATTCTAATACTAATTTTAGTATTCATAAGTTTACTTAGAGCGAATCTAGTTTTAGCATTATTATTAATTTTTGTGTTTATTGGTCTAGTAGTTACACTAACGCTTTATCTAAGTTATACTTTATTCTCTAGTAAAGATAATATCGAAGAAACATTAAAGAAAAATCCAACACTTAATTTAACAATATGTACAGAGTGTAAAAAAGATAATATTTTAGAGGATAAATATTGTGCTTACTGTGGTTCTGAACTTACAGAAATTGCTAATATAAATGAAAAAAACAAGTAAAATTGGGGATACTTCTCCAATTTCTTTTTTTGGGGTATTATTTTTAATTAATTAAGGTTATAATCAATATAGATTAATAATAATTGAGGTGTAAATATGTATGAAATAATTAGTAAAAAAGTATTGAACAAAGATGTAGATTTGATGCAAATTAAAGCTCCTTTGGTTGCTAAAAACGCAAAACCAGGGCATTTCATTATTTTGCGTGTTGATGAAAATGGGGAAAGAATTCCCTTGACTATAACTGAAGTTTCTGATGATTTAGTTACCATTATTTATCAAAAACTAGGTTTTTCTACTAGATTACTTGGAAAATTACAAGTTGGTGATTCTATTAGTGATTTTGTAGGACCACTTGGAAAAGCTTCACATATTGTTAATGAACATAAAATTATTGGAGTCGCTGGTGGGGTTGGAGCTGCACCGTTATTTCCTCAATTAAAAGAATATAAAAGACTTGGGAAACATGTAACATTAGTTATTGGTGCTAGATCAAAAGAACACATTATTCTTTTAGATGATTACAAGGAATTTTGTGATGAAATATATATTGCAACAGATAATGGTAGTTTAGGTCAAAAAGGTTTTGTAACAGATGTACTACAAACACTATACCAAACTCACACTTATGATCATGCAATTGCAATAGGACCTTTAGTGATGATGAAAAGCACGGTAGAGTTAAACAAGAAACATGGTATTAAAACAGACGTTTCTCTAAATCCAATTATGATTGATGGAACTGGTATGTGCGGAAATTGTCGAGTTAGTATTGGTGGAAAAACATTTTTCGCATGTGTTGATGGACCTGATTT
Organism: Candidatus Izimoplasma sp. ZiA1; assembly: GCA_002285055.1. Lineage (GTDB taxonomy): Bacteria > Bacillota_I > Bacilli_A > Izemoplasmatales > Izemoplasmataceae > Izemoplasma_C. The sequence continues at coordinate 152,244 of NQYJ01000003.1, forward strand.
TCCAGGAGAAGAAGTCGATTTTGATGAATTGATTGCAAGACAGTCATATTATAAAGATGAAGAACACATCTGTAATTTGGGGTTAGAATAATGATAATAAAAGATAAAGTTAAAATGCCAGTTTTGAATAAAAAAATTAGACAAACTAATTTTGAGGAAGTAGCCTGTGGCTATGATATTGAACTTGCAAAATTAGAGGCAAAAAGATGTTTAGATTGTAAAAACCCTAAATGTATTGCTGCTTGTCCAGTTCAAGTTCCGATTCCTGAGTTTATAAAACTAATACTAGAAGATAAGCTTGATGAAGCTTATTACAAAATATATGAGGATAATATTTTACCAGCTATTTGTGGTCGCGTTTGTCCTCAAGAAAAGCAATGTGAAGGTGCTTGTATTGTTGGAATAAAAGGGGATAGTGTTTCAATAGGAGCGCTTGAAAGATTTATTGGTGATTATGCACTAGATAATGATTTGTCGAAAAATGAGACTATTATAGAGAAAAACATTAAAGTAGCCGTAATTGGTAGTGGCCCTGCAGGATTAAGCGCATCAGCAAGTTTAAGAAGATTAGGTTATGATGTTACAGTATATGAAGCTTTACATGATTTTGGAGGAGTATTAAAATATGGAATCCCAGATTTTAGACTACCTAAAAATATTGTAACTACTGAAATAAATAAACTAAGAACAATGGGTGTGAAATTTGAGAAGAATGTAATAATTGGTAAAAGTATAACTATTGATCAATTATTGAATGAATATAATTATCAATCTATATTTTTAGGTACTGGGGCAGGATTGCCTAGTTCTCTAAAAATAAAAGGTGAGAATTTTAGTGGTGTTTACTACGCAAATGAGTTTTTAACAAGAGTAAACCTTATGAAATCTCACACTTTCCCTAAAAATCCAACGCCAGTAAAAGTAGGAGATAATGTTGCCGTTGTTGGTGGAGGAAACGTTGCTATGGATGCTGCAAGAACTGCAAAGCGTTTAGGTGCAAAAAATGTTTTTATTTTATATAGAAGAGATATGGATGCATTACCAGCAAGACTTGAAGAAATTCACCATGCAATAGAAGAGGGAATAGACTTTAGATTACTCAAAAATCCAGTTGAATTAATTGGTGATAAATATATTGTTAAGCAAGTAAAATGTGAAATAATGGAACTTGGAGAACCTGATAAATCAGGAAGAAGAAGACCAATTGGAACAAATAAGTATGAAATTATTGATATTGATTCTTGTATTATATCAATTGGACAATTACCAAATCCGATATTAAGAGAATCTACAGATAAACTTGATGTGGATGATTGGGGAAGAATCAAGACTAATGTTCATATGACTAGTATTGATGGTGTATTTGCCGGTGGTGATGTTGTTAGTGGAGCAGCAACTGTGATTTTAGCTATGGGTGCAGGAAAAGAAGCAGCTGTAGAAATGGACAAATATATACAAAGTAAAAAACAATAATAACCAATTATTGACATACTATAATAAAAAAGGTATCATTTTCTTATGAATGCTTTGAATATCAAAATTTGAAGTTCAAACAAAATAGGAGGATACTTATGTCAAAAATTGGTATGGTTGTATGTGGTAATTCAGGTATTGACTACATAAAACACGATTATAATATTAAAGTTCTAAGATCTATTTTATTTATTGGTGATAAGGAGTATACAGACTTTATTGATATTACTGCTGAGGATTTTTATTCGAAACTAGAAAATAATCCAGCATTAACGCCAACAACTGCACAGGCGGCAACTGGAGTAATCTTAGAAACTTTTGAAGAACTAAGAGATAGTGGTTATGACCAAATACTATGTGTAACTGTTTCAAATAAATTAAGTGGTACTCATCAAGGTGCAATGATGGCAGCAAATATGGTTGAAGGAGTTAAAGTGACAGTATATGATAGTTTATCTGTTGCATACCCGGAAGCCAAAATGATTTTAACAGCAGCTAAAATGGCTGAGGATGGTAAGAATATTGATGAAATTATTGATGCTTTAGACTTCATAAAAAATAATCACACTCTTTATGTAAGTGTAAACACCCTTAAATACTTAGTTAAAAATGGTAGATTAAGTGGGGCTAGTGGTTTTGTTGGTAGTTTATTAAAAATAAAACCATTACTTGTTTTAACAAAAGATGGTAGAATAGAATCAAAGGAAAAGATAAGAACTACATCAAAAGCAACTGAAGCTCTTATTAGTAAATTTTTAGAAGATGCTCAAGGATTAGATATTGAGCCATATATTGTTCACTCAAATGCTACAGATAGAATAGATTTTGTTAAAGAAAGTATTTTGGCAGCAAGACCTGACTTAAAAGAGGTTAAGGATTATCCTTTAACTCCGGTAGTTGGAGCTCATGCAGGTCCAGGCGCTTTAGCACTAGGGTTTATTTTGAATAAGAAATAAAGGGAGCGTGACATAATGAATTCACCAAAAAAAGTTATTAATGATTTATTGGTTGAAGTATTTAACCATATTTTAAGTATTGAAGGATCTACATTAAAATCAAGAGGCGTTACTTTATCAATGAATGAAGTACATGTACTTGAAGCTATTGAGAAAACTTTAGAACCTACAATGTCTAATATTGCCAGAAGACTAAGAGTCACTGTAGGAACATTGACTACTGCTATGAATAGATTAGTACAAAAGGGATATTGTACTAGATATAGCGAACTAGAGGATAGAAGAAAAGTATTAATTAAACTTACTGATAAGGCTTATGATGTTCTTAAAATTCATAATGTTTTTCATGATGAAATGATAGATGCAGTATTTGCTGATATGCAATTAGAAAAAGATCAAGTTTTGCTTCAATCACTAGAAAACATTTCAGACTACTTTAAAAACAAGTATTAGATACTAAACACCTTTGCAAAAACTATTGATATATGTTAAAATAAATTAGCATTTATCGAGTTTGAGGAGGTGTTTTTTTATGATTAATTCAGACATAATAAGAGGTCATCTAGAATCTATAATTTTAAAATTAATTTTAGAAAAAGACCGTTATGGATATGAGATAAGTAACTGTATTCTTGAAAGAACAAATAACTCGTTTAATATGAAAGAAGCAACTCTATATTCAGTTGTTCAAAGATTAGAGAAAAAAGATTTAATCGTTTCATACTATGGTGAAAAATCACATGGTGGTAGAAGGAAATATTATCGGATTACTCAACTTGGAAAAGCATATTATAAAGAGAAAATTAAGGAGTGGAAAGATCTTAAAGAAGTTCTATCTACTTTGCTGGAGGAATAGAGATGAGACATATTGAGAATTTTGTAAAAAATATATTTAAAGATATGCCAAAAAGTCAACAAAAGGAAGAAATTATAAAAAACACTATTATTAGTCTAATGGAAAAAGTTGAAGACTTAATGGAAAAAGGCTTATCAGAACAAGAAGCAACTGATAAAGCTGTGATTGAGTTTGGTACAATTGAAGACTATTATGATGATGTTAAGAAGAAAGAAAAAAGAGAAAAAAGAATAAAGACTATTAAGCATTACCAAAATGATTTGTTTTTTTCTGTTGTTGCTACAATTATAATAATTGCAATCCTTGCATTTGTTAATTTTTCGTATTCAACTGGATACTGGTTTGTTTTACCTTCTTTAGGGTTACTATTTTGGCCTTTAGCATTATTATATAAGTTATTTAATAAAAGGGGAGATAAATAATGAAAAAAATAGCTGTTTTAGCTACATCTACAGGTAGTTTAGATTACCTTGACATTAATTATGAAAATTTAAGAATTGCACGAATGAAAATATTAATGAATGACGAGACTTTTGAGGATTATACTGAAATTACAGCTGAGGAGTTCTACAATAGACTAAAGACCGATAACTCACTTGTACCTACATCATCTATGCCTTCAATTGGAGAAATTCTAGAAAATATAGAAGAGCTAGAAGCGGCTGGATATGAGGACTTAATTATTATGCCAATCTCTTCAAAAATGAGTTCAACTTATGAAGTGTGTTTAATGGCCAAAAATCAATATGAAGGTAAGATTAATATTGAAGTAATTGACAGTGTTAATGCTGCAATTAGTGAAGGTTACTTAACGATTCGTATATTAGAATTAATTGAAGACAATAAAAACATAAATGAAATTGTAGAGTATATTAATAAACTTAAAGTTAATAGAAAACAGTATTTTATGGTTGATAACCTAAGACTTTTTGTTGCTAATGGTAGATTAAGTGGAGCATCTGGTTTCATTGGAAGTATGTTTAAGATAAAACCAATTTTAGAAGTTAATGACGAAGGACAAATTGTCTCAAAAGAAAAAATTAGAACTACTAAAAAAAGTCTTCAAAAAATGGTTGATTTAATTTTGGAAGATTTAAAAGATATTAAAAATTTTATTGTTACATATGATACATCTGATAATGAAGAAGGATTAAACTTTGTTAAAGAGCAAATTGAAGCTGCCCATCCTGGATATAAATATTATGAAGCACCAATAACACCAGTTGTTGGCTGTCATACAGGAGTTGGAACTGTTGGGATTGCTTATTTTAATTTAGATATTTAAATTTAAAAAAGACTGTGGAAACACAGTCTTTTAAATAGGAGATAGATATGAAAAAGATAAATATTGATAGATTAACAGTACTTTCATTGATATTGTTTATATTAGCTATGGTTTTTCTTTTGCCATATATGAGTAGTCTAGGAGCGGATTTACCAGCTTCCTTAGATACTAGTTTTTTCTACTCTGTAGCTGATTTAAAAACTGCGATTTTGCTTTTTAATGATTCTCAAGCAGAACTCTATATTAGTATAAGATGGAGTTATGATATTCTGTGGCCTTTAGTTTATACTTTCTTTTTTGTGATGATGATTATAAAATTTGCTGATTCTACAAGTAGCAAAAAATCACATCTGCTATTTATTATACTTTCTTTTTTACCTTTTGTTTTTGATATGATGGAGAATACATTTATTACTCTCATTTTATTTTCAGACATATTCAAAACTAACCCCGTTTATTTACTTGCAGCAATTAGTAGTAGTATAAAATGGATAAGTATATTTGCTGTGTTTATTATTATCGGGTATAGGGTTACTATTAATATCGTAATAAATTGTAAAAAATAACTAACTTATCAAGTTTGTTTGAAATATTAAGTTATTGTGGTAGAATATAAAAAGCATAAAACAAATATAGGTGATATTATGAATACTAAACGACTTGTTACACTTTCAATCTTACTTTCGATGTCAATAACATTAAATCTTGTAGAAATATTTTTTCTACCACCAACTCAAATTCCTGGTGTTAAGTTTGGATTGGCTAATATTGTAACTTTGATAATTTTATATACATATGGTGAAAAAGATGCTTTTACATTAGTTATTTTAAGAATTTTTCTAGTAGCTTTAATTAGAGGAACACTTTTTGCACCTACTCTTGGCCTTTCGCTTTTTGGTGGCATAGTAGCTTACATAGTAATGGTAGTAATTAAAAATATGAAGATTTTTTCACCAATAAGTGTAAGCGTGATGGGATCCCTAGGACATTCTGTAGGTCAAATCGCATTTGCTATATTTTTATTAAATACCGCAAACTTAATTTACTATTTGCCATTTATAATTGCTTTATCAATTCCGGCTGGGTTATTTACAGGAGTTGTAGCTAGTAATTTTATTAATAAATATGGAAATTTGATTAAACAAAAAGGATGATTCAATAAATTGAATCATCCTTTTTTTTATTCATTTAAAGTTCTTAAATATTCTGATTCTAAGTTATCAGAGTATGAGATTGTACCATCCATACCATACCAAATTGCTTCAAGATTAGGTATTAAGTTTACAAATGCTATCCCCTCTTCAACTGTCATTAAGAATATAGCTGTACTATAGATATCGCCTAAAGCTGCATCATCAGTCACTAAAGTAACAGCTCTTAGATTTCTCTCAGGTTGGAGTGTATTGGGGTCTATTATATGGTGTAAGTATTCCTCTCCAGCCATATAAAATCTGTCATAATCACCACTAGTGATGATTACATCGCCATCCATTATTTCTAACCATGCATACCAACTTTTGCTTGTGTTAGGAGAACCAATTTTAAGTGAATATGTTGGATCAGTAGCGACAACATTAAAAACACCACTGTCTCTTAATCCATATTGTCCTCCTACTAATACTATTGAAGTACCAGCATTTAATAAGTATCCGGATATGTCTAATGAATCTAGGTACTCTTTTAACTTTTGGCTCATGTAGCCTTTAGATACTGCGCCAAGGTCTAATTTCATGTTTTCAGTCATTGTGACAGTTTTATTAACATCATCAATAGTAATATTAGTACTATCCATATAAGGTACTGTTACATTTAACTCATCTTGTGAAGGCTTTTCACAGATTCCAGACCAACTGTTATATTCAAAAGGATCAGGAATACATGCTTCACGATAATCGTGCCATATTTCAAGAACAGGACCTAAGGAAATAGAAAATAAGTTACTAGTGTTTTCCTCGTGGTATAAACTTAGTTCAATAATATTTATCAGTTCATCATCAACTGTATGAGTATCAGTGGGATTTTGATTCATTGTGTAGATGTTAGTTACTCCGTCATAAGGATTATATTTATCGCTTATTTCGTGGTAGTATTTAATAGTTTCCTCGACTTTGGTTTCAATCTCTTTACTATCAACCTGCGGATCTATAAAGATTCTAAGATTTATTACTGTATCAAAATAATCTGATGTCCAATTAAAATCACAGTATAGCATTGAAGAAGAAGAATCTTTGAATTCTTGACTTAACTCGAATATATTATTGCATTCAGAGTTGTTTACATTCGGGACTTCCTTTTTGCATCCAACTAGAATAAAAGATGTGATTAATATTAGCGTTGTTAAAAATATTTTTTTCATTTTTCCACCTCAAAAAGTATTATAACATTTTATTAGCAAAAATAAAGTAAAATAAAAAGCTGAAAATCAGCTTTTTATAATTTCTTAATAATTAGCTTCGTGATACTTTAATAATTCTTTCATAACTCTGATCATATTATTTGTTGAAACACTTGTTCCAGTGAAAGCATCAATTAAATCAGTTTCTTCAATGTTTGTAGTGTTTTTAATACCACTACTTAAGTAATCACTGTTAGTAAATACACTAATTCCTTCTAAATCTTCATAAGTTTTTCCAACTAGCCAAGGAATAAAATCACTTTCAAAATCTTCTCTAGTAACTCCATTTTGCTCAGGTGCACCACTACTATCTCCCCAAGAACCAGGATTGTAATGACCATCTGAATCAGGCCCGAAAGATAATAATTGAATTTCATTAGTTCCTTTTGTAATTTCAACAAAAGCTACGTTCCAATAGTTAACTGTTGCACTTCTACAAGTACAAGCTAAATATGCTACTTGATACTTAACAAAATCTCTTAGTTTCCCGTATTCAAATAAAATATATGCATTTTTGTCAGTTTCATGAGCTTCACCATTTATATGAACAAAAGGTAGAACAAAATCTAATTCACTTGCATCAGGTTCACTTCCTGAACCAGCTGTACAAGTTGGACCTACACATGCATCAGAACAAGCTGATAATAATAAGACCATTGTAAAAGTAATCATAAGTAATGTTAATTTTTTCATAAGAATCCTCCTGAGTACATTTTTTCTCATTAATTATTATATTAGAAAAAATAGATATATTCAACCTAATTTTATAGTATTAGTTCGTATAGGTAACAACATCTTCGATTAATGATAAAATATTATCTATAACTTTAACATTTATATTGAGATCATTTGATACCTCTTTATTAGTTATATCTAGTAAATATAACTTTAATTGATAAAGCGTCATCATTTCATTTATAGATAAGTTCTCAATAATTGTAAATGTTTCTAAATAGTCAACGTCATTTTGTGTCATAGATCTAAGTGAATTCTTTTGCTCATCTTGAATATCAAATCTAACATCAATCATTTTTCTCCCCATATCAAGTGTCGCGCTTAAAGTATATAAAAGATTTGAATCATCATCTAGATATGTGCCATATACTTTGTCTCCGAGTTTATATTTTCCATCACCTTCAACAACATTATTTCCTGAATATTCGAAAAAGCCACCTAAAACGTATACTTTTTCATAACCTAAGTAGCTCAACAAAGACCTTATATACTCACTTCTTATACAACCATCAGAATATAGGAAAATAGCTTTATCTTCTTTAAAAAAACTTCTAATAAGTTTTTCATCAATTAGCTGGTCTTTATTAAATTCGTAAGTGTCGTTGCGGTAAAATCCATTATTATCCAGATAATCAAAGAAAGGTATCGGCTCAAAACCATCAATGTATCCAGCCTCAAATCTCGCCTCTAAGTTTCTTAAATCGACATACTGAACATCATCTCTAAACATATAAGAATCGAGGTTATTCATTCTGATATTTTCCTCACCATCTAAGGGGTCAAAATCAGTTGCTTTTATAGTTTGTGTGCAACCTTTTAAAACTATCGTAAAACATAGTAAAATAAGCAAAAAAATCATTTTTTTCATTGTCAATCCTCCAAGAAAAGTGTATTATAAATATAGTGTTAATTATCTTTATTATAATGCATAATATTGAGTTGTAAACATAATTGTTAATTTGCGAATTATTATGTCAAAAATTATAGTTAGTTTTTTAAAAAAAGAAGAGATTTTATACAATTTGGAGGTGTATAGGAATGGAATTGAAAAATTTCCCAGTTAATGAATTATTTCAAAAGTGGATACTAGATGGGGAAACAAAACTTGGTGAACCTGAATTGGTTAAAGATGTTCTTAACTATTTAGACGGACAAAAAGGGGAAATCTGTGGAAAGTGTGCCCCGTGTAGAGATGGTGTAGTTAGAATTGAGCAATTATTGCAATTGTTCGAGAATAATAAAGCCAATCTTAATACTTTAAAAGAACTAGAAAAACTTACTTACAATTTAAGAGCTTCAAGATGTAGCGTTGGATTAGACATAGGAAAGAACCTTGAAGTAGTTTTAGAAAACAACTATAACGTACTTTATAAACCTGTTAGAAAATATTAAGGAGGAAAATTATGGCAACAGTATCGATTAATGGAGTAAATGTCAAAGTGAAAAATGGCACAAACATCCTTAAGGCGGCTGAAAGTATTGGTTTGAAAATACCTACTTTATGTTTTCTTGAGGAAGTTAATGAAATTGGATTTTGTCGACTTTGTGTTGTTGAAGTAGAAGGTGTACAAGATTTAGTTTCAGCATGTAATACTCCAGTAAAAAACAAAATGAAGATTTTTACTGATTCGAAAAAAGTAATTGATTCAAGAATTTCGACTTTACAATTACTAGCATCAAGACATCGTTTTGATTGTTGGGTTTGCCCAAAAGAAGGAGCTTGCGAATTTTATGACATGTTAAAAACATATCATGTTGAATTTGAAGAGTTTGGACCAAGCAAAGGTAGAAATAGTGCGAAAATTAAAGGGCTTGGTGTTAACCAAGACCAATCAAAATGTATTCTATGTAAACGTTGTGTGAGTGTTTGTGCAGAACATACATCAACTAGAGTTTTAAAATTTAGAGATGAAGATGGATTAAATCCAGTAGTATCTCCAACAATTGGACTTAGTTTTGATGAGTCAGGATGTATAGCATGTGGACAATGTATTAGTGTTTGTCCTACAGGAACTCTTTTTGAGGCTGATCACTTAGCACAAGTTGAGGAATTACTATATGAGAGAGAAAACTTTAATGTTGCTCAAGTTACTGATGAAGTAAAAACAGCATTAATTGAAGAGTTTGATCTTGATAAAAACTTAAACTTAGAAAAACTTGAGGAAATGTTAAACGAAGCATTAACTATGTCTGGTTTTGATATGGTAACTAATGTTAATTTTGCAAACGACTTAACAGTTTTAGAACTTGCTAGCGAACTCCATACTAGATTTAATACAGGTGCTCCATTACCTTTAATTTCTAGTGTTTGCCCAGGAGCAGTTAACTATGTTGAGATGTACCAAAAGAACTATGTTGATTACTTATCTAAAGTAAAAGGACCACACACATTACTTGGTACTTTAACTAAAGAATTCCTTTCTGAAAAACTAGAACAGGAAAAAGCAAATGTCAAAATAACTAGTATAGTTAGTTGTCCTGCTCGTAAGACAGAAATCTCAAGAGAAGATATTAACGATGTAGATGCTGTTTTAACTATTAGAGAGCTAGTTAGATTATTCAGAAAAAAAGAAATTAATTTTAAAGAACTTAGCGGTGTAAAACAAGATTCATTATTTAGTAAAGCAAGTGGTGCAGGAAGTTTATTTGCTGTTAGTGGTGGATTAACAACTGCATTAATTAGAACATTATATAATGTAATTGAGAAAAAAGAATTAGACGAACTTGAGTTTGATAAATTAGTCTTTACTGAACATAACCATGCTGGAAACTTTAAAGAGCTTAAAATGAAAATTGGAGGAACTGATTTCAGATTTGCTGTTGTTGATGGTGGAGCCAATATGAAAGAATTCTTCAAGCTTATGGACAAGAAAAAGAAAAAGTACAATTTTATCGAACTAAATGCTTGTTCAAGCGGATGTATTAATGGTGGATTAATGCCTTATAATTTTGAAGAAACAGTTCAAGAGAATATGATGTTAAGAGCTAACCTAATTTATAACGATGATAGAGAAACAAAAGAAGTAAGAAAAGCGCATTTAAATCTAAGTCTTGAATCTCTTTATGAGGAATTATTAGTTGAACCTAATAGTGCAAAAGCTCATGAGCTTTTATACAGAAATTTCTCACAAAAAGATATCGACAATAATTAAAGGAGTGAAACGATGTTAACTGAGTATAAGAAATTATTATCACCAAATAAAGTTCATTTACCTTTAACTGATTCTTTTTACAAGATTGCTACTGCAGTTGTTAAAGCTGGAGAAAAAGTCTTAAGAGGACAAATTATTGCATACAAGGAAAATGACTTAGTTAAAACTCCAATATTTAGTACAGTTAGTGGTACAGTTGTTGAGTTTAAACAAATGCGTGATAGATATAATAAAATAGTAGATCATATTATTATAGAAAATGATAAGCAAAATGAAGACGTTGAGTATAAAACATTTGATGGTGAAGTACCTACTTCTGTTGTTATATCACAACTGACAAAACATGGGGTTAATATTTTAGATGTTGATGGTATTTACACAAGTTTAAAACTGGATTCGTCTATTAATAAAGTATTTGTTAATATAATTAATGTAAATGAACCATTTATAAGTACTGATTATTCATACTTACTTGAGTATGCAAAAGAAGTTGCTGATGGTATTAAATTACTTGGGCAAGGAAAAAAAGAGGTTCATGTAATTTTGGATAAATATATGCCTGCAGAACCAAAAGAAGCATTAATCGAAAATCTTGGAGACTTTGATTATAAGTTAATCCTAGTTAATTCTAGTAAAGTTTCTGGATATGATTATTCAGAGATTAAAAAAATAGTTAAGGAAAAAATCACAAATGATTTACATGATAATGGTGTAATTTATATTACTGCAGAAACTTGTAAAGTAGTAAGTGATGTACTTAGAAAGGGACATGCTCCTTTTGAAAGACATATACTAGTTACTGGAGACGGTGTTAAAGATAACGCTGAATTTGAAGTTACTGTTGGGACTCCTCTTTACTATGTAGTTGAGGATTTAGGTGGTTACCAAGACATCGAAAACATGAATGTTCATGTTGGAGATTATTTAACAGGTGTTCAATTATCAGATGATACTTTTAGTATTACTGAGACTGTTGATGCTGTTGATTTAAGTGAGTTTCACGAAGAACCTGAAGAAATTTGTATAAAATGTGGAGAATGTAATGATGTATGTCCTGCTGGGATATTACCTCAAAATATAATGGATGCTGAATTAAGAGAATTAAACTTAAGAATTGTTGATTTACATACTGATGAATGTATAGAATGTGGATTATGTAGTTATGTATGTCCATCAAAAATTAATGTTTTAGAATGGGTAAGACGTGCTAAACGTCGTACTAATTAAGGAGTGATATTATGGAATTTACAACTAAAAAAGCTCCAATCGTAAACAATAGTTCTCGTTCTTATAAAAGAAGTCTCTTATTACATTTCACACTGATATTTGTTACATTAGTTAGTTTAGGTTTGCAATTTTATGTAAATAGTTTAGAAAATGCATTTAATGCGTTAGTAATGGTTGTAGTGAGTGTTATTGTGGCTATGACTTTAGAATTGTTTTACGCACTTGGTGAAAAAAACGTTAGGAAATTTGAACAGTATAAAGGTTTTGTAGAACCGATTAATATTGCTTTAATAATAGCTTTATTATTACCTGCTGCAACACCAATATTTGTTTTAATTCTAGCAACAGTTATCGCGATATACCCAGCAAAACTTGTTTATGGTGGAAGTGGATATTATATCTTTAATCCAGCACTTGTTGGTGTATTATTTGCACAAATTAGTTTTAAAGAAGCTTTAACAACTGCAGTTGGAGATAATTTAACTCCACTAATGATGTTAAAAGAAACTATGTACGGTACTACTCATAATTTTGATTTACTTCAATTATTAACTGGTAACTACATTGGTTTGGCAATTGGTACAACTTGTGCATTATTGTTAATTGTTTCACTAGTATATTTATGTATAAGTAAAGTGGTTGATCTTAAAATTGTCTTTACATTCCTATTATCAATGGCTTTAATGAGTTTAATTATCGGTTGGTTTAATGGATATTGGATCAATTTTATGATTGTTAATTTATTAACAGGATTCACATTGTTTGCAGCAACATTCTTGATTAGTGATTCAGTTACTAGTCCAACTTCAAGAGAAACGAAAATACTTTATGCAGTTATCATTGCCTTAATGACTATGGCTGTTAGAGTACTAGGTAATCAAGTTGAAGGAATTGTATTTGCAATATTACTTGGAAACATGTTAACTCCTTGGATGAATAGAACTGTTAAAAGAAGCAGTAAGAAGTCATTCTTAACAACAATAGCGGTTGCTTTAGTAATTGTTATTCTTGCAGGTGTTGGACTTGGGTTATTAAGTCAAAATATGATTTACCCAGAACTTACTAATATTATGGAGGTGTTAAGCTAATGAAACACGTTAGAATTATCTTTACACTTACATTTACTGTGTTACTTACAATGGTTGCTGTTTTTCAAATTAATGAAATGACAGCTGGAACTATTTATGGTAATCAACTTAAAAAATTGCAGGAAGGTTTATTAAAAGTTGCACCTACTAGTTATGATGGTGTTCTTGAGGAACTGACTGGTGATTATGATTTAAGCGAAATTGATTTAGAAAGAGTATACGCTGATCAGGATAAAGACAAGGTTGTTGTTTATCAAGCTTATGCTTATGGTTTTAATAGTGCTCAACCAATTAGTTATTTAATCGGTATTGATTTAGAAACAAACACAGTTTCTGGTTTCTTAATTCTTGAAAATTATGATTCAGATGGATATGGACAAAATGCAAGCAATCCATTATTTATGAATCAGTTCACAGGAATGGAACTTGGGCCTGTACTAAATGGTGAAATAGATGGTGTGGCTGGAGCTACTGCAACAACTGGTGGAATTAAAGCTTCACTTAATGAAGTTATAGCATTCCACAATACAAACTTTGGTGGCGGACCAGTTGGACCAACTGATCAAGAGATTAGAGAAGCAATGATGGAAGATATCTTCCCTAATGCAACTGCTTTTGATAAAGTAACAACAAACCCTGCTAATGATGCAATAATAAATATGTACAATGTAATGAATGGAACTACTCAAATCGGTTACTTATATGAAGCGACTGGATCTGGAGCTAGTGTAGCTGGTGGATTAGATATGATTTATTATGTTGGAATTAATATGGATAAAGAGTATACAGGATTTAGAATGTACGATTCTCAAGACACTCCAGGTTATAAAGATTTCTATCTAGCTGATAGTTATGGTGATTCTTACAATGGTGTAGCTTTAGGTGAAGAAGATACAATCGCTGGAGCAACTGCAGGAAGTGCAACAGGTGCAGCAATTTTAGCTAGTGTTAATGAAGTAATGGCATATCATGTTGTGGATATTCTTGGAGAAATGTTAGATCGTCCTGATCCGGTTGAAAATTTAAATGTTGTTAATGCGTTTGATCAAGTAGCAGCTAGTTATGTATCAATTTACGCAGATCAAGCATATGATGCTTCAATCTTAAATGTATATGAATTAAAAGACGCAACTGATACTGTAATTGGATACATATATTATGGTAAGAGTGCTGGTTATGGTGGAGCAATTGAATTTGCAATTGGTATTGATACTACAAACAACACTCATAGTTTAATTATATTAAAAGAAAACGAATCATGGGAAGATGCAAAAGAGTATGCAAGTTACACTGGAGATGAATTATTCCCTGATACAACATGGTTATTAAATTGGCAAAACGATACTGTTCAAAACATTTTAGATGCTGAGATTGATGGTGTTACTGGAGCTTCAACAACTACTGGTAACAGAGAAAGAAATGATGGATTAATTTTTGCAATTGAATCAGTATTAAAATATCATCAAACTAACACAGGAGGTGGGGAATAATGGCTCGTAGACAAAAATCAATTAAAGAAGTATTTAGCGCTGGATTATTTAAGCAAAACCCAACCTTTGTTCAGTTCCTTGGAATGTGTCCAACACTTGCAGTAACAAAAAGTGTTGAAAGCGCATTAGGAATGGGTGCTGGTGTTATATTTGTTTTAGTAATGTCTAACCTAATTATTTCACTTATTAGAAACTTCGTACCAAAAGAAGTTAGAATTCCAATTTATATTGTAATCATCGCTTCATTAGTTACAATATTAGAAATGTTTATGAAAGCTTATACTCCTGAGTTAGCATCATCACTTGGAACATTCTTAAGCTTAATTGTAGTTAACTGTTTAATCTTAGGTAGAGCTGAAGCATTTGCTTCTAAAAACAACCCTATAAGAAGTGTTGTTGATGGATTTGGGATGGCATTAGGTTTTACTGGTGGGATTACAATAATTGCTATATTTAGAGAATTATTTGGTGCTGGATCATTACTAGGATATAGTATAATCCCTGAACAATACCAAGTGGGTATTTTAGTTCAAGCAGCAGGTGCGTTCTTAGTGTTTGGTATATTAGTTTCTCAAGTAAACCGCATTAGAATGAATAAAGAAGAAAGAAGCGAGGTGGCTTAAGATGGAATATATTGCAATTGCGTTTGGAGCTATATTCGTAAATAACGTTGTTTTAAATCAGTTTTATGGTTTATGCCCATTCTTAGGAGTTTCTACTAAAAAAAGTAGTGCATTATCAATGGGAATGGCTGTTACTTTCGTAATAACTTTATCAACAATGATTTCTTACTTAATTTATCATAATGTATTATTAAAATACACAATGACACTTAATACTGAGTTTGGTGAAATCACTTATAATTTATCATTCTTATCAACAATCGTGTTTATATTAGTAATAGCTAGTTTTGTTCAACTTGTTGAGATGTTCATTAAAAAATTCAGTGCACCATTATACAGTGCTCTTGGAGTATACTTACCATTAATCACAACAAACTGTGCAGTACTTGGTGTTGCTATTGATACTACTGTAAACAGTGAAAGAATTGGTGTTGAAGGATTCTGGCAAGTAACAATTTATGCTCTAGGTATTTCCCTTGGATACGCTGTAGTAATCTTTATCTTCAGTGCAATTCGTGAGGAAATGATGGCATACCCAATTAAAAAGAACTGGCAAGGTATTCCTATTGCCTTAATCACAGCTTTCATTATGGCTATGGTGTTCTACGGATTTGGAGGTATGGTGTAATATGCAAGTTGTTATAATATTAGCTGTTGCACTTAGCTTAATTCTGGCAGTAATTTTAAGCTTTGCATCATCTGTTTTAGAAGTAGAAGAAGACCCACGTCTTCAAGATATAATTGATATGTTACCAAATGCTAACTGTGGAGCTTGTGGTAATCCTGGTTGTAAAGGTATGGCTGAGGCAATTTTAAGAGAAGATGCTAAATTAAGCCAATGTAAACCTGGTGATCAAGATATGCGCGAAGCAATCGCAGAGTATTTAGCTGAAACTCCGAATGAAAGTGGAGAGTTCACAAAAACAAAAATGTAGTATTTAAAAAGTAAGTTAACCAATTGGTTAACTTACTTTTTTTTATATCATAATATGAAATTGAAGAGAGTTTTCTATTCTTTTAACAGTTATCGTTCCATTATTACCTTCAACCAGTAATTTAACGATGTACATCCCGAGGCCTTTGCCTTCTCTATTTTGAGATTTATCAAGTCGGTATCCCCTTTTAAATATGCTATCGACATCGACTAAACTATCTTCTGGAATTTTATTTGTGAAAACTAAGTTAAATCTTTGCTCATTATTTATTCTAATGTCGATTTTTGAGTTTTCAGTTGAATAATAATAAGCATTGGAGATTAAATTGTTAAGGATTCTTTTGTAATCTCTTTTATTCCACATAACATGAACATCTTTATTAATCTTGGTGTTGAATTTTAATCCTCGTCTTTTAAGAACAGATGAGTTAGTTCTAATAGCTTCATAAGTCAACTCACTAGCATTGATAAGAACTTGTTTGTTTGAATATTTTTCATCAATTAAATCGGTAGCTATTTGATTAATGTCTGATAAAGATTTAGTAATCTCATCTTTTTTTGATATAACACTTTTTGAATCAATGTAGTTCATTAATATTGTTAATGGAGTTTTTAAGTCATGAACCAAAGAACTAACATTCATTTCTCGCTTTTCTTTTAGTAAATCAAGATTTTTGATGTATCTTTCAACATCATGATAAATATGTTCAAACTCATGATAGTAAAATTTTTGTCCGAAGTTAGGAGTTGTGTTTAGGAGATCTTGGATCATTGATATGTCGTGAATGATTTTGTTGTTTCTATTTCTTCTTTGAAGTAAAATAACGATTATTACAATTGTATATATCGATAGTATCGCAATATTAGTATATAGAATATCATCATTTGTTAGAATTGCTGCCTTGCTTTTTGAGTTATCAACATAAAGTTTATAGTTTCCAAAAGCTGTATTAACCTGATAAACATATTCAGCGTTAACCTCTTGTAATTCACCAAGTAAAACTTGGTTGTTTTCATCATACAAAATTAGTTTAACTTCATTTGTGTGAACATAGTGATCTAGAAAAACAATAGCGGTATCATAATCTCGTTGCTCAATCAAATGTTTAAATATTTCAACTAATTCCTCGTTTTCATCATGAATTTTTTGATCAAGATAATATTTGTTTACATAAATTGAAGCATAGTTAACGGTGATAAATAGTATA
Source organism: Candidatus Izimoplasma sp. ZiA1 (assembly GCA_002285055.1). Lineage (GTDB taxonomy): Bacteria > Bacillota_I > Bacilli_A > Izemoplasmatales > Izemoplasmataceae > Izemoplasma_C. The sequence continues at coordinate 169,666 of NQYJ01000003.1, forward strand.
ATTATATAAATAAATCTAGTAAAGAAATTCCTTATTCTAGAATCTGCTAGCAAATTACTCATCTAAATCACCTACTAATTTATAGCCAAGTCCGTAAACTGTTTTGATGTAATTATCATTGCTAACTTTTTTAATCTTTGCTCTGATATTTTTTATATGAGTATCTACCACTCTATCAAACACTTCAAAATTGTTGTAGTTTAGAGTGTCCAAAAATGATTCTCTATTTATTATTTTATTTATTGATTCCATCATTTTTTTTAACATAATGTATTCAACACTTGTAAGTGTAATAATATTGTCATTTATAATTAGCTCATTATTATCAGTATTTAGTTTAAATTTTCCTTTATTAATAGATATATATATATCTTTAACTTGTAACTTCTTAAAATAGTTATTAACTTTGATTATTACTTCTTGTTTATTAAAAGGCTTAGTAATATAGTCATCAGCACCGATAGTTAAAGTGTGGAGCTTATCTGAGGTATTAACTTTAGCTGTGATAGCTATAATATGCACTGTAGATGTCTTTCTTATATCCTCAATAAATTCCTCACCGGATTTAATAGGAAGCATTAGGTCAGTGATTATAAGCCCTATTCTTTCGTCAGTAAAAACTTCAAGAGCATCAAAAGCATTAAAACATGAGAATACAGTATATCCTTCGCTCTTCAATGTGCTTGATAAGATTTCGTTAATTTGAACATTATCTTCTAATACTAATATGTTTTTCATTTATTTCCCCCTGCTTTACTTCATATTTCCTACACAATTGCTTGTTATACTACATATGAACTACTAGTCATATATAAATTGTATCACATAAAATACTTACGAGGTGAGAAAAATGATAAAAAAAGTCGTGATGGAAAATTTATTATGTTCGGGTTGTGCGAAGAAGATTGAAGATGAGATTAAAACAATTAAAAGTATAAATAATGCAACATTTAATTTCGCTAATCAAACAATGCTACTTGACGTAACAGAAGAATATAATGAACAAGAAATGTTACCAAAAATTAAAAAAATAGTGGACTCGATTGAAGATGGAGTTAACACTTACCTATATAAAAACAAAGATACTGTTAAAAAAAATACTAATAACAGCTATAATTCGTTTTTTATTGGGGTGTTAGTTTACTTAATAGCCTATATGTTTAGGGCTAATCTTTCATCGCTTTTTGAGGTTTCTTTATATATTGTAGGGTATATATTTATATCATCTAAGATAATTAGGAAGACAATAAAAGGTATTAGAAGAAAAGATATTTTTAATGAGAATATGCTTATGTTTATTGCCACATTAGCAGCAATGTTCTTAAAAGAATATTTTGAGGCATCTTTAGTTATCATATTTTATACTCTAGGAGAGTATTTACAGCAAAAAGCAGTTTCTAAATCTAAAAACGAAGTTAAAGGATTGATTGATCTAAAAGTTGATTACTCAAATGTCCTTATAGGAAATACAATTGTTATTAAAGAACCAGAAGAAATAGAGGTTGATGATGTAATAGTTGTTAAAAATGGTGAGAAAATACCAGTTGATGGAATCATAGTAGAAGGTTATAGTTCGCTGAACTCAAGTGCATTAACAGGTGAATCAAGATTAGTTGATGTAAAGGTTAATGATAACGTACTCAGTGGTAATATCAATGTAGGCAAGGTCCTAAAAATAAAAGCAACAAAAATATATGAGGATTCAACTGTAGCAAGATTGATTGATTTAATCGAAAACTCGACAAATCATAAATCAGCACCTGAAAACTTTATTACAAAGTTTGCCAGAGTTTATACACCAGTTGTTTCAGTATTAGCTTTATTAATGTTCATGATACCTACTTTGCTAGGGTATAAAACAATCGATGAAAATATATATAATGCAGCAATATTCTTAGTAATAAGTTGTCCTTGTGCTCTTGTATTAAGTATTCCCTTATCATATTTCGCTGGAATTGGGGCGGCAGCTAAAGAAGGTATTTTGTTTAAAGGTAGTACATATCTACATATGCTTACAGAAGTTGACACTATAGGGATCGACAAAACAGGAACACTAACAAATGGATTCTTTAGCGTTAATGATTACTCTAGTGATGAAGTTCTAAAAATTATAGCAAGCGCTGAGCGATATAGTAATCACCCAATAGCAAAAAGCATTGTTGAGTACTATGAAGGTGATTATATAAATTTTGTTGATATTGAAGAAATCCCTGGAAAGGGATTAAGTGCTTCATTTGAAAATAATGTTTATATAATTGGGAATGACGAGTTGATGAAGCAACATCACGTTAAATATAAAAAGGTTAGAAGTGTTGGGACTGTAATTTACTTAGCAAAAGAGAAAAAATATATAGGACATATGATAATCACTGATTCATTAAAACAAAATACAGTTAGAGCTATTAAAAAAATGAAAAAACGATTTAATATAACAATGTTAACTGGTGATAATTTTGAAGTGGCTAGTGATGTAGCTTTAGCTCTTAATTCAATAAACTTTAAATCTAATTTACTACCAGAAGACAAAATTACAGAGTTCAATAATTTAGATTCAAAAAATTATAAAATGTTTATCGGCGATGGGATAAACGATTCTCCTCTTTTAAAGAATGCAGATATAGGTGTAGCAATGGGAAACGGATCGGAAATTGCAATCGACGTTGCAGATATTATCATTATCGATGATGATCTAGAGAAGATAAATACTGCAACCAAGATTGCGATTAGAACAAAGAGAATCGTATATCAGAACATTGTCTTAAGTATAGGTGTTAAAGTTTTATTCTTAACACTAGCTGGATTTGGAAAAACAAGTATGTTAGAAGCAATATTTGCCGATGTAGGGATATCATTAATAGCTGTTTTAAATAGCTTAAGAATAATCTATGGATTTAATTTTATCAAAGAATCAAATAGAGAGTTAAGACAAGCCACAAAATTCTTTAAAGCTTTTGGTAATATTACAAGTATGAGTATTATTGAGCTCTTAACAGACCAAGAGTATTCAATAGAAGAACTTGCTAAAGAATTAAAAAAATCAACAGTAGACATATACAGACATGTTGAAAAACTTGTTAAACAAGGTTTAGTAAAAGAGACTGTTATTAATGACAATGTGGTTTTTGCTTTAAAGGATGAATGTGTAAAAGATATTATATGTATAGCTTATAAGCATTTAGATGAGTAATAGCATAAAAATTATAGCGATTTTAAAAGCCAGATAACCTTAGTTATCTGGCTTTTTTTTATGGAAAAAGTATGAAAATACCTACTCACAAATATTGTTAAAAATACGAACTAATGGTTAGTATGCTAAACAAGCATTTTACGAACTATATCCAGTGAAAAAAAAGAATATAAAAAAAGTCTTAGATTTACTAAGACTTTTTTAAGTTAAATTTAAGTTGTAATTAGTTGCTAGGAGTAGCTAAAGCTAAAGCAGCTTCAAATACTTCTTTAAATCCGTCGATTCCAACTGTTACACCAGTGATTGTATCTGGAGCTAAGTCTTGGTCAAATTTAGTTTTTGAACCATCAACGAATGTAGTCCATGCAGCGTCCCAACCTTGAGCACCAACGATAGCAGTACCTAATTTGTTAGCTTGAAGATACCATTCTAATTGACCTTCAGTTTTAGCCATACCATAATCGTCAGCTAAATCTTGTTTAGTGTTACATCCTGAATCCTTAACACCATCTGCATCAGTATCTACTGAACAGTTAAGAGCATCAAAGAATACAGCACTGATTCCACCTAATTCATTTACAACGATAGTTGCACTGTATTTAGATTCGCTAGCAGCATAGAATACACCAGGAGTTAAATCCCCAACAGGACCGTTAATATCAGCATAAGTACCGTCTCCAGCAATCATGTTGTCTCCTTCATAATCTCTGAATCCACCAACATTATAAACGTTAGTATATCCTAATTCATTTAAAGCTTTCATAACATAACCAGCTCTACCACCAGCAGCACACATTAAGAAGATAGCTTCTTGTTCTTCAGGGAAGAATGCTTTTAATGCATTTGCATTAATGATCTCATCTGCTTCGAAATCCCAGTCTCCATCTCTTACTAAGATATTTTCAGATTCTAAATATTCAAAGAAAGGTAAAACTGTAAATCCGTTAATCCAACCATCTTTCATTTGGTCAGCATGGTTTCTAAGGTCAATATATTGAACACCTTCCATACCTAAGTAATCATCGATAGTTGCCATTGTTAATTCTTCTGCGGTTGGAAGTGCTTTAGTTTCTTCCTTTTCACCACAAGCAGCTAGTGTTAATACTAAAGAAAATGCCGCTAATAATGTAAATAATTTTTTCATAATTTCCTCCTATTTAATTTGTGATTTTACTCAAATATATTATATAGGAGAGAAGGGTAATTGTCAACAAACATAGTAATAGAAAACCGCTAAATAAAGCCGTTTAAATTTGTTAGTGTACACACCAAAATACTGTAAATATTGTTGTTAAGCCCTAAAGTGTATATTTCATACACGAACTATCAATAATATTGTAATTAAAAAAACTAAAAAAAGTGTTGTTACATATGCAACTTTCCTTATTAAATTGGTACATTTTGTAATATTCTTGTGATATAATAAATTAATCTTGAAAAATGGTGAGTATTTATGAGAAAAAGTGATTTTATATTAATAATTATACTTGGTGCTATTGCACTTATATTATATTTTGGTTTTAATTGGTATTTAAATAGTAATAAGACTGATGATGGAACAGCTAATGTATATTATAATGATAATTTAGTATTAGTTATAAACCTTGCTGATGGAACATACGAGGTTATTGATGAGGACTATGTATTAAGCGATCATATTGATTTTATTGAGAATCAATATGTTGTTACTGGACAAAATGGTCCTGTCGTAATTCAATATAAGGAAAACCAAGTTCGGGTAATAGATGAGATATCTCCAAAACATATTTGTCAATCACAGGGGTTTACTTCAAGCCCACTTTTACCATTAACTTGTTTACCAAATAAAGTAGTTATTATAATCAAAGCCGCATCAACTACTGATGAACCTGATATAATAACTGGATAGGAGTAATTATGGATCCACAATTATCAGCCTTACTAGAACTAATAATGTTTTTTGTTTTTTTCCCTTTAGCTTTTCAAGCTTTTGTTGCATTTGATTTAAGTAAGTTCTTCAAGAAAAACTATAATTGGCAGATTCAGTTTATCTATATTATTTCTGCTATAATATTCGCTTATTTAGCATCAAATTCATTGTTAAGATTATTCGAGTTAATGTACATAATTTTTGATTAATAAAAAGTCTGCGTTTGCAGACTTTTTTTATATGTATTTAAAGTACTCATCAACTAATGTGAACTCTATATTACCATTTAAAACTTCAATAAAGTAAAACTTTAGTGATTCTAAATCTTGTTTCTTTAGTTCAATATAATAATTTACTTTGTCTGTATATTCGACATCAAATAATAAGTAGTTATCTCTTATATGTTTTTCAACTTTACCAATTGAGTTAAAATCAACAGATAACTTAAATTTATAGTATGTTTGCTTATACGAAAATTCAGCATTATTAATTAATGAGGCAACACCTTTTGTGTATGCTCTTACGAGTCCTCCAGCACCTAACTTAATTCCTCCATAAAACCTTACAGTAACAGCAAACACATTTGTGAGATCATTTTTCTTTAGTACTTCAAGCATTCTGTATCCTGCTGTTTTGCTAGGTTCACCGTTATCATCAAATTTCTGAATTTCCTGGTTATCCCCGATTATATAAGCTGTACAATAATGTGTTGCATCCTTATATTGTTCTTTAACTTCATTAAGTTTTTTTAAAACATCATCAACAGCATTAATTGGATAGATTACAGTAATAAATGTGCTTTTGTTAATAATTAACTCTGTTGACATTACATTCTTTATACTTTTCATTAACATCACCAAGTTAATTATAGCACATATTATAGTCGTAAATACTAGAAAATAACACAATTATGTAGTATAATTTTTGTGGTGATAATTATGGATAAATATTTTGAAACAGGAAAACATATAATAGAAAAACTTAACGCTTCAGGCTTTGAAGCATATTTTGTTGGTGGTTATGTTCGTGACAAATTATTGAATATAGTTAGTGATGATATTGACATAACTACTAATGCTTTACCAGAAGATGTGATTGACATTTTTGATAATGTCAAAAACACTGGGGCAAAATATGGGAGTGTTACAGTATTACATGAGATGTTTAAGTTTGAAGTTACTACTTATCGTTCGGATGGTGATTACTTAAATAATCGACATCCAGAAAATGTCGATTTCAGTGTAAGCCTTGATGATGACTTAGCTAGAAGAGATTTTACTATGAATGCTATTTGTTTATCCCTTGATGATCAAATTATCGATAAGTTTAATGGAATAAGTGATATCAAAAATAAAATTATTAGAACAATTAACAACCCTTTAAATAGATTTGAAGAAGATGCTCTTAGGATTTTAAGAGCTATGAGGTTTGTTTCTAAACTTGGATTTGATATTGAAACTAAGACATTTGATGCAATTAAAGAGAAAAAAGGATTACTAAAAAACATTTCAATTGAACGAGTTATTGTTGAACTTGATAAAATATTTAGAGGAAAGTATCGAAATAAAGCTATTAAGTATATGAATGATACTGGTGTATCAGAAGTTCTTTACGGACTAGAAAAAGGTCTAAGACTACTCGAGGATAAAACTCATAATCTCTACCCACTTGAGATTTTTACTCTATGTTTTATTTTAGAAGAACCTGATGAAATCTGGAAATTTTCTAATAAAAACATGAGACTTATGAGACAAGTGATGAACATCCAAGAAGTTACTAAAAATTCGGTTTTTAACAAGTTGCTTGTCTATTCAAATAAACTTGAACCTTGTTTAATCGCAAATAAGATTAATGTAGTTCTAGGATATAACAATCAGGAGGAACTTATCAGAAAAATCGATAGTGAACTCCCTATAAAAGATGTATGTGATATGAAATTTAAAGGGCAAGATATCCTATGGTTATCCGAAATGAAAAGAAAAAGCGACATAGGTGTTATTGTTGATGAGTTAAAATACAATGTTATTATGGGATATATGAAAAACGATTATGAGGAATTAAAAGTCTATGCAATGAAACGTATTAAAGACTTTATAAAGGATGATAAAGATGAATAGGTACTACTCTTATTTAGATGATTTTAATGAAATAACTATTATTGTTCCTAAAAACTTTAGAAATGATCTAATTTCTAATTTTGAGGCAAGAGGAAATGATGAAGTTATTCCACTTGAGATAATAAAAGCTGAAACTTTTGATACTGAGATTAAGTATACTACTAGACTTGATGGTTATATTCTACTTAATAAAACATACATAGTTTATGATGACGATGATAATAAGAGTGAGTTATTTACTGGTAAAATTGTTAGAACTGAACTTTTTGATGACATCTATTTTTATGAGCAAAATGATTTAGGTTCAAGTTATCGTAAGGATCGAACTAAATTTAAGGTTTGGACTCCAATAGCGAAATATATGAAACTTGAACTAACAGATAAAGAAAATAATACTGTTATTCATGAAATGGAGTATGATAATCAAGGTGTTTGGTATTTACGACTCCGCGGTAATTATGAAGGATACAAATATCGTTATATCTCATATGTGAATGGTAAAGAGCAAATCTTTACAGATCCATACGCAGTAAGTTCAACTGCAAATGCTGAACATTCTTACGTTGTAGATCGTTCAAAATTTAATAAAATGAAACACACAAGACCTAAGTTTAGTGGTGTTTTGAGTGATGCAATCATTTATGAATCTCACATCAGAGATTTTACAATAAGTCCAACTATTAATTCTTTTAATAAAGGTAAGTATAAAGGATATATAGAAGATAAGTTAAAAACTCGAAAAGGAAACAAAGCTGGTTTTGATTATTTGATTGACTTAGGAGTTACTCATGTCCAATTATTACCAATATTTGACTTTGCTGGTGTTGATGAGTTGAATCCTAGCAAACATTATAACTGGGGATATAATCCTGAACAATATAACGTTCCTGAGGGCTGGTTTGCTAGTGACCCGAATGATCCATATAAAAGAATTAATGAACTTAAAGAAGTTATTGATACACTCCATAAAAATGGACTGCTTGTTGTTATGGATGTTGTTTATAATCATGTTTTTGATGTTAAAACATTTCCTTTTGACAAAATTATTCCAGGATACGCATATCGTGTCGATAACAATGGAGTATTAACTAACTCTTCAGGGAGTAATTCGGATTTAGCTACTGAACGAAAAATGATTAGGAAGTACATTATTGATTCAGTGATGTATTGGGTAAAAGAATTTAAAGTCGATGGGTTTAGATTTGATTTAATGGGTTTAATTGATATGAAAACAATGAACACATTAAGACAAAAACTTGATCGTCATAAAAGTGATATAGTTGTATATGGTGAGGGTTGGCAAATTCCCACATTATTACCTAAAGAAAAAATGGCCAATATGTTTAATAATCATCTATTATTTAATATTGGACACTTTAATGACAAAACCGGTGATATAATTAAAGGTGCAAGTTTTGATATTAAGGAAAAAGGGTATGCTCTTGGTTCAAACAAAAAACTTGATGATGTTAAGAATATAATTATGGGCAGCGCAATTGATAGATATTTATTTAGATATCCAACACAATCAATTAATTATGTCGAATGTCATGATAATCATACGTTTTATGATAAAGCCATTGTGGCATTGCCAAATGAAAATCAAGAACAAATAAAAAAACGACAACGTTTAGCAACAACTATGGTTTTGCTTAGTCAAGGTGTTCCTTTTATCCACAGCGGACAAGAGTTCTATAGAACAAAAAAAGGAATTGAAAATAGTTACAAATCTAGTGATGACATCAACCAAATTGATTGGGACTTGTTAGATGAAAATATAGATGATGTAAATTATATAAAAGAGATTATAAAAATCAGAAAAAAATATGATCTTTTTAGATTACCTTCTCCATCAAAAATAAAAAGACATATAAAAGTTTCGGTCTTTAATACTGGAACAATTAGATATTCTTTATTTGATGAATCTACAGATATTATTGTAATTTTCAAAAATAATTTTAGTAAAGAAGACTTTGTGTTGGAGAATGACTACACTATGATTTTTGATGGTGAAAAGGCGACGAAAAAACAAGTTAATAGATTAGAAATTAGTGATGTTTCGACATATATTTTAAAAAGAAGGAAGTGATGATATGAGTCTTAGTTTTTACGCGAAAATAGATTCAATCAATGAAACAACATATGACACTTATACTTTGAGTGTTATTAAGGAAGATAAAGAAAGAATTACTTTAAGGATTGACAAGGATGCAAAAATTATTCAAAATATGGTTTACTTCTTTGAAACTGAGGAAATTGAGTTTAAAGAAAGAATGCAACTACTAGCAACTAAGTTTACTTACATTGATGACTGTGAGATAACAATCGAGGAACGAGGGTCTTTAATGACTAAGTTCTATGAGTTTGCTCCAATTAGTGTAGATGAGATTAAATCTTCAATCGAAAGTTATTTAATGAAAATTGAAAACAAGATTATTAAAGATATTGTTATGAATATTTATAAGAAGCATGAAAAAATGTTTTACTTATACCCTGCGGCGACAAAGTTCCATCATGCTTACATTAGTGGTTTAAGCTATCATACTAAAACAATGATGAACATGATTGATGGATTCTTAAAAGTTTATCCATTCCTAAATCAAGACTTACTGATTGCTGGAGTTATGCTTCATGATGTTTGTAAGGTTGTTGAGTTAAGTCATTATGCTGGTCCAGAATATACAAAAGAAGGAAAGTTACTTGGTCACATTACAATGGGTGTAATGGAAATCGAAAGAACTGCAAATGAACTTGGTTACTATAAAACAGAAGAAGCATTGGTTTTAGAACATATGGTTTTATCACATCATTACTTCCCACATTTTGGTAGTCCTAAAAAACCAAATATTCCTGAGGCAATCGTTTTACATTTTATTGATAATATTGATTCTAAATTAACCGTAATTGGTGAACAATTGGCTCAGGTTCAACCAGGAGAGTTTACACAACCAATTGGAGTTGCTGACAGAGAAAGATACTACAAAGTAAATTTTGAGGATTAAAACAAAAAGACTAATTAAGGATTCTTAATTAGTCTTTTTTTATTCATCGTTAATAAAAAAAGCTGTTAGTTTTAAGCTAACAGCTTTTAATAAATTATTTAGTTGTATAAACGTAATCATCTGGGAATGTTGTTGAGATTAAAATATCTCTTAACAACTCAACTTGTGCTTGTTGTAATGTATTATTTTCAGTAAATGTTAAGTTACCTGCTAACATAGTATCAATTGCTACGATACTAAATCCACTAGGTTGGAAATATAAGTCATATATACCACTATATAGATTAGTAATAGCATTTGATACTGAAGAAGGTAGTTTTTCTAAAGGCGTTTCATTTTTCGCTTGTGCAAAATTGATTTTAAAGTAAATTTCAATTTGAGCCACAGTAGGTATTGGATTTTCATTATCTATTCCTTCAGAATAAACTGTAGTTGTAGATGAACTATCAAATACTGCTGTAGGTTTTTCAAATGAATTACCTTTAGTTACCTCTAATATTCTATAACGATCATGTTCACTAATGATTTGAGTGTCTAACATTGAATCTAATTCTTTATTTTCATCAGTATTGTATGACGTATAAAGTCTAAATAAAGCATCAACTAATGATTGATCATATAGAGCAGTGTTTTGTGTGTTTGTGTATGTAAGAGGAACATCTTTTGAACTCATCAAGTCCTCAACTTTTAATTTGAATCCAAATACTTTGTAATCATGCCAAACACTATCAGTATCAATAATTGGTGTATCGTTATATTCATCAACGATAGCTTCAAAATCCATGTCGTCTTCAAGTTTAGCTCTAATTTCATCTTCTAAATGAGCTCTTAATGCGCTGTACTCAGCTAACTCAATAGCATCCATATCAGCAATAACATCAGCAATTTCATCAGCTTCAAAATTCAGATCTTGATCTAAGAAGATTGTGATAGAAGTAGCATACAAATTGAAATAGTTATCATATAACTCTTGCATAAATTCCATTGCGTCTGGAATATTAATTGTTGGTTGAATTAAATCAATTGTAAGCGAAGGAAGAACAAATTGTTTTTCTAAAGCTTCCATATCAGATTTAACACCAAATAATACAAACAAGAATTCATTCCAATCTAACAATGTAGTTGTATATCCATATTGTGAGTAACCATTTTTAGAGAATGTAGATTTCATAGTGCTCAAATCAGCACGATGTGTTTTCATTAAATCTGCTTTGTTTGAAAGATAATCATGAGAAGAACCGTAATATAAGTTGTAGTATTCTCCATAAACAGCTAGTTTTTCTTTTGCGATTTCGATAGCAAAGAACGCTCCAACTCTTTCTTCCATATAAGTATATAGTTGATCTGCAGTGATTTCAACGTCACCTAGTTTTGCAACGATGCTTAAGTCACCACTTAAATCTTGTTCGATTCCTGATTGGAATTGATATTTAATTCCAACAAATGGATCAACAACACTGAAGTTTGCATCTTCACGAACTTCTTCCATTACATACCCGATTAAATCAGTATCCATAATAGAGTCAGTTAAAGCTGCTTTTAATTCAGTTTTTTCGTCGCCAGTCATATTACCAAAAGGTTCCACTGGTTCTTGTGAAACTTTATAAACAAATACAAAGCTATCACCAAATTCTCTTGGAGATTGAGAATAATATTTTGCATCTGTATCTGTGTTTGTTAAATCAATAGTATCAAATAAATATTTTGCAAATGTATCAATGGTAGAGCCTTCAAAAACTCCAGTAGTCATTTCTGTAAAATTATAAGTTGCTAAATCAGCATAATCATTACAATAATCCTCAGAATCTATATCTGCAGGTAAAGTATTATTAGGATTTTGAACATTATATAATTCTACTAATTTAGTAAATACTTGCTCGTTACTAAGTTGAATAGTATTTGTTAAAGAGAAGCCATCACTAGCTACGTCTTCAATTGGAACAGTAGTATTAAAGTATTCACCAATCCCACCATTAAATGATTGAACTAAGTCTAAATCATTAAAGATAAGTTTTGATTCAGTAGCACTGTCAAATTCAATTACTAATGCACAAGCATCATTACGATAATTGTCATCATAGAATTTTTCTAACTCATCATTATCAATAAAGAAATCACTTTCAGCACCAGCAGCAATGACATGTGCTCTAGCTTTTGCTCTTTGAGCAGCTAATAATTCTAAGTAAAGTGTTAACTCAGCAGGATCATCAGGATCATAACCTACCGCCTTTACATTATTTTCAAATGTAGTGAGTAACACTTGATGGTTTTCTTCATTTGATTGTAATAATGCAATCTCACCTTCATTTAAAGTTCCATAAATTAAAATAGTTTTCTCGTTTTCGATGTCAGATGGTGTAACATTAGAAATGTTTTCCGCTAAAATTAATTTATCAACGTATGTTAATAAATAATCTAACCCATCAACTCTCATCATCATATCGAATAATTCGCCTCTTGTTACTCTATAATCTCCAAAAGTTGCATAAACATCATCTTTGTTAGAAATCATAGCTTCATCTGGATCTGCTTTAATCATACTACAACCAACTGATGCTAAAATGATTGCAATTATGACACCAAGGATCACACTAATTTTGATTAAAATACTCTTGTTCATATCTTTCACTCCTTAATATTATACGCAATATATATAATATCATTATTTGACTTTAAAAACAATATCAAAATGTGAAAGAATATTGAAAAACAAAGGTGTAACTGTATATTGATTTTAGAGATATGTGTTGTATAATTAATTTGTGCATTGGAGTGATATTATGAAATTTAGCGTTTTAGCTAGTGGATCAAGAGGTAATTCAACAATAATAGAAACAGAAAACACTAAAATTTTAGTAGATATAGGACTATCATTTAGGCAGTTAAATAGCCGTTTAGAGGGATTAGGACTTTCAAGTAATCCATTGGATGGCGTGTTAATTACACATGAACATACTGACCATATTAGTGGACTTAATATGTTGCTTAAAAAAGTGGACACAACTTGTTATCTAACCAAAGATACATACGAAGGTATGTTTTATAAGGTGAAGGAAAATATTGAGGAGAATAGGCTTACTTTTATTGAACCATACAAGCGTTTTCAAATCGGTGATTTTTCTATTTATCCTTTAAGTGTTTCTCATGATTCAAATGATTGTCTAGGATATGTTATTAGCAGTGGTGAAAAGAAGATTGTTTATGTTACTGATATTGGCTATTTACCAGAAAAAGATTTTGATGAATTAAGGAATGCAGATGCTTATGTTTTTGAATCTAATTATGATGTTACATTACTTTTTACTAGTAATAGACCTTATTATTTAAAAACAAGAATAGATTCAATAAAAGGACATATGTCCAATAATGATTCTGCTTATAATCTAGCAAATTTGATAGGTGAAAGAACCAAACAAATAATTTTAGCTCATCCATCAAAAGAATGTAATGAGGAAAATAAAATTATTGAAACATTTGAAACTGTTTTTGATGATTATGGTTATCGAATTGAAGATTATAATTTAATTGTTGCAAAACAAGATGTTCCAACAAAATTAATAAAACTTTAGGAGGACTTAACATGGAAAATGAAATGATTGTAAAAAAAGTAGTAAAAGAAGTATTTGATAAAGATGTAGTAGTAGTTGAAAGACTAATGGGTGGAATGAGTAATTTTACTTATGTGATTAAGATGGAAGATGAGTTGTATACATTTCGAATTCCAGGAAAAAAAGCTGAAAAATTTGTAGATAGAGAAGTTGAGGAACACAACATTGGTTTAGTTCGAGACTTAAATCTAAATAATGATACTGTATATTTTGATAAAAAAACTGGCTTTAAAATTGCTCGCTATATTAAAGGTCAACCTCTTCATGAACTTAATCCATTAGACTATTTAGAAGAAGCTGCTAATGTTTTACATAAAGTTCATAATCATAAGGAACTATCTAATTTCGATTATGACCCGTTAAGAAGATTAGAAATTTACGAAAATCATAACAATGAGTTCAACCATATTAAGCCTGATCGCTATCTTGAACTAAAAAATGAATTTTTAAGTCATATAAAATACCTTGACAAAGCTAGACTCACTCTGTGTCACGGGGATAGTCAAATTAGTAATTTTGTTGTTACGGATAATGGTTTAAGGTTAATGGACTGGGAGTTTGCTGGGAACAATGATCCATTTTATGATATCGCATGTTTCGGTAATAATGACTTTGACCATGCTTTAAAATTACTACCAGTTTACTTGAAACACGAACCAACTCAAGATGAAATTAATAGACTTTATTTCTTTAGAGCTTTCCAGTGTTTACAGTGGCACAATGTAGCATGGTATAAAGAGTATATTGGTTTATCAAAAGACTTAGGTGTAGACTTTAAGTTTGTTGCTAATTTATATCTTGATAAAGCCGAAAGTATGCTATCAAACATCAAATAAATTAGCTAATTAAAGAAGGGAAAAAAAGCGAAAAAAAACAACTTGAATGAAAGTGTTTTCCTAAGAGAAAAAAAACACTTTTTTCGATTGTAAACAAAAACATTTTATTGTATAATCAAGGCGTATGACTATATATTAAATTATAGAATCTTAAATATTATGGAGGTTTTGCAATGGCGACAAAAAAAGTATTCCAATCGATGGATGGGAATCAAGCTGCTGCACACGCATCTTATGCGTTCACAGAAGTAGCTGGTATTTATCCAATCACACCATCATCACCGATGGCAGAATACACAGACTTATGGGCTTCTCAAGGTAAGAAAAACTTATTTGGTATGCCTGTAAAAGTAATTGAAATGCAATCAGAAGCTGGAGCTGCTGGTACTGTTCATGGTTCATTACAATCAGGGGCTTTAACTACTACTTACACTGCTTCACAAGGGCTATTATTAAAATTGCCTAACATGTACAAAATAGCTGGAGAATTATTACCAGGTGTAATTCATGTTGCTGCAAGAAGTATTGCTGTACAAGCTTTATCAATCTTTGGGGATCACCAAGATGTTATGGCTGCTAGACCAACAGGTTTTGCTATTTTAGCAAGTGGATCTGTTCAAGAAACAATGGACTTAGCTGGGGTTGCACATTTAGCTGCAATTAAATCTAGTATTCCATTTATGCATTTCTTTGATGGGTTTAGAACAAGTCATGAAGTAAATAAAGTTGAAGTTATGGATTACAATGTATTTGATCGTTTATTAGATAGAGATGCAGTAAGAAAATTCAGAAAAAGAGCTTTAAATTCTAGCAACCCTGTTACTAGAGGATCTGCTCAAAATGATGATGTTTATATGCAAGCTCGTGAATTACAAGATAAATATTACACAAATGTTCCTAATATTGTTGCTGAATATATGGAAGAAATTTCAAAAGTTACAGGACGCGAATATGCTCCATTTGTATATTATGGTGCAAAAGATGCTACTGACGTTATCATCGCAATGGGTTCTGTTACAGAAGCTATTGAAGAAGTTATCGATAAATTAACTGCTGAAGGACGTAAAGTTGGATTATTAACAGTTCATTTATATCGCCCATTTAGTGCTGAGTATTTCTTCAAAGCTTTACCTACTACAGTAAACAAAATTGCTGTATTAGATCGTACTAAAGAAAATGGTAGTTTAGGTGAACCTTTATACTTAGACATTAAATCATTATTCTATGGTAAAGAAAATGAACCAGTTATCTTAGGTGGACGTTATGGTTTATCTTCAAAAGACACAACACCAGGTCAAATTGTTGCAGTTTATGACAATTTAGCTGGAGAACAAAAAAATAATTTCACAATTGGTATTAATGACGATGTTAACTTTACTTCATTAGAAGCTAAAGAAATCGACGTTCAAGATAAAGATACTACAGAGTTATTATTCTTTGGTTTAGGTAGTGATGGTACTGTAGGTGCTTCTAAAAATACTATCAAAATTATTGGTGAAAACACTGATTTATATGGTCAAGCTTATAGTTCATATGACTCTAAAAAATCTGGTGGAGTTACACGTATGCATTTAAGATTTGGTAAAAAACCAATCAGAAGTACATATTTAGTTTCTCATCCACACTTTGTTTCTTGTTCAAAAGATTCATATTTAACAAAATATGATATGATCGGTGGATTAAGAAATGGTGGTAGATTCTTACTTAACACTGTTACTCCTAAAGAAGAAATCAATGAGTTATTACCAAATTCAGTTAAAAAAGCTTTGGCTGATAAAAATGCTAAATTATATATTATTAATGCAGTTAAACTTGCTGAAGAAGTTGGTTTAGGTGGAATGATTAACACGATTATGCAAAGTGCATTCTTCGCATTAAACGAACAAATCATGCCTTATGAAACTGCTCAAAAATTAATGAAAAAATATGCTGAAAAAGCTTATGGACGTAAAGGTAAAGCTATTGTTGATAAAAACTTTAGAGCTATTGAAGTTGGAAACGAAGGATTAGTTGAAATTCCAGTTAACCCTGAATGGTCTAACTTAACAGTAGAAGCTACTGTAGTTGATAACACAAGACCTGATTACGTTAAAAATATCGCTGACCCAGTTAACAACATTAAAGGTTATGATATTCCTGTAAGTGCATTCGAACCTTACGCAGATGGTACAATGGAAAACGGAAGTACAAACTACGAAAAACGTGGTGTTGCTAACTACGTTCCTAAATGGATTGAAGATAACTGTATCCAATGTAACCAATGTTCATTCTCATGTCCTCACGCTGTAATTAGACCGTTCTTATTAACAGAAGAAGAAATGAAAAATGCTCCTGAGGGACTAACAACTTTAGCTCCTAAAGGTAAAGGTTTAGAAGGATTACAATATAAAATCCAAATTTCTACATTAGATTGTACAGGTTGTGGAGTATGTGTTCAAGTATGTCCTGCTAAAGATAAAGCACTTGAAATGAGTCCTATTCATGATGAAATCGAAAAAGGTGAAGTTCAAAATGCTGAATACTTATTCGAAAAAGTATCATATAAAGATAACTTAGTTCAAAAAAACAATGCTAAAAATTCACAATTTGCTAAACCATTATTCGAATTTAGTGGAGCATGTGCTGGATGTGGAGAAACTCCATATGTTAAACTTGTAACACAATTATTCGGAGAAAGAATGCAAATCGCAAACGCTACAGGATGTTCATCAATTTATGGTGGATCTTTCCCAGCTACTCCATATACAGTATTAGATAATGGACGTGGGCCTGCATGGGCAAACAGTTTATTTGAAGATAATGCAGAATTTGGGTTTGGTATGACTCATGGTAATGAAACTATGAGAGATAGAATCCAAAACATTATGGCTACAAACATGGATTTAGTAAGTGATGAAGTTAAAGAATTATTTACTACATGGATTGAAAACCGTAAATCTGGTGAAATAACTTTAGAAGTTAACAACAAATTAATGCCTTTATTAAGCACTTTACCAAAAGAAATCAAAGGTGACTTAGAAGAATTATCAAATTACTTTGTTAAACAATCAAACTGGATCTTTGGTGGAGACGGTTGGGCATATGATATCGGTTATGGTGGATTAGACCATGTAATCGCAAATCAAGATGATGTAAACATCTTAGTAATGGATACTGAAGTTTATTCAAATACAGGTGGACAATCATCTAAAGCAGCACCAACTGGTTCAATTGCTAAATTTACAGCTGCTGGTAAACCTGGTAAGAAAAAAGACTTAGCTGCAATAGCTATGAGTTATGGACATGTATATGTTGCGCAAATCTCTCACGGTGCTTCTCAACAACAAGTTGTTAAAGCATTAAGAGAAGCTGAAAGTTATGATGGACCTTCTATCGTAATAGCATATTCTCCATGTATCGCTCATAAAATTAAAGGTGGAATGACTAATTCTCAAAACCAAGCTAAATTAGCTACAGAATGTGGTTATTGGCCAACATTTAGATTCGATCCTCGTTTAGAACTTGAAGGGAAAAACCCATTCAAAATCGATTCGAAAGACCCTAAATGGGAATTATATAACGATTTCTTAATGAAAGAAGCTCGTTATGCACAATTAAAAGATATTAATCCTGAAAAAGCTGAAATCTTACTTGATGCGAATATCAAAGAAGCTCAACGTAAATACAAAATGTATCAACGTTATGAATCAATGGATTATACAAAATAAAACTCAATAATTAACAAGCACGATTAATCGTGCTTGTTTTTTTATTTGAATAAATTTGCTTTTTTACAAATAAACATATATAATGTAATGTTATTTAAAAAGAGGTGGATTAAATGGAAAAAGTTATAGATATTATATATATATTGAAAAGTTTAGGGCTTACAATCGTGTTTGTTGGACTAATAGGATTTGAACGACAAAAGAAAAATAAGATTGCTGGATTAACAACACATCTTTTAGTTGCTGTTGGGGCTTCAGCATTGACAATAGTTCAAGAAATAATGGTTTTAGACTCTATCGAGTTCATTCGACAATATCCTGACTTAGCTCAAAATGTAGTGATAGAACGTCAACGTATTATCGCACAAATTGTTGCTGGAATTGGATTTTTAGGTACTGGAGCAATTATAAAAACTAATGGATATATTAGTGGTTTAACCACCGCATCTACTCTATGGATTGGAGCAATTATCGGAATTGTTTTTGGTCTAGGGGAGTATCAACTCGGAATAATTGTCAGTGTTCTTACACTAATGACACTTACAATTGTAAAACGAATTTTTTGGACACTATTAGAGGAACATCACTAGGAGGAAGATATGGAAGAGTGGAACTACAGTAAGCATTACAAAGATAGGTTAAAACAAATACAAAATGCTAAACCAGAAAAAGGGCAAGTTATTTTGCTTGGTGATTGTATAATTGAAGATTTTAACAATCAGAAGTACTTTCCCAATTTAACGATTTATAACCATGGAATTAAAGGGGACACTACAAAAGATTTAATGGAAAGTATTTTTAGAAGAGCTATAAAATATAAACCTAAGAAAATATTTTTATCTATCGGGTCAAATGATATTCCCGATAAATCTTTATCTGTAAAACAGATATATAACAATATAATTAGTATAATAAAAGAAGTAAAATTAAGATCAAAAGATACCGAGATTTACATAGTAAGTATTGTTCCTGTGAATACTGCAAATAAAGATTTTATTAACCAAGAAAAAGTGCATTCAATTGACAACTATGATGTAAACCTTTTAAACTATTATTTAAATAACTATTCTAAAAAAAATAGATTGAAGTTCGTTAACATAACAAAAGAGTTAAAAAATAATTTAAACCAATTAAATATAGAGTACACAATAGATGGGTTTCATCTTAATGATAAAGGCTATAAAATCGTTAGTGAAGTGATGAAATCATATGTTTAAAGAGAGTGAATTTCACTTTCTTTTTTTATGGGTTTTTATAAGGCTATTTATAAAAAAAATTGTATTTGAAAAATATATCGTTTTATTGGCATATTAGTCTTATTTATAATAAAATAGAGTAGAGCTTTAAGGAGGAATGAATAATGGCAATTTTAGAGATTAAAAATTTACATGCTGAAGTAGACAACAAAGAGATTTTAAAAGGTGTAAATCTAACTATAAAAGGTGGAGAAACACATGCAATTATGGGACCTAATGGAACAGGAAAATCAACACTAGCAAGTGTAGTTATGGGACACCCTAAATTTACTGTTACAAAAGGTGAAATTTTATTAGATGGTCAAGATGTTTTAGAGATGACTGTTGATGAAAGAAGTAGAGCAGGATTATTTTTAGGAATGCAACATCCAGCTGAAGTACCAGGTGTAACTAATAGTGATTTTATTAAGACAGCTATGAATGCTAGAATGGAAAAAGGTAAAAATGTTTCTTTATTCAAATTTATTCGCGAACTAGATAAAGCAGTTGAAGGATTAAAGATGAATGAAGATCTTCCACATAGATATTTAAATGAAGGATTTAGTGGTGGAGAGAAAAAACGTAATGAGATTTTACAAATGAAACTTTTAAAACCATCAATTGCTATTCTAGATGAGATAGATTCTGGACTAGATGTTGATGCACTTAAAATTGTTGGAGAAAATGTAACAGCAATGAAATCGGATAGTTTAGGTTTATTATTGATTACACATTACCAAAGATTACTAGATTATATTAAAGCTGATGTAGTTCATGTAATGATGAAGGGTAAAATTGTCAAATCCGGAGATATTTCTTTAATTGAAAGAATCGATCAAGAAGGATATGACTGGATTAAAGAAGAACTTGGTATTGATGATGAAAGAGTAGTTATCCCAGAAGAAGAAAAACGAGCAGTATTAGGGACTTGTGCTACTAAAGAAGCTCTGAAGTTATAATGAATATTAATTATAATCGTCTATCTACAAATAATGAAAACCTCATTCCAAAATCTATTAAAAGACTTATTACTGAAGATCTAAAAAACTATATTATATTAGTTGATGGTCACATAGTTAAAAGAAATTTAGACACAGATTTTGAGAAAATTTATGTAGAGGATTTTAATAATGCTTTAGTTGATAAAAAAGCTTTACTTGATAAATACCAAGAATTAAATAATCAAAGAAACGAAGCAACAAAATATAATTATAGTGTAGCTAATTCAGGATTATTGATTCATGTACCTAGAAATCTTGAGGTTTTGAATACAATTCATGTTTTTTATGTTAGCACTCAAAAAGAATTAATAAATAATACAGTTATTATTTTAGATGATAATTCATCACTAAAATATTTTGAATATTTTACTAGTGAAAATGAAGGTAGTTTTAATTTTGTTTCAAACACAATTATTAACGAAAACTCTAAACTAGAGTATTCAGGAATATCTCGTTTAAACGAGAAAACAATTGGCGTATTTAATCGTAATTCATATGTTAAGCAATATGGACAAGTTGAATATAGTAACGCTGAAATGAATGAGGCAAATACAGTTGTTGACTCATATATTTCTTTAGATGAAGAAAACGCAATTGGGACAGTGAAAACTGTTGCAATTACATCAAAAAATCAACAAGCTAAGTTTACTGAATATGTAGAACATAATGCAAAATTTACAGAAGGTTATATTGAAAACTATGGTGTTTCGAATGATGATTCAGTTTTAGTTTTTGAAGGGGTAGGTAAAATTTGCAAAGGTATGAGTAAAAGTATAGCTAGGCAATCAAATAAAGGTATTGTTCTTGGAGCAACTGCAAGATTAGACGCTAATCCTCTTTTGTTAATAGACGAGTATGATGTTGTAGCATCTCATGGTGCAGCAATTGGGAAAATTGATGATGAGCAACTATATTATTTGATGAGTAGAGGTTTAACTTTAAAAAATGCTGAAAGATTAATTATTAGTGGTTTTTTAAGTCCTGTACTTAAAAAACTAACTACAGACATATTAAAAGAAGAATTTGTTTTAAGTGTAGAAAATAAAACTTTGTAGGTGATAAAATGGATGTAAAGATGATAAAGAAAGACTTTCCAGTTTTAAATGACAATTCTTTAGTATATTTAGATACTGCTGCATCTAGTTTAAAACCAATACAAGTTGCAAATAAAGTAAATGAGTATTACCTAGAATCAGGAGTTAATGTTCATCGTGGCGTATATAACCTTAGTTATAAGACAACTGAATTATATGAAAATTCAAGACAAATTATTGCTGACTTTATTGGGGCAAAGTTTGAAGAAGTGATTTTCACTAGAGGAGCTAGTGCTTCTTTAAATTTAGTAGCATCTAGTTATGGTATGGATAATATAGTTGAAGGTGATGAAATAATAGTTTCTGAACTAGAGCATCATTCATCGGTTTTACCTTGGATGAATGTTGCAAAAAAGAAAAAAGCAAAATTAGTATATGTACCTTTAACTTCTGAAGGAAGAATAACTGTTGAGAATTTCAAAAAAGTTATTACTAAAAAAACAAAAGTAGTCGCTTTAAACTATGTATCAAATGTGATGGGGTATATAGCCCCAGTTAAGGAAATTATCAAGATTGCACACGATTTTGGAGCAGTTGTGAGTGTTGATGCAGCTCAAGCTGTACCACACAAAGCAGTTGATGTTAAAGAATTAGACTGTGATTTCTTATCATTTTCCGCTCATAAAATGTGTGGGCCATCAGGAATTGGGATTTTATATGGTAAATTAGATTTACTAAATAATATGGAACCAATTGAGTTTGGTGGAGATATGAATGATAATGTTGATTTGTTTGAAGTTTCTTACAAAGATTCCCCATACAGATTTGAAACTGGAACTCCACCAATCGCTCAAGTAATAGGGTTTGGTGAAGCAGTAAAGTATTTAGAAAATATTGGATTAGATAACATACTTGAGCATGAGTTTATGTTAAAAGAGTATGTTGTAAATAAAATGAAGCAAATCAAAGGAATTACTATTTATAATGAAAGTAGTGATACTGGAATAATTGCATTTAATATTGATGGTGTTCATCCTCATGACGCTGTAACTTATTTTGATGGTGATAATATTTCAATGCGAGCAGGACACCATTGTGCACAGTTAATTATTAAATGGTTAAAGGTTCCAGCTACCTTAAGAGCATCTTTTTATCTTTATAACACGATTGAAGATTGTGATAAATTTATCGAATCAGTAAAAAAAGCAAGAGACTTTTTTACTGAAGTTGGATTTTAGGAGTGAAAGAATGAATAATTTAGAAGCACTTTACAGACAAGTTATTATGGATCATTATAAGAATCCTAGAAATAAGGGACTAGTTAATGATGAAAAATATAAAACAGTTCACATTAAAAATCCATCATGTGGTGATGACATTACAATTCAATCTCTTATTGATAATGGAAGTATTAAAGATGTTCGTCATGAAGGTACTGGGTGTAGCATATGCTGCAGCAGTGCAAGTGTTTTAAGTGAAACACTTATTGGTAAAACAGTTGTTGAAGCAAATCAAATAACACAAACATATTTAAATATGTTATCAAATAAGGAATACGATGAAGAAGTAGAATTGGAAGATGCTATCGCTTATCAGGGAGTAAGAAAGTTTCCTGCGCGTGTTAAATGCGCATCAATATCATGGAAAGCTTTTGAAGAAACTTTAAAAGAAGAGTAGGTGAATGATATGAGCGAAAAAACTAAACAAGATATAGGAAATATAATTGGTGATTATAAATACGGCTTCAAAACTGATTCTAAATCAATTTTAGATACAGGTAAAGGACTTACTGAAGAAGTAGTTAGGTATATATCAAAAGTTAAAAATGAACCGCAATGGATGTTAGATTTCAGACTAAAATCATATGAAATATTCAAAAGTAAACCGAATCCAACTTGGGGACCTGATTTAAGTGAAATAGACTTTGATCAAATTACTTATTTTATTAGAAGTAGTGAAAAAAGTGAATCGGATTGGGACGAAGTACCAGAAGAAATTAAAGATACTTTTGACAAGCTAGGTATTCCTGAGGCTGAACAAAAATTTTTAGCAGGTGTATCTACGCAATTTGAGAGTGAAGTAGTTTATCATTCAACAATAAAAGAGTTAGAAGACCAAGGTGTAATATTCACTGATACTGATACTGCATTACGTGAATATCCTGAATTATTTAAAGAATATTTTAGTAAAGTTGTCCCACCAAGAGATAATAAATATGCTGCATTAAATAGTGCAGTTTGGAGTGGTGGTTCTTTCATTTATGTGCCAAAGGGTGTAAAAGTTGAAAAGCCATTACAATCATATTTTAGAATTAACTCTGAGCAAATGGGTCAATTTGAAAGAACATTGATAATTGTTGATGAAGGTGCTAGTGTGAATTATGTTGAAGGGTGTACTGCCCCGATATATACTAAACACAGTTTACATGCAGCAATAGTTGAAATTTTTGTTAAAAAAGGTGGACATTGTCGCTACTCTACTGTTCAAAACTGGGCCAATAATATTATTAATCTAGTTACAAAAAGAACATTAGTTGAAGAAGATGGACATATGGAATGGATAGATGGTAACATTGGTTCTAAAATTAATATGAAATATCCAGCGTGTATCCTTAAAGGTGATCGTGCAAAAGGAACAACTATTTCAATTGCTTTTGCTGGTGAAGGAATGAACCAGGATACTGGAGCGAAAATGATTCATATTGGTAAGGATACAACTAGTAAAATCATATCTAAATCTATCAGTGCAAGAGGCGGAAGAGTAAATTATCGTGGGATGATAAGACATGATAAAAAAGCAATCGGTGCTAAAAGTAATGTTGAGTGTGATACAATCATTTTAGATGATATTAGTGTCTCAGATACATTACCGTATAATATTGTGAAAAATAACAGTGCTCAAGTTCAACATGAGGCAACTGTTTCTAAAGTAAGTGAAGAACAACTATTCTACTTAATGAGCAGAGGTTTAACAGAAGAACAAGCAACTGAAATGATAATCATGGGATTCATAGAACCATTTGCAAAAGAATTACCTATGGAGTATGCAGTTGAACTTAATCAGTTAATTAAGCTTGAAATGGAAGGTTCTATAGGCTAATTAAAAAACACCATCAATGATGGTGTTTTTTTTATTATTTAAGATGTGGTCAAGTATTTAATTAGGTAATAGGAGAATGGAATATTGTGTGAAGTAAACGTTAAAAGGTATGACAAAATGAAATATAACTATTTAGGTAATAGTGGATTGAAATTACCTCAGATATCACTTGGATTTTGGCATAATTTTGGTTATGAAAAAAAATATGACGAAGTTAAAGAAGTTGTATTAAAAGCATTTGATAACGGAATTACGCATTTTGATTTAGCTAATAATTATGGTAGACCTGCAGGGAGTGCCGAAAGTAATTTAGGAAAAATTCTTAATAATGAACTAAAAGAATACAGAGACGAATTAATCATTTCAACAAAAGCAGGTTGGATGATGTGGGAAGGACCATATGGAGATTATGGTAGTAGAAAATACTTAATGGCATCACTTGATCAATCCTTAAAAAGGTTAGGATTAGATTATGTTGATATTTTTTATCATCACCGTCCAGATCCAAACACACCACTTCTTGAAACAATGACAGCACTAGCTGACATTGTGAAACAAGGAAAAGCATTATATGTTGGTATATCTTCATATCCTACACAATTAGCCTTAGAGGCAAAGGAAATATTAGATAGATTAGGTGTACCTTTATTAATTCATCAACCGAGTTATTCAATGTTAAATAGATGGGTTCAAGATACTAATTTAGACCTTGAGATGGAAAAAAGCGGTGTTGGAATAATTCCATTTAGCATTTTAAGTCAAGGTCTGTTAACAAACAAATATCTTAATGGTATTCCTAGCGACTCTAGAGCAGCTAATAAAGAAGTAGCAACTTTGAATGAAAATCAAATAACGAAAGAGTTACTAGTTAAATTAAATAAACTAAATATTATTGCAAAAAAAAGAAATCAATCATTAGCACAAATGGCAATTAGTTATACTTGTATTTAAAAAGGGTTTTCAAGTGTCTTAATAGGTGTTAGTAAAATTGAGCAATTAGAGTCAAATTTAGAAGCACTCAATAATTTGGAGTTCTCAAAAGACGAATTAGATGAAATTAATAATATAATCAGAAATTAGACTAATTTTTTTAGTCTTTTTTTCATAAAAAAAACATCTATTTGTTTTGAATTATCAGTACTATAATGTATAATGTTTTTGTTAGATAAATAATTATAAAAGGAGTATTATATGGAAAAATCAATTAACGCTATTCGTTTTTTAGGGATGGATGCAATTAACAAAGCTAACAGTGGACACCCTGGTATTGTTTTAGGTGCTGCTCCAGTGATTTACAGCTTATATACAAAACATATGAAACATACACCTAATGAGTCTAAATGGTTTAACAGAGACCGTTTTATATTAGCTGCTGGTCACGGTACTGGAATGCTATATCCAACATTACATCTTTCTGGTTTTGAGTTAACAATTGAGGATTTAAAACAGTTTAGACAGTTAAACTCATTAACTCCAGGTCATCCTGAATATCGTCATACTGATGGTATTGATGCTACTAGTGGACCTTTAGGACAAGGAATTCCTATGGCAATTGGTATGGCTATCGCAGAAAAATATTTAGCTAGTTATTTTAATAAAGATAAATTTAAAGTTATTGATCATTTTACATACGTTATTTGTGGTGATGGTGATTTACAAGAAGGTATCACACAAGAAGGTATGAGTTTAGCAGGTCATCTTGGATTAGAAAAATTAATAGTTATATATGATTCAAATGATATTCAATTAGATGGACCTTTATCTATGGCAAATACAGAAAATGTTAAACAAAAATATGAAGCAATGAACTGGAACTATATAAGAGTAGAAGATGCAAACAATGTAGATGAGTTAAATAGTGCAATTGACTTAGCTAAAACAACTAATAAACCTTCAATTATTGAAGTTAAATCTATAATTGGTTATGGATCATCAAAAGCTGGAGACAGTGCTACTCATGGAGCTCCACTAGGTAAAGAAGAAACACGAAGAATGAGAAAAGAGTTAAACTTTGATTATCCAGAGTTTACAGTTCCAGAAGATGTATATCATGACTTCTATGAAAAAGTAGTAGTTAGAGGTGACAAGGAACTATTTGAATGGGAATCATTACATGAAGCATATAAGGAAAAATACCCGGAATTAGCTAGAAAACTTAGAAAAATCATGGAATCTAACTATAATTATAATTATGACGAGATATTACCAAAATATGAAGTAGGAACATCTGAAGCTTCTAGAGTAACAGGTGGAAATGTGATTTCTAAACTATCAGAAGAAATAATTGAGTTGATTGGTGGATCTGCGGATTTAACAAAATCAACAAAAGCTAAAGGGATTAATGGCGATTTCAGTATGGAAAACCCTTCTGGAAGAAACATTAACTTTGGAGTTAGAGAACATGCAATGGCAGCAATTGTTAATGGTTTAACATTACATAATTTAAAAGCTTTCAGCGGTGGATTCTTTGTCTTTTCTGATTATATGAAACCAGCAGTCAGAATGGCTGCTTTGATGCAAATCCCTTCAATATATGTGTTCACTCATGATTCAGTTGCAGTTGGAGAAGACGGTCCAACTCATGAACCGGTTGAGCAATTATCTATGTTTAGAACAACACCTAATTTAAATGTTTATCGCCCAGGAGATGCTAATGAAACTGCTTATAGTTTCAGAAGTGCATTAGAAAGTGAAACAACACCATCTGTAATTGTGTTATCAAGACAAAATATGGATGTTAAAGTTGAAACAACTTATGATGAGTTTAAAAAAGGAGCTTATGTAATAAGTGACATCGAGGACTTTGAAGGTATCATTATTGCAAGTGGTAGTGAAGTTGGTCTTGCTATTGATACTCAAAAAGAATTACTAAATGATGGAATAAAAGTTAGAGTTGTTTCTGTACCATCATTTGATGTGTTTAATAAGCAATCAGATAAATACAAAGAAAGTATTTTACCATCATCAGTTACTAAACGATTAGCTATTGAAATGGGTGCTCCTGATTTATGGTATCGTTATAGTAATAATGTTTATGGAATAAAAACATTTGGAGTTAGCGCTCCAGGTGGTCAAGCCATTGAACACTTTGGATTTACGGTAGAAAACATGGTTAAGGAATTTAAAAAAATTAAGTAAATGATAAAATGAGATAGTTTATATCTCATTTTTTTTTGATGTGATATAATAAATTTAGGTGATTACTATGAAAAGAAAAGTCTATGTTAAAACAAAAGAGTATCATAATGAAATAAAATCTATATTTACTAACCTTGAGAATCCTCTTAGCTTACTTAGCGAAGACACTGATTTTTTAATCTTTTTAGATAATAATTTTATAACATATGAGCCTACAGAATTTCAGAGTATATATGAGATGGTACTTTACGATTTCGGGTTTGAAATCTTAATTTTTTTAGAGCCTTACTTAGAAGATGATTTTATTAAGGAAAACACAATTAAAAATATGCTTTTAAAATGTAAAAACAAAGTCTTATATTTTGATGATTTTATAGTTGAGGTTATATTAGCTAATGATTTAATACTTAAGAATAAAATAGTTTATTTTATTGAATCAAGAGTTGATAAAGAGCTTATAGAATCAATCCTAGGTTTTATTGATAGTAATTTAAATAGTTCTAAAGCTGCTAGTACATTATTTATGCACAGGAATACATTGAATTATCGATTAGATAGATTTAAGGAAAAGACACAAATTGATGTAAGAACATTTAAAGGAGCTAATGCGATATATATGCTTTATAAATATTAACGATAGTTTGTGCATAATGCACATATAAAAATACTATCGTTTTTTGTATAATATATTTAGAATATTAAAAAATATCGGAGGGTTATTATGGCTGAATTAAAATTTAGAGGTTTAGACAAGGTTTACGATAACGGTGTACAAGCTGTTTTTGATTTTAATCTTGATGTTAAAGATAAAGAATTTATAGTTTTTGTTGGTCCCAGTGGATGTGGTAAATCAACTACTCTTAGAATGGTAGCAGGACTTGAAGAAATTACTGCAGGGGAACTTTTTATTGATGATATGTTTGTTAATGATGTCGCTCCAAAAGATAGAGATATTGCGATGGTATTTCAATCATATGCATTATATCCTCATATGAGTGTTTATGATAATATGGCATTCGGATTAAAGTTAAGAAAAATGCCAAAAGATGAAATTGAAGCAAGAGTAGCAAATGCTGCTGATATCCTTGGACTTACTGAGTATTTAGATCGTAAACCTAAGGCATTATCAGGTGGACAAAGACAACGTGTTGCGCTTGGTCGAGCAATTGTTAGGGATGCAAAAGTATTCTTAATGGATGAACCATTATCAAACCTAGATGCAAAATTAAGAGTACAAATGCGTGCAGAACTTATTAAGTTACATGAAAGACTTGAAACAACTACTATTTATGTTACACATGATCAAATCGAAGCTATGACAATGGCTTCAAGAATTGTAGTAATGAAAGATGGATATATTCAACAAGTAGGTGCACCTAAAGACATCTATGACAACCCAAACAATGTATTTGTTGGAGGGTTTATTGGTACACCACCAATGAATTTTATTTCTGGAAAAGTTACTAAAGAAGGGTTTTTTGAAGGACCTGGAATAAAAGTAAAAGTACCAAAAGGCAAGTTAGAATTATTAAAAAAACAAGAGTACCTAAGTAAAGATATAATTATGGGTATTAGACCTGAAGATATTCATGATGATCAAGTAGTTATTGACACTTATAAAGATAGCTTAGTAGAGTTGAAGGTAGATGTTGCAGAATTGCTTGGAGCTGAAACTAATATTTATGCTTTAGTTGGAGAATCGGAAGTTGTTGCAAAAGTTGATGCTAGAACTGATATTGGGATTGGATCATCAATCGAGCTTGCATTTGATATGAACAAAGTACATTTCTTTGATAATGAAACTGAGAATAGAATAAAATAACATCACAAAGAGGCTTTGAGCCTCTTTTCAATTGGCTGTTTTTGCTTGAGTATACTAACTATATTTGATATAATTATAAAAGGAGGTGTTTTTTGTGAATAACAAAGGTGTAACACTAATTGAAATTCTTGTAACTGTTGTAGTTATGGGAATAATTGCAACTATCAGTGTGCCTGCTGTTGCAGATGTTATAGATAATGCAAAAAAAGATGCAATAATCAACGAAGCAATGATTGTTGAATCCGCAGCTAAACTCTATTGTTCACAAACTACAACCGATGATTGTGGTGTTGCTGATACTTTAGATGACACGCAGTTGAGTACTTATATTAATGGCATTGATGATACATATGTATATACCGCTACAAAAACTGAAGATGGATATTGGAGTGTAGTTTATAACAAAAAAAATTCTTTATCATTCCCTATTGATACTGATGGAACTATAAAAGAGTTAATTGTTCCTAGTATCTCAGAAAGAGATCAAGTAAATGTTTCTTTAGAGGATCATGGCACAGATACAGATCCGCCACCACCAGTTAATGAACCTTATGTTGAATTAATTGGAGAGGCCACTGTTTATGTAGAAATTGCCACTAGCTACGATGATCCAGGAGCAAATGGTTATGCATCTGATGGTTCTAGTATTTCAAGTATTTGGACGGGTGGTTCAGTTAATTTTTGGCAATTAGGCACTTATTCAAGAACTTATGAGTGTTGGAGCAATGTTGATGGTAAATACTGTCAAAGTGCAACAAGAACTATTATAGTTCAAGACACAACAGAGCCTATAATTTATATAAATGGTCAAACTACTGAATATGTTAGAAGAAGAACATGGTGGTCTGATCAAGGGGCTTGGGTAAGTGATAACTCATATGAAAGCTTAACAGCAACTGCTTCAGGATCTGTTAATACTGATAGAAGAGGAACTTACTATATAACATACACGACTAGTGACTCAAGTGGAAACACAGCAACTGCAACAAGAACAGTTATAGTGTACTAAAAAAGCGCATTTGCGCTTTTTTTTTATAATTATCATATAGATAAAACATAAAAACAAGCTATCATAAGTATTATTAATTTGGGTGATAATATGAAATACTTACTAAGATCAGAAACAGGAATCAAGGTTATTGATGAATCTGTAAAAGAAATTAAGTGTGGGATGAAGTGGTATATTAATCAAATGTTAAAACCGGAACTTACAGATTATGAAGCAAGAGTAAAAACTACTAAAGCAGTTTTATCTTTAAAATCACTAGTACCAATATATATAAAGAATGATATTCTTCTATTTCCAACAACATCTCTAAGAAATCAAGATATGATATATGTTAATTATCATAAAGTTATATCATTCAGTAAAGAAAATGAAAAAACAATTATCATTTTTGATGATTTGTCTGAGTTGAGGGTAAAAGTGAGATTTTCAAGAATAAAAACCACATATAATAAAGCAATTGAACTAGATGAATATATGAAAAAGAAAACGGTTAATAAAAAAGAAAGTGTTTACATTATGACATATGGATAGAATTAATTTTTTATACATAGTATAATATAGATGAATTTAAATTTGGAGGTTATTAAAAATGGCAAAAAAAACAATTAGAGATTTGGACGTTTTAGGAAAAACAGTTTTAATAAGAGTCGACTTTAACGTACCAATGAAAGATGGGGTAATTACTGATGATAATAGAATCGTTCAGGCGTTACCAACTATTAAACTAGCATTAGAAAAAGGCGCAAAATTAGTGCTGTTTTCGCATTTAGGTAGAGTAAAAACAGAAGAAGACAAATCTTCAAAGTCATTAGCTGTTGTAGCGAAAAGCTTAAGTGAAAAATTAGGACAAGAAGTTAAATTTGTACCTTATACAAGAGGAATAGAGTTAGAAGAAGCAGTTAAAGCATTAAAAGAAAAAGAAGTATTAATGTTTGAAAACACACGTTTTGAAGACGTTGATGGTAAAAAAGAAAGCAAAAACGATTCAGAACTTGGAAAATATTGGGCTTCACTTGGTGACGTTTTTGTAAATGACGCATTCGGTACAGCACATAGAGCTCATGCTTCAAATGCTGGTATTGCTGCAAATGTTGATGAAGTAGCAGCAGGATTGTTACTAGAAAAAGAAATTAAATTTATTGGCGGTGCAGTTGATAATCCTGAAAGACCTTTTGTTGCAATTCTTGGTGGTGCAAAAGTTGGAGATAAAATAGGTGTTATCAAAAATTTATTAAAAAAAGCAGATAAAATTTTAATTGGTGGTGGAATGAGTTATACATTCTATAAAGCAATGGGATTAGAAATTGGAACATCAATCTGTGAAGATGACAAAGTAGAGTTAGCAACTGAGTTATTAAAAGAAGCTAATGGAAAAATTGAGCTAGCTGTAGATATTAAAGTAACAAAAGATTTTAGTAATGACGGTGTAATTAAAGTTGTTGATTTTGACAAAATACCTAGTGATGAAATGGGATTAGATATTGGACCAAAAACACTAGAAAAATATACAGAAATTTTGAAAACTGCTAAAACTGTAGTATGGAATGGACCTGTTGGTGTGTTTGAATTTTCAAACTTTGCACAAGGTACTATCGGAGTATGTGAAGCACTTGCAAACTTAGAAAATGTAACTACAATTATTGGTGGTGGAGATAGCGCTGCAGCTGCAATTCAATTAGGATTCGCTGAAAAATTTACTCACATATCAACAGGTGGTGGAGCATCACTTGAATATTTAGAAGGTAAAGCATTACCTGGTGTTGAAATCGTAGACGAAGTTTAAGATGGCACTAGTTGATGATATTGGGATTAAAATAAAAGAAATGAGATTAGAAAACGGTCTAACACAAGAGGAACTTGCTAATCGTTGTGAACTTACTAAAGGTTTTATTTCCCAAATAGAAAGAAATATAACTTCTCCATCCATATCAACTTTAATTGATATTTTAGAAGTTCTAGGAACAAACCTAGGCGACTTTTTTGATGAGTCAGAAGAGGACGCTTATGTTTTTACAAAAGATGAATTTTTTGAAAAACATAATGAGACTCTTAAAAATACAATTAAATGGATTGTACCTAATGCACAAAAATATGAGATGGAACCAATAATCTTAGAACTAGAACCTGGTGGAAAAAGTCATGATGATAACCCGCATTCTGGAGAAGAATTTGGATTTGTTTTAAGAGGAACTATAACATTAAAAGTTGGTAAAAAAAGACTAACAGTTAATGAAGGAAATTCGTTTTATTATATTGCAAATAAGAATCATGTTATTGAAAATAATTCAAAGAAAAATGCTGTTGTGCTTTGGGTAAGCACTCCACCAATGTTTTAGAGAGGAGATTTAAAATGGAAAAAGAATTAGTTGTTACTTCAACAGCTGGATTACATGCACAAATTGCATCGAAAATAGTTCAAGCTGCATCAAAATATAGCGTAGATGTTAATTTATATTATGAAAACAAGGTTGTTGACGCTAAATCAATTTTAGGATTGATGAGTTTAGCAATTCCTGCTGGAAAAAATATAAAACTAATTGCACGCGGTGATCAAGCCGAAGCAGTTATTAAAGATATAGAAAAACTATTAGGATAGGTGATTAAAATGAGAAAACCAATTATTGCTGGTAACTGGAAAATGTTTAAGACTCGTGATGAGGCTTTGCAATTTATATACCAAGTTAACCAAAATGTTCCAAGTACTGAATTTGTTGATAGTGTAGTTTGTTGTCAAGCACCATTATTAAGAGACTTAGTAAAAAGAAAAGGTGAAAATTTAGCTATTGGTGCGCAAAATATGCACTATGAAACAAACGGAGCTTTTACTGGTGAAGTTAGTGCTCAACTTCTAGAAAATATCGGTGTTGAATATGCTGTTATTGGACATAGTGAAAGAAGAGAGTATTTTAATGAAACTGATGAGTCAGTAAATAAAAAAATTCATCAAGCATACAGATTTAACTTACAACCAATCTTATGTGTTGGTGAAAGTTTAGATATCAGAGAAGCTAATGAAACTAATGCTTTTGTAAAAGCTCAAGTTGAAAAAGCTTTAAAAGATTTAACAGATGAACAAGTATCAACTCTTGTTATCGCTTATGAACCAATCTGGGCAATCGGTACAGGTAAAACTGCTACTAAAGAACAAGCAAACGATACTATCAAAGAAATTAGAAATGTTGTTAAAGAACTATATTCATCAAAAGTTTCAGAGGAATTAAGAATTCAATATGGTGGATCGGTAAAACCTGCAAACATTAAAGAACTTCTTTCAATGAGCGATATTGATGGTGCTTTAGTTGGTGGAGCAAGTTTAGATGCTGTTTCATTCTTAGAATTAGTAGAAGCTGGATTAAAAAAATAAAAAGCTGAGATTTTATCTCAGCTTTTTTTTATAGAGTATCTTGATCTGAAGTTTGTTCAATTGGTTCTTGTTCACCATAAGGTCCTGACCCTGGTTGTCCACCTCTTCTGTGTCCATTACCATGTCTGCTTCTAAATTCTTCTCTAAAATGTTCTCTTGCTTGAACCATTGGTGGCTCAGTTCCTTGTTCCTCATAAAATGCATGAAGTTCAGTTCTAATAACATCTAGCGCAGTTCTTAACTCTTCGTCAGTCATTGAAGAAAAATCATATGTAGCATTAATTACGTCTATTTGACTTATAACTGCAACACGCTGTTCCTCAGTTAATGCACTTAGATACTCTTCGCTTGGATAAGGAAAACCATTTTCTTGAATATTACTTACAAAATTTTGTCTCATTGATCCTCTAAATTCTTTATAAGCATCTACACAAGCATCTTGTACGTCTTCATTCAGAGCAACAGTACTTCCACCTCCGACTAACATCGAAGCAACAATTAATAATTTCATATCTATTTACCTCCTTTTAATATAGTTAGTATACTAAAAACTTATCAAGAAGATATGATAGTTTTGTGTTGAAATTATGAAGAAAAATAAAAAAAGCCCTTTTGGGCTTTTTAATTTTTAATTATCTGTTGTAGAATTCAACAATTAAGTTTTCTTTGATTTCAGATAAGATTTCTTGTCTTTCAGGTAATCTTACGAATGTAAAATTAACTTTTTTCTCATCAAAATCAACATAATCAGGGCGGCTAACTTTTGATTCTAAACTATCTGCGATAACTGAGAATTTACTAGCTTTTGCTGATAATGAAACAACTTGTCCAGGTAAAACTCTATATGATGGAATGTCTAATCTTCTTCCATCAACAAAGATATGACCATGATTTACTAATTGTCTAGCTGCTCTTCTTGTAGTTGCAAAACCAGCTCTGAAAACTAAATTATCTAATCTTGATTCTAATAAGAATAAGAAGTTTTCACCTTGTTTACCTTGTAATTTTTTTGCGTCGTTAAAGATTTTCTTAAATTGTTTTTCATTAACACCATAAGTAAATCTAACTTTTTGTTTCTCTTGTAATTGAAGACCAAATTCTGAAACTTTAGTTCTTCTTTGTCCATGTTGCCCTGGTGGGTAAGGACGTTTTGCTAATTCTTTTCCTGATTCACTGATTGAATATTTCAATCTTCTTGAAATTTTCCAGCTTGGTCCAGTATACTTTGACATATGTATTCCTCCTAATTTTATTTTGTGTAAAGAAGTAATAAAACTATAAGGGGATGAACATTTTAAGTTATTTCACCTCGTTAGCAGAGACTACTTAACAACCTAACGGAATATTCAAAACACTTTATAATTACTATTTAGCCAACTTTATTACACATGCTCTATATATTATAAAGATATAACTACAAAAAGTCAACTAAAAGCGAAATAACTTTTTCTAGATATTTTTTATCATTTTCATCAAATCTTTTTTCTAATGGACTATCAATATCTAACACTCCAATAAGTTGTTCATCTTTAATTATTGGGATTACTATCTCGCTTTTACTATTTGAGTCACATGCGATATGACCAGGAAAAGCATCGACATCATAAACAATATAAGTCTTCATATCTAAAGCACTATTTCCACATACTCCACTTCCCATTGTGATTTGAGTACAAGCAGGTAAACCTTGGAAAGGGCCTAAATAAAGTTTATTCCCATCAAATAGGTAAAAACCAACCCAGTTTACACCATCAATAAAATAATTGATAAGTGCACTAATATTTGCAAGGCTAGTAACAAGGTTATCACCCTTGTTTAAGTAAAAAGGAGCATTTTCTATCATTAACTTGTAATTATCTACTTTATTATTCTTTTTTTCAACTTCAACGAACATAATTATCACCCAATTAGATTTTAATTAAATTAATATAAAAAAGCAATGAATTATGATAAAATATTTATGTTTTGAGGTGAAGACAATGTATGAAAGAATATTAGTAAGATATGGTGATCTTACATTAAAAGGAAAAAATAAAAAAGTTTTTATTGATAGGGTTAATAATCTTATCCAAAATAAAGTTAATAATGAGTTCGTAAAATACGAAAGAAATCATGATCGTTTGTATATTTTACTTAATGGTCAAGACCATGAAGATATTATTAAATCACTTGATCGTGTATCAGGTCTTTCAAGTTACAGTTTAATAACAAAAACTGAAAAAGATCTAGATAGTATTTATAAAAAAGCAATTGAGGTTGTAACAGAAGAAGTAAAAGACAAAACAGTTACATTTAAAGTAGAATCTAAAAGAGCGGATAAATTATTTCCGTTTACTTCTCAAGAAATTTCAAAGAAAGTGGCTAGAGAAGTATTACTTAATACTGATTTTCTAAAAGTAGATGTACACAATCCTGAGTTAACTTTACATGTTGAAGTAAGACAAGATGCAGCATTTGTGTACTGTAAAAAAATAAAAGGTATGGGTGGTTTTCCAGTAGGAGTAGCAGGTAAAGGACTATTAATGTTAAGTGGTGGAATCGATTCTCCAGTTGCTGGTTACTTAGCAATGAAACAAGGAATAGAAATTGAAGGTATCCATTTTGAGTCAACACCATTAACATCTATTGAGTCAGCACAAAAAGTTATAGATTTAACTGAAAAACTTGCAAGATATTCTCCTAGAGGAAAAATCAAATTATATATGGTACCTTTTATGGAGTTACACGAAGCATTACTTAACTATATTCCAGAATCTTATAATATCACTATTATGAGAAGAATGATGTATCGTATTAGTGAAAAAATAGCAAAACAAAACGACGATATTGTTTTACTAAATGGTGAAAGTGTTGGACAAGTAGCATCACAGACTTTAAAAAGCATGTCAGTTATTAATGATGTTGTTAATATGCCTGTAATTAGACCACTCTCAACATATGATAAACTTGATATCATAAAATTATCCAAAAAAATTGAGTGTTATGAGACTTCAATTAAACCATTTGAAGATTGTTGTACAGTTTATGTACCAAAAAAACCAACAACAGCCCCTAGATTAGATAAGTGTATTGAGTTCGAGAAGAAGTTTGATTTTGATAAACTAGTAGATGAAACAGTTGAACGTACTAGATATGTTATTGTTAGTGATACTGAGCATAAAGATATTACTTTAGAAGGTTTAGTTGTTAGAGAAGTAATATAATTGAAAAAAATTAATTTGTCAGACGACATTACTGTATATCAGTTTTCTCCTGAGGGTGATAGAATTGTTGGTTTGAACATAACTGTAATTAAAGACAATGATGAGTATATTATAATTGACCCTGGATATGAGAGATATTTAAAAATTGTATTGAATGATATTAATGAAAATAAAATAAAAAATGTTTTTATAACTCATTATCATACGGACCATTATGAAGGTCTTACTCTATTAAACAACATAAATGTATATGGTAGTAAATACGCTTCAGTGACACTTAGTAAATATGCAAAAAAAGATTTTTTAAGAAGTCTTCCTACAGTCTTAATCAATAAAACTAAAATTGTTGAGTTTGAAAAACACAAAATAGTTCAAATAAATAACCCTGGTCACTCGATATGTTCATCAATAATTTTATTAGATGATAAATATATGTTTGTTGGAGATGATCTAATCTATAATAACGAAGGTGTACCAGTGATACCATTTGTTGCTGATAAGAATATTGAACAACAAATAAGTGGGTTAAATAATATATTGAACTTGTTTGATAACCACATCATAGTTCCAGGACACGGTAAAATTATTAATAATAAAGTTTTTGTTTTTGAAGACGTTAAAAATAGAATAGAGTATTTAAACTATATTTTAATGAATAAGTGTGCAAGTTATGAGGAATTTCACAAGCAAACAGGAATTAAATTTTTAGGTAGTAACTGGCATAATTATAATAAAAGTTAAAGAGGTGGAAAAATGAGTAACACAAAATGGGATTTATCAAAGTTATATGCTTCATACGAATCACCAGAATTTAAAAAAGACTTTGCAAGTTTAGATGAGTATATTAAAAAAGCACACTCATTTAAAGAAAAATTTCAGAATAACAAAGATCAAGTAAAGACATTAAGAGATTTCTTAATACTATCTGAAGAAGTTGAGTTAGTTATTGGAAGACTTTATAGTTTCTGTGGTCTACAAACGGCTACAAATACAACTGACGAGGAATCAAATAATTATGTTGTTCAATTACAAATGAAGTTATCTGAGTTCACTGAGCCTCAGACATTATTTGTTAAATTTGTTAGTCAGATTGAAAATTTTGAAGATGTTATTAAAAACGATGAAATGCTTTCAAAATTTGAATACATTCTTAAGGAATCTGTAAAAACTCACAAATTTAATTTTAATGAAAAAACTGAGACATTATTATCAAAACTTGGACAAAGTGGTTCTGGGTTATGGGGACGTTTACAAAGTGTTCTTACATCAACATTAGAAGTTGAATATAATGGTGAAACAATTACATTACCAGAAGTTAGAAATCTTGCTTATGACAAGGAACAAGAAGTTCGTAAAAACGCATTTCTAGCTGAGTTAGAATCATATAAAAAGATTGATAAAAGTATTGCGTTTGCTTTAAATGGAATAAAAAGTGAAGTTAACACTATAACATCTGCAAGAGGTTATCAAGGGGGACTTGATAAGTCATTAATTAACTCAAGAATTCAAAAATCAACTCTAGATGCAATGCTTGAAGCAATGAAGGATTCACTTCCAGAATTTGTTAAATACTTCCAAAGAAAAGCAAAAATATTAGGACATAAAGGTGGCCTACCATTTTATGATTTATTTGCACCAATAGGTGCAAGCGCTAAAGAATTTTCAATAGAAGAGGCACAAAAATATATCATTGATAACTTCAAAACTTTTAGTCCACATTTAGAGGATCTTGCAACAAGAGCTTTTAATGATAACTGGATTGACTATGTTCCTTATAAAGGAAAAGTTGGTGGAGCTTTTTGTGCAAACTTGAACTCTATTAAAGAGTCAAGAATTCTTTCAAACTTCACAGGTTCATTTAGTGATGTAATAACATTAGCACATGAGTTAGGACATGCATATCATGGTGATAACGTGTTTAATGAATCAGTTTTAAATGCAGAGTATACAATGCCTGTTGCTGAAACAGCTTCGACATTCTGTGAAACAATAGTAATGAAAAGCGCATTAAGAGATGCTGAAAAAGAAGAAAAAATTTACCTATTAGAGTCATCATTACAAGACGCATCACAAGTAATAGTTGATATTTTAAGTAGATATTTGTTTGAAGAAAGTGTGTTTGATGGAACTAAAACAGGATTCTTGGACGAAAACAAACTAAAAGAATTAATGGAAAGTGCTCAATTACAGGCTTATGGAGAAGGTTTAGATAAAGACTATTTACATCCTTATATGTGGGTTAATAAAGGTCATTATTATAGTGGGAATTTAAGCTTTTATAATTGGCCATATGCATTTGGTTTATTATTTGCTAAAGGGTTATATAAACAATATCAAGAACAAGGTGAATCATTTACAGGAAAATACGATAAATTATTACAAAACACTGGTAAGTTATCAGTTGAGGATGTTGCTAAATTAGCAAACATTGATGTTACTGATAAACAATTCTGGATGGGATCACTAGATATTATAAAAGAAGATATTAAATTATTTTTAGAATTAACTAAATAATCTTTAAAAGGATTCGAATAATCGAATCCTTTTTTGTTGTCATGATTATTTAATTATTAGGTAAGCTATGATATAATCAACATGGTGATAAATATGATAATATCGAGTGTAAATAATAAATTAATTAAAGATACGGCTAAACTAAATCAAAAAAAATATCGTGATAAAGAATCACTTTTTTTGGCAGAAGGATATAATCTGTTTGAAGAAGCTAAAAAGGCGAATATTGTCAAGCATGTTTTTACTGTTAATAATAAGATAAATGGTGAAAATATAATTTATGTAACAAATGAAATTATGGCAAAACTTACTAACTCAGTTTCTCCACAAGAAATTATTACAGTTTGCCACAAAAGGCTTAATGAAGATGTAAAAGATAAAGTTCTTTTACTTGATAATATTCAAGACCCTGGAAATTTAGGTACACTTTTAAGAAGTGCATTAGCTTTTGGTTTTGAAACTGTTGTTCTTGATAATACTGTCGATATTTTTAGTCCTAAAGTTATTAGAAGTACTCAAGGCGCAATCTTTCAATTAAACATAATATTTAGTGATATTTTAGATTTCATTTACAACTTTAAAGATATCAAATATTATGGAACTAGTTTTAATGGAACTTTATTAACCAATATTGAAAAAGTGAATAAAATTGGAGTAGTTTTAGGAAATGAAGGAAACGGTGTTAAAAAAGAAATACTAGAGAGTTTAGATGAAAACATAACTATTAAAATTAATAAAATTGAAAGTTTGAATGTTGCTGTTGCTGGAAGTGTGATTATGCATTATTTTAGTAATTGAATTATATATATAATAGGGTTGAATTCAAAAAATACTTATGATATAATATCTATGCATATGTGTTAGAGAGTGGGTCAAACCCACTCTTTTTAATGCTAAAAAGGAGGTCCTTTTATGGAAAAATTAATTATCAAATTTAAGTCAATTATTGAGGAACTTGGATACTACTTGTACGATGTTACTTATGAAAAGGAAAACAATGATTATATTCTTAGAGTTATGATTGAAAATGATAGCTTTATTGATATTGACGACTGTGTAAAAGTTAGTCGTGTTATATCTGAGGAATTAGACGTGATAGATCCATTTGAAGATGCTTATTTTTTAGAGGTGACTTCTGCTGGTGCTGAACACGAGTTGAGAACTTCTGATGAAATTAGAAGAAGTATTGGGAAATTTGTTCATATTGAAACTTTAGAACAGAAGTTAGATGGAACTATTTTGTCATTTAAAGACAATATCATTGAATTAAAAACTAAAAATAAAAGAACACATAATATAAATTATATAGATGTTAGTTTTATAAGACTAGCAATCAATATTTAGGAGGACAATCATGATAAGTAAAGAGTTTTTCAAAGCACTAGAAGCAGTGGCTTTGGAAAGAGGATTAGAAAAAGAAAAAGTTTTCGAAATAATGGAACGTGGATTACTTAACGCCTATAAAAAAGTATATGATACTCAAGATAATGTTAATGTAGTTTTTAATGAAAAGAAAAATGAAATTCAAATTATATCAGAAAACTTAGTTGTAAAAGAAGTAGAATCACCAGGTGAAATTACACTTGAACAAGCTAAAACAACTAAAAAAACTGCAAAAATTGGAGACATCATTAAAACTAAATTAAATCCAAAGGACTTTGGAAGAATCGCTGCTCAAAGTACAAAACAAATTTTAACTCAAGGGTTAAAACAACTTGAAAGAGAAAGAGCGTATGATATATTCAAAGAAAAAGAAAACGAAATGATTAATACAGAAATTGTTAATATTAATCGTGACTTTGTTACTTTAGATTTAGGTCAAAATATTGAAACCAGCTTACCAAGAAAAGAATTATTAAAATCTGATGAAGTTAGTTTAGGAGCAAGACTTAAAGTTTATATTACAAAAGTAGATATGACTCCAAAAGGTCCTAAAGTTTTTGTTTCAAGAACTGATAGAAACTTAGTAAAAAGATTAATTGAACAAGTTGTTCCGGAAATCATTGATGGTACAGTTGAAATAATGGGACTTGCAAGAGATCCTGGTGACAGAACGAAAATCAGTGTGTATTCACATGATGAAAACGTAGATCCTGTAGGAGCTGTTGTTGGTTTCAAAGGTTCTAGAATCAAAGAAGTATTAGAAGCATTACAAGGTGAAAAAATCGATGTTTATGCATGGAATAAAGACCCTGTGGAATTAATTAAAAGTTCACTTGAACCAGCAAAACTTG
This sequence comes from Candidatus Izimoplasma sp. ZiA1, assembly GCA_002285055.1. Lineage (GTDB taxonomy): Bacteria > Bacillota_I > Bacilli_A > Izemoplasmatales > Izemoplasmataceae > Izemoplasma_C. The sequence goes on from NQYJ01000003.1 coordinate 211,685, forward strand.
TAGCTGTAACTCCAAATAAAAAGAAAAAAGCTGCTTTAGTTATTGTTAAAGATAAAGATTTAACAGGTACTATTGGTAATAAAGGTCAAAATGCTAGATTAGCAGCTCAATCTTCTGGTTGGAAAATTGATATTAAATCAATTTCACAAGCTAAAGAAGAAGGAATTAGATATCGTAGGTTAGAGGAATGAAACAAAGAAAAATCCCTTTAAGAAAATGTGTAGTTACAAATGAAAGATTACCTAAGAGCGAATTATTAAGAGTTGTTAGGAATCAAGATAATGTAGCACAAGTAGATTTAACTGGTAAAGTTAATGGACGTGGAGCATATATAAAAAAGGATTTAAAAGTTTTAGAATTAGCTAAGAAAACAAAAAAACTTGAAAGACATTTGGAAATTTCATTTGATGAAAGTATTTATCAGGAAATCGAACAAATAATTAATGATGAAAAATAAAAGATCTATTTTAGGATTATTAGGTCTTGCAACAAGAGCTAGAAAAATTGCTCTTGGTGAAGGAATTATAATTCAAAAGATTTCATCTTCTAATCAAAACTTACTTGTATTTTTGGCTAATGATGCTGGTAAAAATTTCACAAAAAAAATTAACGATAAGGCAAAGTTTTACAACCATACTGTGATAGCTGATTTTTCATCTGAGGAATTATCACAAGCAATTGGTAATAAAAACCGAAAAGCGGTTTTAGTCATAGATAAAGGATTTATAGACAAATTAATAGAACTATATAATTCTTAAGAAAGAGGTGGTTTTGATGGCTGAAAAGAAAAGAAAAAAGAACATCAAAAACAAAAAAGTTCAAAATGATGTTAGGATAGAAAATACTCCTGTAAAAAAAGATAAAGAACAAGGAGGAGTTTTTTACTATAAGAAAGACATGACTGTGTTAGAAGTTTCTGAAGGTCTTAATGTTGGAGTTTCTGAAGTAATTAAAAAGCTAATGGGACTTGGTATTATGGCTGCTCAAACACATGTTGTTGATAGAGAGACTATTGAATTAGTTGTTATTGAATATGATCTAGAAATGAAAGACGAAGTTATTACTGATTTAACTAGATTTGAAGACATTGTAATTGAAGAAGATGAAGAGAATCTTGTAGAAAGACCTCCTGTAGTTACAATTATGGGACATGTAGATCATGGGAAAACAACATTATTAGATACTATTAGAAATACACGTGTAACTGCTAGTGAAGCTGGTGGAATCACTCAACATATTGGTGCTTATCAAGTAGAAAAAAATGGTAAATTAATTACATTTATCGATACTCCAGGTCATGCTGCTTTTACAGAAATGAGAGCACGTGGGGCTGAAGTTACAGATATTACTATTTTAGTAGTTGCTGCTGATGATGGTGTTATGCCACAAACAAGAGAAGCAATTGACCATGCAAAAGCTGCTAATTGTCCTATTATAGTTGCTGTAAACAAAATAGACAAAGTTGGAGCAAATCCTGATAAAGTAAAACAAGAATTAACTGAGTTTAACTTGATTCCTGAAGAATGGGGTGGAGACACAATCTTTGTTAATGTTTCGGCTTTAAAAGGTGAAGGTGTTGATCAATTACTAGAAATGATTCAGTTAACTGCTGAAATCAGTGAGTATAAAGCAAATCCAAACCGTTTAGCTACAGGGAGTGTTATTGAATCAAAATTAGACAAAAGTCGTGGTCCTGTTGCTACTTTATTAATTCAAAACGGGACATTAAAAGTTGGCGATATTTTAGTATGTGGTGACACATACGGTAAAGTTCGTGCTATGGTTAATGACCAAAGAGGAAAAGTTGTCACTGCAAGTCCATCAAAAGCTGTTGAAGTTGTTGGATTAAATGATGTACCTCAAGCTGGAGATAATTTTATCGTTTTAACTGATGAAAAACAAGCTAGACAAATAGCTGAGGAAAGAGCTCATCGTTCATGGAAAGTCGAACGTGGAGTTGGTAAAGCTGTATCTTTAGATGATTTATTTGATCATTTACAAGATGGTTCTACTAAAGAAATTAGAATTGTAATTAAGGGAGATACTCATGGTTCAATTGAAGCATTAAAATCTTCTTTAGAAAAAATAGATGTAGATGGAGCTAAAATTGAAATAATTCGCTCAAGTGTAGGGACAATAACTGATACCGATATTACTTTAGCACAAGCTTCAAATGCTATAATTATTGGATTTAACGTAAGACCAACTGCTCAAGTAAGAGAAACTGCTAAAGAAAAAGGTGTTGACGTTAGATTATATAACATTATTTATAAAGCATTAGAAGAAATTGAAGCTGCAATGAAAGGTATGTTAGATCCTGAATTTGAGGAAGTAATTACTGGACAAGCAGAAGTAAGAAGCACATTTAAAATTTCTAAAGTTGGTACAGTTGCTGGTTGTATGGTAACAAGTGGAACGATAGAAAGAAACTCAATAGTTCGTATCATTCGTGATGGTGTTGTTGCTTATGAAGGAAAAATGGCATCTTTAAAACGTTTTAAAGATGACGTTAAAGAAGTAAGAGAAGGATTTGAATGTGGAATCATGATCGAGAAATATAATGATTTAAAAGATAACGACATAATTGAAGCTTCTGTAATGAAAGAAATCAAAAAATGAGCAAACTAGAAAGACTAGAATCAAACATTCAAAGAACTCTTTCAGAAATCTTATTTAGAGATATTAGGAATCCGCATTTAAACTTTATTACAATTACTGAGGTAAGACTTACAAATGACTTTTCATTTCTTAAAATATATTTTACTGTCCTTGGTGGAGAAAATAAGAGAAAGAAAGTTGAAGAGGAACTAAAAAAATCGAAGGTCTATATTAGAAGACAACTTGCTTTAAAAGTTAAAATGAGAAAATCTCCTAATTTAATATTTAAGTATGACGAATCATTAGATTACGGAAATAGAATCGACAAAGGTTTAAAAGCTTTAAAGGATAATATAAAATAAAGGTAGTTAAATTTAACTACCTTTTTTCTTTTGCATAGGGTATAATAAAATTTGAGAATGGAGATGATTTTTTGGAAGACAAGATTGCAATAATTGCATGTTCAAATGCATGTTTAGACTACTTTGAGAATGATTACAACATCAAAATATTTAGATCCACTTTACATTTAGGTGATGAAGATTTTTTAGATTATATCGACATCAGTGCAGACGATTTTTATAAAAGACTAGAGAATGATAAAACTGTATTCCCATCAAGCAGTTATTATCCTTTAGGTAAAATGATAGAAACATATGAAGAGTTAGTAAAAGAAGGTTACAATAAAGCTATTGTGATTTCAATATCAAGTGAATTAAGCGGAATTGTAAATGCTTCGAAAATGGCAGCCAATGAAGTTGAAGGACTAGAAGTTACCGTTTTTGATTCAAAAACGCTCGCTTACCCTGAGGCAAAGATGGCTCTAACAGCTGGGGAAATGGCTTCTAAAGGTGAAAGTGTTAAAGAAATTATAAAAGAGTTAGAATATATTAGAGATAATAATAAAATTTATTTTGCAGTAAACACTTTAACTTATTTAGTGAAAAACGGTCGATTATCAAATGCTAGTGGGTTTATTGGTAATACATTAAAAATTAAACCATTATTGACAATTTCAAAAGATGGAAAAGTTGAAACAGTAGAAAAAATCAGAACTTTTAAAAAAGCTGTAGATCGAGTTTTAGAAATGTATTTTGAAGAAACTAAAGGTAAAAATGTTGAACCGTTTATCGTACATGCAAATAATGAGGAAACTAGAGATTATTTAATTGAAGTTCTAAAAAAAGATAATCCTGAATTAAAAGAAATCGCAACAATGCCTTTAACAGCAGTTGTTGGAGCACATTCAGGTCCGAAAACAATAGGTCTTGGTTATTACATTAAAAAGTAAAGCTTAAACAGCTTTACTTTTTTTATTGAATATTAAATTATACATTCCTGGGACTAAGAATAATGTCAGAATCATAGAAGTAAATATACCACCCATAAATGTTACCGCAAGAGGACTAAAGAAATCACCACCATTAACTAATAAAGGGATTAATCCAAGAACAGTTGTTAGACTTGTTAATAAAATTGCTTTAAATCTTAGGTATACAGCGTTAACACAAGCCTCTTTTACAGATGTACCATTTTCAACTTCGTAATCAATGTATTCAACAAGTAATATTCCGGTATTTACAGTTACACCAATCAGACTTACTAACCCGATTAAACTTGTTGCTGTTATATAGCTTTTAAAAATTAACATAAATAACAAACTACCACCAAAACTTAAAGGTATTGTTAAATAGACAATCAAAGGCTTAACGAATGAATTGAACTGAATAAAGATGAATAAGTAAATTAGTAAAAGACTAACTATTAACGCTCTTATTACTTCATCAATAATATCTTCGAACATATCGTTAATTCCACCATAATTGATTTCGATGTTCTCAAAATCATCATTATTAGTTAAAGTTTTTATCTCATCCTTAACATCGTTGATATCTTTACCATCAGCAACATCTATATCAACAAGAGTAGTAAATTGTTGATTTGTAGTTTTTATTAGTACATAATCATTTTCAAGTCCAAAACTAATAAAGGTACTTAAAGGATAACTATTATTACTTATATCTCTAACATTGATATTGAGTAAAGTATTAATATCAAAATCATCACTATAAATTAAAACATTGTTTAGATTATCTGTGATAAGCACATTGTCTACAAAGAACCCATTTGAATAAAGACTAATCATAGAATCAATTTGAGTTTTACTTATTCCATATAAAATCATTTTTTCTTGATCATACTCAATTTTATATCTTGGACCAACACTAGAACCAAAAACATTTGATTTATAGACACCATCAATATCTCTAATATTTGGAATTAAGGTATTTGATTTCTCAAGTAATTCTGAAAGACTGTCACTGCTTATTTTTACACTTAAATCAACTTCAGGTGGACTTAACTCTAGGAATCTTACACTATAATTAGGATTGATTAAATCTAATTTTTCCTCAAGTTTAATTTTATAATCAGGAATTTCGCTTATTGGGATATTTAAATTTAAGAATACCCTACCATTATTTGCTCCTTCAGATAAAGGGATTGAACTAAAATGGAATTTAGGTAAGTCACCACCAATACTAGTATAATAATGTTCAATTTCTGTTTCCTCATCCAGTAGTGAAACGATGTTAGTATAGAGATTAAAAGTATTGTTTAGATCAAAACCACTTGAATCATGGATATCAATATATAATGCTTTTTTCTCATCAATAGGATATATATCAATATTTAATCTAGTAACAACTAAATAACCAGTTGTTCCTAAAAACAACATACTTACACTTAATAATAATAATGGATAACTTATTCCTTTCCTAACTACTTTTTTTACCCATAATTCAGTTTTAAATGACTTCACTTTTTTACGCTTTTTACGTTTGAAAAAGTAGATACTAACAAGAGGTAAAAATAACATACTAACTAAGTAACTTAATACAATCATTATAATAACAGTAATTGGCATACTTCTAATTACTTCTCCAAAAAAACCACCAATTAAAGTAATACTAAAGAAAGCAGCGATAGTAGTTAAAGTACTCGATAATAAAGGAACACTATTCTTTTTAATTGATTTTCTAACACTTGTTAAAGTGTCAAATCCTTCATCTAAGTGATAATTAATGCCTTCACCAATAACTACCATGTTATCTACTAAAATACCGATAGAAACGATTATACCAACAACTGTAAGCTTGTGTAGTTCGTATCCAAGAACATATAAAACTGCGATTGTTCCAAAAACAACAATAACTGTACAAAAAATGTTGATTAAGCTAATTCTTAAATTTATCCCAAAGATCATTACTACAAATACAATTACCAAAGCAATAGCTAAATTTAAAAATACATTGCTAAGTTGATAGTTTACATCATCAATCATATAAACCATCTTGTTTATTTGAATATCACTAGCATTAATTACTTTTGATATTTCTTTATCAAGTTTTGTAACATCATTACTTTCATATGCAAATAGACTAATAAACATCGTTTCTTCATTATCAGCATAATAAAGTTTATTACTGGTGTTGATAATCTCAGTATCGCTCACATCACTCAAGTACAAGTTTGTACCTAGAGTATCATAATTACTTATTAGTACAATTTCGTTTAAACTATCAATATCAGTTATAATATCACTACTATAAATCGACAAAACGTTATTATCAATCGTAATATTACCAAGAACAGTATCACTTAAACTTGAGTTTATAACATAATAAACATATTCAAAGTTTAATGAATATGTAGATAATAAATCTTCTTCAATGTTGATCCGATATTGATACATGTCATTACTTGTAATTGAAAAATCTCGAACTCCTTCAATGTTTTTAAGACTATTACTTATAGTTAATGTTCTTTCTTTTAGCTCATCATAACTTAATATATCACTACTTAAACTAAAAACAGCTAAAGGACTTAAGTATTCGTTATACATGTTAAAATTATTAATAGTTAAGGAAAATTCATGTTCCAAAATATTATTAAAAATATCATCAGCAAGCTCATCAGGATTTTCTGTATTAAAACTAAATTCATAACTAATAACACCATAATTATTGTAACTGGATGTTTCAATATTTAGAATATCCTTATAAGTTGTACTTAGTTCATAAATATCATTGATTATATAATCATTAATCTCAGTTGCACTACTTCCATAACTAGTTACAACTGTAGTCATATATGGAGTGTTAAACTCCGGCATATCCTGTTTAGGAATCATAATATAACTATAAACACCAAAACCAGTTAGAAATACAAAAAACAAGAATATTAATTTTCTGTATTTTATTATATATTTACTTACATCAATCATCTTCACATTGATCGCCTCCAATACAATTATGTTTTTATTAAACATTTGTTTCATATCTACCTTAATGATATAATAGGATTGATAATGATACAAACATAATAAAACTTATGAAACAAGAGGTGATGAAATGTTTCAAAATGAGAAAGTAGACATTAGAATAAAGTATACTAGAGATTGGACGTATCAAGCATTAGAAAAAATTCTAAAGACAAAACCATTTGAGGATATAAAAATTTCTGAGATAATAGTTAAGGCAGGAATATCAAGAGCGACTTTTTATAGAAATTTTAGT
>NQYJ01000021.1 GCA_002285055.1 Candidatus Izimoplasma sp. ZiA1
CTATATAAATACGCTATAAATTTGGGGAATCATGACTATGAAATTTTGTATAAAATCGTTTCGATTTTAATTGTGACAGGTAAAAACTCTTTATTTATTAAGTTATATAGTGATGAAAGATTACGTAATATGATGCTTTCCAAATATCCAGGGATGATAACATTTTTCTTGTCACGTAGTAATCAACATACTTTAATTACGTCAGAAAATTACAAAAAACAACTATTAGAAATGATAGGTGAATCTAATAACTGTGAAAAATTAAGGTTTCACCTATCACAAGTACTATCTTTAATTAGTTTGTCAAAATATAATGATAAATCAGAACTTTGGAAAGAAATTTATGATCAGAAAGAATTGTATAGTAACTGTTTTGATTGGGGATATATTCTTAGAATATCAGAAGAAATATTTGACAATTTCTCTAGTATGGAATATATAAGAAAAAGTATTTTATTTTTCAAAGAAAGAAATCAGTTAATTGAAATGTTAAGATCAAAGATCACATTATCTGCAATGAAAATTTTAACTATGAAAAATCATGCAGATATTCTCGAATTAAAAGAAACTTTACAGAGTCTTGAAAAAGAGTTTCGGGAAATACAAACGAGTGATAAAGGACTTCATACAAATCTTGCTTTAATTATGATATTTGAAAACATAAGTGTAGAAGCTAACGAAAAGCCTAATAGTAGAGCAATGATAGAAAAACATCTCTATAGTGCTCTCTCGCTTTCATTCAATGATTTAAGTTACCTTTTAGCTTTCAATAATATCTTTGCTTATAAAATTCTTACAAATAGTAAAGATTCAGGATTCAATTTAGAAGAACTTATACATTTGTCAGAGATTTCTAATTATGGTAGTGCTCGTATAACATCCTTTTACAACTTAGCTAAATATTATCAAGAAAAAGGCCAACAGCAGCAGTACAATAGATATTTAGAAAGAATTTGGAATGAATTGAAATATATAGATGATTACAGAAAGAATTATTGGTTGCATAAACTGAAAGACTGTTCAGAAGACTGTGGATATTGTAAATTTGAAAAAGGTATTGTAAATCCCAAAGAGTTAAGTTATGTAGGATTATTGATTAGTGAACTTCATTTTAGCCCATTCTCAGTGTGGGATTTTTCACCCAAATTACTGGATTGAAGTTAGAATAAGTTCCTTCAGAAAATCACTGTAAGTATAACCGCATTTCCTCATACCGTGAACAAATGAACTATTAGGGTATATTCCAGGTGTTTGAGTGATTTCTAGGAGCCAAAATTTTTTGTTAATATCTAAGAACCCGTCAATCCTAAGAAATTTATTATCTTTAAAATGATAGAAAAGATTAGTAATATTTTGAATTTGATAGTCATTAAAAACCTCATTTAAGTTGTACAAGTCGTATTTTTTAGAATACTTGTCAACTATACGTTTTTTCTCGTAATTATATAGACCATCCTGTTCATAATCATTTACTTTAACAACAGATGTTTTCAATTGGTTCTTGCTATCTATAAATAGGCAAATATTATACTCTGTTCCATTCACAAACCTTTCAATCATTATAGAATCATTGGAGTTAAGTAATAATTGATTAGCATTACTTATTAACTCTTCGTTACTTGTTTGCACACCAAGATTTATACCAATAGATTCTCCTTCATAGATTGGTTTTAGAATCGATTTTGAGAAAGGAATAGCTAAATCTTTTATGTCTTCAACCTTATCTATTCTAATTGCAGGAGGTGCTGCTATATTAAACTGGTTTGCAATCATTTTACTTAACATTTTATCTTGACCAACTGTTTGAAGATATTGATCAGCACCGATATATTGTGCATGATATGCTTGACACAAGGATATAAAAATAGATTTTTGATTACGCGTTCCTAAGTAGTTCCAAGTTGAAAAATATATTGTGTTATTACTTTTAGTTATGTCTTCTTTAAATTCATCAATTCCATATACAATAGATACTTCTTTTGTTACAGATTCAAAATTTCTGGCTAGTTCTTTAACACCACTAAAATATGTATCTATAAAATCTGAATCTAATGTCTTTCTAGTACATAGCTCAAAATAATTATGACTAAATATTACAACTCTAACATTCATATTTATCCTCCATTTCATATAAAGGATAATTTATAGTTATCCTTTATATGATTTTATTTTTTTCACACAAATTTTGTTGCAACTTTCAACTCGAACACGATTTAAAAGTTCTATAAA
>NQYJ01000022.1 GCA_002285055.1 Candidatus Izimoplasma sp. ZiA1
GAGAAATGATAGAACAGTATATGGTAGTTTATCTTGTAGTACATATAGAAGATATGGTAAAGAAAGATGTAGTAGCCACTACATAACATATGATTATCTAATTGAACACGTTACCACAAAAATTTATAAGTTAATTGAATTATCGAAACTTGGTGAAAAACGATTTACTCAAAAGATAATAGAAAAGACATCTCTAATTAAAAGTAAGGAACTTATTTGTAATAATCTACAAAGGTTATTAAGGAGACAAGAAGATATTACTATTTTAGTAAAGAAGATGTTCGAGAAGTACATTAATGATAAGATTTCAGAATCTAAGTTTTATGAATTGGATACAATTTATGATTTAGAGAAACAGGATATCAAGAAAACCATTAAAATCATTGAAGAAAAAATAAGCACAATAAATCTTCAAATTAATGATATTTCAACATTTTATTTGATGATATCTAAATATGATCAAATCATAGATTTAACCCGAGAAGATGTCATTAGGTTAATTGATAGAATAATTATCAAAGAACGAAAAGGAAGTAATAAAAAGCGCTTAGTTGAGGTCTGTTATACACTTATTGGCAAGATGTAATGGTGCTGGTTGTAACCATGACTCCAGTAATGTATACCGATTACAGCGGACATTCGGCAAAGTTTTTGAATAACTTAGCACTTTGTTTTTCTATCGTTGCAGCAACAGCCGCAGTAGTTGTTGGGGCGGGTGTTTTACTTGGACTTACAGCGATATGCTCACCATTATTTGCTGTAGCTTTAGTAGTTGCAGGAGCAAACATATTAATGAAAACTGCTGTCGTTGCACAAGCACAGTACAATCAAAGTGTGAAAGATGGTGATGGTTCTTCAGAGATTTTTTCTGACGTTATTAATTCCGCTGGAGACTATACTATCAGAAAATCGCTATCTAAAATAGTGGGAATCCCAGTTTTGAATTTTCTCAAAACTGGAGGAGTTGAAATGTATAATATGGTGGGTGATATATTATTCACAGGATATGGAAATAAATTTAAATCATATGTTCCTAAAGTAGGATATTCTTTAGCTGGCGCACAGACAGGTTGGGTGGCAGGTAGAACATTTTTGTCAATGACTGATACTGAATATTGCTTTGATTATGCCGAATCATTAGGATGGCGACCATATGAAGACTAAATTAAGGGGTGCACAATGAATAAACAAGAAATAAAAATGTATAAAAACATTATTAACTATAACGGGACTTCTATGCTTCTCCTCTTTTGTTTGATATTCATTGGACCATTTATTTTTGAGTTTATATATTATCTTGATTCATATAATGTATTAGAATCACTCAGAATGCCATCAATACTTTCAATAATTTATTCTGAATGTCTTTTTATACCATTGTTTACACTAAGAGTTTTTAGAGATTACTTGGTAAAAAAAAGCATTTATCCAAGAGAAGGATTGAAAAACAGTGAGTACGAACTTTGTTTAGAAAAAATAAGCAAGATATCAAAAATTGCTGGTAAAGGTAGAATGTCAAAAAGTAAGTTTGAGCAAAAAACAAAAAAATTCATAGAATCAACGAACTACTTTGTAACAAGAGTAAATCAGTTGAAAACCAAAATGAAGGAACAATGATTTGTGGTAACTATGCTGCAAGAAATTATAGAATGCAAGGTGGTGTACCTGGAACTGAGGGTAAAATGACACTAGAAAAAGGAATGCAGTTAGACAGATATGGGTCGCCTTACGGAAGATACTTAACTAATCCGGGAACACCAGCTAGTTAACTAGCACTAACATCGGGCAATAATCTAAGATTTACCAGTTATATTATTAATAAGCCATTTATTGTTTCTACAGCAGTTATTGATGGTAGTTTAGGTACTTCAATAGGAGTATTGAATCCATATCGATATCGTGGATATCGATATGATAATGAGATTAGTTTATACTATTTGAATTCT
>NQYJ01000023.1 GCA_002285055.1 Candidatus Izimoplasma sp. ZiA1
TAGTATATGTTTCTAATACATTTTTTGTTGGTAATCTATATTTAAATTCTAAATGATACTTGATAATTCTCCTTTTAATATTTCTTACAACACTTATAGAATCATATTCATATTCTCTTTTATTAGAATCTAAATATTCTATCAAATTTCTTAACTCCAAAATTTTCTCTTTCTGATATGATTGTTCATACCATTCTTTAATTTGTGCTTTATCAATATTAGAATCAATATCCCCATCTTTACATGTATATATACAAGCTTGCTCTAAATCCTTAATCTCACTTTTACTAATCTTTCCATATTGTCTTCCAATTCCATTTCTAGCTTGTCCTTGTAATTTGAATTCTTTCTTAATTTGCTCATTAAAATTCTTATAAGTCTTTTCATCCATATCCATAATAATTTGAAGATGCTCTCCATTTGTCTCTTTATGCTTACCCTTAGCTACCTCTTTAGCAATTATAAAACAATTACTACAGTATTTCATGAATATCTCCTTAAAAGTCTTGTAACATTCATGTTTAATAGCATAAAAACACATTATAGGATTAATAAATAGTTGGTCAGTCATATATATATTTATATAATATATTTATTTCTTTATATATATTGAGTATTGAGTAGTTCATATAGATGTATGAACTACTCCAAATCTATCTACACTTTTAAAATTAATAAATAATTAATTTCAAAAATTCCTATAGATACTCAGTGCTAGGCTACAGTCATGCTTCGCATAACGCCTAGGCTACTGAGGTTGAGACTCGGAGACTCATTACATTCGCTTTCGTCTCAATAGGAATAAATGACCATAAAGGTCATTTATAATCTATTATCTCTACAAAGAAGATTATATTCATAAGCATTACACTTAAGAATCTGTATATGTAGCAACACTATTCATAGTGATATTTATTTGACCATTAGTAGCAACAGCACTATCTACCAAATTAGAATACCCAACAACCATCACATAAGGAAAGTTGTTTGGAGTATCACTATTACCATCTGTAAATTTCAATTTTAATCCTCTTTTTCCAAAAGTAAGTTTATGTTGGAAAAATTTTAATGAAGGTCCAACAGGTCCATTATTACTTGTAGCTGAACCAGCAGACTGTAATGATTGACTTAAATACAATGTCTTATCATATCTTACTGTATATAATTCCCTATTAATTGATTGTATCAAATTAAGAGGTCTTCCAGTAAATGATGCTGGACCAGGTGTAGCCAGATCGCCATTTTCTAATAACTGATTAGCATGTGAATTTGTTACAAATCCAATATCAGTATTTTCATCTTTTTGTCTTAATATCATAACTCTGACACCAACACGACAATTTTGTTGTTGTGCTAGTGTTAAATCGTTCATAGATACAAATCCTTTTATATCTAACCCTTTTAGGCTTATCTCATCGCCTATTCTGAAATTATATTGACCTTGGTCTTGTGCCGCTTGTGAGTACGACACTTGGTCAATAGGTCCTAATAGTCTCATATAATTGAAACTAGATTGTACATCCCCAGAAGGAATGTTAGCGTTTAAAGTAGTATTGTCATAAGAAATAAGTGCTTTTTTCTCTTCTAGCTCTTCTTTCATTTCCTTAATCACAATATCTTTAACCTTTTTTTCAAAAGATTTCTTAGTAGTTTTTCGAGGCATCTCGTAATATATAATAAGATAATTTCTTTAAGTATTTTTATATAATTCTGTAAAATAAATTAATTCTAATATTTCGAGCTTTTGATACTCTGAATATATTTCCGTATCTTGAATATAACATCTAGTATATGTTTCTAATACATTTTTTGTTGGTAATCTATATTTAAATTCTAAATGATACTTGATAATTCTCCTTTTAATATTTCTTACAACACTTATAG
>NQYJ01000024.1 GCA_002285055.1 Candidatus Izimoplasma sp. ZiA1
CAAAAAAAATACCCGTTGGGTATTTGTTCTGTGGAAAAATCCCGAACAAACTAAGTATATTCCGTACGTTTCCGCCGAAATATTTGACTTAGTGTGTATCTACGTGTTTATTGAGGTCGTTGTGCATCAGAGATGCCCAACTCCCTATATAAAAATTAATTTTTAATGTTTACAACTATTCTGCTTCGCGAGATATTCTTAGATATCTTTGAAATAAGCTGTAATGTTTATATCACCGCCTGTTATTAAATTATCAGTAGATAATGTTTTCCAGTTTTGATATGGGCAAAAGCATATAGTTCCGTATTCTTGAAGATTAGATGGTTTTATAGAAGCATCAGCTATGAAGAATACTTTTTTTTTGACAGGAATAAATCTATTAATAGACATAGTACCTGTATTTTCTGCTACTGTCGCATTAGAGCCTAAGTACCACTGATTAGATGGTTCTACTCTGAATACACCAAGTAATTTTGCTTTTGGGTACCTTTTCTTTTGTAAAGGGTCAACTTGTGTAGAGCCAGTAACATTATGGAATAAGTCGCTTGATGGGTCACCTTGTTCGCTATTATGAGGTACAAAGTAAACTGCTACTTTTGTATTACGTCTATCACCAGCAACGGCTAACGAAGCTCTCAACATGAAACCTTCTAAGTATATTCTATCACCTATACGGGTACTATCGGTATTACCAGTAGAGGGTAATGCGTTTAGAGTATTTCCAGTAGGTCCCCAACAATGAAATTGATATATTTGGTTATGATTCATAACACCTGTGCCGCTTGCTAAGTTTTTTGATAGATATTTACGTTCAGCCATAGATATATTTATATCTTTAATGGTTTTTATTAGATTAGAACGTCTTTTTTTAGCTATTAAAGAAGAAGCATTCATCTTTCTAAATATTGGTTTACTGGCTTTGGTAGTTTTTCGGGATTTACGGGCGGTTCTTACGAATACGGGATGTCCGGCCATTTGTAGATGTCCTCTATTATATAGTTAAGAAAATAATATTTTTTAAGTCCTTGTCTTTGTCTATATATTATATCCATTTTTTGTTTTAGATGTTTTATTTCTTCCGCTTTTTCACCAAGTATATAACCTTGCTTCCTTTTTTGCTCATCATCATCTATGAACTTAATATTGAGAATATGGTAATTATCAATGTCTAATATTTTCTTCCAAGTGTTTTTAATTTCTCTATTTATTTCAGATTGTTTTTTATGTTGAGTTAATTTAATTAACATATGAGTATGGAAGCCTTTGCCAAGCTCTTCTTCATTTTCTCCGCGTTGTTCTATTACATAGATATATCCATCTATCCAATTTTTAGACAAAGTCTTATTTATGGTATTTATGAATGTTTCTAATTTTAATGTCGGTGGAGGATTTACTGTTATAAACAAATGAGTATATTGTTTAACCACTTTTCTCGTAGTAACGATTTCTAATTTTGAATTATAGTTATATTTTTCATATAATTTTGTACATATATCACGGTATTCTTGAATATCTTGATAATATGACTGCGCTTCTTGAATATTATTAAACTCTATTGGTTCTTCAAACATTTTCACTTTTTCACCTCTTATTTTTCACGGAGAAAATTATTTATGAGAGAAATTATGGGATTTTTAAGGCAATTCTGACAAGGAAATACAGAATTGCTTGTTCAATGGAGAGGTTTTCACCGATATTATGTATTTCAAATAATTCGGCTCCATTGGAAGATAATTAAACTATCCGGCATAGTTTTATACAAAAAAAATACCCGTTGGGTATTTGTTCTGTGGAAAAATCCCGAACAAACTAAGTATATTCCGTACGTTTCCGCCGAAATATTTGACTTAGTGTGTAT
>NQYJ01000025.1 GCA_002285055.1 Candidatus Izimoplasma sp. ZiA1
AAAAATTATACTTAAGAAAATAATCTAATATTATATTATAAATGCCACGCAAACAGAAAAAACAAACTTTTGAAAAAAAAGTAAAAGCGATAGTACAAAAAGAAATTGAAGAAGAATTAGAGGAAAAACATGCCATTACAGATTATGCTGGAATACCAATTTTAACAACTATACCTTCAGGTGTAGTTTTAAATGGACAAGGTAATTTTTTTAAACTAATGCCAGAAATATTTCAAAGTACAACAGGCTCAGCCGGTAGTGCTTACAATGAAAGAGTGGGTAATGAAATAATATTAAAAGAATTAGACATACATGGCTATTTAAACTATATACCTGTAGCAAATTATATTACAAATCCAGAAAACGCTAAACTAGCAGTAAGAGTAATGATATTACGAGCAAAAGAAGTAAATGACCAAGAATTGTTATTTGATAATATGCCAACTGATGGTTTAATATTGTTTGGAACACAATCCTCTGGATTAGGTGGTCCAATACCATATCAAGGATTACCGTTAGACATTTTCTGTTAGATATGATAAGGTACATTATCTTAATGGACCAACAGTGTTTCCCGGTACTTCAGATCCAAATGTATCATTAGTGCCATCAAGTTTAAAAATGATAAGACATAAATTAACATTTGGTAAAGGATTAAAATTAAAATATACTGCTTCTTCAGATACACAAGCTAATAACTTTCCATATTTTATGGTAATAGGTTATAGTTCGATGTCATCTAATGCTGTACCAGCAAATGGTTTAGTACAAGCAACATTTAATATTAGTGGTAAATATACAGATGCTTAAGTAATAAAATATATAGGAAAAAATCAACATGAAATGTTGATTTACACGACGATTGGGACAAGCACACACACTCACCATGTTGGTGGGGGTGCGTAGTCACAATGTCGTTACACGACGATGGGTTCAGCCACATTCTCGTGACTATAGGGATTTTTGAAACATTTTGTTACGATTTATAATTTTAATTATATATCTGTAACAAAATGAAATAGTGAATTAATATAAAGAAATAATATTATATATATATATAATATTATGACAACACTATTTCAAAACCCTATAATGTGCTTTTATGCTATACAACATCAATTTAAGGATAAATTTATGGAATTAATAAAAAAATATTGTACTAAATGTTTTATTGTAGCTTTAGAAAAAGCTAAAAATACACATAAGGAAACAAATGGAGAACATTTTCAATGTATATTCGATATGGAAGAAACAACTTATGGTAACATGAACAAAGCATTAATTAAAGAATTTAATTTAAGAGGACAAGCTAGAAATGGTTTGGGAAGACAATATGGAAAGATAACAAAAGATAAAATTAATGATATTGAATTAGCTTGTATTTATACAACTAAAGAAGGAAATGTTATATCAAATATAGAACAAGAACAAATTAAAGAATGGTATGAAAAATCATATATTAAAAAAACAGTTTTTAATATAAGATTATTAGTCGAATATTTAGACTCATTCCATTATTATCAAGATGAAAGAGAATTTTATTTTAGCGATTATTTAGAAAAGATAAAAGAACATATAATAGAATATCATTTAGATTATAAGATAGAATTACCTAGAAGAAACATATTTTATGATTATATTAGGTATTATTTATCAACTTCAGTAAAAGTTAAAAATAAATTAGAAATTATAAAGTATTATTATAAAAATTATACTTAAGAAAATAATCTAATATTATATTATAAATGCCACGCAAACAGAAAAAACAAACTTTTGAAAAAAAAGTAAAAGCGATAGTACAAA
>NQYJ01000026.1 GCA_002285055.1 Candidatus Izimoplasma sp. ZiA1
ATTGGATACCAGAACAAAATTAATTTATACATACAATTTGGTCTGTCTAGCTTGTTTGACAGCCAAAATCTCATATTAATATTTTTTAATCTTATTTGATCACCTACTCTAATCGCTTTTACCCCAGTACCAGATGTGGTACTGGTATCACCATCACTTACTCCTTGCTGTATATCTCCTAAAAACTTAGCAGCATAAAGCGGTTTATTATGGAATAATTGTTGGTTCTCTTCCGTAACAACAAAACTTTTATCTTCAATTTCCTCATCAATTAACTTATTTGCAATTCTCTTTACTTCTTTTTTCTGCAATTTAGACAATGCAGATTTTTTTCTCATTGGTTTTCTTACCATTATATGTATATATAATTACTATATATTTTTATAGTAATTATTAATTATTTTTTGGGATCATATCTGTATATAAACATTTATGTTTATTATGTTGTTCTTTTTTCATGTAATTATTCATAATAAATTCCACTTGTTTGTGGTAATTAGCGATTTTATCTTTATCGCTTCTGGCAACATAATTCTTATCAATACGAATACGCTTTACTACCGTAGTCGCTTTACACCTTTTAGGAGTAGTTCCAAAAAACGTGTTACTAATTGTTTCAATCTTGCGTACTTTACTAGTACGAAACAAGATATGCCAGTGGAGTTTTCCGTATTTCTTTCCTCTAGGGCCATATTCATATACAGATATAATATTACTATATAAGTTATTTTTTTTTAATTCATTTAGGAATTGTCTAAACACTTTATTTGCATATTTCCGATCATAAAAGTCTTCTGAATGTAGTGGATCTGGTGAAATAGTGACATGGTAATTCATTTTATAAAGGTTATCTAAATTAATCATATCCCATGGTAATCGCCATCCTTTGTCAAAGGGACAGTAGCTGGCCTGTTTGAGTTGTGAAAAGCCATTGAGTTTTGGGGCACTTGGCACCAAGGGTGACGTGCCCCAATTAATTATGAGACTTTTTTTATCAATTACTATATGTTTATTATCAATTGACATTCTATATAATATAATTCTATTTTATTATACAAAATGCTACGCATTTCCTTGCTAAAGCAAATCAATTTAGGCTACGCCTAAATTACGTTAGGTTCACTGGGAACTAATTTATTGTCTTTTGGAGATTAAAAGAAACTAAATATTTATAATATATGAATCTTATTTTGAAATGTCTAAACTAATTTAAATTACTATAACTATATAATATAACTTTAATATAATAAACTATTAAATTATTACTAAGATATAAATATTATGCATCTTGGAACGTTATTAAAGATTGGTATGCGAAACTTGCAATGTTATCAGTTTGCAAAGTACCAAAAGCGTCGTAAACTACAACTGCAAATCCAATGTCCCACCCTTTAGGCTGTAAACCGTTATTGTCGTATTGAATTCGTTTATTCTTGAAAGATTTGTTTAATGTACAAAGATATGAATGTTCATGATTATTTGCATCTACTGCATAGTTATTTGAACTAAATACCATTTTCTGATCAATTATTTTAATGTTATCTGTATTATATCTATCTAACATTTTATTTGATTGTGTTTTGTATACAAGTGTATCACTTGGAGGGATTCCTATTGGATACCAGAACAAAATTAATTTATACATACAATTTGGTCTGTCTAGCTTGTTTGACAGCCAAAATCTCATATTAATATTTTTTAATCTTATTTGA
>NQYJ01000027.1 GCA_002285055.1 Candidatus Izimoplasma sp. ZiA1
ATATAACTACTTTATGTTTATGGGCGGTGAAGCTGAACATTCTAAGTTATTAGACTTAGAAAATGATATAAAATTGTTCAATTTAAAACTTATAGAATTATCTGAAAATAATATCTCATTAGATAATAATCTAACATATGCAATCACAATCGGATCAAGCGAAAAAGATGATTACAAGCCTTGCTTATCTTTGTACAACCGTTTCATCAATAGTGCAGATGCTAAAGACTTTTTGGACGTCAATGCGTACTTCGAAAAAGGCAAAAAAGGATATATCCATATCCATGCTTCCATTACCAAATCCCGCAAATTTAGTATGTCAAAAGCCAAACTTGGCCAAAGATACGGTAAATATAAAGGAAAACAATGTAATTTCGATGTCAAAAGACTCATCGGACTTGATATTGTAAAATGGAAGCAATATATAAAAAAAGATTCCCAAAATTCATGGAATCTAATAGTTAATAAACATTTAAAGAATGCCGAGGAGGCGAGTATACTGAGTGACGCAACAGAGCTTGCGATGTGAGTAAACGAAACTTTAAAATAAACTAATATATAATAAAAATTAATATAGTTTCTATTATTATATGAAAACATATAAAAAAAAATACTCTAAAAAATACTCTTCTTCACTTACTAAAAGGTTGAAGAAGTTGGAGATCAAATCCAAAGCTATTGATAAAGCTACAGAACAAAAAGTTCAATATTATACCACTACAGGTCCTATGGATCAAACTTGGTCAGCCAATAATGGTTTCGTCCTTCGATTAGCTCCTGGCGTTGGCGGAGAAGGTACGAATGTGGCCGGTCTTTCTAGAATCGGTCAGTCAGTTAATTTAAAATCATGTACAGCTAATTTGCGAATTAATCTGAACAAAACAGCAGACGGTATCCTTCAAAATTTAGGAAACACTGTTTACTGCCGTATTCTGTTTGTAGATAATCTCTCTGATAATACAGCTTTAGCTGCTGCTGATGTCTTACAAGATCCAGCTACTCCTATAAATAGTACTTATAAGAACTCTATGTCAAGTAGTAAGAAATATAAAGTTTATGCAGATTATAAATTCTGTCTATCTGATGATAAACCTCAAAAATTATTAAATTTTAAAATGAAAATACCAAAGACCGGTAGAGTAGTACATTACGATATCGGAAGCACTAACCCTTCAGACTTAAATCTTAGTATGATATGGGTAGCCGAAGGTATTAATCCTGTCTCTTTCAATAAACCTGTTTACAACATTTTTATGAAATCAAGGTTTGAAGATGCATAAATTTGTTAAAATTTAACAGCATTTGTCTTTTACTACAGTAGTCAGTAGGCAAAGCATATATTATAGAGTGTAACAATACAGAATTTATTGTTACACACCATAAACTGGTCTAAACTTTTTACGGCCAGATCCACTGTCCCCAGCAGGCACGGTGGGCAAACGACTTAGTGAGTGGACAAAAATAAAATATAGTATAGTATTATATATATGACAAAAATACAATCTTATATGGACATACAGGACCAGATTAGAAAACTTACAGCTAGTAAAGACGCTCAATATAACTACTTTATGTTTATGGGCGGTGAAGCTGAACATTCTAAGTTATTAGACTTAGAAAATGATATAAAATTGTTCAATTTAAAACTTATAGAATT
>NQYJ01000028.1 GCA_002285055.1 Candidatus Izimoplasma sp. ZiA1
AAAAGTGATTTAGCGAAGATTTCCCGACATTGAGACAAAGACCCGGACCACCGAGGAGCCGAAGAACCATCAGGCAAATTAGAGATTTCCATACGAGAATTAATTTCCCGGACCCCACCGGCCAGCAGGTAGGTGACAAGACGGGATTGAGGAATTTGGAGAGATGCGGCGAGGTTGTTTAAACCGACCGCCACGTCCTGGGGAAGTGAAAACGAAGCGACAAAAGTTTTTTCCCGCCGACGTTGAGATGGTGAAGTGTAGTTAGACATGAAGCCCCCGAATGCGTAATACCGTAAGACAGTTATACGCTACAGGCAGGAGGCAATCAAGCAACAAAAAAACAAAAAAACAAAAAAATAAAAAGGGGGGTTATGGGGGGGTAAAGGAAGGTTGAATGTGTGCTATTAGTTATATCACACATTCGCGGCGGCCGTGGACCCCACGTCTGCCGCGAGCGCGGACCGTTTTTTTGTTTAGCATCAGGAAGTTAGCAGCAACGCCAGCCGGCAGCGCAAGAGCCGATTGCCGATTTTTTTATTTTTGCGTTTCAGGTCCCGGTTATCCGCTGCCGCAGACCCGTTTTTTCGACAGCAGCAAGTTCCGAAGCGAACCGTTTTTTGACCAGTGACACCAGGTAAGTTTCCCCAGCCGGACCGATTTGGAGGGCCAAGCGGCATAGCTGCCCGAGATCATCAGAAGCCCATACACGCCGTTTTAAGCGTTCCGCAGGTAGCAGAGTAGGGAGAGTATCCATTTCGAATCCATCGCCTTGTGGCGCCCATTGTGGGCCGTCGTAGGTGGGAAGGATACCATCCGGGAGATGTGACCAGAACAGGGCAGACGGGTCCCAGGCGTCATGAAGCGAAAGCCCAGGCAATTTGAACCGCAGTTCATAGCGAACCAATAGACCAGGATCCGGGAAACCCTTGGTTAGACGTTCAAGCTGTTTATCGTAAACAGCCAATTGAATTTTGTTACGCCGCCCACCCAGGTAGACCGTCCCAGAATCCACGCCATCAGCGCGAGGAGTTTTTACCTGGTTAATCTGATCATTCCGTAGCGATTTACGACCTAGGGAAATTTTGCCACGTTTCGCAAGACGATAAACCAGCCGCAGATGCGGAACAGCATCAGCGCAGACGTCAAAAGCAGCATCGAGGCGCGTGACGTTGTGAGGCATAGACCCCACAGCCATAAGCAGTTCCCCGTAACAGTCAGCCCCACGTAACGCCGATAAAGCAGAACCGGAAACCCCAAGCGTTGCAACGCGCCCACAACGGTTTTGTTTGATTGTTCCAGAGATGCCAACGGAGTACGTAGGTGGTTCCGCGCGTATGAGTGTAGCCCCAACCCGATCAAGAATTGGGGCGAGTAGTTCAGACAGTTCAGATTCAAATATCCGGGGAATAGATACACCGAGGTAGTCAGTGATAACAGCCATGGATCAATCCAAAAGTGATTTAGCGAAGATTTCCCGACATTGAGACAAAGACCCGGACCACCGAGGAGCCGAAGAACCATCAGGCAAAT
>NQYJ01000029.1 GCA_002285055.1 Candidatus Izimoplasma sp. ZiA1
TTTATAGAACTTTTAAATCGTGTTCGAGTTGAAAGTTGCAACAAAATTTGTGTGAAAAAAATAAAATCATATAAAGGATAACTATAAATTATCCTTTATTATAGCAAAGGTGGGATATTGGATGTTACAAACGAATAACCTTATAGGTAGGAAGGATACTATTAAGAAGATTAGAAAACTGAAACAACATAAGAGTAGAAGAATTATTATTATAAATGGTAAAAGTGGTGTAGGAAAATCAAGTATCATTCATAGTTTTTCGAACAATATGGGAACACTTACTTACACTAATGAAACATTCACAGATGATGTGAACAGAATGAATGATGAGTTACATAAATTTGCTACTCCAAAAAAACGATTATCTGTTAATAACTTTTATGAGAAATTTTGGTTTTGGATTATTATTGGTATTATTGGGGGAGGAGTAATGAGGATAATTTCTATAAACCTATATCTCGAGTTATCAGTTTACATTATCTTGAGTTTTTTAGTT
Source organism: Candidatus Izimoplasma sp. ZiA1 (assembly GCA_002285055.1). Taxonomy (GTDB): domain Bacteria; phylum Bacillota_I; class Bacilli_A; order Izemoplasmatales; family Izemoplasmataceae; genus Izemoplasma_C. Next base: position 497 of record NQYJ01000029.1, read on the forward strand.
ACGCTATTATTTTTCTTGAACAAAAAAAGATATCTCCTATTTATTGACTGTAAGATAAATCCACAAACTTTGGCAACTGTTTTAAAAGGTAAAAAAATCACTGCATTAATAGAATATAATAGTTTGGAACCTTTAAATGAAAGAATATGTCAAGCGTATGTCGGGGGTCTTTCTTTAGAAAATATGTTAATTATTTTAGATTACAATGGTATTGAAATTGAAAAAGAGTATTTCACTAAATTATTAGAAGATAATAATAGCAATTTTAAGAAAGTATTGACTATCGTTAGGAAACATCAAGTTTTTAAAAGTGAGTTATATAGAACATTTTTCCAAACTAATAGTTTAAGTTTGGACATCTTTATCTTAACTTTGCTATTACCTTTAAATGAAGATAATTATATTGACTATTCAAGTATAAAAGAAGTATTAAGTCATTATAGAAGTTCAGATCAAATACATTTTGATGATATAACATTAACTATAAGTAACATTAAATTAACTTTAATGGAGCTATATCAAAACTTTTATGTCTTAGATAAGAAAACAGATAAGTATAGGCTAATCAATCAAAGTACTCTTAAGAGATTTTTAATAACTAATACAGATATAAATCTTATGTTTCTAGACTTTGAAATATCTACAATACTAAAGAATTTAGACAACTACTTAATGAAAGGAAATTCACTTAGAAATATTGAAGTTAGGGCACTACTTAATCATTTATACGACTATAACGAGATG
>NQYJ01000030.1 GCA_002285055.1 Candidatus Izimoplasma sp. ZiA1
GGGGCATGGTGATTGGTGTAAAGAGTTCTGCGGCAGCGCGAGACAAAAAGGGTTCAGAGGATATGATCCCCGATAAATTGAGGCTGGCGTAAATGGTATACCTGGAAACTCACAAATAGCGGTCTAAGCAACCGCCCCCCCCACCCCGGGAGAGGCAGCCTGTGGCGCCCCCGGGGGGGGGCACTCTTGATTAGTAGTTACATATTGGCACTGAGGGTGTATAAAGACCCTACGGAAGCCACAGAATTTGCCGCCCCAATTTGGGGTGTCGTTTAGACTTAGAACAGGAGAACCCATTACCCTTTGAAGTCTAAAAAAATGCCCCAGAGGTGCGGAAACACCCCTGAGGCTGCATTCATCCCTAATCTCGGTAGGAACATATGCGTACCCTCAAAGTATACAATTCTGGCGCTCGATGTGGAACTCCCCCACGCTCGTTAACCGCTATGCCCTCTAAACGATCTCACATTGCTGGCTGGTCCCCCGGTGCTGTCAGGCGGAATACTGCCTTTTTGCAGTCTGTTGATTGGCTTCTCCTGGGTGAAAATGGCTATGCCTTTACCCTTACCTTAAAAACCTGCCCCGAATCCCCAGAACAGTGGCAGCGTCTTGTTAAGAATTACCTAGAATCGTTACGGAAAGTCGGTTTTAACTATCTTCATTGGGTAGTTGAATGGCAGCGGCGCGGTGTTCCTCACCTGCATGGCGTTGTTTATTTTACCGATGCCTGTGACCCCCTGGGGGGCTTTCTAAACGACGATTATTGCCGGTTGATCATCTGTAACTGGGTAAGGATGTTTACGTTCAGAGAAGCCCGTGTACAGGCCCAGGACTGTAAACCGATCTCCGATGCTAAGGGCTGGTTCAAATACCTCGCGAAACACGCTGGGCGGG
>NQYJ01000004.1 GCA_002285055.1 Candidatus Izimoplasma sp. ZiA1
ATAATCATAAAACAATTAACACAATCAACTCTAATTTTAAGAAACTAATACATTCACTAATATATTCGTTATATTATTATTGATCATCAGAATGTAAATGTTAAGGGGGCTAGTTATCTTGGTATTTAGTAAAGTATTGTCTACATACTTATATTTTTGTTTTAGTAAAAAAACATATTACATATCTTTAGGGATGATAGTGATTAATTCTTTGTTGTTTATTTATTTTAGTAGCTTTACTACAAATATCCACGAGCTTTTAATTAATCAAAGTAATTACTATAACGAATATATTAGTGAATGTATTAGTTTCTTAAAATTAGAGTTGATTGTGTTAATTGTTTTTATGATTATTGATTGTTTTAATAAGAATAATTATGATTATTTTTTACTTAATAAAACTTATAGAAGTAGAGTTATTATTAGTAAGATTACAGCTATATATATAGTAATTATATTGATTTTATTAGTTAATTATCTATTGTTTTTGTTAATTCCTTTAGTCTTAACTCCATATTTTTATGTTAATAATGTGTTAGTTATTTTATTTATTAGGTTACTTATTTTTTGCTTGTACTATTTACTACTTGGGATTATTTTTTATCTTGTTTTTAAGAGTATATACGGGTTATTAATGTTTTTTACTTTGTATATGGTTACTTATACAATTAACGGATTTTTAGAGAATATTAATGATGTTAAGGGCTTTAAAGTTGTTTATAGTATCTTTTTTCCGGAATTGTTTTATTCAATAAATAATCAATATATATTTTTGTTTAAAGAGTATATAATACTTTCCTTGATTTTTTTATTGTCAACAATCACTTTATCAATGTATAATAGTACTGATATCTAGAAATAAAGTTAGAAATCTTGAAAGGATATGGTTATATGTGTGGTATTGTAGGATACTTAGGTAAAGAAGATGCAAGGGAAATTATTTTAAACGGATTACGCAAGTTAGAATATCGAGGATATGATTCTGCGGGTATAAGTTTATATAAAAAAACTGATAATGAATTTATGATATATAAAGATAAAGGAAGAGTAGCTCATTTAGAAAGTATAACTGATTTTAGTTATGATACTGGGCTTGGGATTGGTCATACAAGATGGGCAACACATGGTATTCCTAACCAAAATAACTCACATCCTCATCAATCAAATACTAAAAGATTTATTATTGTTCATAATGGTGTTATTGAGAATTATAAGGAACTTAAAAATGATATTTTACATCAAACTAATTTTTATAGTGATACCGATACTGAGGTTATCGCAAATTTAATTGAAGAGTTTTCACATACATTGACTGTTGAGGAAAGTATTCGTAAAACTTTGACTTTATTAGAAGGATCTTATGCGTTATTAGTTATTGATCGTTTAAATCCAGAAATTATGTATGCAGCTAAAAACAAATCTCCGTTATTACTTGGGATTGGGCAAGGTGGAACAATCATAGCATCAGATGTAATGGCGTTTGTTGGACTTGCTAATGATTATGTTACTCTTGATGATAAAAGCTTTATTGAGGTAACTAAAGACGGTTTTATAATCAAAGATATTATTGGTAAAGAAACACCTTATGATATTAAAACAATTGATATTGATAATTTTAATGTTGAGAAGGGTGAATATGCTCATTTTATGTTAAAAGAAATAAACGAACAACCAAGTGTTATTAGAAACATTATTAGTAAATACTTTGATGGTGATAAAATCACATTAAATGGTAATGCTAAAAAAATGATTAACGATAGTGATCGTTTATATATAATTGCTGCTGGGACTAGTATGAATGCTGGTTTTATTGGTAAAGAAATGTTTGAAAAAATGGCAGGAATTCCGACTGAGGTTCATATTGCTAGTGAGTTTGCATATAATATGCCACTACTTAGTGATAATCCATTATTCATTTTTATTTCACAAAGTGGTGAGACAGCAGATTTAAGAGCTGTACTTGTTAATATTAAACGAAAAGGTTATCGAAGTTTAACAATTACAAATGTTAAAACATCAACATTAGCTCGAGAAGCTGATGGTTATGTTGAAATCTTCGCAGGACCGGAAATAGCTGTAGCATCAACAAAAGCATACACAGCGCAAATCGCAATTTTATCTATCTTAGCGATGCATGTTAGTGATAATACACATCTTAATTTAAGAAAAGAGTTATCTAAAGTAGCAATTAGTATGGAAAATATAATTGATAAAAAAGAATATATAAAAGATATAGTTAAAGAGTATTTAACTAAACGTAATTGTTTTTATATTGGTCGTGGAATTGATTATTATGCTTCCTTAGAATCAGCATTAAAACTTAAAGAAATTAGTTATATTCAAACTGAAGGTTTTGCAGCTGGTGAATTAAAACATGGAACAATTGCTTTAATTGAAGAAGGAACTCCAGTTATTGCTATTATTAGTCAAAAGGAAATCAATAAAAATACTAGAAGCAATTTATATGAAGTTCAGAGTCGTGGTGCTAAAACAATCGTTATTAGTACAAAGGCTGTTAAAGATAGTAGTGATTTAATAGTGTTAGATGATGTTTTTGAGTTATTTAGTCCATTACTAACAATTATCCCGACACAATTTATCGCTTATTACGCTGCACTTGAGCGTGGATATGACATCGATAAGCCAAGAAATTTAGCAAAAAGCGTAACAGTTGAATAAACCCAAATTAATTTGGGTTTTTCTTTTATTATTGAACAATTATATTTATTTATTGTTCGTTCATTGAAATTTCATAACTTTATGATAAAATTAATTTGTTAATTTAGATAATTGAAAGAGGATGATTAATTTGGCAAAATATTTTGGAACTGATGGGATAAGAGGTAGAGTTGGACTTGAGTTAACTACAAGTCTTGCTTTTAAAGTAGGACAAAGTATTAAAGACGTTTTAAAAGCTGATACATTAGTTATTGGTTGTGATACTAGAGAATCTAGTTATGATTTTATGTATAGTGTAGCTAGTGGAGCCCAAAGTTTAGGGATAAATGTTATATTAGCTGGTGTTGTACCAACTCCAGTAATTCAGTATTATAGTGAAGTTAAAAAAATATATGGTGTAATGATTACAGCGTCTCATAATCCATATCATGATAATGGGATAAAAGTATTTAAATATGGAACTAAACTTAGTGAAGAGGAAGAACTTGCGGTTGAATATTTTGTTGATAACCGTGGTGAGTTTGATGTTATAAGTGTTGGTAAAGTAATTACTAGTGATGAACCATTAAACATTTATAAAGAAATTTATAAAGATTTAAATCTTAAAAAAAGTAATTATGTAGTTGCTATTGATAGTGCTCATGGAGCAAACTCTGTGATTGCAAAAGAGATGTTAAGTGGTTATGTAAAAGAGTTACATCAAATTGGAGCTAATCCTGATGGGGTTAATATTAATAACGGTGTAGGTAGTACTCATTTAGAGAGTATTATTTCCTTAGTTAAAGAAAAAAATGCTGATTTTGGATTTAGTTATGATGGTGATGGTGACCGTTTTTTACTTGTAGATAATGATGGTGATATTATTGATGGCGATAAAATCATTTATATAATTGCTAGTTATTTAAAAAGTCAAAACAAATTAAACAAAGATACAGTAGTTCTAACAAAAATGAGTAATTTAGGAATCATTAAAGCCTTTAATGATTTAGGGATTAAAGTTGTTAAAACTGATGTTGGCGATAAACATGTATTAGCTCAAATCAAAGAATTTGATTATTCAATTGGTGGGGAAAACAGTGGACATATCATCTTATTTGATCACTTAAGTACTGGTGATGGTTTATTTGTTAGTATGTACATCTTAAAAGTATTAGAAGAAACTAATAAAACTTTAAAAGAATTAATAAGTCCAATTAATATGTATCCACAAAAAATGGAAAACATAAAAGCATATAATAAAGATATTGTAAATGATCAAAGAATTACTGATTTAGTTACTAAAACTCAAGCTTTATGGAGTGATGATGGTAAAGTATTAGTAAGAGCATCAGGTACTGAACCATTAATTAGAGTTACATTAAGTTATAAAGATGAAAAAGAACTAGATAAAGTAATGAGTGAATTTATTAGTTTATTCAAAACTTTGAAGGAGGAGTAACATGAAAAAATACGCTGTAGTATTAGCTGCAGGTAAAGGGACAAGAATGAAAACAGAGTTACCAAAATGTGCCTTTCCAATCTTAAAAAAACCAATGATTGAATATATTACTGAAAATATAGAAAAGAGTAATGTTGACGAAATAATAACAGTAGTAGGACATAAAAAAGAAGTCTTTTTTGATTTGCTTCAAGATCGCGTTGAATACGCTGTTCAAGAAGAACAACTAGGAACAGGGCATGCTGTACTGGTTACTAAAGATCTACTTGAAAGAAGACGTGGAACAACAATTATTTTACTTGGAGATATGCCTCTTGTTGATTATAAGGTAATCAACAAAGTAATTAGTTACCACACTGATAGAGGTAATGATTTAACAGTTGTGACAACAAGTATGGAAAATCCTAAAGGATATGGTCGTATCATCAGAAATGAATACGGTAATATTGAAGGAATTGTTGAACATATCAACTGTACAAAAGAACAAAAACAAATTAAAGAGATAAATACAGGGATTTATGTAGTAAGTAATAGCTTATTATTTAAAGCTCTTGAAAAAATAGAGAAAAACCCAACAAAAGGTGAATACTACTTAACTGATATTGTTGAGATAATGAAAAAAGACTATGTAGTTGGTACTTTTGTTTTAAGAGACTCATATAAAGTAATGGGTGTAAATGATTTATTTAACATAAGTATTGCAGAAAAACATTTACGCGAACAAATCAATAAAATGCATATGTTAAATGGAGTTTCAATTATCAATCCTGAAACTGTAACTATTGGACATAATGTACTAATAGAAGAAAATGTTACTATTAATCCAAATACGACAATAACTGGAGATTCAGTTATTAAAACAAAAGCAGTTATTGGACCAAACACAGAAATTCATAGTTCAACTATTTATGAAAGTGTTGAAGTAAGACATAGTTTAGTTTACGATTCAACGGTTCATGAAAACACAACAATCGGACCATTTGCACATTTAAGAAACGGGGCAAATATCGGTGCTAATAACCGCATTGGTAACTTTGTTGAAGTTAAAAAATCATCAACTGGTGATGGTACAAAAGCAGCTCATTTAGCATATATCGGTGATACAGTAACTGGTAAAAACGTTAACTTTGGTTGTGGTAGTATTACTGTAAACTATGATGGTATTAATAAACATCAAACAATTATTGGTGATGATGTATTTATTGGTTGTAATACTAATTTAGTTGCACCACTAAGCGTTGGTGATAAAGTGTTCATCGCAGCTGGTTCAACTGTAACTAAGGATATTCCTAAAGGAGCGCTAGCTATTGCTAGAAATAAACAAATCAATAAAGCTGATTACGCTAAAAACTTAATTAAACCAAAAGATGACCAATAAGGGTTGACTTTAGTATTAGAAGTGTTATAATAATTAAGCAAGTAAATGTGGAAAGAAGAGTACCCACTCTCACCTGATAGACAAATCTATAGGTTTAAGCTACTTAGATAAAATAATTTATCAGCGTGGGTATATGCCCGCGCTGTTTTTTTTCTTTCCATAGCTTTAAAAATTTGAAAATATGGAGGTGGAATTATCGCAAGTAAATATTCGCAACAAAAACCAGAAAAACGTAATGATGATCATTTGTTAAATGGTGGAATTAGATCTCGTGAAGTTAGAGTAATCTCTGATACAGGTGAACAATTAGGAATCCTTAGTACAAGAGATGCTTTAAATCAAGCTTCAAACAAAGGTTTGGATTTAGTGTTAGTAGCACCAACTGCAAAACCCCCTGTAGCTAAGTTCATGGATTATAACAAATTCCGTTACGAGCAACAAAGAAAAGCTCGTGAAGCTAAAAAACATCAAAAAGTAGTTACGTTAAAAGAAATTAGATTATCACCAAAAATCGATAAACACGACTTTGATACAAAACTTAAAAATGGTCGTAAGTTTCTTGAAAAAGGCGACAAATTAAAAATTTCTATACGCTTTAGAGGTCGCGAAATGGCTTACACAAGTAAAGGTTTAGAAGTAATGAAACAATTTGCTGAACTTTGTGAAGACATAGCTGATGTTGAAAGCAAGGCAAAACTTGATGGGCGTAATATGATGATGTCATTAATGCCTAAAAAAGATAAAAAATAAAAGGAGTTGACAATAATGCCAAAAATGAGAACTCATTCAGGTACGAAAAAAAGAGTTAGTAGAACTGCAACTGGAAAATTAAAAGTGTCTCACTCTTTTAGAGGACATTTAAAAGGGAATAAATCAACAAAATCAATTAGACAACATCGCCAACCTAACCTAGTTAGTCCAAGTGATGCAAAAAGAATCAAACAACAAATCGCAAATATCAAATAATTTATAGGAGGTAATTAAAATGCCAAGAGTTAAAGGCGGAAACGTTGCAAGAAAAAGACGTAAAAAAGTATTAAAACTTGCCAAAGGTTATTTTGGATCAAAACATTTATTATACAGAACTGCTAATGAGCAAGTGATGAAATCACTAGCTTATGCATATAGAGATCGTAAACAAAGAAAAAGAAATTTCAGAAAATTATGGATTACTAGAATCAATGCTGCAGCTAGATTAAACGGGTTATCATATTCAAAAATGATTAACGGTTTAAACAAAGCTGGTGTTGAAGTTAACCGTAAAATGTTAGCTGATATTGCTATTTATGATGAAGCTGGTTTTGCAAGCTTAGTTGAAATCGCTAAAAAAGGATTAAACGGTGAAGCATTAGTACAAGCTCCTAAAAAAGCAGTAGCTAAAAAAGTAGAAGTTAAAACTGAAGAAGTAGCTGAAGTAGTTGCTGAAGTTGTAGAAGAGTCAACAGACTTATCTAAAATGACAGTTGCTGAATTAAAAGCATTAGCTAAAGAAAAAGGTTTAACAGGATATACTACACTTAAAAAAGCTGAATTAATTGAGGCTTTAAAATAAGCAGTTTATAACTGCTTTTTTTTATGTTTTTTTTCACACAATAGTCATAATTATATGCATATATATGATATAATCATTGTGGGTGGTTTTATGATGGATTTAATAAAGAAACAAAAATTTGATATATACTTAATAATTCTTTCAACACTAACGTTTACAAGTTATGTATTTAACTTAGAATACTTAGTAGTTGCAGTATTTTTAGTTGTAGGAATTTATACTGTTATTTTTAACAAAAACCCACTTAACTTAATCCCAATTGTGATGCTATCACACATGGGTAATCAAAATTTAAGTAATGAAGCTACAACACTGAAAACTGCGTTAATGGTTATAACTATTGTTTTAATCGTTGCAGATGCAATAAAAAACCGTAAATTTAGTACTAAAGGTAAATTATTTTACCCGTTTATGATATTTATTGTCTTATCAATCCTGACATTTATTAATAGTGATGATTATAAAAATACATGGTATGGATTATTGCAAGTATTAAGATTTACAGCAACATATATGTATTTAGTAAATGTCTTAAAGGATGATAAAGATAATTTTATTAACATATCGAAAATATTCTTATATGCAAGTCTCGTAGTTACCGCTGAAATGTTATATGTATTAAATACATCAACTGAACCAATCTTAAACATTATTAGAACTCGTCAAATCAGTTTAGGATGGGCAAATTTAAATGTTATTATTTATCCGAATCTAGTAAGTATTCCTTTAGTAGCTTATTTAGTTCTAAACGTTAAAGATAAAATATATTACATGGTTCTAGGTAGTTTTAGTGCTCTTGGTATCTTTTTAACACTATCAAGATCTTCAATCCTAACATTAGCTGTTTACGCTATCTTATTAGGTGTTATGGTTTTAATATTTTATCGTAAAGATATAAAAAAAATAATCATTCCTGGAATAATTTATGTAGTAATAACGGGAATAACGATGTTATATTTTGAACAAGATGGAATCATCTCTGGAGTTATTAACTCGTTCTTAGATCGAGATTTAGGAAGATTTGATGATCGTTGGGTGTTAATTGAAAGAGGAATAGAATTGTTTAAGGAACATCCGTTGTTTGGTTTTGGTGGGTTATATAGTTCAAGAGTCCATTTAGCAGAATTTGGGATTAAAAACTATCATAATACCTTTATCCAGGCAATGACTTTAGGTGTTTTTGGTCTTGTAAATCTATTTTATTTTATGTATCAACAAGTAAAAGTAATTATTAAAGACAAAGACTTGTTTAAGTACTTTGTGTTAATAATGTTGTTTGGAACAGGAATTGTTAATGGGTTCTTCCAACCAATGTATTTTTACGCAGATTATATATTATTTATCGCAATCTTCATCGCCTTATTTGAGGTTAAAAATCAAACATATTAAGAAGGATTATGTAAGTGTGATTAGTTGACTAAGTTCTTTAATTATGGCTTTGTTATTTAGATATATCTAAATTATTTCTAAATAAGAGAGGTGTGCATTCATTGACTTTTTAACTTTAAAGAGTTAAACTATAATTGACCTAGATAATTGGAAATCACTCGCTTGCGACCCCAACTTAATTTATTAGGGGCTGAGATTTGATTGGTGCGGAAGCCTTAACTTTTATAAGGAACCCTTAAAATCAAATAAGAAGCTACCACATTGGTAGAACCGTGGTTCTGCAAGAGTGATTTCCAAATATTTAGGTTTTTTATTTTACAAAAAGTTTCTAAATTATACTAAATAAAGTATAATAAATACATAAAGAGGTGATTTCTTAATGGAATTTTTTACTTATTTATCTCCTTATAGGGATGAGTACATTGCTAAATATGGTAGTTGGATGCAATTAAATGTTTTTGAGAGGTATTTACCATTAATAATCTTATTTACATTAATCTATCTACTTTTTAAATATCGTGAGGTATTTAGAAATAATAAACTACTAGATAAAAGATTAAGATATAGTGTTGGGATAATATTTGTTATCTTATACAGTAGTCACTATATTCTTAGATTTTCTATTTATGGATTAGATCCACTTATATTACCTTTTCAATTATGTAGTATAAGCATGTTTACAGCAATCATATTAATATTCACAAAAAACAGAGTAGTTTACTCATTTACACTTTATACAGGTGTAATTGGTGGATTAATTAGTTTATTTGTTCCAGTTATTGGTTATGGTGCTGAATTTTATCGTTATTATCAATATACTGTAGCTCATGGGATACTAATTATTACACCATTATATTTTTTAATAGTTCATCGATATTATCCAAGTAAAAAGGAATCTGTAAAAGCATTTTTAATTTTACAGACAATTGCAACATTTATGATGTTCTATAATTATTACAATGATACAGATTTTATGTTTTTGTTATTTGATAAAAGTAAAATTACTAAATTCCCAATGATTAAGTACTTTGGAGGTATTCCATATTACATAATCTTAGTTGAGTTTGCCGCTATGGGCTTTGTCGCAGGGTTTTATCAGGTGATTAATAAACTAAAAAATAAATTTGAATAGGAGGGATACATTTGAAGTTAATTAAACAATATGGTTTTATCTTCAGAATTATTGGAGCAGCTTTATTAGTAGGACTAGCACTGTTTTTAGAATTTGGTGATGGTGAAAGAATCGTTATCCCGTTTGTTGGTAGTTTAATAATTTTATACAGTGTGATTAGATTAGTTCCGTTTATCAAAACACAAAGAAATGATTTAATAAAAACAATTAATATTATGGAAATTACTATTACTGTTGTAATTGGGATAATAATGATTGTTGGCGCAATTGTAGTTAAAGACGTTGAAGGAGTTTTCTCTGATATCTTTGGTTATTTATTTGGTGCAGTTTTAATTGGGAGAAGTGCTGTGCATTTCTACTCACTTAGTTATGGTGTTGAAAAAGGTGACAATATTAGTTACTTATTCCATATCTTAGCATTACCTGCTGGAACAATTGCGATTACAATGAAAGATTTTGATGGAGCTGTTTTAATTCATATTATTTTACTATTTAGTGTTTTAACAGGTGGTTATTTAGGATATGGTGGTTATAAAGGTTATCAAGTATATCGTTTAGAAAAAACTATGGATGTAAATATCACTAGTAAAACTGAAAAAAATATTAATGATCAAATCGTTCCAGAAATCGAAGAACCAGCACAAGATCATGTAAATTAAAAATGGTTGTAGCTTTCGCTACAACCATTTTTTTATGATTTAAATCTTTTTAGTTCTTTTATTGAAATGATACCACCCTTAGCATTAATAACATTAAATCCATTGTCTACTAAGATTTTAGTTAAATGATAAGATCTTGATCCGCTATTACATAATAAATAATATATTTCATCTTTTTTCATATACATATCAACATTACTAATTAATTGATTCATAGGAATATTTAAAGTTCCATTCATCGTGATGTCACGATGTTCATATGGTTCTCTAATATCAATTACTTTTATATGGTTTGATAGATGCATATTATATACTTCATTTGCATCAACTTCTGTGATATTGTCTTTATTATCCATTTAATTCACCCTTTTTTAAGTATTTCCATAATTATTATACAATATTCTTTGACAAATGCTAGTTTTTTTGTATAATTATTTTGTATGCTAAATAAGCAGGAGGTCTATCAATGGTAAAAGAGATATGTTATAAGATAAATAAGAGTAGTATGCTTTATAAAAGACTAATGTCAAAGCACTTAGAAAGACTAGGAATTACTTATGCACAATTAATGGTTTTAAAAGTTATTAACAATGAACCAGGAATTACAGCAAAAGAAATTTTAGTTCAAATGGATACTGATAAAGCAACTCTTTCTGGAGTAATTTCAAGACTTGAAAGAGACAATTATATTTTTAGAGTAAAAAACGACAAAGATCGTCGTGTTCAAAACATTTACTTAGCTGGTGGTAGTGCTGAGATTTGTAGTGAAGTTGAAATTATTGAGAACACATGTATTTATGATTTAGTTAAAGGTTTTGATGAAGCTGAAACAGAAATGCTTGTAAATTTACTTGATCGTTTTATTAGTAATCAATTTAAAAAATTAGCAGATGAATAAAAGAAACTCACATTTTGTGAGTTTTTTTCTTTTGTTATTTATGATAGCGATTACATTTTCTAAATAAAATGACTTGTTTTAGTTAAAATAATAAAATTTTATGTTATAATCAATTTGGATTGATTTTTTAATGAATTAGGAGGAAATTATGAGTACAATTCTAAAAGAAATGTCAATGCTTAATGGTATTCCTGGTAACGAAAGACAAGTTCGTGAATACATGGCAGACAAAATGCAAGATTTAGCAACAATTTCATATGATAACTTAGGTAGTATTATTGGTGAAAAAGTTGGGAACCCTAATGGACCAAAAATTATGGTTGCTGGACATATGGACGAAGTTGGATTTATGGTTACAAGAATCACTGATGAAGGATATGTTAAATTCACTCCTGCAGGTGGTTGGTGGAGTCAAGTTATGCTTGCTCAACAAATGGTTATTACAACAAAAGATAACAAAGAATTAAGAGGAGTAATTGGGGCAAAAGCTCCGCATATTTTAACTCCAGAAGAAAGAGCTAAACCTGTAACTATGGAAAGTATGTATTTAGATATAGGTGTTAAAGATAAAGAAGAAGCTTTAGCTTTAGGAATTATGGCTGGAGATATGGTTACACCATATATTGAAGCAACAACTTTAAGTAATGAAAAATACTTATTAGGAAAAGCTTGGGATAACCGTGTTGGTTGTGCTGCAGCTATTGAAGTATTAAATAACATTAAAGATACTAATCACCAAAACATTTATTATGGTGTAGGTACTGTTCAAGAAGAAGTTGGATTAAGAGGTGCTAAAACAAGTACTTATAAGATTAATCCAGACATCGGAATTGCGCTTGATACAACAATCGCTTTTGATTTCCCAGGTGGAACAAAAGAAACTGAACTTGGAAAAGGTGTAGGAGTAGTCTTTAAAGACGGTTCTATGGTCGGACATAAAGGTTTAAGAGATTTTGTTATCAGTGTTTGTGAAGATGAAAAAATCCCTTACCAGTTAACATACCTTGAAAGAGGTGGTACTGATGGCGGAGCAATGCACTTAACAGCTGCAGGAGTTCCTTCAATTGCCTTATGTTTACCAGTAAGATATTTACATTCACATACATCAATCGTTCATAAAGACGATTATGATGCAATGGTTAAATTAGTTACTAAGTTAGTTGAAAAATTAGATAAAGAAACAGTTGAAACATTAACTTATAAGTATTAAAATAAAGGCCTATATAGGCCTTTATTATTTGTGAGGTGGTTTTTTGAGAATAATCGCAGGAATATATCGTAGTCGCGTCTTAAAACGTGTAGAATCAGATAAAACAAGAGAAACAAGAGATATGATCAAAGAAGCAATATTTAATCATATTGGTCCTTATTTTTCTGATGAAGTAGTACTTGATTTATTTTGTGGAAGTGGGTCTCTTGGGATTGAAGCATTAAGTCGAGGGGCAAAACAATGTTATTTTAATGATGCCAGCAAAGAGGCAACTAACGTTGTTAATGAAAATATGAGGATTTTAGACATAAAATCATCAGGAATTGTAACAAATCAAGATTTTTTGAGTTTTTTACTTGCAACTAGCCAAGTTTTTGATATAATCTTTTTGGACCCGCCTTACTCGCTAGATGTTACTGATGAGATAATTGAAGTTATTTCTAAGAGAAAACTTTTAAGTAATCATGGTATTATCATATTGTTGACGGGAAAATTAACGCTTTTAAAAGATGAAATATTTGATATAATTAAATATAAAGAAAAAACAAAAGGTATCACAAAGATATCTTATTGGAAAAGGGGTTAGAAGATGAAAGTAGCAGTATATCCTGGTAGTTTTGATCCGATAACGTTTGGTCATATCGACATCGTAAAAAGAGCGTTAAAAGTATTTGACAAATTATACATTGTGATTAGTGAAAACATGAGTAAACAATCATTATTCACACCACAAGAACGAGTTTTAATTTGTGAAGAAGTATTAAGTGAGTGTTTAGATAAAATTGAATTAGTAGTTTCAAATGAGTTAACTGTAAAACAAGCTAAAAGTCTTGGAGCGACACATATTGTTCGTGGACTTAGAGCCCTAACAGATTTTGAGTATGAATTTCAAATGACAGGAGCTAATAGAATCCTTGATCGTGAAATTGATACAATCTTCTTTATGACTGACAATAAATTTTCTTTCTTAAGTAGTACAACTGTGAAGGAAATTGCACATTTTAAAGGTGATTTATCAGCGTTTGTTCCGGCATATGTTTTACAAAAGATGAATGAGAAACTACATTAGTTTTTCATTTTTTTATGTATTTCGCTACTCTTTTATTTAGAAAAATGTTAATATAACGATAGGTGATAATATGGATGTTAAAGAAAAATTATTTAGAGAATTAAGAAAAGACAACATTAGAATTACAAAACAAAGAAGAGCTATTATAGATGTTTTAGAAGGCAAACATCTAACAATTCAAGAGATTTATTCTGAATTGAAGAAAAAGGGATACCACAATTTAGGTACTGTTTACAACAATATTGATTTCTTAATCGAGCACAAAATTGTTGCACAGTTATTTATTAACGGTAAAAAACACTATGACTTAACAATTGATGATTCTACGCATAGTGCTGACTCACATATCCATGTTACTTGTAAAGTTAATAATAATATTATCGAAATAAATCAAGGAAAAATCTTTGATTTGATTAAGAATGATGATATCTTTAAAGATTTCAACATCAACAAACTACAAATCGTAGTTGAAGGTACTTGCCAACACTATGATAAAGAATCTTGTAAAGATGATGCATCTTGCTTCATTAAATCTCTACAAGCAAGTAAACTAGTATAAAAAATTAAAAAAACGTTAGTCTTATTTAAGATTAACGTTTTTTATTATAGATAGTTTGTATTAAGGGTATAAATTTGCTAAAATTGTTATGATATATATTATCTAAAAATATAAAAGGCGGTTTATGATGGAAGAACAAAACACTACTCATAAAAGAAGAGTAAGATATAAAGGTAAATACCCAAAAAACTTTAAAGAAAAATATAAAGAGCTAGATCCAAATAAATATCAAGATACAGTAGAAAAAGTAATAAGTAAAGGTAGTACACCTGCAGGAATGCATATCTCAATATGTGTAAAAGAAATCTTAGACTTTTTTCAGATTAAACCAGGACAAACTGGTTTAGATGCAACTCTAGGTTATGGTGGACATACTAAAGAAATGCTTAAGTCTCTCAATGGTAAGGGCCATATGTATGCTCTTGATGTAGATCCTGTAGAACTTCCTAAAACAAAAGAAAGATTAAATAAATTAGGATATGATGAAAACATATTAACTATTGAAGAACTAAATTTTAAAGATATTGATGTTCTAAGTGAACTCTCTGGAAAATTTGATTTTGTTTTAGCTGACCTTGGAGTTTCTTCTATGCAAATAGATGATCCTGAACGCGGATTTTCATATAAAACAGAAGGACCACTTGACTTAAGAATGAATCCTTTAAAAGGAATTAGCGCAGCTAATCGCTTAAAAAGAATAAAAATCGATGAGTTAGAAGGAATGTTAATTGAAAATGCAGACGAACCTTACGCAAGAGAAATAGCTGAGGCAATTGTCTTAGAAATTAGAAAAGGAAAACCTTTAGAACTAACTAGTGATTTAAGAAAAATCATTGAAGACACACTAGACTTTTTACCAAAAGCGACAAAAGAAAAAGACATTAAAAAATCATGTCAAAGAACTTTTCAAGCTCTAAGAATAGATGTTAATCAAGAGTTTGACGCATTATATGAGTTTTTAGAGAAACTTCCTAATATCTTAAAACCTGGTGGTAAAGTTGCGATATTATCTTTCCATTCCGGAGAAGACCGTCTTGTTAAAAAGTCTTTTAAAAACTATTTAAAAGAAGGTGTTTATCAAGATGTGGCTAAAGATATTATTAGACCAAGCGCAGAAGAATGCCATACTAATAGTAGAGCTCGTTCAACTAAAATGAGATGGGCTGTTAAAGCATAAAAAGAAGGAGGGAAACCATGCCAAAATTCATACTTGGGATTGTTTTGTTTATTATCGGTAGTATTGGTACACTTTTTCTAATCTATATAACATTAGAATTTCCAAATCTATATGACACATCAGAATTAATAACTTATGTTGGATTCAGAGGCTTTCTTAGAAATAACATAGTCGAGTTATTATTCTCTGTTTTTGGACTTTTTACATTAAGTGGATTAGTAACTAGTGTTTTAGCAGCATACACAAATTTATTAGAAAAATAAAAAAACACTTTATAATAAAGTGTTTTTTATTTACATTTTTTATGGGTCATTAAGATATGAGGGATATCATCTTCTAAGTAACTTTCACCATTAATACAAAATCCTAAAGATTGATAAAATTTAGTTAAATATTCCTGAGCGCTAATCTTAATAGTTGACTCTCCTAAATCATTATAGATATAATCAATTGCCTCTTCCATTATCTTTTTAGCAAGACCGCGACCACGCGCATTATCTTTTACAACTACTCTGCCAATTGAAGGCGAATCTTGATAACTAACACCACTTGGTAATATTCGTAAATAAGCAATTACTATACTATCTTCTTCATAAAACAGATGAATCGCTTGTTTGTCTTTCTCATCAAGATCCTGATAAACACAGTTTTGTTCAACCACAAAAACTTCATTCCTCAACTGTAATATATTATAAAGTTCTAAAGTAGTAAGATCATTAAATGTTTTAGTTTTCATAATTACCTCCTAGTTGATATTATTTTAACATATTATAACTATGTATGATAAAATTATATTAGAAATACGTTTTTAGGAAGGATAATATTATGGTATATGAGATAGTTGTTGAGATTATTCCGAATAAATCACAACGTTTAGTTTATCTTGAAGATTTGACTAAACCAGTTATTAAGGAGTATAAACACCGTTTTATGGATAATAAAGCCTTTATAGGATTTTATGGCTATATAAAAGGATTTGGTACACCACCAAGTAAACATTCAGATGCTATTGTTTTAACAAGTGAGAGCCAAAACTTAGGTGATATAAGAGAATGTAAATTGATTGGAGCTTTTAAAAGAAGTGATAATGATCATAAATTTTTATTTGTTTTAAAAAATAACAAAACAAATGATATATGTGATTTAACCAAAGCATCGCTTAACAAATTATTTAGTTTATATGATAATGGAAGATATATAAATAAAGATGAAGCACATGATGGTGAATCATGGTTAAATAAAATAGCTGCTGAAAAATTATTATCAAATACTTAAAAAAAGTCTAGAATATTCTAGACTTTTTATATGATTAACTTATTAGTGTTACTCACATATTTATCAATATTAAACTTTCTTTTTAAACCGGCTTGATTCATATATCTTATCTTTCCAAAAATATCTCTATCCTTCCAAGCACGATCATGTTTCCCAAACACCCATGCAACTCCACAGTATCCATTTGGAGTATTACCATCAAGGAAATAATAATTATTTAAATAGATAATAGTTTGATATGCTTCTTGATATGTTTTAGACCACTGAATAATTTTTTTTGCCCAGTACATACGCATGTAACCATGCATTTTTCCTAAATAAACCATTTCTTTCATTGCTGTATTAAAATATATATCGTGAGTTTTAAAGTTAATATAATCATCAATAGTATATAAATATTCACGTTTATCATTTATATGAATATTCATTGATTGATACGCCCATTCATAAGTTATCCCTGTAAAAGTATGATAGTTATTATTATAAAATACAAAGTTATATGATAGTTCTCTTCTTATGACTAACTCTTCAAGAAATAATGAAGCATTATTAATTCCTGATGCAGCTACTTCGTTATAAATATATAAAGGAGATATAAATCCATATTTAAGATATGGACTTAACTCACTAGTGTATGAAGTTGATGGATCATTTCTTTGAACATAATTCTTTAGTTTATAATCAATAAAATCTCTTAAAATATCTTTAGCAGTTTGTTCATAATAAAAATTAGGCGCTAAGATATCAATATAGTCATTATAATATTCAATTTTAGCTTTGATTTTAGGTCTTATAGTTCTAGCACTATACTCCTCTTTGTTAGAAGCACTTATAACAGGAACTAAAACATTACTTTCAACTAAAGTAAATGATATTTGATTATTATATAAAAAATTTTCTATCTCATTTTCAATCAATAAATGTTCTTTTAGGTAAGCTCGATCTTTAAACACAATAGCGCTCTTTTTTAACAAATCATAAAATTGATTTGATGTTTCTTCAAAGTAAAATATATTGTTAGAGTATTTAGACAAAAAACCTTTAAACCCTCTAATCCCTTCGTTAAAGAATTTATTGTTACGTTCGTTAGCTTCTTTTTGTCTAAATAAGATAATTTGTAACTCACTACTAAGTTCTTTTGCCATGTTTATAGCTTTTAGTAAACCGTGATTGTAGTGTATTCTAAAAGCATCACTCATTAGATAAGTGATTGTTCCTTTATTATCAAAATTTAGAACTTCAAAAAATCTTGATGGATATATTGTTTTTAAGTTGTTCATAGATACCCTCCAATAATGATTTATTTACTTAATTATATCATTAACCTAACAAACAAGTTACGCACTTGCTTTATTCTAAGAATAAAGCTATACATAAATAGATATTGTGGTATAATATGTTGTCCATAAAACAAACTAACAGTAATACCTGTTTAGAAAAGAGGAAACAATGTTAAAAATCGATCAACTAAAAGTGAATATCGATAATGAAACTACTGATTTGACTATTGCTATATCTAAAAAGCTTAGAATCGGTGTTAATGATATTAATAGTTATAAAGTTTTAAAAAGATCAATTGATGCTAGAAAAAAACAAGAAATATATTTTGTTTTTAGTGTTTTAGCAAACGTAAAAAATGAAAGTAATTTTTTACAAAAGAAAATCCCTAATGTAGAAATTTACAACAAAGTAGAAGAAGAGTTTATTGATAAATCTCTTAAGTATGATAAAACTAAAAAAATCGCTATTATCGGTTTTGGACCTGCGGGGATGTTTAGTGCTTTAAGATTTGCTGATGCTAATATAAAAGTTACTGTCTTTGAACGTGGTGAAGCAGTTGATGATAGAACTGAAACTATTAATAGGTTCAGAAATAGAGGTATTTTAAATCCTGAATCAAATGTACAATTTGGTGAGGGTGGAGCTGGAACTTTTTCTGATGGAAAATTAACTAATAGAAGCAAAGATATCAGAGGAAAATATTTATTTGAACATTTTGTTAAAGCCGGTGCTCCTGAGGAAATTATGTATGTCCATAACCCTCATATTGGTACAGATAAACTAGTAGAAGTTGTTAGAAATATTAGAAAAGAAGTTGAGTCAAAGGGTTCTGTCGTTAATTTTAATAGTAAAGTAACTAACATTACAAAAAATAGTAAAAAAATCGTTTTAACAGTTAATGATGCTAAAGAAGAATTTGATTATGTTATTTTAGCAACAGGTCATAGTGCTAGAGATACAATTGAAATGCTTTATAATAACGACATTGAAGTAGTTCAAAAACCATTCGCAGTTGGATTTAGAATTGAACATCATCAAACAATGATAAATAAAGCACAGTTTGGAGTTAATTATAAACATAAAAAACTTGGGGCTGCTGAATACAAACTAACACATCAAACAAATAAAAACAGAGGTGTTTACACATTCTGTATGTGTCCTGGTGGCGTTGTTATGCCTGCTTCTTCAGAATTAGGTTTACTTGCAGTTAATGGGATGAGTGAATATAAAAGAAGTAAAGTTAATGCTAATAGTGCCTTATTAGTTAATGTAAATGAATCAGATTTTTTAAGTGATCATCCACTTGCGGGTATTGCTTATCAAAGAGAGATTGAAAAGAAAGCATTTGAACTTGGGGGTAGTGATTATAAAGCTCCAGTTCAAACAGTTAAAGACTTTTTAGATAATAAACCTACAACTAAGTTAGGTAGTGTTATGCCTAGTTATTCAATAGGTGTAAAATATGCTAACTTAAGATCAATATATTCAGAAAGTATAAATGAAGCTTTTGTTGAAGCTTTCACTAAACTAGGTAACAAACTTAAAGGGTTTAATAGTGATGATGCCTTACTTACTGGAATTGAATCTAGATCATCATCTCCGGTAAGAATTTTAAGAGATAAGGAAACATTAGAAAGTACAAACCTAACTAATTTTTACCCAACTGGTGAAGGTGCTGGTTATGCAGGCGGGATTGTATCTGCAGGAATTGATGGAATTAAAGTAGCAGAATCAATATTAAATAAAATTAAAAAATAGGATATTAAAAAAGCTAGAAATCAGAAATGATTTCTAGCTTTTACTTTATATAATATTAAGCGATTATTCCCACTCAATTGTTCCTGGAGGTTTTGATGTAATATCATATACTACACGGTTGATACCTCTAACTTCATTGATAATTCTTGATACAGTATTATCTAAGAATTCATAAGGTAATCTAGAGAATGTAGCTGTCATAAAGTCTGTTGTGTTTGCACTTCTAAGCGCTGCAACAAACTCATATGTTCGTTTATCACCCATAACTCCAACAGTTTTAACTGGTAATAACACTACAAATGCTTGTGAAACCTCATTGTATAAATTGTTTTTCTCTAATTCTTCAATAAAGATATTATCAGCTCGTTGTAAGATATCAACTTTTTCCTCAGTAACTTCACCTAAGATTCTAATCCCAAGACCAGGTCCAGGGAATGGATGACGGATAATCATGTTTTCTGGAATTCCTAAAGCTAATCCTACTTTTCTAACTTCATCTTTAAATAATTCACGTAAAGGTTCTAATAATTTAAAGTCTAAATCA
This sequence comes from Candidatus Izimoplasma sp. ZiA1, assembly GCA_002285055.1. Taxonomy (GTDB): domain Bacteria; phylum Bacillota_I; class Bacilli_A; order Izemoplasmatales; family Izemoplasmataceae; genus Izemoplasma_C. The sequence continues at coordinate 19,999 of NQYJ01000004.1, forward strand.
TCAGGTAATCCCCCTACATTATGATGTGATTTAATAGTTTCACTAGGTCCTTTAATTGATACAGATTCAATAACATCTGGATATATAGTACCTTGAGCTAAAAACTTAGCGTTTTTAAGTTTCTTTTGTTCTTCTTCAAAAACTTTAACAAACTCATTACCAATAGCTTTACGTTTTAGTTCAGGATCACTAATACCTCTTAGTTTATTAAAGAAGCGTTCTTTAGCATCCACTTTAATAATTTTCATATTAAAGTGTTTTTGATAAGTATCCATTACTTTTTGATCTTCTTTGTATCGAAGCAATCCTGTATCAACAAAGATACAAGTTAATTGATCTTTAATTGCACGGTGAATTAGCATAGCAGCAACTGATGAATCAACACCACCACTAAGTCCTAAAATAACTTCATCATCTTGAACTGTTTCTTTAATGTTTGCGATTGTTTTTTCAATATAATCATCTAAGTTCCAGTTTTTAGTAGCGTGGCATACATCATCAACAAAGTTTTCAATAATGTTTTTACCAAATTCTGAGTGTGTAACCTCAGGATGAAATTGAAGATTATAAATATCTAAAGTATTATGCTTTGCAGCTGCGATTGCAGAAGGAGTAGTTGCTAGTAATGTAAAATCATTACTTAAACTATCAACATGATCACCATGACTCATCCAAACAATAGACTCTTTGTTTACGTTTTTGAATAAAACATCATCTTTAGCAATTGTTAATGTGCTTTTTCCATACTCTCTTTTATCAGAAGGACTAACAGTCCCACCCATTAAATACTGAGTAATTTGCATCCCATAACAAATTCCTAAAATTGGTTTTCCTAAATTGTAAATTTCTTTATCAATATGAGGAGCATCAGTGTCATAAACACTATTTGGTCCACCTGATAAGATTATCCCTTTAACAAACTCATCCTTTAAATAATCAAGATCAACATTAAAAGGTACTATCTCTGAATATACACCCATTTCACGTACTCTTCTAGCAATTAATTGATTATACTGACTTCCAAAATCTAAAATTAATATTTTATCCATTATTTCACCTCTAAAGCTTTATTTCCGATATCCTTGCGGTATATCAAATTATCACATTGAATTGATTTTACATTATTATATGCAGTTATACAAGCATCTTTTAAAGTTTTTCCTTTGCCTCTTACAAATAAAACCCTACCACCATTTGTTAGTAGTTTATTTTCACTATTTTTTGTTCCCATATGAAAGATGTCAGAATAATTAACTTTACCTAAATCAATTAATACTTCTTTTTTGTATACTCCTGGGTATCCATCACTAGCCATAACAATGCCTAAGTGATGGAGATTATCCCAAATAGGAGTATAAGGAATATTATTAGTTAGATTATATATAAGTTCAATTAAGTCCGATTTTAGTCTTGGTAGTAATATTTCTGCCTCTGGGTCACCAAATCTTGCGTTAAACTCAATAACTTTTGGTCCAGTCTTTGTATACATTATGCCACCATATAAAAACCCGCTAAAAGATTTGTTTTCACTTTTTAAGGCTTTGATTGTTGGAATCATAATTTCGTCAATTGTACGTTGATACATTTCCTCACTAATCATTGGTACTGGAGAGTAAATACCCATACCACCAGTGTTAGGACCTAAATCGTTATCAAGTAAACGTTTATGGTCTTGGCTTGTAGGCATTGGAATAATTTTATCATTATGGACAAAGGCCATTAAGCTAAATTCAATACCTTCTAAAAATTCTTCGATTAAAACATTACCTTTACCATATACACGTTGTTCAAGCATTAGTTTTAATGCAGTAACACATTCGTTTAAGTTTTCAGCGATAACAACACCTTTTCCACCAGCTAAACCATCAAATTTAATAACAAGTGGGAAGGTAACGCTTTTGATATATTCAACAGCATCTAAATATGAAGTAAGGACTTCATATTTAGCAGTTGGTATATTGTAGGTCTTCATTATTTCTTTAGCAAATTCTTTACTAGATTCAATCATTGCGCTATCTTTAGTTGGTCCAAAGACTGTAATAGAAGTGTCACTAAAATAATCAGTGATACCTTTAGCTAAATACACTTCACTACCAGGAATAATTAAATCGATGTTGTTTTTAATTGCGAATTCTTTTACTTTAAAAAAGTCAAAAGAATCTAGGTCAATATTTGTAGCTATATTTTTAGTTCCAGGATTACCAGGGATACAGTATAAATTATTTAAGTGATTTGATTCACTAATTTTTTTGGCAATAGCGTGTTCCCTTCCTCCTCCACCAATAATTAATATATTTTTAAACATTAGTGTTTAAAGTGACGGTTACCTGTAAAAACCATCTTTATTCCAAGTTCATTACATGCTTTGATTGAATCTTTATCCCTAATACTTCCACCAGGTTGAATAATTTTTGTTACTCCATATTTACTTGCTAGTTTTACAACATCATCAAATGGGAAGAAAGCATCACTTGCAAGTGTAAGTTCTTCATTATGCCCATGTTCTTTTGCCCAGTTTAAAGCGATTAATGCAGCACCAACACGGTTCATTTGTCCAGCACCAACCCCAACAGTTGCCGTCCCTTTTGTGATTACTATTGCATTTGATTTAACATGTTTACATGCTTTCATGGCAAATATCATTTCTTCTATTTCGTTATCAGTCGGTGTTAACGTAGTAGCAGTAGTAATCATTGATTTTGTTAATTCAAGTTGATCTACATCTTGAATTAATGCCCCACCATTAACTGTAACTATTTGTTTAGTAGTAGAAGATGATTTAGTTGTATCAAGTTTTAAGACTCTTAAATTCTTTTTTGTTTTAAGTTCAACTAAAGCGTCATCATCATAGCTTGGGGCGATGATGATTTCTAAGAATATTTTATTTAATTCAAGTGCTAAAGCTTTAGTTACTTTTTGGTTTAATGAAATAATTCCCCCAAATATTGAAACAGGGTCAGAATTATATGCAAGGTTAAATGCATCTAATATATTATTACTTGAACCAATTCCACAAGGATTCATGTGTTTAAGTGCAACGGCAGTTGGTTCTTTGAATTCTTTTAGAATGTTGATAGCAACATTCGCATCTTGGATATTGTTGTATGATAATTGTTTACCATTTAAGATTTCTGCGTTTAATAATGAATAATCATCATTATCCATTTTGTATAAAGAAGCTTCTTGATGAGGATTTTCACCGTATCTTAATTGATTATCAAGTTCAAATACTTTTGTAAATGTTTTAGGATTATAAACAAGTTCATTTATTAAATAATTAGAAATATATGAATCATAAACTGCAGTTTTTAAGAAAGCTTTTAAAGATAACTCTTTTTTAAGCTCTAAGCTTGTTTCACCATGTTCCTTTATCTCTTTTACAACTCTTATGAAATCATCGTTATCAGTGATTGTTGTAACGTATTTGTAGTTTTTAGCTGCACTTCTAATCATTGTTGGACCACCGATGTCAATTTGCTCAATTGCTTCATCAAATGTTGTACCTTCTTTATTGATTGTTTCAACAAATGGATATAGGTTAACACAAACTAAATCGATAAAATCGATATTGTTTTCTTTCATGGCTTCTAAATGGGAAGGATTATTTCTAAGTGCAAGTAATCCTCCATGAATCATTGGATGAAGAGTTTTTACTCTACCGTCTAATATTTCTGGACTTTTTGTATAGTCACTTACTTTTGTCACAGCTATGTTATTTTCTTCAAGTAATCTTTTAGTTCCACCTGTTGATAATATTTCATAATCTAGGTTGATTAATTCTTTAGCAAACTCAACAATTCCAGTCTTATCTGAAACACTAATTAACGCTTTTTTCATTAGTTGTCCTCCAATATATTTTTTAATGTTTTTGAATATAATTCATATTCAAGTTCATGTACTTTTTGTTCATATGTTTCTAAGGTATCAGATTGATCAATTTTTATAATACCTTGTTCAATTATTTTACCAGTATCAACGCCTTCATCTACATAATGGATAGTGATGCCACCATATTTTACACCTGATTCAAAAGTTCTTTTTATTGCATCTTTACCTTTAAATGAAGGAAGAAGTGATGGATGAACATTGATAATTTTATTTTTATATGTTTTAACAAAGTTTTCACTTAGGATTCTCATATATCCAGCTAAAACAATATAATCAATATTATGATTAGTAATCTGATTGATTATTTCTTGTTCATAAGCTAGTTTTGATGAGTAATCTGAGGCGTTAAATTTAAAAGTAGGAATGTTTCTATCTAAAGCTTTTTTAAGTGATTTAGAATTTGGTTTGTCAGTAACAAATAAAGATATATTAGCTTTTAAAAAACCAAACTTAATATTCTCATATATTTTATCAAAATTAGTACCAGTACCACTTGCGAAGATTGCAATATTCTTCATTAGATTATTTCTACTTTTTTAGAGGTATTAACGTTACCAATTACACGTGCTTCATAACCATGACTATTTAAGATTGCTAGTGATTCTTTTACATCTTCCTTAGCAACACTTACAACCATTCCAATGCCCATATTAAAGATATTATACATTTCACTAAGTTTGATTTTACCTAGTTTCATAATTAAATTAAAGATTGGAAGATTAGGTAGAGCATCTTTATTGATTAATACACCTTGATGTTCATTAAGCATTCTTGGAATATTTTCGATGAATCCACCACCAGTGATATGAGATACTCCATGAACATTTATTTTTTCTAGAAGCTCTAACATCCCTTTAACATAGATTTTAGTAGGCGTTAATAGTGTTTTTCCAAGAGTGTCATCAAGTTCTTCAAAAGTACTGTTTAGGTTATAGTTATTGTCTTTAAAGAAGACTTTTCTAACTAAACTAAATCCATTTGAATGAACTCCTGAACTTTTTAAACCAATTAAAATATCATCATCAGTTACGTTTTCTTTTTTTAACATTTTTGTTTTATCAACAATTCCTGTAGTAAAGCCAGCTAAATCATAATGATCCTCTTTATATAAGTCAGGCATTTCCGCAGTTTCACCACCGATTAATGCTGTTTCAGAGATTTTTAAGCCTTCACTTATACCTTCGATGATACTTTCAATCAAACTTGGTTCTGCTTTGTTTATTGCGATATAATCTAAAAAGAATAATGGTTTAGCTCCAAGGGTTACAATATCATTAACACACATCGCAACTAAATCAATCCCGATTGTATTATGAATGTTTAGTTCTTGAGCGATTAGTAATTTTGTACCAACACCATCAGTACCACTGACTAAAACTGGGTTTTGAACATTATATGCAGATAAATCAAAAGCCCCTCCAAAATCACCAATATTACCTATTACACCTTTGTTTTTAGTAGCTTCAACATGTTTTTTAATGCGTTTAACAGATTCATAACCTCGTTCTAAACTTACACCTGATTCCTCGTATTTATTACTCATTATTTCACTCCTAAAATTTTCCGTCTTTATTTGCTTCTTCTAAATTTTGGTAGATATATGTAGGGTATTTACCACTAAAACATGATAAACACATTTTATCTCTATTTACTGCTTTTAAAATACCTTCTTTACTAATGAATGCAAGGGAATCAGCACCGATGATTTCTCTTACCTCATCAACTGTATGACGACTTGAAATTAACTCTTCATAAGTAGAAGTATCAACACCATAAAAACAAGGATGTGTTATTGGTGGTGAGGCTATTCTCATATGAACTTCGAGTGCTCCAGCATCTTTTAACATCTTAATTATTTTTTTAGAAGTAGTACCTCTAACAATAGAATCATCAACTAAACAAATACGTTTATTTTCAACAATTGAGCGGATTGGTGATAATTTCATTTTTACACCTTTTTCACGTAAATGTTGACTTGGAGCGATAAATGTTCTACCAACATATTTATTTTTGATTAATCCCATTTCATTTGGAATGTTTAACTCTTCACTAAACCCAACTGCAGCACTAATTGATGAGTCAGGAACTCCGATGATGATATCACAATCAACAGGAGCTTCTTTAGCTAAGATTCTACCAGCTTCTTTTCTAGAAGAATGGACATTAGTCCCTTCAATATCTGAATCTGGACGTGAAAAATAAATATATTCCATAGCACACATATTTTTATATGTTTTTTTAGCGTAATAATCACTTTTAAAGTTTCCATCTTGATCAATGATTAAGATTTCACCTGGATTAATATCACGAACAAATGTTGCACCAATTACTTCAAAAGCACATGTCTCACTTGAAACAACATATCCACCATTAAGTTTTCCTAAACTAAGAGGACGTAAACTGTTTTTATCACGCATTATATAAAGTTTATCTTGGCTCATTGCTAAAAAGGCAAATGCTCCTTCAATTTTATTTAATGCTGATTTGATTGCTTCTAGACGATTTGTTTGTTTATCCTTTTTGATTAAGTGAGCAAATATCTCTGTATCACTTGTTGATTGGAAAATTGAACCTTGATTTTCAAGTTGATGTTTTAATTCTTTTGAATTAACTAAATTACCATTATGGCATAACGCAAAATCACCAGTATGATGTCTAAATAGGAATGGTTGAACATTTTCAATTCCACCACCACCACTAGTAGAATAACGAACATGGCCAATAGCCATATTTCCTTCAAGATTTTTAAGGTTTTGCTCATTAAATACTTCAGTGACTAGTCCTTCACCTCTGATTTTATAAAAGGCTTCAGTATTACTACTAATAATCCCACAACCCTCTTGACCACGATGTTGCAAGGAATGAAGTCCATAATACATGACTTCAGAAGCATTTTTGACGTTTATAACTCCAAAAACACCACATTCCTCATTAGGTAATTCATTATAAAATATCTCAATTTCACTCATTGATATCATCCTTACTTAATTCGTTTTAAAATCTCAATGTACGCTTCTTCAATACTTCCTAAATCTCTTCTAAATCTGTCTTTATCTAATTTTTCCATTGTATCTTTATCCCATAAACGGCAAGTATCAGGACTAATTTCATCAGCCAGGATAATTTCACCTTTAGAGTTTTTACCGAATTCAATTTTAAAATCTACTAGGATAATGTTTTCTTTGTCAAAGATAGTTTTTAATATATTATTGATTTTTGCAGTTTCACTATAAATGTATTCAAGTTCTTCATATGTAACAATTCCAAGAGCAACAGCATGATGATCATTGATTAAAGGATCTCCTAATTCGTCATCTTTTAAACATATATCAAAAACTGTGTTTACTGGTTTTGTACCTTCTTTTATATTTAATCGTTTAGCCATAGAACCAGCAATAATATTTCTTACAATTACTTCAATTGGAATGATAGATACTTTTTCACATAATTGTGAAAAATCATCGATACGTTTTATAAAGTGGGTTTTAATCCCTAAATCATGTAGTTTTGTGAACAAAACTTCTGTGATTTGATTGTTTAAGACACCTTTGTTTTTGATTTGAGCTTTTTTAACACCATTAAATGCAGTAGCGTCATCTTTATAATATATAATTACTTCGTTTTGATTGTCAGTACTATAAACTTTTTTAGCTTTACCTTCATACATTAAGTTTGCTTCATTCATTAGTTTAACTCTCCTTTTTTAGTGAAATAATTAATTGCGTTTTTAAATATATTTTGTGAACTTATATTCGGTATATTTTGATATAGTTTATTGTCATATCGTTCACTATGACCCATTTTCCCAAGGATTAAACCATCTTTTGATATTATTCCTTCAACAGCATAAGTAGAACCATTAGGGTTATACAGAGGGTTGTAAGTTGGGTTATCATGTTCATCAACATATTGGAAGGCTAGTTGATTGTTTTCTACTAGTGATTTAAAGGTTTCTTCATTAACCACAAACTTACCTTCTCCGTGTGATACTGGGATTAAATGTGTTGATTCTAATTTAAAATCATATAACCAAGGGCTGTTTACTGAACAAACCTTTGTTTTAGCGATTTTAGAGATGTGACGATTTATTGTGTTTTTAAATAATGTTGGATCATCTTCTTTAATAGGTGATACATTTCCACTAGGAAGGAGTCCTGATTTAACTAAGGCTTGGAATCCGTTACATATTCCTAAGATAAGGCCTTTTCTAGCTAATAAGTTTTCAATACTTTGTTTAACTGTTTCGTTCATTAAGACATTTGCGATAAACTTACCAGAACCATCAGGTTCATCAGCACTACTAAAACCACCACTAAACATTACAATATCTGTTTCATCAATTAGTTTACTTAGTTGTGAGATTGAAGATAATGTATCTTTAAATGTTTGATTAGTAAAAACAAATGTAGTAACTTCTGCACCTTCTTTTGTAAAAGCAGCAGCAGAATCGTATTCACAATTTGTACCTGGGAATACTGGAAGTAGTACTTTTACATTGTTTTTACCAAGAGCAGTAATTTTGTTTGTTTTTGTGTTTAGTTTAAAGTCTTTCATGATTTGTTCATCCTTATGAACAATAGGATAAACATCTTTGTATAACTTTTGGTTAAGTTTAACTAACTCTTTAATAGTGAAGACTTGATTATTTATTTCAACGATGTTTTCACTTGTTGTTTTACCTAAATAAATAGCGTTTGGATAATCAAGTTTTTTGTCTGTTTCAATAAGTATTGAACCATAGTCATAATTAAATAAGTTTAAATCTGTATATACCTTGACACCAATTTGATTTCCGAACGTTGGTTTAATAATAGCTTCTAATAGGCCTCCGCTATCTAGGCTGTAAGCAGAGAAGATTTCTTTATCTTTGATGAGGTCAAAGATAAAATTATAGTTTTGGTTTAATTGTTCAAAGTTCGGGTAATCAAATTGGTTTTGGGTATGCTTAATTAAATATAAGTTACTGTTTTCTTTTTTAAACTCAGGTGATATAACTGTGTTAATATCTCCGGTTTTAACAGCAAAACTTATAAGTGTTGGTGGAACTTTTAAATCATTAAATGTTCCACTCATTGAATCTTTACCACCAATAGCTGGGGCTTTAAAAGCAAGTTGTGCTTCAAATGCACCAAGTAGTGCTCCTAGTGGTTTACTCCATTTAACTGGATTATTCTCTAATTTTTCAAAATACTCTTGAAAACTAAAACGAATGTTTTCATGGCTTATTCCTGATGAAACTATTTTTGAAACTGATTCAATAACACTATACATTGAACCAAGATAAGGACTTTTTTCAGTTAAGTAGGGATTATAACCAAATGTCATAATACTTACTGTGCTTGTATCTGCATTTAACACAGGTATTTTATGAATGCTTGATTGTGTTTTAGTTAACTGATATTTACCACCATAAGGAGCTAAAACAGTTGTTCTCCCGATTGATGAATCAAACATCTCAACCATTCCTTGCTGACTTGCAACGTTTTTATCAGTTATTAGATTGATCATTTTATCTCTTAATGAAGAACCTTCAATATCTCTGTTTAAAATTGATTTTATATTAGCTTCTTCAAATTTGATTTTAATTTTTTGTTTTACCCCTGATGTATCGATAAACTCACGACTAAGATTACAAATTATTTGATTATTCCATTTCATAATTAATCTGTTTTCTTTAGTTACTGTAGCAATTACAGATACTTCAATATTTTCTTTTTCAGCGTAATCTCTAAATTCGTTTAGAGTATGAGCTTCAATTACAACAGCCATACGTTCTTGTGATTCTGAGATTGCTAGTTCAGTACCATTTAAACCTGTATATTTTGTTGGAACTTTATCTAAATCAATGATCAAACCATCAGCAAGTTCACCAACAGCAACACTTACTCCACCAGCTCCAAAATCATTTGATTTTTTAATTAGTTTAGTAACATCTTTATTTCTAAATAATCTTTGAATTTTTCTTTCTTCAATAGCGTTACCTTTTTGAACCTCAGCACTTGCCTTATCAACTGATTCCTCAGTATGAGTTTTACTACTACCAGTAGCTCCACCAATTCCGTCTTTACCAGTTTTACCACCTAGTAATAAGATTAAATCACCTTCGCTTGGTTTATCTCTTCTTACATAACTAGCTTTTACAGCCCCAACAACTGCGCCAACTTCCATCCTTTTAGCCACAAAGCCATCATGATATATCTCTTTAACATTAGAAGTAGCTAATCCAATTTGGTTACCATAAGTACTATAACCATGAGCAGCTTCTTTACTAATTGTTTTTTGTGGTAATTTACCAGGAATAGTATCTTCAATTCGTTCGTTGATGTTTTTAGCTCCAGTAACTCTTGATGCACTATAAACATAACTACGACCACTTAGAGGATCACGGATTGCTCCACCAATACAAGTTGAAGCCCCACCATATGGTTCGATTTCTGTAGGATGGTTATGTGTTTCATTTTTAAACATTAATAACCATTTTTCTTTTGTATCGTTAACAATAACATCAATATAAATACTAGCAGCATTTATTTCATCACTAATTTCAATATCATCTAAGTTTCCACGATATTTCTCGTATTTAGCATTGATTGTTGCTAAATCCATTAATGTTATAGGTTTATAATCTCTTTTTAACTCTTTTCTAATAGCTAAATAATCATTAAATGATTTTTCGATTTGTTTTGTTAGTAAATCTTCACTAAAAGTTACATCTTCAATCACTGTTTCAAATGTTGTATGACGACAATGATCACTCCAGTATGTATCTAAGACTTTAATTTCAGTAATATATGGATTTCTTTGTTCTTCGTTTTTAAAGTATTCTTGAATGAATAAAAAATCTTCAAAGTTCATTGCTAAACTCATGTCTTTAAATAGATTTTTTAACTCATCTTTATTTAAAGTAATAAAATTATTTAAGATTTCAACATCACTAGGTGTTGAATCTTGAGGTAACTCAAGAGTAGTTAAATCTTTTATTCTTGAATCAACTGGGTTGATTAAATATTTACTAATTTTTTTAAAAACTTCTTGCGACACTTCTTTATTAAATGTGATTACTGTTCCGGTTCTAACAATGATGTTAGAAGAAGGATCAGTTAATTTGATACATTCAACACTACTACTAGCGCGTTGATCAAATTGTCCTGGTAAAAACTCAAATGCTAAGTATTGTTTTGATAAATCAATATTATCTAATAAGATATCTTTGTTTGATTCATAAAACACTTTTGATATAACTTCATCGTATAATGAATCCTCAATATTAAATAAGTCATAAACAAGATAATATGATAAATCTAAGTCATTAAAGTTAAATGTTGATGCTAAATCGCTAGATAATGCTTTTAACTCGTTTTCAAATCCTAGTTTTCTTTCAATAAATATTCGCTTATTCATAAATTACTCCTTAGTTATTTTGTCTGTTAGTGAGTTAATTTCATTAACTTCTAAATCAGTAATAGTAATATGTCCAATTTTACGGTTAAATTTATTTTCATCTTTATTGTAGTGATGGATAAAAGCATTTTTTAAAGATTTTGCCTTATCGTAATAACTTGTATTTTGACCAAGAACATTAATCATTAATGTATTACTTAATAAAACTGAGTTCTTTATAGTTTCATTAGTAATAGCTAAGATATGGTTTTTAAACTGTGAATTATTAGTTCCCTCAATAGTGTAGTGGCCTGAGTTATGAGGTCTTGGTGCTATTTCGTTAAAGATGATTTCATCACCTTTAATAAAGTATTCAACAGCAAGTGTTCCGACATAATCAAGTTCTTCAATAATTCTTTTTGAATGTTCAAAGGCTTTTTTTGTGATGGTTTTATCAAAACTTGATAAAACAGTAGAAGTAAATAAGATACCATTAACATGTTTATTTACAGGGATTGGGTATAAAACGATGTTCCCATGATTATCTCTAGTTAGTACTGTAGAGATTTCGTAATCAAAGTTAATTTTTTCTTCTAGAATATAATCTTTATCAAATGTAATGTTTAAAGCATCTTTATAACTTGAAAGTAAGTATTGACCTTTACCATCATAACCAAGTGAGTTAGTTTTTAAGATTGATGGGTAAAATGCGTTTTCTAAGTCTTTTAAGCTAGTTACTTTTTTATATCTAGGTGTTAGGATATCAAGACTACTAGCAAAAGCTTTTTCGTTTAAGCGATATTTTGAGATTTCTAAGGCGATATGTTTTTGAGGGATTTTATTAACGTTTTTTTTGATAAAATCCTCATAAATATTTTCAAATTCATATGTTACACAATCTGTAATATCAATTAAATGTTGAACCTTTTCGTAATCTGTAAAATCAGAGACAATATGTAAATCTGAATAGGCAATTATTGGAGCATCTTTTGAGGGGTCTAATGAGTATACTTGGTGATTTAGCTTTTTAGCTTCATGAGCCATCATCATTCCAAGCTGTCCGCCACCGATTATTCCAATCTTCATTTATAAACTTAACTTTCTATCATCAAATACTTTTTGTGTTTGATTCTCACGGTATTCTGATAATTTTATTGCGATTTCTTCATCGTAAATTGATAGAATGCTTATTGCATATAATGCAGCATTTTTAGCTTGATCAATAGCCATTGTTCCAACAGGAATTCCACCTGGCATTTGCACGATTGATAAAAGACTATCAAGACCATTTAATTTTGAACTTTTAATTGGTACGCCAATTACTGGAAGTGTTGTTAAACTTGCAACCATTCCTGGTAAATGAGCAGCACCACCAGCTCCAGCAATTATTACTTCTAACCCTCTTGATTTAGCACTTTTAGCATAATCAAATAACAATTCAGGTGTACGGTGTGCACTTACAACATCTCGTGAATAACTTATTTCAAATTCTTCAAGGATAATACATGCTTCTTTCATGACTTCCCAGTCACTTTTTGAACCCATAATAATTCCAATTTTTTTCATAATTTTCTCCTTAAAATATATAAAAATGAGGTTTTTCACAAAGAAAAACCTCATTTAATTTTTAAATGAATGTTTTCTTTGCGTAGTCTCACAATTTACGGTGTGAGGTAGAGACTCGTTTACCATATTTAAACAGTTATACGCAAAAATCTTATTTAGTATAATTTGGCGCTTCTTTAGTGATATGCACATCATGTGGATGTGATTCAGTTAAACCAGCGTTTGTTATTCTTACAAATTGTCCATCTTTTTTTAGTGAGTGAATATCCTTAGCTCCACAATAACCCATTCCAGCTCTAAGTCCACCCATTAATTGATAGATTGAATCTTGAAGTTCACCTTTATAAGGTACTCTTCCTTCAATTCCTTCTGGGACTAATTTATTTTTAGTTCCGCTTCCTTTTTGGAAGTAGCGGTCGCTTGAACCACGTTTCATTGCAGCTAAGCTTCCCATTCCTACATAAGTTTTAAATCTTCTTCCTTGATAAATTACTTCCTCACCAGGTGATTCCTTAGTTCCAGCGAGTAAACTACCAAGCATTACAGTATCAGCACCAGCAGCTATCGCTTTTGCGATATCACCACTATATTTAATTCCACCATCCGCAATAACGCAAGCGTTTAATTCTTTTGCAACTTGGTATACATCATTAACTGCAGTAATTTGTGGTACACCTACTCCAGCAACAACTCTTGTAGTACAAATACTACCAGGACCAACACCTACTTTGACAGTATTAGCACCAGCTTCAATTAACGCTCTTGCTGCTTCACCTGTTACGATATTTCCAGCAACGATATCGAGATCTTTGTAAGTTTCTCTGATTTGTTTAACCATATTTATAACACCGATTGAATGACCATGAGCACTATCAATAGTGATAACATCAACATGAACATCAACAAGAGCTTTAACACGATCCATTGTATCTTCACCAATACCAACAGCAGCTCCACAACGTAAGCGACCTTTACTATCTTTACAAGCAAATGGATGTTTAATAACATTATCAATATCTTTAATAGTAATTAACCCAACTAAATGATAACTATCATCAACGATTGGTAATTTTTCTATTCTATTTTCTAATAAGATTTCTTTTGCTTCATCTAAAGTTGTTCCAACTTTAGCAGTAACTAAGTTTTTAGAAGTCATAACAGTACTAACAAGAGTATCATCAAGAACTCTATATTTTAAATCACGATTAGTAACAATTCCTTCAAGCACATTATCTTTAGTAACAACAGGTAAACCAGAAATACGGTATGTCGATAGAATCTCTTCAGCTTCAAGCAAAGTATTATTCTTATGTAATGTTATTGGATGAGTAATCATCCCACTTTCACTACGTTTAACATAATCAACTTGGTTAGCTTGTTCTTCAATACTCATATTTTTATGAATAAATCCTAAACCACCTTGTCTAGCTATTGAAATTGCTAGTTTAGATTCAGTAACCGTATCCATCGCAGCACTTACTACAGGGATATTAAGTTTAATGTTAGGTGTTAAATAAGTTGATAAATCAACGTTATTAGGTAATACATGACTTGCTTGAGGTACTAATAAAACATCATCAAATGTTAGTCCCTCTTGTGTTAGTTTTCCATTTAAGTTTGACATAATTTCCTCCTATAAAATAAAAATGATGGATCTCTTCAACACAAAGAAATCCATCAAAATTGGTTATGATGGTTGTCTTCGCGTAGTCCCACAATTTACGGTGTGAGGTAGAAACTTGTTTACCATATTAAAACTATTATACGCTTTGATACAAACATTATAACAAATCAATTATGAAATACAATAGTTTTAAAGAAAATTTTAAAAAATCTTATTTAAACTACTATTTATAAACTTTATAATTTTGTTTGAAATTTATATTGATTGTAATATAATTGGGTTTGTTAGGAGTGAAGAAGATGAATATTACAGATCTAAATAAATTTGATAAAGCGGTTATTGTAGCTTTTAACGGGATAGGAAAAGAGTTTAGAAGTAGATTAATGGATATGGGCATTTATGAGAACGCTCATGTAGTTTTACTTAATAAGCTTAGTTTTGGTAGTTTATACTTAATTGAAGTCGATGATATAGAAATATGTATGAGAAAAGCAGATGCCATAAAAATTGAGGTGCAAAAATGATTTTTTTACTCGCAGGTAACCCTAATGTAGGGAAATCAACATTATTTAATTTTATGACTCAGTCTCATGTTCATGTTGGGAACTATAGTGGTGTTACTGTTGAAAAACGTGTTCACCATATTCGATACTTTGAAGGAGCAAACTTAGTAGATTTACCTGGTACTTACAATGTAAGTCCATCAAGTGAGGATGAGGGCGTTGTTACTTATTCGTTATTAAATGAATCATATAATGGAATTATTAATATAATTGATTCAACACATTTAAAAAGAAATCTACATTTAACTGTTCAATTATTAGAACTAGGGGTACCTAGTTTATTAGTCTTTAACTTAAAAGATGCTTTAAAAAACAATGGATATATTATTGATACTGATAAGATTAGTGAAATACTTAACGTTGATAGTGTTAGAATTAGCGCTCGTGAACGTAATAAAGATGATCAAATGAATATCGTTAATAAACTTAAAAACATTGGCGCAATTAAAGCATTAGAACTAGATTACCATGAAGTAATAAAAGCAGCTATGAAGGAAATTCATGAGTTATTAAGATATGATCAACTTCAAGTTAAGAAAAAATGGTTAGCATTACAATTGCTTGAAGGTAATGATGGTATCTATAAACATATTGATTTAATTAAAGAAAAAGAAATTAGAGAAATTGTTAAAAAGACAGAAGCGGTTATTATTGAGAATAAAATTGCCTTTTCATTAAAAGGAGCAATCTTTAATACTAGAAGAGAGTTTATTAGTAATATTGTTGATGAATGTTTAATTAAAGTAGAAGATAAGGAACATTCAAAATATTTTAATCAAAGAATCGATCGTGTTTTAACACACCCGATGATAGGTATACCTTTCTTTTTAGTTGTTATGTTTAGTGTGTATCAACTAAGTTTTGGAACATTTTTAGGGGTTGGGAATTTACTAACAACATATTTTGAAATGTTTTATGAAGGAATAGTTATTAATTACATTAGTCAGTTCATTGAATTTATCGGCTTTAGTGGATTTATGTATGGATTGATTGTTGATGGGGTTTTAGCGGGAATAGGAGGCGTACTTGTCTTTTTACCGCAAATCTTAGTCTTATTCTTTTTGTTAGCTATCTTAGAAGGTACAGGTTATATGGCCAGAGTTGCAATTGTAATGGATAAATTCTTATCAAAATTTGGTTTTAATGGTAAAAGTATTGTGCCAATTATTACTGGATTTGGATGTAGTGTTCCAGCAATTATGGCAACAAGAACAATTCCTGATAAAAAAGAAAGAATAATTACAATTTTAACAATACCTTTTGTATCTTGTAGTGCAAGATTACCTATATATTCAATTATCGTATCAAGTGTTTTTGAAAAACATGTAGCTTTAATAATTATGGGTATATATATATTAGGGATAATAGTAACATTATTAAGTGCTAAATTATTTAGTTTATCGTTTTTTAAAGGTGCTGGGTCTAAGTTTTTATTAGAACTTCCACCATACCGTATCCCACAACTTAGAACAATTAGTTATCAAGCTTTAGAAAAAGCTAAACGATTTGTTAAAAAAGCAGGAACGTTTATTTTAGTAGGCTCAATTATTTTATGGATATTAAGTAATGTTAGTTTATCAAGTATCAATGTAACTCCTGATACTTCATTATTAAGTAGTATTGCTGGTTTTATCGCTCCAATATTTATCCCAATAGGATTTGGAACATGGGAGGCAACAAGCGCTTTAATTAGTGGGGTTCTTGCAAAAGAAGTAGTTGTTTCAAGTTTAGAAATCCTTTATATGGGTGATGTAGGTAGTGGATTTACTATGTTATCTGGTTTATCTTTTGTTGTCTTTAGTAGTTTATATGTTCCTTGTATATCAACTATCGCAACAATTAAAAGTGAAACAAACTCTATTAAATGGACTTTATTCGCAGTTGTATATCCATTTGTAGTAGCTTATATAGTAGCATCGATAGTCTATTTAATTGGGGGATTCTTTATTTAAAAGTAAAAAAGAAATCTCTTTTGAGATTTCTTTTATTTTATACTATTATTCTTCGTCGTCATCATCTTCATCATCTGATGAAAAATCATTTTTATCTAACATGTTTTTGAAAAGTTCTTTAATTTTGTTTTTACCAAGGAATGGCATTAACATTTCTTCTCTTAGTCCTTCAATTTTTTTACTATGAGCTAATTCATAAATTTCGTTAATTTTAGCTTTTTCTAAAAATGGAACTGTAGTCATTATTTTTTTAGCTTGACCTTCTTTGATAAAATGATCAACTATCATATTCATTGTTTCTTGATCAGCGAATGGATAAACCATTGTAAGTTTCATGTTATTAAGATCACCTTTTAAAGCTTTTTCTACTAAATCCTTGATTTCTTCATCATCTAAGAATGGTAAAAGTGTTGATATTTTTGACATAATATATGTCCTCCTTATATTTTATTATATTAGATTTTTAGTTTTTGGTTGATTCACATTTTCAAAAAGGTATTTATTAACTATATCTAATGGTCTTTCTAATATTACCTTTTTTATGTTTGATTTTTTCATAAGATCGCTCCTTTATTTTTTTAAGATACCCTGTAATGGTATTGGCTGATCTTGTATTGATAGCTGCCTCTAATAACATGGGCTCTAACTAACAATGTTTCTTCTTGTGATAGTTGATGGATAATAGATGTTACATTAAAGTCTAATTTATTAGTTAATATAACATTTAATAAGTAATTACGTTCTTTTTTGTTTAGATATGGCCATATCTTTTTAATATCAAGCTTGATATTTGAAGAAATAATTAAATCTAAAATGTATTGTCTTTCTTCAATATTAAACTTATAGAACGCATCAATTATTTGATTGTTAGATGCACTATTTATATAGTCTTTAAATGCAATATCTCGAGGAAGAAAACTTAACATTGATTCAAAGTCATTAGAATCAATTTCAGAATCATCTAATAAATAATCAATTGAGATGTTAAATAGTTTCGTTAGTGAAACTAATACTTCAATACTTGGAATTGATTTTCCGTTTTCCCATTTAGATACTGCTTGATGTGTAACATATAACTTATCAGCTAGTTCTGATTGGGTAAGATTATTTTTAATTCTTGATTCAGTAATTTTCTCACCGATTTTTTGTAAATTAATCATTTAATCTCCTCCTCTACACCCTAATTTTATCATAGTGTGTTAATTGTGCAAGCAACTGGTGGTTGAATGTAGTTTTCACAAGTTTTCCATTTAAAAATAAAGATAATTTGTTATAATAGATATGCTTAGGAGTGATGACATGTTGAAAAGTAAAAGAATGTACCTAATTGTTCTAGGGTATTTAGTAATGCTTAGAATAGTTTTGTTGTTTGGGACAGGACTTAGTATTTTTAATCTAGGGTTTTTATATGACCTAGTTTTTATTATGTTTTGGATGGGTATTATCCCTATATTAATAAAGAAAATAAAGATTCAAAAAGTTATATATGTTTTTGTGATAATTATTAATACAGTAATAGCAATAACTGATACTGTTTATTATTCATTCTTTGATACTTTTTCATCTAAAGCTAGTTTAGGTGGAATAAATATGGTTGCGAATGGAAATATAATTGAATACAATATTAAAATCCCGTTTTTAGGGTATTTAGCTTTTGGGATTGTGTTATTAGTAATTATGTTTATAGTAAGGTCAAAAGAAGCTGTAAAAATCAATAAAAAAAGATTTTTAGGAGTTGCTTTTGTTTTTGGTTTACAAGTAATGTTATTTTTAAGTTTTGATGTGACAAATGCTGAAACAAGAATTGATTATTATCAAAGTGATACTTATTTATTTGAATCAATGTATGATCGTAAATTGTTTAGTGAAAAATATGGTTACTATAACTACCATGCTCTTGATTTTACGAGGTTTAAACCGTTTTATGATGAGGATGAATTGTTTGAGAAGGTAAATACCTACTTTGAAGAAAAAGAGGCTCACACGGCAAATGATATGACAAATAAGTATAATGGTTATAATGTCATTTCAATTCTAGCAGAAACACTTGAAACAAGATTTATTGATGAACATTTAACACCTAATTTATTTGAAATGACTAATACTGGAACTACTTTTGATAATTATTATGTTCCTGTTTTCCAACAAGGTGCAACTTGTAATAGCGAATATATGAGTTTTACTGGTTTAAATGCAATTGGAAGTAATGATTGGGGTAATAACTTATGTCTTTCATATATTAATAATGATTTTACATATACTGTTGCTAATCAGTTAAATGATATTGGATATAATACTTATTATTTCCATAGTGGTTTTGAATGGTTTTATAAACGTAACGAGTTAATTCCTAAGTTTGGTTTTGATACTGTTAAGTTTCAAGAAGATTTAATTAGAGACGATGAAGAAAAATACCAAGATTATGATGAACATCTTGATACACAAATGATGGCTTTCTTTAATGAATATGTTGATTATACTGATCCTTTTTATGTTAATTTATTATCATATTCAATGCATGGAGCGTATAATCAGGATGTGTTTAATGTTCATAATGAACGAATTGATAATTATTACCCTAATTTAGATGTTGATGATGAGATTAGAAATTATATGTTAAAACTAATTGAGTTTGACAATTTAATTGGTGCTGTTATGGAGAAACTTGAGTCTATGGGTGAACTTGATAATACATTATTTTTAATTTATCCAGATCATTACCCTTATATGATGGATAAAGAAACTTATTCAGATTATATTGGGGTTGATTTTAAATCTCAAGAAAAGTCTCGTCAAGAGTTGATTATTTATGCAACTGATATGGAAAAATCAGTTGTACATATGACAGGTTCTACAAAAGATGTAGCTCCAACTTTATTAAACTTAGTAACAGACTCAGGAAACTTTAAATATTTTATGGGTAAAGATCTATTTAGTGATCAAGAAAATTATGTTATCTTTAGTGATCTTAGTATTACTAATGGAAGAAGCTATTTAACAATAAAAGAAGAGCTTTATGGAGAAAATAAAGTCCTCTCTGATTTTGATGCTTTATATAATAATTTAGAGATCCAAATTGGGATTTTAGAGCTTCAAGAAGACTTATTAAAGATTAATTACTTTGAATTGTTAAAAAATCGATAAATTTTCATTTAAAGTCTTTACAAACGCGTAGCGATAATATATAATAAAATTCGCTATGAAACGTTTCAGTAGCTCAGCAGGATAGAGCAACGGCCTTCTAAGCCGTCGGTCGGGGGTTCGAATCCCTCCTGGAACGCCATATTAGATAACTAAGCCCTTATGGGCTTTTTTTATTTTTGGGGATTTTGATTTATCCATCGGTCACCCCCCTATTTTACACCATGGCAGGCACGAAATGAGAGATTTGTTCTAAATCAATTCCAATCAATTTCAAAATGCACTGCGCATGATATCATTACCATTGAGGTGGAAACATGAGTAAAGTATTAACCAAGGAAGAACAACAAGAAATTCTAAAACAAATAAAGATAATCAAAGACATCCTGAATAAGAATCATTATCATGAAACAGATACCAGTAAAGCTTAGTAGATTGCATGTGATTCTGACATGTTCTTGTAGTTATAAGAAAAAATTAGCTGTTCTAATTAAAGACTATTATGATAAAATATATATAAAGGGGTGCGCATAGAAGTGTTTCTGTGCGCATTTTTATATAAATAAGGGAGAGTTACTGATGAATTGGAAAAAAAATAAAAGAATATGCAAGATAATTAAAACAACATTAAAAATTGATTTACTAATATTGATACTATCACTTCAATTGCTAACTTTCATTTCTCATCAAAGAATGATAAATTCTAATATACACAGAATTAATGTCTTTGAATCTGAGATAAGAGTATTAATGTATGATGAAGGAAATAATGTTGATGCAATAAGAGATTACAATACGTCTATTAATGCTCTTAAATTTGACAACATGCCTAAAGAAAGAATTTTGGGTTACCTAGAAGTTTCATTTTTTGTATACCCATTAATTCTTACCATATATTTAAACAAGTATGTTGAGTTAAAATTTATAAAGAAAGAGAAAAGTAAAGAATTAAGAAATAGAAGACATGTAAGAGTAAGTAGAGGGGAAAACCATGGATAGAATAAAAATAACAATATATAGTATATTTACGGCGTTTATAACAATGGCTGTTGTATTAGTTGTTGTTATTCTATTAAAAATGTTTGTTGACACTAGGGGGTTATATTATATAGACTCTCCTTGTGAATCAGAAATGGATGAGATTGTAAGTAACAATTCTAAATTTATAACAAATATAAATGAGCAAATTCAAATTGCAGAAGATTCACTATCAAATTATGTGTGCATTAGTGAAAATTCACAATTTGAACTATTTATTTCTGACTCTCACATAGATTATAGTAAGCCTGGAATATATAAAGGACATGCAACTTTAACAGACAGTAGATATATATATGTGTGGGATATTATTATAAGAGTTGTAGATGAGAATCAAACCTGATTTAGAATATTGTTGGAGGGGTGAAAATTGTGTCAAATAACAGTGGAAACAAGATTGAATGGGATGAAAGAGATATGTTTATTGAAGACGGATGGTGGATTCTAAAAATTGATGGATCTAAGTTTAAACCTTTGAGGTATCCAAATTTGAGTCTAGATATGATTGAAAAGTATTACATAGATATGTGTACAGTTGGATATAGTGTTATGAGGAAATTTAAACATATTATCGCTGCATATATTCTTGATGACGAATTTCATTTTCTGTTCAAAACTTCAGAAATTCAGGAAGACAAATGTAGATTATCTAAAGTATTGGTGTGGCCAACTTCATATACTACTGCACTAGTTAATAGTAAAATCAATAGCAAAATATACAAATCAAATAAAACAATCTCATTTAATGAACTTTGCTATGATGGAAGATTGATTCGTTTAGAAGAAGGTGAAATCGAATGTTATTTCTATGAGATAATTAACCATGGGAAACTCTTCATAGGTAATTCAATCGAAGGCGATGGTGAATATTATATTGATAAAACATTAAGTGGTATACTAAAGATAGCAAGAGATAAGAATGTTAAATTAACGAATATGCATAATCTTCTTTTTGGAAGGTTCATCACAAGATTTGGTGCTAATATTTCAATGGATGATTTCAAATATGAAAAACATCAGAATGTAGTAAAAAGAGAACTTAAAGACATTGTTTCACGTTATAACAAATGAAATCAAAAGCATAAATGATAATATACATCATCATGAAAAAGATACCAGTAAAACTAAATAGATAATATAGTAAGTTATCTCTGAGGTCATGAACAGTTGTGTGTTCCTCTGCCTTTCTTAATAACCGCATTTACTACCAAGGATAAAAATAATATCCGCAAACAAAAGAAGTAAAAAGGATAAAGAGAAACACAACAACAAAACAAACAAGAGAAACAAGAAACAAAGAAAAGAAAAAAACAACAAATGGCGCAGAAACTTCTGCGCCTTTTTTTAGTGGCCCAGCTCGAACTAGTGAGAGCTGACGCGGTACCAAATTCCAAGTAGTCCATCATGGTGGCTAGAACAAACTAAGTTTTAGATCACTCCCATAAAAATAAAGATAAATGCAACCTTCAAAGATAGAAATTTATATCTTAATTAATAGTTATTCTTTAGTTAATATATATATTTCTCATTACCTGTTGTACTAACTGTTAATATTTTTTTCACCTGTTGTTTTACCTATCTCATTATTTAATGTAATATAAAAAGAGCTCCATGACTAGAACTCAAGAGGAAAGGGAAAGAGCGAACCTAAGTTCGCTTTGTTTTATGCTATGCTTTTTGTGCTCTTAACCACTGTTTTGCTTCTGTGATTGTCTCAAAGCTTGGGATGTCTTTATGTGCTATGTTGCTAAAGAACCTATTAAGGAACGAGATATTACTTTCTTCAGTGTTTCTAGTATCAGATGATGTTAGCTCCATGAGCTTAACAAATGTTTCATCCCTGGTAAATCTTTTGAAGTTCATCTTGTATTGATATACTGAACTATCATGGTAAAGATGAGGTATGTTTTTTAAAGCTTTGAATAGTTCTCCTTTTGAATAGATTTTCACTAGTTTATCGATAGAGTTAATACGTTGCTCTGTGAGAGCTTTTAGTTTCGGCATTGAATTATCTTCAGCTATATCATTCCATGTGTACATGAACAAGACATAGTCTCTTGGAGATAATTTATCTTCAGGTATCTTTTGAGTAACTGCAGAAGTAGTTTCTGTTGTTTTGATTTCTCCTTCAGTTCTATTTCTATCGATAGGTGAATTAGATTGTTCTTCAGTTTTATTTTGTTGATCATCTTTCTTTCTAGTTAAGAAAGTGATTTTCTGTTCTAGTTTAATAAGTAGAGTAAACAAGTAATGAACCAGTCTACCCTTCGATGATTCCTCTTTAATTCTTTTTAGTTGAGATTGCTGCACTTCTGAAAGTTTATCCTGGTGTTTTTCTATTACCTGGATGCGAGCTGAGTTCCTTTTATTAGAAGTAGCAACATAATGATGATAGTTTTGATTGTCATAGATAAAGCCTGCTTTATCCATCTTTTCATCAAACGTTAACTGAGAGTCTGTTACCTCCCAAATTCTGTACTTGTATATTTGCTCTAAAATGTAGATCATATTAGAGTCTTTGATTTCGTATTTGTCTATATAATCAGTTAGAGCATCTTCAGAGTAAACCTTCATGAAGTCGATTACTTGTTTATTAAGAGTGATCGTTCTTGCTCCACCACGTGATTTTTGGCGAGTGAACTCCAGATTAAACAAATCTCTTAGTTTTAAGAGAACGTATGCTGCGTTACTTCTTGAGTTCTGGATGTACTTTGATAAATCCTTATCAACTACAATAACAGAACTTTGTGCAGAATTTTTACGTTGAGACCAATAAGCGAATCTACCAATTATAAAGTTGAATGCTTTTGCTGAGTTTCTAACATAATCGATTGAGTATGAATTATCTGAAGATATGTTTTTAAAGGTTTTGACTCTAATACCAGAAGTTGTTCCATCAGGTAATTCATAACCAATGTAAGCTGATTTGATTTTCTTCATGTTGGTTGCTCCTTTCTATGTGATATAATATTGCTTGAAGGGGGGTGGTGTGTAGTGCTAATACCAGGACATAAAATCAAGGTTGAAGTTTTTTGTGAATCTCAATATAGTGTCTTACAAGAAAATGTAAACTTGTTTCTCGCTGATTTAGATCATAATGTTATTGACATTAAGTTCTCTAATTCAAGTGGAGAACATAACGAGAGTGGATTCACTGATTACTGTGCAATGATTATTTATACTCAAGTAAAGGACTAACTCTTATGAGTTAAGTCTTTTTTCTTTTACAAACTTATACTCTGAATCGATCTCTATTTCAACTAATTTAGCGTTAATACCAGGATCAATTTTTTTTAGTCTTTCAAGTTCAAACTTTTCCAAATATTCATCTGAGTAATTTAATCTTTTAAATGTAATTTTCTTTAAATGATCAGTACTTTCAGTATATAGTCTATGTGATTGAAAAGGTCCCCCATGATACAAATAACACTCAAGTCCATTTGGTAATATTACTTTAATAGTTTTCATTATTGTACTTCCTTTCTTTGATTGTTTAGTGGCTCAATGAAGAGTTGAACTTCACAAGTCTATCCTTTATAGATTGAACCGTTTTAATGTACTAACAAAGTGCTCATAAGCTTTTATTGATTGTAAAAATATATCGTTGTATAATTAGAAATGGAAGGAAGTGATTTTGTTGAATAAAGTATTGAATGTTATAGAAAAAATTACTGATCAAATTGTTATGGCACTTGTTATTACAATTCTTGTTACAGTTAGTCAACTAAATGTGATTTTTGTAGGAGAATTTATAAAGGATACTTTACTAATTTTTCTTATGTTTTTTGGTTTTCTAGTATTTTTTATTGTTTTATTTAAGTTGATAGATTTACTAATGAAAACAAAGTTATTAAAGTATATTTTAATTCCAATTATCTTATTGATAGGAATACTTTCAATCTCATATCTCTTAATTGGATCGATTGATTTATTTGTAAGTGTTGTGGATACATCATATATGTTAATTGAGAAGAAGGAAATTGTCAGTCTAATGGTTACTGTTTTAGCGATTTTCACATCTGTTTTAGTGCCTTTAATAATTATCTATAGAAGTGAATCTTTTCAAAAAAGTCAAAATAGTATCATTAGAAAGCAAAAGTACATACCAATTTTAAATGCCACAGTTACTATTTTGAATAAAGTTGAAAGTAGACCAAGAAACTCGCATATATATCATATTAATGAGGATATCTATAAGGGTAGAGGATATAATATGAATGTCAATTTTGAGAATTTAGGTAAAGAAATGGTTAGAAATATAAGACCTAAATCATTAATAATAATCAAAAGTCTTAACCCTTTGAAAATATCTAACGAGTATGATTTTGAATACGACCCTAGTTGCAACAGAGATGCAATTAATAGAATGGCTATCAAAGCGATAAAAGCAAGTTTTACAGTTTTTTTACCCGCTTCAATATTTACAAGAAAGGGTTCAAGTACTTTAGAGAATTTTGACTTTATGATTAAGTTTATTTGTTCAAATGCTTTTGGTGATGAATACATTAATACATACTTAATTAAAGCAACGGGTAGATATAGTACAAAAAGTGATGAGGCAAAATTAGAAGATTTGAATGCTGTAGTTAGCGATTATGGTAAGGTAACAATTTTATAGTTAAAAGATTTGATGAATCACATCTGTGATTCATTTTTTTAAGTATATTCGATAACAAATGATTTAAGTACTGAGTTCTTAGGCCTGTTTTTTTTGTTTAGGTAATCTAAGACTGTTTGATAAGAAACATTGAGTGATTTAGCTGCACTTCTTACACTTCTATAAATTATAGATTCCTTGGAGTATTTTTTTCTTACAATAACAGGTTTAGATCTAGAAAGATGTCCAGAAAGTTTACCTGCTTCTGATTTGCTGATCCATTTAATGTTTGTAACAGTTAAATTTCTAGAATCACCATCAATAGATATGTGTTTTTATGTTTATGAGGATTAGGGATAAAGTGAGTGGACACAAGTTTAGCAGCAGAATATTCCTGACCTTCAATTTTTATGTGCATTATAATTCTATTACACTTTTTATCTTTGTTATATCTCTTTTTTGGGTATGGCTTTGGGTAGATATAGTCTAGTACTTGATCCTTTACTTTTTTTCTGAAGTTTCCATTGTTGCTAATATAGAAATTATCAGTTCCATCAATCTTCTTCCATTTTTCAATAGTAGAAGATGGCTCAATTTTACCGGTTGTTACAAGCTCCCAAATCTCATTTTTTGAGTCATACGATAGATTCTTTTTATAGAACCAATCTTTTAGATCTTTTAAGGACTCATTTTTTTTAACTGCTGTGATATATAACCTTCTAAGATCTGACGCTATGTCGTTGATTGAGTTTGAACAGATCCTATTTATGTATTTTTCTGTTAAGTACTCTATAATATCCTTATCACTATTATTCTCTTTTTTAAGTCGAATATAAACAGAGTACGAGGCTTTATTTAAGTAGCGCCATCTTCTAGCAGGAATACCTTCAAGGTAGTACTTAACGTTGTTTGCCTTAGAGTAATTAGGTGTTTTGCTATTAAACATAATATTCCCCCTTAAAGCTTTTTAATAACTAATATTTCAATAATGCAATATATGAACAAATATATTGATATTAAGTATTGATTTATATGTAGTAAATGTGAAACGGCCACTGGGACTACTAAAAATACAATTATTCTAAGTCCGTTTTTGAATTCATAGTCTTCACTCATCTTAATCTTGCAGCGTTTCAACAGTTATTTGTTCATGCAATATAACTTCATGAACATAAGATGTAACTTCATTTGGATCAAGATGGTGCTTATTGTCTTCTATTTTTGAAAGCGCAGCTAAATAAAGTTCCTTGGCTTTAATGAATTTTTTTATAAGTTTATTTTTAGACATAGTTTAACTCCTTTATATATGAATAAAACCGCTAATTTAAGCGGTTTAGTTATGGTTGAATGAACTTCTAAGCCATCGGTCGGGGGTTCGAATCCCTCCTGGAACGCCATATGTTCGCAGTGTAGTAAACGAACCACTAAAATGGGACACTTACTACTTAGATATAGAGAAAACCTTCAACTTGAAGGTTTTTCTTTTGCCTTAATTAAGCCGAGTGCATCATATTCATCTGGTGTCATATTTTTGATTGCACCATGAGGACGCACTGTATTATAGAAAATCATGTATTCATCAATAGCTGCTTTTAAATGATCATATTCATTATATATGTGTCTATAGATTTCTTCTTTCTTAAACTTTGAGAAGAAACTCTCCATCACTGAATTATCATATGGGCATCCTTTTCGAGAGAAAGACTGTTTGACATTGTTTACTTTTAAGTAGTTTTTAAAGGAGTTTGCAGTGTATTATAGTCCTTGATCACTATGAAAGATTAGATTTGATGGTTCATTTCTGGAAATAAATGTCTCTTTCATTAAATTAACTAGAACAAAAGCTTCTAAAGATTTTGCTAGAGTATATCCAATTATCTTTCTTGAATACAAATCCAGTATTGCGAATAAATAATAGTGGTTATTGTTGCATTTAATATATGTAATAGCACTTACCCATATTCTGTTAGGTTCAGGATAGTATTAAGACTTGCTTAGAATGGAAGGTTTTTGTGAATACCTTCTTTTATGGTAATTTTTGTAATTATCATCTGGTCTATTTGGATGTAAATCTAATTCATTCATAAGTCTTTTTACTCTTTTTTCATCAATCTTATAACCTTCATTCATCTTTAGTCTTCTAATTTTCGGTGAACCTAATCTCCCTTTTGTCTCGTGAAATATTTTTTTGATGATTGGCTTGAACTTATTGTCATCTCTTTCTACTAAAGTTACTTCAACTTTTCTAAACTTGTCATTATAATAGGTACCTCTAGATAATTGTAGAATAGAACAAAGGGAGTGTACTGAATATTCTGAATCAAGTTTTCTTGCGTACTTAAGCTTCTGTTGGGTCGTTAGACGTATTAACTTGATTATGTCTTCATATACTTTGATTTCATTCTCTAATTTTTCAAGCTTTTTGAGTTTTGATTTCAAATCGGATTTTGATATATTAAAATCCACAGGAGTTTTTAACTTAAACTCTTCTAACCATCTATATAATGTGCTTTTAGATATATTGTGTTTTCTTGAAATAAATGTTGCGTTACCTCCCGTTGAATACTCGTTAATTATATGTTGTTTTTTTGCAAATGAGTAATTCATATTTATCACCTTTCTTATCTTTTATCGAAAATATTATATATTGGGTGGTATAATATTTCTAAAGGAGATGTGATAACATTAATGTTAAGTTCACTATTTTAAAGTTTAAGTTAATAATAGTTAAGGGAGTGGAGAAATGAGAAATAGATTATTTAGAAACATTTTTATATATGTTACAGTTTTTATTGTGTTATATATTGTTATTTTTATGACTAGTTTGTTTGATAACATAATAATATTAGTTTTTCCGAAATATGATGAGAGCACTTGGATTCAACAAAATCTTGCAGGAGCTTTTGTTACAGGTGTATTCTCAGGATTCATCTTATTATTGAAGTTTGCCTTATTAGATATCTTCGAGATTGGTAAGGAAACTTTTTCAGATAATGCAGTAAAAATAATTTCTGATTTCTCATCTAACCAGGAAATTGATAATGCAGAACAGTTACTTGAAGATTATGAGAAAAAGGATTTAAATAGAGAGAGTTTTTGTAGATTGCATCAATTAAAGGCAATTGTCGAGGAGAACAAGAATAATACTTCTAAGGCAATTGAATACTACAAGAAGGCAAAAAAGTTTACATTTAAGTTTCATAAGAGGAAGTATATTAACGCCAAAATTCTAGCCTTACATGATAAGTTTGAGGAAGCTGAAGCTTTAATAAGTAAAGTAACAGAAAAGCATAATGTAAAAAGCTATTGGAAATCTCAAGCATATTATTTAATTAGAATGGCCAATTTTGATAAACTATCAAAAATAATTAAGAATCTTGAACAAGATGAACAATTTGTCTATCTAGTAGACATAGCATTGGATAAAAAAGCTGTTGCTGAGTTAAAAAAACTTTTACTAATGATTCCAGATTCCTTAACAGAAACTGAAAGAACTTATTATAGAGCTGTGTTGATTATAAGTATTGCTGATATTGAGACTTTTTTGTATGGACATCCTATTGATGTTGCAAAATATAAGGAATCTATAAATTTGTTAGAGGATTTAGTGTCTAAAGTATCTTATATGAAAATGAAATTAACGATATTAGATTTTATTCAAGTAGCATACTTTAGAATTGGTGACTTTTCATCTTGTTTAAGTAAAATAAATATCATCGAAAAACACATGACAAGTAAGGAGAAAAACTCAACTAAATTTTTGATTGGAAAAGCCAACCTACTTGCACAAAATAATAAGATAGATGATGCGATTGAATTGTTAGAGGACAAAATTGTACTGAAAGATGAAACAAATGAAAAAGACTACAGGTATTATTTTATATTATTTGATTTGCTACTTAGAAAAGAAAAATTTGATCAATATCTAGATTTAATGTATAAGTTGGAATCAGAATCTGTATTCCTATTAGTTTCGATAATGAGAATCCCCTTTATTGATGTAAAACATCCTGAAGAGATTGAGGAAAAACTAACTTCAAATAGAAATATATCCTTGTATAATGTAGCTGTTTTATTACATCAACATCAAACAGGTTTAGCAGAAGATTTACTTATAGACAATTTAGATAGCCTTTCCTCAGATGAAATGATAGTTTTTGAGCAATTCTTATATAGGAATCTTAGAGACTTCTCTGATAGTTTTAGAAGATTGTTAAATAATAAGATATCATCATATGAAGGTTACATTATGCTACCTACTCAGATTAAGATTATTTTGTGGAATTTGTTTTATCTAAGAGACTATAAAGATTTGTTTGAGCTTGGAAACAGTCTTGAATATAATGAAGTGTTTGAAGAGCTAAAAGTAGAAGTTTATAAAAATTTATACCATTTTAAAGATGCAAAGAGAGTTTTAGATGGGTTATTCAATAGAAATACCGATAAATATACATCTGTAATGATGTATTTTGAATACAACTTTGGAAATTTCGTAAGTGTAAAATCTGTTTTTGAAAAATCTAGTGGACATTTTCGTACTTCTCAAGATATTAAAGTTTACGCTGAGACTTTGAGAAATCTAGAATTATATGATGATGCAGTAAGTTTTTTGTTTAATAATATAGATCATAAGAATGAATATGATATTAAATATTTTGCTTCATTTGTTATGAGATGTGGAACATTTGTAACAATAACTGATGAAAGGAAAAATAAGACTGTAAGAACTGGAATGCAGCTTCTAGAAGCTGAAGGCACAATTAAGGCTGTAACGATAACTGATGTACAAGATAGTGAAAAGAAAATTAACATGAATAGATTAGTAGAACTACTTAATCCTCAACATACGCATTATGAAGCAGTTATTAAAAAGTCTACTGAAACACCAGTTATTTACTTCCCATATGCTTTTATGTATCAGACAAGGGCTTTTCCGAAACAAGCTTGGTATGAAACCTTAATTAACAATTACACTTTTGAAACTTTGAATAATCTCGCCTTAAAATCTAGTTCAGTACTATATATTGATATTTTTACTTTGTATACTTTGTTTCATGCAGATGTTTTAGAGAAGTGCATAAAGACTTTCAAACAGGTTTGGGTTAATGGGTATATGTTTTCAAGAATGTTAGAGGAGTATGTGTCAGAAATTGACTCATTCAATGTTACTGTTGGAAGAATGTTTTTGGATAAAGGAAAAGTTACATTAACAGATATTACTCCTGAAAATCAAAATATCAGCATTCAAAATCATAAGAAGTTGATTGATATTATTTATGGTAATTGTACGCTGTATGGATTAGATATAGTTAATAAACCTGATATAGAAAAGTTCAAAAACAATTACTTGCCTTTAATTCCAAAAGACTGGATTTTTGTTATTGATCATAAGCAGACTCAACTTCTTATGAAGTCTTTAGGGTACAATATTGGTAGTATTAATGATATTCTAGAAACAGTGAGAATGGTGGGGAACATAAATTCTGTTGAATACAATAATGCTGTGAAGAAACTAGAAAAATGGAATTATAAGTTGTAACAGAATTAAGAAATTCAAAAATATATATTAGCCTACAGAATCTATCTGAAATTATTGGAACATTTTGTGTTAATATATATTGATGAAAAAATGTTAAATAGTGATATAATATAATTAGTATAAACTTTTTATATACAATCGGAGGGAAAATATGCCAAAGTACAAAAAAAGTAATATCTCAAGATCTATTGTTTTAGTTGGGAATTTCAATCCTCTAATATATCATCCAGAATGGTTTTATAAGAATGATATATTATCAAGTGAAGATGTAAATGCTATTATTAATGCACCTCAACCAAATCTAGTCATCAGTCCAGCACTTACTATTTTTCAGACTGCAAATATAGAAGTTAATATCACTCCTGAAAAGTTTACTGTAAAAGGAAGAAAAGAACCTTTTGTTATTATTAAGGATCTTATTATAAAGTCATTTGAAAATATGGGTTCAACACCAGTTATGCAACTTGGAGTTAACGATCATTATCATGTTAAATTTGATACAAGTGCTGATTTACAGATTTTCGCTGACAGTATTACACCTAAGTCTAAATGGAGTAATTTACTTGGAGAAGAAGTTGAAGGTGATGATAGAAAAAGTGGACTAGTAAAGATTGTTATGCAAAAGAACACTGAAGAAGGAAATATAAATTATACAATTGAGCCTTCAAGAGCAGTGAGATATGGTATTTATATAAGTAATAATCATCATTTTAACTTGCCTGAGGAAGAAAGATTTGCTGAGTATGCACTTGATATTATCGAGGAGTATTTTTATTTAACTACTGAGAAAACAGATTTAATTACAGAAGAGTTGTTAGAAGGTGAATTAGATGGATAGCATGTATCTAGATAGTCCATATAGTAATGAGGATATTGTTGATTCAGATGAAATCAAGTTTACAGATTATTTTACAAAGAATTTAAAACATTTTGCTGATTCATTTAACAAAAATTATAACGATTTATGTGTAACTAACTTTGACAAAGAACCTGAATTCAAAAAGGAGTTTAACACTGTTATCGATGAATCATCTATCAAATGCAAAAGGAAAAGTAAGAAGAATTTTTATAATTCTATAAGTGCACCAAATAAAGTACGCGAATTGAGATTTATTGATTCGTTTTATAAATCAATAAGAGAATATCATGGATTTATAAGTAGAATTGATTATGAAAATGAGTTCATTTTTGCGACAATGCATAATTTGAAAAATGAATCAGATATACTAAAGGCCCAAATTGAGTTTGATGATATAGAGAACTATGAATCAGAGAAACATTTGATTCAAATTGGGGCTCCATTCATTTGGATATTTGGTAGAGAAGTTATTTCTGGGAGAGAACAAAAAGTGTCATACATTAGATTTAGAAGAATGCCTACCTGGACCAAATCAAGAATACAAGATATAGAAGCCGAAGCTGAGGAAACTGCAGATGCCCTTTCAAAACTCTTCTCTAAAAGTTAAACCTTTAAACGATGAGATTGAGTTAGTTGTTTTTGGGAAAGGTGTTGGGGAATGCATTTTAGTTCATATTGGAGATTTGAAATATATACTTGTGGATTCTTTCATGAATCCAGACACAAAAAATCCTGTATCTTTGGATTATTTAAATGCAATGGGATTAGGTTCTGAAAATATAGAGTTGGTTATTTCAACTCATTGGCACAAGGATCATACTCAAGGATTACCAGAGTTGATGAATAAAAATGGGAATACAAAGTTTGTAACATATGGAATTATTACTAATGACACTTTTTTAAAGTACTTAAAGTATGGTACAAAAACTGAAGATAAGGCTTCTAACGACTATGTTGAAATTATCAATATGATTATGAATGGTAAGATAAATAAAGACAATGTTAAAATGGCGGTTCATAACAAGTTACTGCATAATTATCTTCCAGGTATTTTAAGCCATAAGAAAAAGGTAGAAGTTTATTCATTATCACCACAAGACTCTGAGACTTTAGATTATGTTTTAGATTTGAAGTTACCTGATTATGGTGAAGCTAAAACAACAATTGTTAAAGACAATGATATTTCTATAGTAACTTGGATTCAGATTGATGATGTTGTAATATTGTTAGGTGGAGATTTAGAGAATTCATCTGACCCATCTAAAGGCTGGGATGCTATAGTAAATAAACATAGTATATCAAGTTTAAAAGCAAGCATCTTTAAAATACCCCATCATGGAAGCGTAAATGGTCATAATGACGATGTTTGGATTAAGTTAGTAGAGGATAATCCAATTTCTGCTCTTACATCATATAGCAGTAGTGATTTGCCTAGGGATGAAGATTTAGAGAGAATAAAATCTTTAAGTTTTGAAACTTACTTATGTGGAAAGTTAAAAGACAATGATAAAGACATTAAGAAACTTCAAAAGCAAATTAATCAATATGGTTTTGATTCGAAAATTACTCGTGTGAGTAATAAGATTGGAATATCGAGATTTCGAAGACAATTAAGCAGTCCAAATTGGAGTGAAGAAGTGTTTGGCTCAGTACAAGTCTTCAAATAATTTTTTTAGAACTATGTTAGTTTTGTTTTATATGAGTTTACTATATTTGAACGCAACACATAACAGACAACCTATGAATTTGAACGCAACACCGTACAAAAAGGATGAAAATTGAAATAAACACGGTACGGACAAGACATATTATATAACTAAGCCCTTATGGGCTTTTTTTATTTTTATCTTTTTTAAAATGGCTGTCGGTCCAGGGGGCATTTCTAGATTTTGAAATTATAGTTTAATATGATGCTAATGCTTAGCTGATTAATTATTGTTAGGGAGCACGAAATGATAAAATTGAATATAAGTTTTTAATTAAGATTTTTATATTTATGTTATAATTATAGGGATCTAATAAAATTCTTAGAAATTTTTTAATGAACCAAAGATTCTTAATATTTCTAATGGTTTAAAATTAGATTGATTGATTTATTTACTTTGAAGGGGGATAAATAAATGAAGTGGAAGTGGAATTTACCGTTTTATTACTTTGCTGGTGCATTTGTTTTTTTTAAGTATAATAGGATTCTTAGTGAATCTTATTATAAAATCTTAGATAATATCTTATTATATCTTGTTCCAATAGTGTTAATAATTTTGTATATTATTCCTGAGATTATTAAAGAAAAGAAAACTAGCAAAAGAGTTATTGTTGGTAGTTATATGCTATTAACTTTTGTATCAATAATTGTGTTTTACAAATATTATTTAGAACTCTAGGGGGAGAAGTTATGAAGTGGAAGTGGAATTTACCAATTTACTATTTTTGTTTTTTAATTGTTTTTGACTTATTATCGTCTAATTATATTAGCGAACTAGATTCATATACTTTAATGTATAATACCTACTCATATATAAGAACTTTTTATCATATAATGCCATTAATCCTAATTATTGTGATTATTGTTCTTGAGTTGATTAAAAAGAAAAGAAATTTCACAAATATTATTAATTTAATATTTTACAACCTTGTGACATTATATACTGTTTCGACTTTTTTTGGATTTTTCATACCTAATTTGGGGAACGTTAATACATAATAGATCCTTATTAGAATAGGGTCGTTTCAGAGGGCATTTCTATAATTTGGAGTTATAGTTTAATATGATGTTAATAATTAATGGATTAAACTATTGTTAGGGAGTATGAAGTTATAAGTTCTATATAAGTTTTAATTAAGATTTTTGTATTTATGTTATAATAATAACGATCTAACAGAAATTTTCGGATATGTTTTAATGAACCAAGATTTTTAACATTTCTAATAGTTTAAAATTAGATTGGATTGATTTATTTACTTTGAAGGGGGATAAATAAATGAAGTGGAAGTGGAATTTACCGTTTTATTACTTTGCTGGTGCATTTGTTTTGTTTAATTATAATGGAGTTCTTAGTGAATCTTATTATAAAGTCTTAGATAATATATTATTATATGTTGTTCCAATAGTGTTAATAATTTTGTATATTGTTCCTGAGATAATTAAAGAAAAGAATACTAGCAAAAGAGTTATTATTGGTAGTTATATACTATTAACTTTTATATCAATAATTATGTTTTACAGATATTATTTTGAACTTTAGGGGGGAGAAGTTATGAAGTGGAAGTGGAATTTACCTGTTTATTATTTTTGTTTTGTAATTGTTTTTAACTTATTATCTTCTAATTATATTAGCGGACTTGATTCGTATACGTTAGTAAGTAATACCATGTCATATATAATGACTTTCCATAAAGTAGTACCAATAATCTTAGTAATTGTGATTATTGTTTTTGAATTAATTAAGAAGAAAAGAGATTTTGCAAATCTTATTAATTTAGCATTGTTCAATTTTGTAGCACTATATGCTGTTTCTGTTTTTTGGGGATTGTTCACACCATATAGATAATTAAGATGGATAAAGAGAAACACAATAACAAAAGGCGCAGAAACTTCTGCGCCTCTTTTATTTTATTTCTTTAGAAAATGGCTATCGGAACATATGGAGTTTTTAGGTTTTTGGAATTATAGTTTATGTGATATTAATATTTAGCTGAATAGATATTGTTAGGGAGTATAAAGTTGAAATTTAGATATAAGTTTTTAATTAAGATTTTTGTATTTATGTTATAATAGTAATAATCTAATAAAAAATTCTGGGTATGTTTTATTGAACCAAGATTTTTAACATTTCTAATAGTTTAAAATTAGATTGGATTGGTTTATTTACTTTGAAGGGGGATAAATAAATGAAGTGGAAGTGGAATTTACCGTTTTATTACTTTGCTGGTGCGTTTTTTTTGCTTTTTTTGAATAGGGTTATTAGTGAATCTTATTACAAAGTCTTGGATAATATCTTATTTTATGTTGTTCCAATAGTTTTAATAATTTTGTATATAATACCTGAGATAATTAAAGAAAAGAATACTAGCAAAAGAGTTATTATTGGTAGTTATATACTATTAACTTTTGTATCAATAATTGTGTTTTATAATTGTTGCTATGATCTTTAGGGGGGGAAGTCATGAAGTGGAAGTTGAATTTACCTGTTTATTATTTTTGTTTCGCAATTGTTTTTCAAGTAATATATTCTAGTTATATTAGCGAACTTGACTCACAAACTTTAATAAGTAATACCTATTTATTTGTAAGAACTTTCTATCAGGTAGTACCATTAATCTTAGTAATTGTGATTATTGTTGTTGAGTTAATTAAAAAGAAAAGAAATTTCGCAAAGCTTATTAATATAGTATTTTACAACCTTGTGGCATTATATACTGTTTCGGCTTTTTGGGGATTGTTCGTAGCTATGAAATAACTAATATTGAAGTTACCTTTGAGATATAAAAGACAAAATAGATATCAATCTAATTTGTCTTTTTTTATTTGAATATATTAAATTTATGTAAGCTCTATCAAAAAACTATAAAGAAAGTAATGAAACTTAAAAAAGTTATATGTTTATAAATATATGTAATATATTTAGGTGTAAACGCTACCTAAATTCTAAATAAGGGACCTTAGATTGTGTTGACAAACAAGGAAAAAAATGCTATTATGAATGTACAATATTTTGTACAAGCGAAACTTTGAAAAGGAGAAATATTAAATTTATTAAATTTGGTATGTGTGACTTATTATGAAAATAGTAGTTGGTGGGCAAATAGATAAGAAAAAAATTAAAGATATTATCGTTAACTTTGCTGGAGATAAAGTTAGTGTTGATGTACTTGGTGATTTAGATGCAGCCATGGCAATGCAAGCTGGACAATATGATTATTATATTGGTGCTTGTAATACTGGTGGTGGAGGAGCTTTAGCTATGGCTATTGCACTTTTGGGAATGGATCAATGTGCAACATTGTCTATGCCAGGAAAAATTCTTTCTGATGAAAAAATCAAGGAAGAAGTAGAAAAAGGAAAAGTAGCATTTGGTTTCACTGCGCAAGATGCAGATAATGTTTTATCTGTAGTACTTCCGCTTATCATAAAATAAAACTTGGAGGAAAATTATGGAATTAGTTATCATTGGTTTGTTAGGTGCTTTAGCTTCAATCCTAGCGAACAAACAAATTGCCGTTTTTCATGACGGATTTAGACCGATAGTGGGGAATTACCTTAATGGTAAAATTGACAAAAAAACACTTGGTGTAACAAGTTTTGCATTGTCATTCGGTTTAGTTATTGGGTTTGGTTTACCTTTCTCAATAGGAAAATCAATTATATTAATCCACTGTATTTTATTAGCGACTGATATAATTGGATCATTATCACCTGAAGGTAAAAAAGGACTTATCGTTTCTGGTGTTATTGGTGGTTTATTCGGTGTAGGATTAAGTTTAGGATTAGATTTAATCATTGAAGCATTTACACATTTACCTTATAATTTCTTACCGCATCTTGGTAGTGTTGGTAAACCAGTAGTAGTTGCATTTGCTGTGTTCCCAGCGTTAGCAGTAGCTTTACAACATGATTTTAAAAAAGGTATGTATACATTAGCTGCAATTTTTGCATCAATGGTTCTTATTAATAAATATGGAACATTTGATATTTCTGGAAATACTGTAAAATTAAGTATGGAAGGTATGGGGCTATTAGTTGGTGTTATCATGATGGTTGTATTTGCAATCAGAACTGGTGAAACTACAAGCTCAAATGAACAATTAGTAAGCATTTTCTCACAAAATGTTGCTAGAATTAAGAAAAACTGGATTTATTTAGTAGTTATGGGTGCAATCGTATCTGCAGCAACTGCAGCAACTATTATTGCAGGAGATCCTATCTCTTTAAATCTAATGGCTGAAGGTCAAATGACAGAAGCTGCTTTAGCGGCATTTGCTAGAGGAATCGGTTTTGTACCATTAATCTTCACAACTGCAATCGCAACAGGTGTTTACGCTCCTGCAGGAGTTACATTTGTATTTGCAATTGGTATTATCACAGGTAATCCATGGCTAGCATTCCCTCTTGGAGGAGCAATGATTGGTCTTGAGTTATTAGCATTAGATGGAACAGCTAAATTCTTAGACCGTTTCGCAGGTGTTAAAAACATGGGTGAACATATTAGAACTTCAATGAACAATGTACTTGAAATTGCTTTATTAGTAGGATCAATGATTGCTGCTAATGCAATGAGTCCAAAATTTGGTTTCTTATTCGTAGTTGCTTTATATACTATTAATAGGACAAGTAAAAAACCGCTTGTTAATATAGCTGTAGGTCCTATCGCAGTTATTCTACTTGGTGTTATCTTAAATGTTTTAGCATTGCTAAACCTTTGGGTAGTTCCAGTCTAAAAATTTTATAGGAGTATGAAAATACTCCTTTTCCTTTTTAGGAGATGAGGTATATTATGAAATATAACAGTTTAGACAAATATAAAAGAATTAGTAAAAGATTATCTGATAATCAAAAAAGTGTTTTAAATGTTATTGATTGTTCAAAACAAATTAATAGACTTGTAGAAGATAATCAAGAATTCTATTTACTTGGCGTGAAAAATACAGAGTATATTAATGAAGAAGTATTAGAGAAATTAGATAATAAAAACTTCATAAAACACACAATAGATAAAATGTCACTTGGTGGTAGAGCTGTAGATATTGATTTGATTAATCCAATAACAGGTAAAATTATGACTGGTTCATCAAGCGGAACAGCGATTAATGTTCTAAATGGATTTAACGATATAGGAATTGGAACTGATGGTGGTGGTAGTGTTTTAGCACCAGCAATGGCTTTAAACCTTTATGGAATTATCTCTCCGCTATTTTACCGTGATGAAGCTTTTAAGAAGAGCTCAACCGATGGAATAAAATTTGTTCCAGCTATTGGATTTATTAGTAAAGATATCGAGTTAATTAAGAAAGCTGTAGGTATCTTTGTTAATCAAGAAAAAGTAGAAAAGATTAAAGTATTAATCCCAGAGGTTTCTAATATTTACTTAGAAACTAAACAAGATATTGGTAAAACTGTTATTGATAATCTTGTTGTTAATGACAAAATATCACTAACAAAATCTGAGTTTCCTAACATCTTTTTAGAACGAGAGGGTTTAATTACGTTCTTAGAGAATGAACTAAACACATATGATGCAATTATTACTTATGAAGGTCCAATTGATTATTATGGATTTGGTGATTCTGTATTTGGATTGTTTAATGATATCGCAAAAGCAGATCAACAAAAAGCCGGAAAAGGTTTAATCCGTGTCGCTAATATGGCTAATAAGAGTGCCTTAGTTGTTCCTAGTAATGATTTCTCAAGTGGGTATGTAATTATTAGTAATTCAACAAAAAAAGGAGTTCAGACTCTTTTTGAACTTGAAGCTTTACTTAGTAATAAATTAAACAATAAACTCTATGATAGGTATTTTACTTTATAAAACTTGCAAAAAGCCTATCTTTCTTATATAATTTAAATGTACAAGATTTTGTACTATAGGAGGACAATATGGGTTTAGAATATAATAAGACATCAAAAATAGTTTTAGAACTAGTCAGAGATTTATTTAATTTAAATGTTGGTGATAAGTTAAGAAGTGTTCGTGAATACGTTAAGCTTTTTGATACATCACAAGGTACAGTTCAAAATGCACTTAATTATCTTGTTGAAACAGGAGGAATCGCAATTGATAAACGTGGTTCACAAGGTAGTTATCTAACTAAATTTGATTTTGAGATAATTTTAGGGGTTATTGGTAAACAACATCTTCTTGGGTGTATGCCACTTCCTTATTCAAAAAGATATGAAGGACTAGCTTCTGGTTTAAGTGGACTTGGAAAAGGCGTATTACGTTTCCACTTAATGTATATGAGGGGTTCTGAAAATAGGATTTCAAGACTACTTGAGGGTAGTGTTGATTATGCGATATTGTCGCATGCTGCAGCTTTAAACGCAATAAAAAACGGTGTAAAAATTGAGATTGCCAAAGCATTTGGTAAACAAACGTTTGTTTCTAAACATGTTTTAGTTAAATCAAAAAAATACCAAAAGGATAATTTAAAACCAATTATTCTTGGAGTCGATGAAACTTCATTAGACCAAATTGAAATAGCGAAGATATTAAAAACGAAAATGAATCTTAAACTAAAATATATTAATGCGAGTTTAATCAGAAATTACCTAGATAGTGGAGAAATAGATGCAACTATCTGGAACTATGACGAAATTAAAGAGAAACATTTAAACTATGAATATGAAGACATCAAAGATATAGATGAACTTGATAAGTTTACTGAAACTGTAATAGTTATTAAACTTAATGATCATTTTACAAGAAGAATTATATTAGATGAAGTAAACGAAGAAAAAATACTAAAAATTCAAGAAGATGTAATTAACATGGTTCAAACACCTGTTTATTAAGGAGTAATTATGAAAACACAAACAATAAAAAAAATGGAAATATTAGTTCAAAATAACGTTATTACTGAAACGATTCACAATAAAATTAATCAAATTGATGACTACTTAAAAACATTATTCCCACAGTTTGATGAATATGATACAGACTTTATGTTTACCCATTTATCAATGGCAATGGACAGAGTTTCAAAAGATAAACAACTTACAGAATCTAGTGATTTTATTAAAGAAGAATTAGACAAAA
Organism: Candidatus Izimoplasma sp. ZiA1; assembly: GCA_002285055.1. Classification (GTDB taxonomy): domain Bacteria; phylum Bacillota_I; class Bacilli_A; order Izemoplasmatales; family Izemoplasmataceae; genus Izemoplasma_C. The sequence continues at coordinate 60,899 of NQYJ01000004.1, forward strand.
GTGAGTTTATAGGAGAGGCTAAGTTATTACTAGAAAACATTTCTAGCTTAGTTGAGTTAGAATTTAACGAACCTGAGGCATTAATGATTCTTTTACACTTATGTACTCTAGCAGCTCGTAAAGGACAGTGATGATAATGGATAAATTAGGTTATACATTAATGCATGAGCATTTAACTATTGATTTATCAAAAATAAAAAAAGATCCAGACACTATCTTAGATGACAACAATGCAACAATTGCTGAATTTAAAGAACTATATAAAAATGGCGTTAGAAACATCTTAGATGTTACTAACACAGGTATGGGTCGTGATGAAGAAGCAATTATTAATATAATGAAAGCAACAAAAATAAATGTTATTACTTCTACAGGTTTTTATAAAGATCCATTTCTACCAGAAGATTTTGAAAATAAGTCAGTTGATGAACTAGCAAATATGATGATAAATGAGTTAACTACAGGTTATATTAACTCAACATTAACTCCGAAATGTATTGGTGAAATTGGGACTAGTAAAAACATGATGACTGCAAATGAAGAAAAATTATTTAAAGCAGCATCTATTGCTCAAAGAAAAACAAACGCTTTGGTTTATACACATACAACACTTGGGACATACGCTAAGGAACAAATTGATTTCTTTACAAAAGAACAAGTAGATTTAAGTAAGATTATTATTGGCCATGTTGATTTAACTGGAGATAAAGATTATATCGTTAGTTTAATTAATAAAGGTGTTAATGTTGGTTTTGATACAATAGGTAAAGTTAATTATATGAAAGATGAAGTGAGAGCTGAAATCTTAAAACATATCCAAGATATTAATAAGATAGATCAAGTTGTTTTATCTTTAGATATTACAAGAAAATCTCATTTTAAAGATAATGGTGGAATTGGTTACAATTACTTATTTACAAGCTTCCTTCCACTCTTAAGAACATATGGTATTACAGAAGATAGTATTAATAAAATGTTGAAAGATAATCCAAATAGACTATTAGGAGGACTATAATGAAAACACATCCTTTAAAGAGTTTGACATTACAAGAAGCAACTGATTTACAGTTTAAAATTATTGACTGTATTATGGAAGAATTTACAGGTTATGAAATTCTTAACAGAGGTGATCTTGGAGTAAGACAACCAGGAAATATTCCTTTAACTACTAGCAAAGTAGAAAAAGTAATAGCTAATATCTTTAATGCTGAATCAGCAATGCTTTTAAGAGGTTCAGGGACTAATGCAATTAGACAAACACTTGCATTACTTTGTCTAAAAAACAAAACAATTTTGGTTCATGATGCCCCTATATATCCAACGACAGAGCATTCACTAAATATGATAAATGCTAATATTATTTATGCAGATTTTAATGATGTTGAAGAAGTAAAAGAAAGAATACTACATAATCCAGAAATTACTTCAGCAATAGTTCAATTAACGAGACAAAAACTATTTGATAGTTATGATTCAAAAAGTATTATTGAGGCAATCAAAAACGCTAAAAGTGATATAAAAATTATTACTGATGATAACTATGCAGTTTTTAAAACAAAAGAAATTGGTGTTGAAATGGGCGCAGATATTTCTGCATTCTCAACATTTAAATTACTTGGGCCTGAGGGCATTGGTTGTATTGTTGGAAATAAAGTGATAATTAGTGAAATTAAGAAAATGAATTACTCAGGTGGTAGCCAAGTTCAAGGACATGAAGCACTAGATGTTTTAAATGGTTTTGTCTATGCACCAGTATCTTTAGCAATTCAGGCAAAGACAATTGATGAAGTAAATGAATATATTAATACAACAGGAATTAAAGGTGTTAAGGAATGTTATATTGCTAACGCTCAATCCAAAGTATTAATTATTAAATTAGATAACGACAACGCTTTAGATGTTTTAATAGAAGCAGAGAAGCTAGGAGCACTTCCACATCCGGTTGGTGCTGAATCTAAATACGAGTTTGTGCCATTATTTTATCGCGCATCAGGAACATTTAGAAAAGCTGATCCTAACGCAATTAATAACTTAATAAGAATTAATCCAAACCGCGCAGGATCAAAAACAATTATAAGGATACTAAAAGAAGCGATAAGTAATGCATAAGGAGTGATTTACATGTTTGTTCAAAAACTCAACAAAGAGAATCAAAATCTAATTGAATTTGCACATAAAATGCATCAAGAAGGGAATTTTCTTCCTGATACATATGTTTTAGATGTTGATCAAATAATCGAAAATGGTAAAAAAATAGTAAAGTCATGTGGTAATGACATTACACCATTATTTATGTTAAAACAAATTGGAAGAAACCCATATATTGGAAAAAAATTACTAGAAATTGGATTTAGTGGCGCAGTTGCAGTTGATTTTAAGGATTGTCTAACATTAATGCAAAACAATATCCCAATAATTCATGCTGGACATCTAGTTCAAATACCTAGTAAGTTCATTAAAAAATTACTTGAATACGGTGTTAAATACATAACTGTTTATAGTTATGAAAAAGCTGTAGAAATAAATAAAATAGCTACAGAACTAGGTATAGTTCAAGAAGTATTTGTAAAAATTTATGCGGATAAGGAAAGTTTATATAACGGACAACATTCTGGAGTTTTACCAGAAGAAACGTTAAATTTTGTTAGAAAAATTGATAAACTTAACCATTTAAAAGTTAATGGATTAACTACTTTTCCAGCTTTTATATATGACTGTAATTTAAATGATATAGTCAAAACTAAAAACATGGATGCATTAACAAAAGCTAATGAAGTTTTAAAAGCACATAACATCTTTGTTAAAGAACTTAACTTACCATCTTCTAACTGTGTTTATAATACAGAACTTGTAAAAAGTTTAGGCGGAACAATGATTGAACCTGGACATTCATTAACAGGTTCAACAATGATGCATGAGAAAAACGAGTTAGATGAGAAAATATCATATTTATATTTAAGTGAAGTATCACATACATTTGATGATCATACATCAGTTTATGGTGGAGGATTTTACCCAAGAGGAAAACTAAGTAATGCTCTTGTTGGTTTAGATAAAACACTAACAGATGTTTTACCACTAACTCCTGAAAGTATTGATTATTACTTACAACTTAAAGGAACTTATAGTGTCGGTACACCAGTTGTTATGTGTTTTAGAACACAAATGTTTTTCACAAGAAGTTGTGTAGCTTTAGTTGAGGGATTAAGTGTAAATAATCCACAAATTATTGGACTATATGACTCACAAGGAAATGCAAAAACATTATGAAAAAAATAATTGTTTTAGTATTAGATGGTTTTGGGATTGGTTACATGGATGATGTTTCTAAAGTAAGACCAAAAGATATTGGCTCAAATACAGCTCTACATATCTTTAGTGAAGTACCTTTAAGTTTACCTAACTTAGAAAAGCTAGGGTTAATGAACGCTATTGGAATTGAAACTAATGAAATGAAGTTTTCAAAATCCGCTAATTTTGGAAAAGCAAACCTAAAACACTACGGAGCTGATACTTTCTTTGGTCATCAGGAAATAATGGGTACCAATCCCAAACAACCACTTAGACTGCCATTTTCAGCATGTATTGATGAGGTCTTAGAAGACCTTATCAAAAATAATTATAATGCTAAAAAACTATATGTTGATGATTGTGCAATCATTTCAATAAATGATGAAGTATTTATTGGTGATAACCTAGAAACGGACTTAGGGCAAGTATACAACATCACAACATCATTTAATTACATTACATTTAAAGAGGTTAAAAAAATAGCTATGGTAGTTAGAAACGTTGCTAAAGTAGCTCGAGTAATTGTATTTGGTGGAGAAGATGTAACTAAAAAAGACCTTTTAGATGCAATTGAAACTAAGGAAAATAAGTATATAGGAGTTAATGCTCCTAAATCAAAAGTATATAATAAAGGTTATTTAGTTGAACATCTTGGATATGGTGTTGATTACACAGTTCAAGTTCAAACACAGTTATATGAACAAAAACAAATAAAAACAGGTTTTATTGGAAAAGTTGCAGATATTTGTAATAACACATACGGTGAATCTCATTCAATTGTTGATACAAAAAAAGTAATGGAAAAAACAATCGAGCTTATTAAAGAAAATAACTGTGGTTTTATTTGTGCTAATGTTCAAGAAACAGACTTAGCAGGTCATGCTGAGGATTCAATAAAATATGCTAATAAATTGGCAATAGCTGATACATATATAAAAGATATAATAAATCTTTTAACAAAAGATGATATCTTAATCGTTATGGCTGATCATGGTAATGATCCAACTGTAGGTCATAGTAAACATACTAGAGAACGAGTACCATTGTTAATTTTTAAAAAGGATTTAAAAGGTAAAAATATTGGTTGTAGAAATACGCTAGCAGATGTAGGTGCAACTGTTGCTGAGTTTCATAACATAAATAAACTAGACTTTGGAGATTCCTTTCTTAAGATTTTAACTTAAAAAAAGAGAGGTAAAAATGAAACTAATAATTACAAAAGACTATGAGGAAATGAGCAAAAAAGCATATACAGAATTTTCTTCAATAATAAATAAAATAGAAGAACCAAAAATCGGTTTTGCAACTGGTTCGACACCAATTGGATTCTATAAAGAAATAGTTAATAGTTACCAAAAAAATGGTGTTTCATATGAAAACTTAAAAGCTTATAACCTTGATGAATATATTGGTTTAAATCAAGATAATCAACACCGTTATAATTACTTTCTTAATCATCATATATTTAATAAAATCAATGTAAAAAAAGAAAATATTGACATCATCTTAGACAACAATAACCCGATATTGATGGAATGTGATAGATATAGCGATATTCTATCTAAAAATCCTTTAGATGTACAAATACTAGGCCTAGGAGCTAATGGTCATGTTGGCTTTAATGAACCAGGAACAAAATTTAATTCAAAAACTAGAGTTGTTGAATTAAATGAAGTAACAATTAAAGATAACTCTAGACTTTTTAGCAATATTGATGAAGTTCCTAAACATGCAATTACAGTTGGGATTACAGATATCTTAAATGCTAAAAACATTATTTTACTTGCTAGTGGGATAAATAAAAGTGAAGCAGTAAAAAAAATGATTGCTGGTGAAATATCAGAATTATGTCCAGCTTCATATCTGCAAAATCATAATAATGTGACAGTGATTATCGATCAAGAAGCTGCAAGTAAACTTTAGTAAGGTGGTTCTTTATATGAATATTGGTCATATAAATCCATATATTTTTCAAATATTTTTTTAAGAAAAAGAGAATGAATATTCTTTCTCTTTTTCGATTATAGACATATTTACTAATTATTCTTTCTTTTATGGAGGTAAAAACATGAATTTCTTTATATCACTATTACCAATATTATTGCCTTTTTTATTCTTAGTAGTTATGAAACTACCTGCAAAAAAAGGAATGTTATATAGTTTTTTATTAGTTTTAGTATTTAGTTATTTATTTTGGGGTATGGAATATAACGTTTTAGGTGCATCTATTGTACAAGGTATCCATAAAGCCTTCGGTATCCTAATTATATTATTTGGAGCAATTATTTTACTCAATGTATTAAAGTTAAATGGAGCTATCAATCGAATCAATATTGGTTTTAAAAACTTAACAACAGATAAAAGAATCCTAGTAATAATTATTGGTTATTTATTTGGAGCATTAATTGAAGGTGTTTCAGGGTTTGGAACACCAGCAGTAGTTGTTGCTCCTTTACTTGTAGTTTTGGGTTTTTCACCTTTAAGTGCAGCGGTTATTGCATTAATATCTGATAGTGTTCCTGTATCATTTGGAGCTGTTGGAACCCCTATTGAGGTTGGATTAAGTAATATTTCATCAAGTGAAGCGTTTTTAAATCAAATTGGAGAGATTATTACAAGAATAGATTTTTTAAGTGGAACATTTATGCCAACAATCGTAGTTTTTGTTTTTATTAAATTTTTTATGGATGTAAAAACTAAAAAAACATACTTAGAAATATTACCATGGACTCTGTTTATTGGTTTTAGTTATTCATTAGTCGCCTACTTAATAGCTAGCACCCTTGGATATCAATTTGTTTCCATAGGTACTGGGATAATTATGATCTTTGTAGCAACTTTAAGTGTTAAGTATAATTTTTTACTACCAAAATCAAAAGATATAATTGTTACTAACAAGAATAACGAGATGAGCCTAATTAGAGCCTGGAGTCCTTATATATTAGTAATCTTTATTTTAGTATTATCAAGAACAGTACCATTTATCAAAGACTTTTTTATTAATACAATAGATTTATCATATAATAGTATTTTAGGAGTTGAGGAAATCAACTCAAATCTACGATTATTATACTCACCAGGTTTTGTATTAGCGATAGTCGCAGTGATTAGTGTTTTTATACAAAAAGGTAATAAAAGTAATATTAAAGAAGCTAGTATCATAAGTTTAAGAACAATAAAAACAGCAGCATTAACATTAATACCGACACTTGCAATGGTTCAAATATTTACTAACTCTGGTCTAAATGCTAATGACTTAAGCAGTATGCCAATATATTTAGCAACTAACCTAGGTCAGCACCTAAGTGGTGTTTGGGTGTTACTAGCAGCTTATATTGGGGAACTAGGAAGTTTTATTACTGGAAGTGCTACAGTTAGTGCTTTAACATTTAGCTCTATCCAGCAGCAAATAGCGCTTGATTACGGATTAAATAGTGAACTAATATTAGCGCTTGGAGTTATGGGAGGCGCTGCAGGAAATATGATTTGTGTTCATAATGTTGTTAGTGTAAGTGCTGTTGTTGGGACAGAGAATCAAGAGGGTTTGATTATTAGAAAAACAATACTTCCTGCATTAATATATGGTTTATTAGTAGGAATTAGCGCAATCTTATTGTTTTAAAATAAAAGATATATATAATAAGGAAAAACATCTAAAAATTATCATTACTTTTAGATGTTTTTTTTATGATATAATTATAAATAGGATGGTGAAATTATGAAATTGGATATGAAACGTTTAAATAGATTATTAAGTTACTTATTTAGTGAAATCAAAGACTTACAAGATGATGACAGAGAACTACCTATTAAATGGAGTATGATGCATATGTATTCATCTTCTCAACTTGCCTCTTTAGTAGCACTAAAAAAAGGATTAAACCCTGAGCTTTTAAGCATTATTGCTGCATTACATGATATTGGTGCAATCAAGACTAAAAAACGTGAAAATCATGCTCTAAATGCTAGTGAATACGTTTATGAGATAATTAATCACTATAATCATACATTAAGAGGAAATCTCAAGGAAATCACTATAGATGAAGCATCTATAATCCATGAAGCGGTTGTTAACCATAGTGATAAAGGAAATATAAGTGATAATTTATATATTGAGGCAATGAAAGACATTGACTCATTAGATCGTTATTTACATGGAATCGAAACTAAAAAAGATCACATTACACATTTAAATAATATGATTAAACTTTTTGATATAAATATAGTGAAAGCAAAAGAATAAAGAAGGATGGTATTATAATGGATAAAGAGATAATAATCAGAAAAGCTACAAGTCTTGATGCAGAAGGTAAAGGATATGTCCATTATCATTCATGGAATCAAACATATACAGGCCTAATTGATCAAGATTATTTAGATTCAAGATCTTTAGAAGGCTGTATTGAAACGGCAAAAAAGTTTCCTAATAATACATTTGTAGCTGTTGATAATAAAAAAATAGTTGGGTTTGCCAGTTACATCAAAGCTCGTGATGAAGATATCAACAATGCTGGAGAAGTGATTGCTATTTATTTACTTAAAGAGTATAAAGGTTTAGGTCTAGGTAAAAAACTAATGAATGAATGTTTAAAAGAGCTTATGGAGTTTAATAAAGTAATTGTATGGGTATTAAGTTCTAATCTATCAACTATATCATTTTATGAACATCTTGGGTTTATTAAAGATGGATCAAAAAAAGAACTAAAAATTAATGAAAAGTCTTCTTTAGAAGTGATTAGAATGATCTTTTACAAATAGAAAAAGCTTCTATTTATAAATATTTGAACATAAAACATTTTGAACTTGAAAATATAATTTGTTTTGTTATAATTTTCATTAAGGAGTGATTAGATGAAGATAATAACATTACTATCTTGTATTGATGGAAGATTTCAAGTACCCCTAACAGAGTACTTGCTTAATAAATATAATGGCTACATAGTTGACAAGATAACTTTCCCAGGTATGGATAAAATATTTAGCCATGATTTTAAAAACGAACAAGCCTTTATTAAAGGTAGCATTGATATATCTTTTAGTAGAGGTTCTAAATCAATCTATATTATGGGACATAGCGATTGCACTGGAAACATCTTAAGTGATGAATTACACATAATTGAAGTAAAAAATAGTGTTAAAGCTTTAAAAAAAGAATACAAGGGCATTAAAGTTATTGGCTTATTTATCGATTTAGACTATAATGTAATAGAGATTGAATAAATTTAGTTAATAATAGAAATGAGGAATTAGTATGGAATATAAGTTTACACAACAATTAACTCAAGAAGATTATGTTGAGTTTGTTTATACACATGCCATTGCTGGGATGTTTACACCATTTAAAAAAACATTATTAGTTCTAAGTATTGCTTATTTAGTACTTTCACCATTTTTCCTTGGTGGTAGTTTAACTTTTATGTATATTGGAATTGGTGTTGTTATCTTTTTGTTTATGTTTTTAAAATTAATAAAAAACAATGCATCAAGATACTATGATAGAATTAAAGATAGTTTAAAAACTGAAAATATTGTAAGTGATGAAGGTTTTCATTATGAAGCAACTGAAGGTACGTTTGATCGTATGTGGAGTGAGTTTTATAGTGCTAGAGAAACTGACATTATGATTTATATTTATGTATCTAAAAAAGCAGCGATACCTGTTAAAAAGGATGTAGCTGGTGAGGAAGTTATTACATTTATAAAGCAAAAACTTCTTGATAACGCAAAAAATGTAACAAAGTTTAGATTTACAACTAAAAACAGCTAATGGCTGTTTTTTTTGTTTTTTATTGGATAAAAATATGATAAAATAATTATTGGGATATACATTTAGGAGGTACATTATGCCAGCAATACTATGTGTTGATAATAACGAAACAATAAGAAAAGTAGTAAAGGATTCAGTAAAGGATCTTGGTTATGATTTTTATGAAGCAGTTAATGGTAAAGAGATGTTAAATGTATTAGATAATGATTTAGTACCTGATTTAATTATTATTGATTGGTCGATGCCAGTAATGAGTGGTAAAGAATCAATAATAAAAATTAGAGAAAACAAAAATTTCAAAGACACAACAATTCTAGTAATGATTAATGTCTTAAAAAAAGACCAAGTTATGGATGCAATTGATGTTGGTGCTAATTATTATGTATTAAAACCTTTTAATGTAAATGGTTTTCAAGCTGAAATAAAAAGAATAATTGAAAAAAGCGCAGGGTAACTGCTCTTTTTAAATATGGAGGATATTATGGAATTATTTTATGATGGTGTTACTAAAGACTCGATAAATAAAGAAAACATGAGAGTAGCATGTCGAGGTATTGTTAAAAAAGATGGTTTATATTTAATGGTACACCTTAAAAAGACTGATATTTATACATTCCCTGGTGGTGGAATCTTTGAAGGTGAATCTTTAGATGAATGTGCAAAAAGAGAAGTTTTAGAAGAAACTGGAATTAAAGTAAAAGCTTTAAAACTTAAAATTAGTGTTACTGAATACTTTATAGATTCAACTTGGACAAATCATTATTTCACTTGTGAGATTGATGATGAAAATAACGTACAAGATCTAACTGATGAGGAAAAAGAGTTAGAACTAGAAGTTGTTTGGAAAAGTGAAGAAGAAATATTTGATATCTTTGAAAACAACATGACATTGCACGAACAAGGACCTCAAGTTCATAAAAGGGAGTTTTTTGGATTTATCAATAGTTTGTAAGAGGTGAAGATATGAATGAAATGAATATCACAAAAAGTACATTTATGGAATATCTAAGATGTAATAGATATCCTGCGTTAAATAAAATATATAAACGAAAAGATACAGAAGACTTAGAAAAAGAAAGATATTATGACTTAATCTCATCTCTTGAAAACTTTGAGATTGATGATGATGAAATTATGAACTTTGACACAGAACATTTAGATGTTATGATGCCTTATTTTAGTAAGATAGAGGTTTTACTCGCTAATAAGGTTAGTAGCTTATTTAAAGGTGAAACTAAATACGGTATAAAATATGGTGAACAAAAGTTATTCTTAAGAGATTACTTAAACTTTAATCTAAGTTGTTTTGTCGATATATATAACAAAAGTGAACACACTAACATAATTGAGGTTAAAGCAACAACCTCAAGAAAATACTTAGATTTAGGGTTTAGTATTGATGGAGTTAAACAAAGCATATTTTATAAGGATGAAGACAACATCTTACATTTAAGAGAAAAATTAGACCCTGATTTACTTACTAATAAAAAATATATGGTTCAAAGAAATAAACTAAAAGATCGATTCCACTCTGTTGGCGTATATGTTTATGACTTACTCTTCCAACGTTTTGTTATTGAGGATGATATAAAAGATGCTAAATACTATTTAGGAATCGTTAATAGTGAATATGTATTTGATGGTACATATATTGAAGATGAACCAATATACGATACTTCAATTGCGATACTAATTGATTTAACTGATTTGACAAAAGAATTATTACCGGTGATGGAAGAAGAAATCAAAAAGGTAATAAATAGAATAACTGAAGATGATGAATCAAAAGTGAAATTAGGTAATTATTGTCAACTTAAAAAAATGAGACAATGCATTTTTAAAGATATATGTTATTCACATGTACCAACTAAAAACAGCTTGCTTGAATTTCTTGATAAACATCATGGGTTTAAAACTAGTGAAGGTGAAAAGTATGATTATTTTGAACTTTTAAATGATGGTTATTTAACAATGGAGTCGGTACCTCATAATTGGCTTACTAGAAGAAATAATCAGATCCAAAGAGATTGTGCGTTAACGCATAAAGAGTATTTTGACATCGCAAAGATAAGAAGTGCAGTTGAAATCTTAAAATACCCGATATATCATTTGGATTTTGAAAGCTTTCCATGTCCTTTACCAAGGTTTCGAGGTGAAAAAGCATATGCTCAAAGTTTATTCCAGTTTAGTTTACATATTGAACGTGAACCCGGAGTATGTGATAAAGAAAAAGATCATTATGAGTTTTTAGCATATGACCATTCAGATAACCGCGAGCAACTTGTTAAAGAGTTGTGCGAAGCTATTAAGGATGATGGTGGTAGTGTCATGGTTTATAATCAAGCCTTTGAAAAAACAAGGATCAAAGAACTAGCACATATCTTTCCTGAGTATAGTGAAAAATTATTAAAAATAAATGAACGTTTATACGATTTACTACATGTTGTTAAAACTAATTCAAAAATGTTTATAAGTTTAGGATATGATGACGAACGTAGTAAAACTGTAAATTACTATCATGAGGATTTACATGGTTCATTTAGTATTAAAAAGGTATTACCAATTTTTAGTGATTTAACATACAAAGGAATGGTAGTTGGAAACGGAATGGAAGCAGTTTATGCATATGCTAGGTATAAACAGTATGATGAAACAAGTTTAAAAGTAACAAGAGAGGCCCTTACTAAGTATTGTCAGCAAGATACTTGGGCAATGGTCGAAATTTTAAAAGAGTTACGCAAAATATAATCAATCTTATATAAGTTATTTGGTTTACAAATATGCTAAATATGTTATAATTAAAAAGATTTGAATTTTAGGAGGAATAACTGTGGTAAAAATAGATAAATTATCAGGATCAAAAGTAAGAATTGAGATAGAAGTTACTAAAGAACAATTCGAACATGGATTATCTCACGCTTTTGAAGGAATTAAAGACGAAGTAGAAATAAAAGGATTTAGAAAAGGTAAAGTAACTAGAGCAATGTATGAACAACACTTTGGTGTTGAATCTTTATATGATGAAGCAATTAATCATGTTATCCAAGAAACTTATGTAGACGCAGTAATAACTGAAAAAGTTGACGTTGTTGCACAACCGAAAATTGATTTAGATGTTACTAAAGTAGCTAAAAATAAAGGGTTTACTTATACTGCTGAAGTTGCTGTTAAACCTGAAGTAACTTTAGGTGATTACAAAGGATTAACATTTGAAAAATTAAGTGATGAAGTTAAAGAAGACGACGTTGCAAAAGAAATCGCTAAATTAACAGCTGGAAATGCTGAACTAGTATTAAAAGAAGAAGGAACTTTAGAAAATGGAGATACAGCTATCTTTGATTTTGAAGGTTTCGTAGATAATGAACCTTTTGAAGGTGGAAAAGCTGAAAATTACGAATTAGTAATGGGAAGCGGACAATTCATTCCAGGATTTGAAGATCAAATGGTAGGAATGACTTTAGGAGAAGAAAAAGACGTTAACGTTAAATTCCCTGAGGATTACCATGCCGAAAACTTAAAAGGTAAAGACGCTGTATTTAAAGTTAAATTACATGAAATGAAATTCCAAGAAACTCCAGAATTAACTGATGATTTTGTTAAATCATTAGATAAAGAAGGAATTGAAACTGTAGAAGCTTTAAAAGCAGATACATTAGCTAAATTACAAGAAGCTTTAACACAAACAAACAAAAACAAAGTTATTGATTTTGCTGTTGAAGAAGCATCTAAAAATGCTACTTTCGAGATGGCTGAAGAAATGATTTTAGAAGAAAAAAATCGTTTAATGGATAATACAATTCAACAAGCTAAGCAATATGGATTAGACTTAGATACATACTTAATGTATTCAGGAATGAATAAAGAACAATTTGAAGCTCAACTTATGTTAGATGCTAAAAGATCTTTATCATATAACTTAGTTATTGAAGCAATTGCATTAAAAGAAGAAATTAAAGCAACTGAAGATGAAGTAAATGCTAAATTTGAAGAATTAGCTACACAATACAACATGGGTCTTGAACAGATTAAAGGGCAAGTTTCAACAGAAGCAATCGAACAAGAAGTTGTATTTAAGAAAACAATTGATTTCTTAGTAGAAAATTTAAATATTCAATAATAATTAAACACCGCCTTTGGTGGTGTTTTTATTAAAAAAACTAAAAGTCGTTTAAATTGAAAAATACTTGATTTACAAGTATAATATATATGCATCTACATAGATTAAGAGAGGTGATAATATGTATGAAGCAAACGTTTTAACAGAAGGTATATTACCAGCAATCGCTATAAGAGGTATAGCTCCATTTCCTCATACAGAACTTCGTACAGAAATCGGACGAAATGTAAGTGTTAGTGCATTACTTGAAAGTGAAAAAAACTATCAAAATCATGTATTACTGCTTATTCAAGAAAATCCTATGCATGAAGTACCATCAAAAAACAATGTTCTTGGATACGGAATTATCGCAAAAATAGGAATTAAAATTAAACTACCAAATGGTAATTATAAAGTTAAATTCGACCCAATTATGCGTGCTGAAATCCTAGAGTTTACAGAAACTGAACCATTCTTTTTAACAAGTTTTAAAACAATGCCTACAGTTCAAGAAGATATTGATCAAGAATTAGCATTAGTTAGAATGATTGTTAAACAAGTAATAGATAACTCTAAAAAATTACTAAATAACCCAAAACAAAGCCTTGATGCAATTCAAGGTGGTGTTTCTAGTGATAAATTATGTGATATTATTGCTCAGAATTTAAAAATTGGAGAAAACTTAAAATTTAAGTATATTCAAACAGATTCTTTAAATCAAAGACTAACATATTTACTTGAAGATATTGAAAAAGAAAAATATATGGCTAATATTGAAGATCAAATCAATTTAACTGTAAAGAAAAACATTGATGAAAATCAAAAAGAATACTATTTAAGAGAAAAAATGCGTGCTATTCAAGAAGAATTAGGCGACAAAGTAAAAAAAGAATCAGATATTGAGGATTTAAAACAAAAAATCCTTGCTAAAAAAATGCCTGCTTCAATTGAAGAAAAAGCCCTTTATGAATTATCTAGATATCAAACTTTACCAGCATCAAGTGGTGAATCTGGTGTTATTAGAACATACCTAGACTTTATCCTTGATTTACCTTGGAAAGAGTTTAGCACTGATGAAAAAGATATTAAAAAAGCTGAAAATGAACTTGATAAAACTCACTTTGGTTTAGAAAAAGTCAAAGAAAGAATTTTAGAGTATTTAAGTGTAAAATTACTTACTGGTAAAAACCCACAAACAATTTTATGTTTAGTAGGACCTCCAGGAGTTGGGAAAACATCTTTAGCTCAATCAATATCAAATGCTCTTGGCCGTACATTTGTAAAACAATCTTTAGGTGGTATTAAAGATGAAGCAGAAATAAGAGGACATAGAAGAACATATTTAGGAGCATTACCTGGACGTATCTTACAAGGTATGAAAAAAGCAGGAGTAATTAATCCTTTATTCTTATTAGATGAAATTGATAAATTAGGTAGTGATTATAAAGGTGACCCTAGTGCAGCTATGTTAGAAGTTCTAGACCCTGAGCAAAATGCAAAATTTAGTGATCATTATTTAGAAGAACAATATGATCTAAGCCAAGTATTATTTATCGCAACTGCAAACTATTTAGGAAATATTCCCCCGGCTTTAAGAGACCGTATGGAAATTATTGAACTTTCTAGTTATACTGAACAAGAAAAATTTAATATTGCTAAAAAACATTTAATCAGTAAACAATTACTTACTCATGGATTAACTGAAAATCAGTTTAAATTAGAAGATGAAGCAGTAATGGTTTTAATTAGAGAATACACTCGTGAATCCGGAGTTAGACAGCTAGACCGTTTAATTGGTTCACTAATCAGAAAAGCAATTAAAAAAATACTTGGTGATAAAGAACCAAGCATTACAATTAAAGATACTGATGTAACTAGTTATTTAGGAAAACCAATCTTTAAAAATTCAAAAGCTGAAGAAAAAGATCAGGTTGGCGTTGTAACTGGACTTGCATATACACAATTTGGTGGAGATACTTTACAAGTTGAAGTTAACTCATATCCAGGTACTGGTAAATTAGTTTTAACTGGTAAACTAGGTGACGTAATGAAAGAATCAGCACAAGCTGCATTATCTTATGTTCGTTCAAATAGCGATAAGTTAAAAATTAATAATGATGTATTTGAAAAAAATGACATTCATATCCATGTTCCTGAGGGAGCTGTACCAAAAGATGGACCTAGTGCTGGTGTTACAATCACAACTGCAATTGTTTCAGCATTAACAAATAAAAAGGTCGACCATTTAATGGGAATGACTGGAGAAATAACTTTAAGAGGTCGTGTATTACCAATTGGTGGATTAAAAGAAAAATCAATTGCTGCTCACCGTAGTGGTTTAAAAACAATTATGATTCCAATGGAAAACACTAAAGACTTAGAAGATATTCCAGAAGACGTTAAAAAACATTTAACTATTATTCCTGTAGATACAATCGATCAAGTCTTAAAACAAGCATTAAAATAGGAAAAGCTCACGCTTTTCCTTTTTTTATGTTAATTTACTTTGTAAAAAATCTAAAAGAATAGAATTTCCTTTAATACCTTCATAATTGATAAATGTTTTATATATATCCAATTTATCAACGCCACTTTCAATAAGACCATCAACAATTGTTTCTAAATAGATGATTGAAGGGCTTGAAAAATCAGTTGTCTTCTTGTTTTCAGTAAAGCTATAAATTGTTGAACCTTCATAACTTCCTAATCGTATCATCTTGCCATACCAGTTGTTACTTAATCTTAATGATTCATTTCTTTTAAAATAATCAAAATTAATTGCGATTTTGTCAACACTAGGATCAAGTCCGTTTTCTTGAGCGAGAACATCTAAAAACTGCTCTTTTGTAATTAGGTACATTTTACATATTGAATTTCCTTTAGTAGATGTATCTAAAAACGCAACTCCACCATTACCCCAAGCACTTGAATTTTTAGCAAAATATATATTGTAATCAAGATGTTTTACACTGCTTTTTAAAGGTAAAGATTTATCATTAGAGCCAAATTCAACTTTATCTTTGTTCCTAAATTTTCCACCAGTAATATATTTTAAGAAGCGTTCTTCAAAGATATTTGAACCATAACTTAAATACCAAACATAATCATTCATCTTTTCACATCCTTTATATAAGTTGTATCTATATAATAATATATATAAATCTATTTGAAAAGGCTTGTTTTTTAAAAAACTAGATGATAACATTAACTTGATTAGTAAATATAAGGAGGAATTTATATGCATGAATGGAGTTTAGAACCACTGTTTTCATCTTATGAAAGTAAGGAATTTAAAGATGCAATAAAGGAAATTGAAAAAGATTCATTAAGAGCTTTGGAATTTGCTGAAAAGGATTTATCTGAGACAAATCAAGCATTAATTAGAATTGAGGAGTATATTAGTTTATCTTCAAAAATTAGAACAAACTTCTTAAAATGTTTTGCATACTCAACATTACGTCTTGCAACAGACGCATTAGATGAAGATGCAAGTAAATACATGAATAAACTTCAAGGGATGAGTAGTAAACTTACACCTTTTAGTACTAAGTTTTCAAAATGGTTACCAACCCTTAATAATCTAGATGAGTTAATTGAAACAAGTACTTTATTAAAAGAACATGAGTATTTTCTAAAAAGCATTGTAGATAACTCAAAACATGTTTTAAGTGATAAAGAAGAAGCAATTATATCAAAAATGCAACAAACATCATCAAGTGCTTGGGGACAATTACATGGTTTATTAACATCAACTTTAGAAGTTGAGTTTGATGGTAAAACAATTACTTTGTCAGACGTTAGAAACCTTGCAATGAGTAAAGATAAAGAAGTTAGAAAGAAAGCTTATTACGCTGAAATAAAAGCTTTAGAAAAAATTGAATTATCAATTGCCTATGCATTAAATGGTGTAAAAGGTGAAGTTAATACTTTATCTGAGATGCGCGGTTTTGAAAGTCCTTTAGCTCAAGCTGTATATAATTCTAGAATGAAACAAACGACTTTAGATTCATTAATTCAAGCAATGAGAGAATATTTACCTCATTTCCATCGTTACCTAAAAAGAAAAGCTGAATTATTAGGACATAAAAATGGTTTACCATTTTATGATTTATTTGCACCTGTTGGTGAATCAAGTAAAGAGTTTAGTGTTGATGAAGCAATGAATTTTGTTTTTGATAATTTTAAATCTTTTAGTCCGGATTTAGAAGAAATGGCAAGAAGAGCTTATAAAGAAAACTGGATTGATTTTTTACCTAAAAAAGGTAAAAGAGGTGGAGCTTTCTGTTCTAACCTTCATCCAATCAAACAATCAAGAGTATTAACTAACTTTAGTGGATCTTTTAGTAATGTTATTACTTTAAGTCATGAACTGGGACATGCTTACCATGGTGAACAAATCTTTAAAGAAAGCATTTTAAATGCAACATATACAATGCCAGTTGCAGAAACTGCATCAACTTTCTGTGAAACAATTGTTAAAAATGCGGCATTAAAAGAAGCTGATAAAGAAGAAAAAATATTTATTCTTGAACAATCTTTAAAAGGTTCTACAGGAGTAATAGTTGATATATTAAGTAGATTCATTTTTGAGAAAGAAGTTTTTGATAAACGTAAATCAACTCCTCTAAATCCAAGAATGTTAAAAGAAATGATGTTAAGTGCTCAAAAAGAAGCTTATGGTGAGGCTTTAGATCATGACTTCTTACATCCTTATATGTGGGTTGTAAAGGGTCATTATTACCGAGGGGGTTTAAGTTTCTATAACTTCCCATATGCATTTGGATTATTATTTGCCAAAGGAATTTATGCAAAATTTAAGTCTCAAGGTGAAAGCTTTGTTGATGATGTAAAATTACTACTTCAAAAAACAGGGCAAATGAGTGTTGAGGATGTTGCTTCTCTTGTTGGTATTGACTTAACTAATGTTGATTTCTGGCGTTCAAGCTTAGAAGTCATTAAAGAAGAAATAGATTTATTTATTGAATTAACAGAATAATATAATAGCCACGAAAGTGGCTATTATTATTTATTTAAGAGTGATATAATTATATTAAGAAATTATTAAACTGAGGTGGGAATATGATAGATTTTAGAAGTGATACAGTAACAAAACCAACAAAAGAAATGCGCATTGCAATGATGGATGTTCTTGTTGGTGATGATGTTTATGAAGATGATCCAACGATAAAAGAACTTGAAAATCTTGCAGCATCAATGACAGGATTTGAAGCTGCATTATTTGTTCCTAGTGGTACATTTGGTAATCAATTAGCAATTATGACTCATACAAACCGTGGTGATGAAATAATTGTTGGAATGCATTCTCATATTAAAAATTATGAAGTTGGGGCCGCAGCAGTTTTAAGTGGTGTAAGTTATCACATAATTGAAGAGATGCTGGGAATGATGCCTCTTACTAAAATTAGAGAAGGTGTTAGAGGTAATGATGTACATTATCCAGATACTTCCTTAATATGTTTAGAAAATGCTCATGGTAGTGGGAAAGTACTTCCACTTGAATATTTAAGTGAAGTTAGAAATATAGCTAATCAAAATGATTTAAAAGTTCATATTGATGGAGCAAGACTTTTTAATGCCGCAACATCTTTAGATGTTGACGTTAAAGAAATTACTAAATATGCAGATAGTGTAATGTTTTGTTTATCTAAAGGATTAGCTAGTCCGATAGGTAGTATGGTTGTAGGTAATCAAAAATTTATTGACAAAGCAAGAAGAAACCGTAAATTAATGGGTGGAGGAATGCGACAAGTAGGAATTTTAGGGGCTTGTGGCTTAATCTCATTAAAAGAGATGACTAAAAGATTAAAAGAAGATCATAAAAATGCTAAGTATGTAGCTGAGCAATTAAGTATGATACCTGAATTTGATGTAGATTTTGAGCATTTAGATATCAATATGGTTTTTGTTAAAAGCACAATTGATTTTGTTGATTTAAAAGAATATCTGATCCCAAAAGGAATAATTATTGGCGGATATAAAGGTGAAAATTTACGAGTTGCACTTCATAATGATGTAAAAAAAGAAGACATTGATTTATTAATTAAATACATAAAAGAGTACTTAAATAAATAAATAAAAAAAATATTGTTTTAATAGATACTATTTTTTGATATAATACTTGAAAAGAGGAAAAAGAGGAGATTCATATGACAAAAGATACTAAAAGACTTTTATTAGGAATCTTAAGTTTTATTATTCCGCTTGTAGGATTTGTTTTATACTTTGTGTATACACCTAAGAAAGATGCTAAACTATTTGGTTTAATCGCATTGATCGCAGTTGTATTATATGTTGTTTGGCGAGTTCTATAATAAAAAAAAGCCCTGGGGGGGGCTTTTTTTTATTTATGTTTTTTTCTCTTAATCTTTTCTTTCTCTTCTAACTTAATAAATATTTTTTCGATTCCAAGATTTAAGTTTTCCTCATCTCTTAACAATCTAACACTTTCCTTAACTATCTCTTCTTCAAAGAGTGTCATTGATAGATACATTAAAAACAATGTTAAACCAACAATAAACCAAACTTCAAAGATTCCAGTCATTCCTAAGAACACTAGTGAAAATACACTTCCACCAATTATCGTATAAATCCAAATGCTAATAATTTTTCTTAATCTTGGATTTTCCTTACTTACCCATAGAACAAACGGACCAACACCAATCATAAAGAATAAAGCATAAAAGACAGCTGTAAGCATATGTACACGGTGCCAAAATAACATTTTTTCTTCAATAGCTGGGATAATTGCAGTTAGCACTAAAAAGACTGCGCCATATATAACGTATCTTGAGGCCTTTTTATCTTCATAACCCTCAAGCTTAAATAATGCAATTGAACTCGTTTGTAAACAAAAGCCAGTAACTACACCCCATATGATAAACCATTCTCGGTAAGTAAACCTATTTCCAATCATACTAAGTGTATATTGGAAAGGATTTTCTAAGGTACTGTATACAACAGTAAACAACAATGTGAATAAAAGTAAAATCATAACTAGCATTCTTAATTGTCGTTTTTTAAGCAAATTCTGTTGGATTTGCAGTTTCGAAGAAGCTTTTAATTCTTCAAGTATTTCCTCTTTATTAATCTCCATAACATCACCTGTATATATTATACAATTTATATTTAACGATGACAATATTTATGTTATAATCTAGGTGGTGATAATATGAATATTAAAACTCAATTAGAAGATTTTTACCTTAAGGGTAAAGATGAATTTCCTAACATTCTTTTACTTCATGGACTTAAGTCTAATGGAGCAGAAATGAAAGAACTTGGAAGGTATCTTAATAAGTTTGGTTACAATGTTCACATGCCTATCTACCCAGGTCACGGAGAAAGTGACGAATTATTTTATTGTTCGAATGTTTATATGTGGTATGGGAGAACGCTAGAAAAGTACAAAGAAACAGACCATGGAACAGAAAACACGATTGTTATTGGTTTATCAATGGGAGGCTCATTTGCAATTAAGTTAGGCCTAACTTATAAACTAAAAGGACTCGTTACACTAAATGCTCCTGCAGTTGGCTTCACTGATAAATATTTACGTGAAGAAATTGAAAGAGAGTTTAGAGAAGACCCAGATATTAGTAGGTTTATTTGTGCGAATTATATGTATGCGTTTAGAAAAGAGTATAGTGATTTTATTGATGAGATTGGACAAGTTGAAAACTTGAAAAAGATCACAAATAGAACATTGATCATCCAAGGTCTTAAAGACCAAGAACGTTACATCAAAAGCTCAAGAAGGATTTTCAACAATGTTTCAGCTAAGAAAAAGGAAATAGCTTTGTTTAAGGAATCGGACCACATCATAACTATTGGGACAGAAAAAAAAGAACTCTTTACGAAGATATTAGAATTTTGTAAAAAAATTAGGTGAAAAAATGATTATTAGAGATGTAAAGTTTATTAAGAGTGCAGTTCAAGTAACTGAGTATCCAGAAGACACTAAGAGTGAAATCTTGTTAGCTGGAAGAAGTAATGTAGGGAAATCATCATTTATTAACAGTATGCTTAACAGAAAAAACGTTGCGCATACATCAAGTCGACCAGGAAAAACACAAACGTTAAATTTCTTTTTAATTAATGAAACGTTTTATTTTGTTGATGTACCTGGATATGGTTATGCAAAAGTTTCAAAAAAAGATCGTGAAAACTTTGGCGTTATGATTGAAAATTATCTAGTAAATAGAGAACAACTTAAACTGGTTGTTTTACTAGTTGATTTTAGACATAAACCAAGCGAAGACGATGTTTTAATGTACGAGTATTTAAAAGCATATGATATTCCTTGTTTAGTTGTTGGAACAAAACAAGATAAAATATCAAAAAACCATTACGCAAAACATGAAAAGATGATTAAAAAAGAACTAGGAATTATATCTTCTGATTTGTTTATTGCATATTCAAGTGAAACTGCAAACAACAAAGAAGCCATTCATAAAATAATGGAAGAATACTTGTAAACGATTATTACTTTACAATTTATTCTGCTTATGTTAGTATATTTTTAAATACAATGAAGTTGAGGAGTATTTAACCTTTTACTTATAGAGACTTAGTGGTTGGTGAAAACTAAGAGTAAATGTTAAAGAAGGTAGCAACGGAGTAACTATAGTGAACTTAAGTAACTTTAGTCGTTAATCGCGTTAAGATATCGAGTGCTAGATTTATCTAGAACTAAGGTGGTACCACGGATTATCAAATTCGTCCTTTATTTAGGACGAATTTTTTTATTATATTAAGGAGGAAATAATATGAAAGAATTAGAAAAGAAATATAATCATTTAAATGTTGAAGAAGGAAAGTATGATTTTTGGTTAGAAGGTGGCTACTTTAAGAGTGGTGATTTATCAAAAAAACCATACACTATTGTGATTCCTCCACCAAACGTCACAGGTAAGTTACATTTAGGACACGCTTGGGATAATACATTACAAGATATTATTATTAGAAGAAAAAGGATGCAAGGGTTTGATGCTCTTTATTTACCAGGAATGGATCATGCTGGAATTGCAACTCAGGCAAAAGTTGATCAAAAACTTAAAGATCAAGGAATTTCACGTTACGACCTAGGTCGTGAAAAATTCTTAGAAGTTGCATGGGACTGGAAAAAAGAATATGCAGGCCATATCCGTGAACAATGGGCAGCACTTGGTATTAGTGTTGATTATTCAAAAGAAAGATTTACACTTGATGAAGGATTAAACAAAGCTGTAAATGAAGTGTTTATTAAACTTTTTGAAAAAGGTTTAATTTACCGTGGTGAAAGAATTATAAACTGGGATCCTCAAGCTAAAACAGCTTTATCTAATATTGAGGTTGAACATAAAGAATTAGAAGGTGCCTTTTACTTCTTCAAATATATGTTAGAAGATGGTAGTGGATATTTAGAAATAGCAACAACAAGACCAGAAACAATGTATGCAGATACAGCGTTAATGGTTCATCCTGATGATAAAAGATTTACTAGCTATGTTGGTAAAAAAGCTTATATCCCAGGAACTAAAACATTAATTCCAATCATTGAAGATAGTTATGTTGAAATGGAATTTGGAACTGGTTGTGTTAAAGTAACACCAGCACATGATCCAAATGACTTTGAAGTAGGAAAAAGACATAACCTTGAAATGCCTCTATGTATGAATGATGATGGAACAATGAATGAAATGGCTAATCAATACAATGGTTTAGACAGATTTGAATGTCGTAAACAATGTGTTAGCGATTTAAAAGAAGCTGGATTATGTACAAAAGTTGAAAAACTAATTCATAATGTTGGGCATAGTGAAAGAACTGGAGTAGTTGTTGAACCACGTTTATCAAAACAATGGTTTGTTAAAATGCAACCACTCGCAGATCAAGCTACAAAAGACTCAACTGCTAAATTTGTACCGCAACGTTTTGAAAAAACATTCTTAAGATGGATGGATGGTACATTTGATTGGTGTATCTCAAGACAATTATGGTGGGGACATAGAATTCCTGCTTGGTATCGTGGTGAAGAAGTTTACGTTGGTAAAGAAGAACCTAAGGGTGAAGGATGGATTCAAGATGAAGATGTTCTAGATACTTGGTTTAGTAGTGCTTTATGGCCGTTTTCTACTTTAGGATGGCCAGAAATTACAGAAGACTTTAAACGTTATTATCCTACAGATACAATGGTTACTGGATATGATATTATCTTTTTCTGGGTAGCGAGAATGATTTTCCAAGGTTTAGAATTTACTGGTGAAGCACCGTTTAAAAACGTACTAATTCATGGATTAATCCGTGATAGTGAAGGTAAAAAGATGTCTAAATCTCTTGGTAATGGTGTTGATCCATTAGTTATCAAAGAAAAATATGGAATTGATACATTAAGATACTTCTTAACTACAAACTCAGCTCCTGGACAAGATTTACGTTTTGAAATTGAAAAAGTTGAAAGTAGTTGGAACTTCATTAACAAATTATGGAATATCTCAAGATTTGTATTAATGAATCTTGGAGAAGATTTTTCAATTGATGATATCGAAATTGATACAGATAATCTCAATCTTGCTGATAGTTATATATTAGCTAAGTTAAACAAAACAATTGAAGTTATGGATTATAATTACGAAAAGTTTGAATTTGGTGAAGCTGCAAAAGCAATCCATTCATTTAGCTGGGAAGACTTTGCTGCTTGGTATGTAGAAATAGCTAAAATAAGTTTAGCATCAGAAAACCAAGATGAAGTAAATCAAACAAAATCAGTATTATCATATATATTACTTCAAATAATGAAATTACTACATCCTTTTATGCCGTTTATGACAGAGGAAATTTATCAAGCTATTCCTCATAAAGAGGAATCAATCACAATATCTTCATGGCCTGAAGTAATTGAAGAGTTTGATAATGATAAAGCAATCAAGGATTTTGAATTAGTTCAAGAAATCATTAAAAACGTTAGAAATATTAGAAGTGAATATGATGTAAAGCCATCTAAAAAAATTAATATCTTAATCGAGTTAAACAACTCTAACGCAATTGATGTCGTAATGCAAAACAAGAAAATACTAGAAAAATTCATCAATCCTCTTGAATTATCAATTAAAGCTATTACTAATGACAGTGATAATAGTAAAGATATGGGAGAAACAGTAGCTATAGTGATGACTGATGGTAATATTTACTTACCGCTTGGTGAACTAGTTGATATCGAACTTGAAATCGAACGTCTTGAAAAAGAAGTTGAAAAGCTTACACAAGAGGTTAATAGAGCAAAAGGTATGCTAAATAATGTTAATTTCACAAGTAAAGCGCCAGCTGAAAAAGTTGAAGCTGAACGTAAGAAGTTAAGTGATTACGAGTATAAATTAGAGATAACTAAAAATAAAATAATAGAATTAAGAGGATGAAAAAATATGTTTAAAACGCTTAATGACGCTAAAAACTGGATAGAATCTATTAAAAGATTTGGCGATAAACTAGATTTAAGTAGAATGGAAAAAGCTTGTGAAATGCTTAATCAGCCACAAAACAACTTTAAGTCCATTCATATTGGTGGTACTAATGGAAAAGGGTCTACTCTTACATATTTAAAAAATATTTTACTAAAAGCAGGTTACAATGTAGGGACTTATACAAGCCCCTTCATTGTAAGATTTAACGAAAGAATAACATATAATAATGAAGAAATCACAGATGAGGATTTTCTATATTATATAAATAAAATCCATACACTACATAATGAGTATCTTGTAAAATATAATGATCAAATCACATTCTTTGAACTTATAACCTTATCATCATTTTTATATTTTAGTGATAAGGAAGTTGATTATGTATTATATGAAGTTGGTCTTGGTGGTAGATTAGATGCTACAAACGTAATAACCCCAGACCTATCTATAATCACAACTATTAGTTATGATCACATGAACGTTCTTGGCTCAACTTTAGAGGAAATCGCATTAAATAAACTCGGGATTGTTAAAGAAAATATCCCTTTAGTTACTGGAATTACTCAAGAAGAGATTAGAAACTTATTTGTAAATTATACAAATAAGAAAAACAGCGAAATTTACTTTATGAATCATGAAGATATCTATGATATAACTTACAATGAGCATTTAAACTTTACTTACTTAGAGAATAAATACAAATTAAACATGTTAGGTATTCATCAAGCGCATAATGCTGCACTTGCGGTTTTGGCATCACTTGTAATGATGTCTAAGGGTTTAATTCAATTATCTCACGAAAACATTGTTGAAGGATTACTTGAATCTAGATGGCCAGGTAGAATGGAACGATTTGGTAACATTATTATTGATGGAGCCCATAATACTGGTGGTTTAGAAGCCCTTAAAGAAACGATGGTTACTCACTTTAAAGACAAAAAGATAAAATCAATTTTCACGGTAATGGCTGATAAAGAGTCATTTGATATGATTAAGATATTAGAATCATTTGTTGATGAAGTATACTTCACTGAGTTTGATTATGAACGTTGTGAGAGTGCTGATATCCTTTATGGGTTAAGTGAACACCCTAACAAACATTTAGACAAAGATGTATTTAAGTTAGTTGAATCACTAAAAGATGTTAAAGATGATGAGATATTATTGATTACTGGATCTTTATATTTTATTAGTTTGATTAGACAAATCCTTAAAAAGTAGCAATTATTTGCTACTTTTTTTTATAAAAATTAAAGGCAATCACTATTATATATATAAGGAGTGATTAGATGTATATGATTAAGGAAATGCCTTTTAAAGAAAGACCAAGAGAAAGATTCTTAACTAGTAATATTGAATCAATAACTGACGTTGAGCTTTTAGCAATCTTATTAAGAACCGGAACTAAACAAGAAAGTGTAATTGAACTCGCAAAACGAGTATTATATGAAAATAAAAATCTTAAAGAATTATCACAAAAAACAGTTCGTGAACTAACCAAAATTAAAGGTATTGGTAACGCAAAGGCAATTCAAATACTCGCAGGGATTGAACTTGGAAAACGAGTCTCCAAAGAATCATTTAAGAAATTAACTAAACTGTCAAGCCCACAAAACGTTTATGATTATTTAAAAACAGATTTTGAACTAAAAGATCAAGAAAACTTTATCGCTATCTACTTAAATACTAAAGGTGAGTTAATTGGTGAAAAGATTATTTTTGTTGGTTCACTAAATGCAAGCTTAGTTCACCCAAGAGCCATTTTTAAACAGGCTGTCTTATTAAGCGCAGCCCTCATGATAATTGCCCACAACCATCCTAGTGGCGACCCAACACCTTCTAAGGCAGATATTGAGTTTACTAAGATATTAAATGAGAATTCGAAAATGATGGATATCGAATTACTTGATCATATTATTATCGGAAAGGACCGTTATTTTAGCTTTAAAGAGAAGAATATATTAAAATAAATGAATTTCATTGCAAATTTATATATATTCTGTATAATATATATGGCTCTTGATATATTAACCATAAAATTGATTGACAAAAAGATGATTTTTTGTTAATATATTCACGCTATAGGCACACCGCCCAGAAAAGGTTTTAAGCAGTTATGCACCTTAATGGCGTGTCTTATAAAAAATTAATGAGGAGGTGCTTTAATGTACGCAGTAATCGAAACAGGTGGAAAACAAGTTAGAGTTGAAGTTGGACAAACTATCTATGTTGAGAAACTTGACGCAAATGAAGGTGAAAACTTCACATTCGACAAAGTTTTAATGGTTGGCGGAGAAAGCCTACAAGTTGGAAATCCATATTTAAATGGTGTAACTGTAGATGCTACTATTGAAAAACAAGGTAAGCAAAAGAAAATTATAATTTTCAAATACAAACCTAAAAAGAAATATCGTCGTAAACAAGGACATAGACAACCTTATACTAAACTTATAATCAACAGTATAAATGGTTAGTAACTAAAAATTCAGGAGGTGACTTAAATGTTATTAGAAATTAACATCTTAAAATGTGAGGCTTCTAAAAAAGGTGTAGGATCTACTAGAAACGGTCGTGATAGTGAATCTAAACGTCTAGGAGCTAAATTATCAGATGGTCAATTCTGTACAGCTGGTTCTATCATTTATCGTCAGAGAGGAACGAAAGTTCATCCAGGTAATAACGTTGGTATTGGTGGCGACGACACTTTATTTAGTAAAGTTGACGGAATCGTTAAATACGAACAAGTTGGTAGAAATAAAAAACAAGCTTCAGTATACCCTGTATAATTTAATTGGCAAATCACAACGTGGTTTGCCATTTTCTTTGAGTAAATATATAATAAGTAATATAATAAAATAAGTTACAGAGGTGGATTATGTTAACTAATGGAACAATGAAGGACTTAGATAGTCTTGATTTACTAAGCGTTAAGGTAATAACAAATATGATGGACGCTAATATTCCTCAATGGACTTTTTCTTATCCTAGAAAAGAACATTTTATTAACGACGTACTTGATAAATCATTATATTTATTTAAAGAAAATGGTAACATCTTAGGTTGTGGAGTAATCAAAAAAGAAAATGATATACCCTATAAAGAAATTAAATCATGGTGTGGATTAAAGAGTTTAGTTATTCACCGCGTTTTAGTAGATCCAGATGCAGCTAGAAAAGGAATTGCAAAAACAATTCTTTTGAAAGCAAAAGAGCTTGCAAAAAACGGATTATATGATTCAATTAAAGTAGACACTCATCCAGATAACTATAAAATGAGAGGTTTACTAGAAAAGAATGGTTTTGTAGAACGCGGCTATCTAAAAAGTATTAACCGCATTGCCTATGAATACATGATGGAGGATAAACTATGAAATTAGTAATCGTTTGGAAAACTGCAAATGAAATAGATATTAATAATTTTGTTGTCCCATATGCGTATAACTCTAAAAAACAAGGTTGGTTTGAAGACGTTGAAGTCTTAATATGGGGAGCAAGTCAAGAAGTTGTAGTAAATAACTCAATTGTAAAACAAAGAGTTAGCAACTTAATAAAAAATGAGATTAAAGTCTTCGCATGTAAAATGTGTGCTGATAATGTTAATGCAACTGATGTTTTAGAGTCTATTGGAGTTAAAGTATTTTACACAGGGCAATATCTAACAGATCAAATTAAAGATAAAGATACAGAAGTAATATACTTATAATGAATAAGATACTTATCTTAGGCTCTAGTGGTACTGGAAAAACCACACTTGCTAGAACCTTAAGTAAAAAACTTAAAATAACTGCCCTGCATTTAGATTCAGTATACTGGGAGAAAAATTGGCGCAATATTGGAAAAGATGAATTTGATAAAAAAATGAAATCATTTCTAAAGAACAATCAAAGTTGGGTAATCGATGGTAATTACTTAAACAATAGCCATTTTAAATACCGTTTAGACTTAGCGGATACAATAATTTACTTAGATTATGGTGTTAGTGTTGCTTTAAAAGGTATCTTTCAAAGAGCTAGTAAATATAGACATCAAGTAAGAAGTGATATGGCTAGTGGATGTGTTGAGGGAATTGATCAAGATTTCTTAAAATACGTTGCTAAGTTCAGTGATAAAGGTAAAATGATTAAAGCAATAATCAAAAAATATGAAAACAAAAAGAGAGTACTAATATTTAACTCACGAAAAGAATTAAGTGAGTTTATAAATACTCTATAGGAGTGATACAATGTTCGTAGATTTAGTAAAAATTAAAATCATGAGTGGAACAGGTGGAGATGGAATGGTAGCATTCCGTCGTGAAAAATTTGTACCAATGGGAGGACCTGCTGGCGGAGACGGTGGTAAAGGTGCTAGTGTTATATTTGAAGGTGATGAAGGATTATCAACACTTATCGATTTAAAATACAACAAAATAATCCAAGGTGAACCAGGTGGTAATGGTCGCCCAAAAAGAATGGATGGAAAAAACGGAGATGATTTAATTGTCCGTGTACCAGTTGGAACAACTATTTATAATGATGAAACAAATAAAGTAATCGGAGATATCACAGCTCACCATCAACAAGTTACAATTGTTAAAGGTGGACGTGGTGGACGTGGGAATTATTCATTTAAATCATCAAGAAATACAGCTCCTGAAATCAGTGAAAAAGGTGAACCAGGTGTTGCTGTCAATGTTCGTGTTGAATTAAAAGTTCTTGCAGATGTTGGTTTAGTAGGATTACCGAGTGTTGGTAAAAGTACAATCATTAGTATTGTCTCAAACTCTAGACCAAAAATCGCATCTTACCATTTTACAACGCTTAATCCAAATTTAGGTGTAGTAAAAGTTGATGAAAATCGTTCGTTTGTAATGGCGGATTTACCAGGACTAATCGAAGGTGCAAGTTTAGGACAAGGTTTAGGATTACAGTTCTTAAGACATATTGAAAGAACAAGAGTTGTTCTTCATGTTGTTGATATTAGTGGTAGTGAAGGTCGTGACCCATACGAAGACTACTTAGTAATAAACAACGAATTAGAGACGTATAAAATGAATCTTCTTAGTCGACCACAAATAGTTATAGCTAATAAAATGGATTTACCAGGTGCAAAAGAGAATTTAAAAATCTTTAAAGAAAAAATTGGTGAAGACATCTTAGTTATTCCAATTAGTGGAGCAACTAAAGAGAATATTAACGAATTAGTATATAAAACTGCTGATTTACTAGATAATACAAACTTCTTTGATCTATATGATGATGAGGAATTTGAAGAAATCATTGAATACACACATGAAAAAGAGGAAGAAATGTTCAATATCATCCTTGGTGATGACGGTGTATATGATGTTAAAGGATCAAGACTTAAAAAAATCTTTGAAATGACTGATTTTACTAAAGATCAATCAGTTAAAAGATTTAGTAGACAACTAAGAAGTCTTGGGATTGATCAAGCGCTTCGTGATAAAGGCGTACAAAACGGTGATACTGTTAGAATATTCATGTTTGAATTTGAATTCGTAGACTAAGTCTACGAATTTTTATTTATCATAAAATAAGTATAAATATGTTATAATAACTTTGGAGAGTGATATGATGTATAGCTATATAAAAGGAAAAATTGAAATCGTTGAACCAAATAAAATCACAATTGAAGCTAATGATATTGGATATGAAATAATTACCCCTAATCCATACACGTTTAGTAAAGGACAAACAATAACAATCTATGTTTATCAGAACGTTAAAGAGGACTCAATTTTACTTTATGGTTTTAAAACAATAGATGAGAAAAAATTGTTTATTAAATTATTGAGTGTTAAAGGAATCGGACCAAAAAGTGCACTTGCAATACTTGCTAGTGGTAGCGTAAATGACGTTATTGAGGCAATTGAAACAAGTAATGCGCCTTACTTAAATAAATTCCCTGGAATTGGCCCTAAAGCAAGTCAGCAAATCATTCTTGATTTGAAAGGTAAAATTGAGTTTGACAGCTTAGTTATTACCGTAAACTCAAATATTAAAGAAGTTGAAGAAGCTTTAAAAAGTTTAGGTTATAAAAATAAAGAAATAACAAAAATAATACCTAAGTTAGATAGCTCTAAATCAACAAGTGAACTAATTAAAGATGCATTAAAGCTCGTTTTAAAATAAAATTAGATGACAAGCATTGATTGTCATCTTTTTAGAACATTTAGTTTGTATAACAAGTAATATTTGGTTATAATAATGATGGAGAGTGATGATATGAAACAATTAATTATCATTGGTATTTTAAGTTTAGTAACAATTTTAGTCTTATTAATGATTCCATACGAGCAACCTACTGAAGGTTTTATTGATTTTGATGTCTCGTTATTAAATGATCTTGATTATAGTAGTGAATCTTTATATTATAATATTTCATATGAAGAAGTTGATTATGATATTGTTAATGAAAATAGTGATATTATCTTAGTTGTTGAGGTAACTAAAGATGGTAGCGAGAAATTTTGCAAATGGAAAACGGCTACGTTTAGTGTTCTAGATACTTTAAAAGGTACTTGGGACAATGATATGAATAGTATTAGTTATCCTGTAGAATATTATAACGAAACTACAAGAAAGCTAGAAGATTATGAGGAAATTAGTGATGGAATCTATATCTTATTTCTAAAAGAGTTAAATGATGAGTACAGTGTTGCATATAATTTTAACGGTTTTGTTAATTTAACTGATAATTATGCATACAACATCGATGTTGAGGCCAAATCATTATTAAATTACTATATTAATGGAAATGGCGTAGATAAAACCCAAATGATAGATACCCTAATTATCAATAATACTCACATATATGATTTTGAGTATATTAATAAAGTGTTTAGTACCAAAGCATTGATTGATATAATATTACCTCATTATTATGATATAGCAACTGATACAACATATCTTAAGTTTAATGGGAATGTCCTTTCGTTTAGCGGAGAATTAAGTAATTAAAAATGGAGAACGTCATGTTCTCCATTTTTTTATATCTTAAATAGTTTTTTTATTTCATTATGGTTTAGGTTGTTGCTAATTGCTAGCATTAATAAGATTCTTGCTTTTTGTCCGTTTAATGATCCTCCAAGAATACAACCGTGATTTGTAAGATCTTTCCCACCACCTGGGTAAGCATATGTATCTAATACACGTCCTGCGAAACATCTTGATACTAAAACGATGTGAATACCTGCTTTAACAGCTTTGTCAATCGATGTAATTAAGTTTGGTGGTACATTACCACGACCTAAAGCTTCTAAAACAATTCCTTTTGCGCCAGTATTAATCAAATGTTCAAGGTAATCATTACTGATACCTGCGTATATCTTAACTAAATGTGTTTGATTGTTAATTTTATTATCTAAACTAAACTTCTTAAAATGTGATACATTACGATAATAGATAACTTCATCCTGATCTATAATCCCAAGCGGCCCAAATTCGATACTTTTAAAGGTATCTAAGCTTAGTGTATGAGTTTTAGTCACTTCATAACTAGAATTGATAGTATCATTCATAACAACTAATACACCACGACCAATCGATTCATCACTTAAACACACTTTAACACTTGAAACAAGATTTGTTAAACCATCATATCCTAGTTCACTAGCATTTTTCATTGAACCAGTAAGAACTATTGGTTTATTTGATTTAACTGTTGAGTTTAAATAAAACGCAGTTTCTTCTAAAACATCAGTTCCATGAACTACTGTAACACCTTTAATATCATCTTTACTAAGATAATCTTCAACGATATCAGCAAGTTCACGCATATTGTTTGGAGTTATAAATGGACTAGGCATACTAGAGTACTCATGAGCAATCAAATTATTGAAGTCACCAAGACCAGATAATGTATTTATTAAATCATCAGAAGTTAATGTAGGAATGGCCCCACCAGAACTTTGATCAACTTTCATAGCGATTGTTCCACCTGTAAATATTAGCACAACTTTATTCACTAAAATCACCTCGCTAATATAATAACATAATAAGCGCTTTCATTCATCAAAAAAATGTAAAAAAGTAGAGGATATAATAAGGTATAAAAACGACCAGTAAATACTTAATCTTTCTTTCATAATTTTAGGAGTAAAATAGGTAGTAAATGTAGAGGATAAAAACAACATTTATAGTTAGGGTTTAATTTACATTTTTATGTTTAAAGAAGAGAGGGTGAGAGAAGTGTTAAATACATTTTCCACAATATCCACATAGTTGTATTATACCCCTTAGTTAAGCTATATTGTATTGGTTAACATAATATATATTATAGGAAGTAAAACGAAATTGCTCAAAAGTACCTTTATATGTATTAACAACACTAAAAAGAAGGTCTTTGTATTGTTTTATTGATGCCTTCTCTTAAAAATCGGTTGGTTAACATATTCAAAAATCATTAATGACTATATTTAATTTACAACAAAAACACACCTAGGAAATGCCTACCCTTTTTTTCTCTATAATCGTTTTATTTCTTAAATATGTATGTATTTAAGTCCAGTATTCGAAAATTGCTTAGAGGGCAAATTTTGCGCATAATAAAAGCACTGATATATTCAGTGCCAATTAGTTATTTTATCTTTAAATAATCGATTCTTTTTATGCCTTGTTTTTCAAGTGCTTCTACTGCTTCTAATAAATACTCATCACATAGAAGCTCAGGAACATGACAATCACTACTAATTATTACTTCTAAGTCGTATTCCTTTACTATTTCAAAGAATTCTTCTCGTGGATAAGGTCTTTTAAGACCCTTAGTAGTCATTACTTTTCTTCTTCTAAAGCCATTTGCGTTATATTCTACTGGTATTTTAGCCTTTTTAGCTGCTTTACATATCTGGTGGGCCACTGCTATTGCTGTTTCATCCCATTCTTGATAACCACACATGTATAAATCAGGATGTGCTAGTAATGTGAAATATTTCGTTTCTAAGGCTTTTTCAATCATTCTACCATATTCTATGATTTCTTTCTTTGAAACTAGCGCAAAACTCGAAATAGGGGCGCTAAACCCTATATTAAAGGATATATAGTGTTGTCCTAAGACTAAATATTCAACTTTTTTTAGTAGTTCTTTGTAGTATTCAGCGTTATCTTCAATAAATTCTACTTCAAGACCTTTATAAATTTTGATTTTATCGTGATACTTAAGGATATTATCATCAATATCTTTACTGTATATAGCAAATTCTTCAGGTTTCATGCGTACACCATAGTCATTTATAAGATAACTATAGGCATGATCACTCATTCCTAACTCTTTAAAACCGCATCGTATTGCTTCTTTAACGTAATCTTCTGTCGTACCTTCTGCATGGCGACATAATTCATGATGTGTATGGTAATTAGCAAGAAACTTAGTCAATTCTAAAGTGGCATCCTAAGCTTAATGTACGATTTAATGCAGAGTTTATAATATTTAGAGCAGTTTGGACCATATTTAATGCTTCAAAGTATGGTTTTGAGAGATTTTTTGACTTGTTTAGGTTTTCTTCCATCTCTAAAACTTGTTTTAGAGCGTGGTTTAAACCTTCTTTTGTTCTTACGATTCCTACATATTCATCCATTATTGCCCCTAATTTCTTTTTAAGAGGCTTATAATTGTAGTTATAACCTTTAAATTCGATAGCTTTGCCTTCAAATTTGCGTTTTAAGGCGTCTTTAGCGTTTATGTGTTGAGCAATCCTATTACCAAAGACAACACATTCTAATAATGAATTAGAGGCTAATCTATTTGCACCGTGAACACCACTACTTGCACATTCACCATTTGCATATAGGTCTTTTACGTTGGTAAGACCGTCTAAATCAGCTTTTATACCACCAACATTAAAATGTTGGGTTGGTGATACTGGGAATAAATCCACACCAAGTGTATAACCTTCTTTTAAAAGATGCTTATATATCGTTGGGAAGCGGTTTTTAAGGAATTCCTCACCAAGATGTCTTGTATCTAAATAAACGTGATCCGTCCAAGTATCGTACATTTCACGGTAAATTGCTTGTGATACTTTGTCTCTTGGGGCAAGTTCTAGGGATTCATGGTATTTTTCCATGAATCTTTCACCCTCAGAGTTAAGTAAATACGCACCTTCACCACGTAATGCTTCAGTTATTAGGAATTTTTGACGTTTTTTTGTATCTTCATTATGAAAAGCTGTTGGATGAAACTGGACAAACTCCATTTTTTCAACTAAAACGTCTTTTCTTAATGCCATTCCTACTCCATCAGCAGTTGCTAAAAGAGAATTTGTTGTTGACCCGTAAATACTACCAATTCCACCAGTTGCTAAAACTGTGTTTTCAGCAATAAAATCAACTAAATTATCCATTTTATCAAGAGTTTTTACACCAAAACACTCTTTTTCATCAACAATTAGGTCAAGAGCCATCATATTTTCGTGGATATGAATGTTTTTTCGGGAAAAACACTCATTTCTTAGTGCACTCATGATGTCTTTTCCTGTTGCATCCCCACCACTATGAAGGATTCTTCTTGTTGAATGGCCCCCTTCTTTTGTTAAAAGGATGTTTCCATCAACATCTTTATCAAAATTTACGTTGTATTCGATTAATTTCTTAATATTTTTACTAGCTTCACTAACGAGAACTCTAACTGCCTCTTCATTATTTAAAAAACTACCTGCTTTTAGAGTGTCAATTACATGCATTTCTAGATTTTCTTTAGTTATTTCAAGTTCTCCAGCAATTCCGCCTTGAGCAAGACGTGAATTAGTTTCAATTAGTTCTTCTTTTACGATAATATCGACTCTTTTGTCTTTATTTATGTTTAAAGCGGTGAATAGCCCAGCTAATCCACCACCAATAATAACAGTATTTGTGTGTATTTTCTTCATTTTAATCACCTAGCTTAGTTTCATCATAGTATCAAGAGCGATAAATGCTTTAGTTCTGATATCTTCTTCAACATTTACTTCAAATTGATCTTCTTTAAGTGCTAAATATACATCTTCTAATGTTGTAAGTTTCATATCATAACATCTTAAGTCAGGAGTTAGGATGTGAAATATCTTGTTTGGACATGCTTTTTTCATTTGATGAAGGATTCCTTCTTCAGTTCCGACAATAAATTCGTTTAAATCACTGTTTATAACGTGATTTAGCAAACCTTTTGTGCTTCCTGCAAAGTCTGCAGCCTTAACAACGTCAAGCGGTGCCTCAGGATGAACAATAAAACTAGCATTTTTATGTAAAGATTTCATTTCATTAACTATTTTTAAGTTTAGATTGTTGTGGATACAGCAAAAACCAGGCCATACTTCCATATCTAAATCATATTTGTCTTTTAAATATGTTCCTAAATTTTTATCAGGCACATACATCAGGGGTTTATCTTGATAATGCTTAATAACCTTCTCTGCATTAGAACTTGTTACACAAACATCGCTTAAAGCCTTAACTTTAGCTGTTGAATTAACATAACAAACAATAACGCGCTCGGGATTCTCGCGTTTATATTTTTTTAGCTTTGCATATGTTACCATATCAGCCATTGGGCAACCTGCTTCTTTAACTGGTAACAACACTTTTTTCATTGGTGATAAGATTTTTGCAGTTTCCGCCATAAAGTGGACACCAGCAAAAACAATAACATCTTTATCTGTTTCACTTGCAATTTGGCTTAAATAAAGACTATCGCCAGTATAATCAGCAACATCTTGGATGTCTCCATCTTGATAATAATGAGCTAAGATTACTGCGTTTTTTTCCTTTTTAAGTCGATTAATTTCATTAATCATGGTAATTTTATCCATATTAATCACCTCGCATTTGTAATTTTAACACCTTTTTATGCTATTTTCAATTATAATAGTTAGTTTTATACATAGTGAAATCGTTTTAATAAAGCTCTTTGATTAAGTTTATTAAAAATAAAGAAAACAGACAATAAATTGTTTGTTTTAAAGAGCTCTAATTGTGTAAATTGTTAAGAATATTGAAGTGATAAACGATAAAATTATCAATACACAATTTAGTTGATTAGTTTTTGGCTTAATTACACTTGGTATAAATCTAAATATACACTTTATCATAGATCATTTAAAAAAGTAATAATGTTAAGTAAAGAATTAAGACATTAATTGATTCCTAGATTAAGAATTTTGATTCGTTTTCATCAAAAACAACTTCAATAACTGAGTGATTACTAAATAAATAATCATTTTCTCATTAGTTGGTAATTCTTATGATAAATTATGTTAAAATTATTACAGGTGATAAAAATGGAGATAAAAAAACCACTAGCTTATATAATTAGACCTAAAAATCTTAATGAAATTGTTGGACAAGATCATTTAGTAGGTAAATCAGGAGTTATAACAAAGATGATAAACAACGATCAACTGTTTAGTATGATTCTTTATGGGCCTCCAGGTGTAGGAAAAACGACTATAGCTACGATATTAAGTGATAAGTTTGGAATTAATAGTTTTACATTTAATGCCTCTACTGATAAAAAGAGTGATTTAAAAGAAATAATTCTAAAAAGTAAGAATTATGGGTGTTTATTAGTTATTGATGAGATTCATAGAATGAATAAAGATGTTCAAGATTATTTATTACCACATGTTGAGAGTGGTAATGTTTTAATGATTGGACTTACTACTAATAATCCATATCACTCTGTTAATAGAGCAATAAGATCTAGATGTCATGTTTTAAAACTTAAAGAAATTGATAGTAATGATATATTTAACCTGTTAAAAAAGGTATCAAAATCAAAAGAAGATTACTTAAAATGTAATTATACTGATGAAGTTCTTAAATATATTAGTGTTAATAGTGGAAATGATATTAGGAGTTCGATTAATTCTCTTGAAATATTAGCTATGGCTTATGAAAATGAGGATATTGATATTGAAATGGCTAAGAAGGTTTTATTAAAACCATCTTTAGCATTAGATAAAGACGAGGATAATTATTACAATATCCTCTCAGCCTTTCAAAAATCAATTAGAGGTAGTGATGTTGATGCTAGTTTACACTATTTAGCTAGATTATTGGTGATGGAAGATTTAGAATCAATCTTAAGAAGATTAACTGTAATTGCTTATGAGGATATTGGTTTTGGTAATCCTAGTATTATTACTAAAATGGATGCATGTTATAACGCTGTTGTGAGAATTGGCATGCCGGAGGCACGAATTCCACTTAGTTTATTAGTTATTGATATGGCTTTAAGTCCAAAATCAAATACTGCTGAAGTGAGTATTGATAAGGCAATTAAAGATATTAATGCAGGATTAACTCCAAAAATCCCGAATCATTTAATAAATGTTGCAAATTTTGAGGATAAAGCGAAATATATTTACCCTCATGATTATGAAGAAGCACTAGTTTACCAACAGTACTTACCAGATTCTCTAAAAAACAAGGTATATTTTGAGGGAATCCCTAGTGGTAAATATGAAAAAGCACTCCTTTCTCAGAATGTTAAAATAAAAAAAGTTATAAAAAAGTAAAAAATCCTATAAAGATATAATAAATATATATAAATAGTGTATAAAATAAAAACTAGCTAAAAAATTTAGCTAGTTTTTTTTATAAAGTTAATAACATCGTTCCATTCTTTGCTTTTAAATAAATTAATATTTGTATTTGAAGGAATTTCTTTATTATTTATTGCTTCTAAGATTGATTTTGTATATGGGATTTCCATAAGTAGCAAAATTCCTTCTGATTTACAATAATCTTTAATTTTTTGGTTTAAAGTAGTGTTTAAATCTGATTTATTAATAATTACAGCAGTATCTAAGCTAAATGTCTGTGTTAATTTATAGACTTTTTTAAGATCGTGAAGTCCAGAAATTGATGGTTCTGTGACTATTATAACTTTATTAACTCCTGTTATTGCGCTAATAACGTTACATGCAATTCCTGGACTTCCATCAATCAGGATATTTTCTTTATTAGCTAGTTTTGCTTCTTTTTTTGCAAGATTTCTAACTTCACTAACAAGTTTACCGCTTGATTCTTCTCCTGGAATTAGTTTAGCATCAACCATTAGCCCATAATCACTGTTTCTAATGAAGATATCACCAATTTTATAGTCTACCATCGTAATTGCTCCACTTGGACAGACAAGTTCACAAACATGGCAACCTTCACATCTGTTTTCTTTAATACTTATATCGCTATTAATTGCATTAAAATTACAGTTATCATAACAGATTCCACATTTTGTACATTTTGATTCATCTATGATAGGTCTTTTAAAACCATAAAAATCAATAAATTCTAATGTTCTTCCATTGACTAAGATATTTAAGTCTGGAGCATCAACATCACAATCAGCTATTATCAAATTATCAAGGTAAGGAATAAGTGATGCGGTAATAGATGTTTTTCCAGTACCACCTTTACCACTTATAATTGCGATTTCGTTAACTGACATATTCATCACCAAGAACTTTTCTGATTATGTTTTGAATTTTCTCTTTAAAATATACAGATTTTTTACTGATTAGTTCTCCAGAACCACTAATATTGGCAAACTCTTTATCAAACTTGATTTCTTCTATTAGTTCAATGTTCTCACATACAAGATAATCGTATATTTCCTTAGATCCTGTGAAAGCTTTATTAATAACAACCCCAAAAGGAATATTTATATCTCTTAACATTGTAACTACCATTTTTAAATCACTAACTCCAAATGGAGTTGGTTCAGCAATTACAATAGCGTAATCTACTTCACTTACACTAGATACAGCTGAACAACTAGTACCTGGTGGTGAATCAATGAGCAATATGTTTTCATCTTTTGTGATTTCCCTTAGTTTTTCAATGATTTTTACACCACTTACTTCTCCAACCTCTAAATCCCCATACAAAAACTGCTTATTATCTACTGTATGATTAAAGATTTTTCCAGTAAGTTTATCATCAAAGCTAATTGCGTTTTCTTCACAAACAATTTTACACCCAAGACACTCATGACATAAATCCTTAAAGACAATTACTTTCTTTTTTGTAGGAATTATGGCATTAAAATTACAAAAATCTCCACATTTACCACAAAGTGTACATTTTGACATATCAATTATTGGATATTTTTTTGTTACATCGATTGTTTTTGATATTTTAGTATCAAAATAGAGATGACTGTTTGGTTCTTCAACATCAGTGTCAATTAATGTAGCATTTTTCAAATTTTCAAAAAGATTGACACTGATATTTGTTTTACCAGTGCCACCTTTTCCACTTAATAGTGCAATTTTCATTTATGTTTGTTTTTTACTGGAGTTGTAATAGTTTCTAACTCCTTACCTAAATATTGATAAATGGCATCTTGTGGTGTTTTTGCATTCTTGAAATCATAGATTTTTATTTCGAAAGCGTCAAGTGCTTCAAGTGCGTTAGGACCAACTTTTGGACCAAGAACAATTGAAACCTCGTTATCACTTAAGATTTTTACAGCTTTATTTCCAGCTCCACTACCTTCTTCTTTAGCAATGTTTTCAACAGCACTAAAAACTAGTGTTTCTGAATCATATATTACAAAGTAGTTACATCGAGCAAAACGTTCACTTACTGCATCTTGTTCAGTTTTTCCAACTGATGTAACAGCAATTTTCATTAATGTTTTCCTCCGTGGTGCTCACCATGTGTATGATCACACACACTTCCTTGAGAAGTTAAGAAACCACCTAAGTATTCATTTATGTTTAATTCTAAAGAACCTTGAGCTCCTAAAATTACATCTACATTATTTTCTCTAAATAAATCAACTGCCATTCTTCCCATTCCACCTGTAATAATAACATTAGCACCATTTTCAGCTAAGAACTTAGGTAAAACACCAGGTTCATGTTTTGGAGGTACTAAAAATGTTTTATTTACAATAACATTATTTCTTACAGAGTAAAAAATAAATTCTTTTGTATGTCCAAAGTGTCCATCTACTGTAACACGGTCACTTGTAGGCATTGCGATAACTTTTAATTCTTTGTCTTCAATATTCATCATATTTTCTCCCTTTAATTTTATATTTTCAATATCATTGTTGATTTCAATGATATTATTCCCTAAAATAGCTTTTACTAATTTGCTTCTACCACTAATTAATAGTCTTTGAATAGTCGCTCTTGATACTTGCATGCTTTCCGCAGCTTCAATTTGACTAAATCCATCAACATCAACTAGACGTAATGCTTCAAATTCATCTAATAATATATTCGTAGTGTGTAATGACTGAGCTTTTAAACCACTAGGTTTATAAGACCTTTTATTATCAAGTCTTCTGGCAAATCTTTTTTTACGAGAACCATTCATATTATCACTCCTTATGTGCATATGCACATTCATAGTATATTCCTATCACTAAACTTTGTCAATAAAAAAAATAGACATTGTCTATTTCTTTATGTATGCGATTGCGACACTCTTCTTACCTGAATGAATAGCTGTTGCACTTGATAACTCACTTATAAAGCTTGGTTCTTTTTTAATGATGCTTGTAAATAATGTTTTATATTCATTTACAAGTTCAGTATTTTCACAATGAACTAAACTCCATTCAGAAATGTCATCTTTTTTTACTAACTTCATTATTTTTTTTGTAATGCCTTTTTTAGATAAGGCAAAACCAAATGCAGTTCCTGCGCCTGTTGCATCTAAACTCATAATTGGTCTAATTTTAAGAAGCATTCCAATTTTCCCAATAATCTTAGGAACACGTCCTGATAATGTTGCGTATTTAAATGTATCTAAACAAACTAGGATTTTTGTTTTTTTCTTAATTTCGTTAATTGTCATAATCATTGCATCTTTTGATAAACCACGATTACGCATTTTAACAAGCTGATAAACTAATAAACCTTCTGAAGCACTATTGTTTAAGCTGTCAATTACGGTAATGTCATTTCCTTTGTCATTTAATTTTGATGCGATGTCATTAATAACATTATATGTAGAACTTAATTTACTGGCGACTGTTAAAACAATTATTTTTTTATATTGTAATAACAGTTTTGAGAACAAGTTATTAATATATTTTATTTCTGGAACTGATGTTGTTGGATATTCTTTTGAATTTTTTATTTTTTCAAAAAGGATTTCATTGTTAATAGTAAATTTATCAATATATGATACTGAATTAATAATTATGTTTGTTGGTATGACAAAAATATTATTCTCAAGAGCAAACTCTTTATCAATATCAGCAATTGAATCTGTAACAATAGCAATCTCATGTTTATGATTCCTAGAATTTACTTCAAGTAACATATCATCAACTTTTTGAGTTAAGATATTTCCATAATCATCTAATTTATCAAAAACAATTTCTGGATTATTTGTATGAATATGAATTCTTGAATACTTTTTACCTTCTAATATGATTAATGAATCACCAAGAGTTTCTAACTCAGTTTTTAGATTATCTAAATTTGCATTTTGTTCAAAAAGACCTTCTGTACAGTAACGGTATAAGATGTTTTCATCATATACATGTTCATCAATTATTAGATCAACAGGACTTTGAACTTCATCTACTGTTTCATTATTTAGATATTTATTAAAACCTTCTAAAAATAATACAAATCCCATTGCCCCAGAATCTACTACTTTATTCTTTTTTAAGATTTGCAAAGTTGTTTTTGTTTTTTCAAGACATTCTTTTGCATAATGATAACTATCAACTAAAAATTCTTTGATATTATTATATTTTTCCTTATTTGTGTTTAGAAAATTTGCCCATTCTCTTAAAACGGTAATAATTGTTCCTTCAACAGGGTTACTTATTGATTTGTAAACATAATCAACACTACCATAGGCTAAACTTGCAAACTCATTTACACCTACAGTTTCATAATCCTTTGATGATTTAAACATTCCATTTAAAAATTGTGCAAAAATAACACCGCTATTTCCTCTTGCACTTAACATAGCAGTTTCACTGATTGAATCAAGGGTTTTATGAAATGAATCATTAGGAATAGCTTCAACTGCTATTAAATTCATTGTGTAAACCAAATTATTTCCAGTATCACCATCCGGAACTGGAAAAAAATTAATGTCATTTAAATAGGCTCGGTTATTTTTTACTAAAACCGAACCAGTTTTTACCATTTGATATAAATCATTTCCATCTAAACGCATACAATCATCTCCCACTACTATTATAACATAAAAAAAAGCAACTCTTTTATGAGTTGCTTTCTTGAAATTAATTTATCTTTTACCTGGATCGTACGGTTCACCTGCAGCACGAGGTGCAGCACTGTTTTTACTTGTAATAGCAAGAACAACCAATGTAGCGATATAAGGTATCATTGCATAAATTTGAGGTTGAAGTTTTAATTCCTCTAAGAATGGGATTAATGTATGTACACTTCCAAGTACTCTCATAGATGCAAAGAACAATGCAGCAAAAATAATTCTACCTGGTTTCCAGTTACCAAAGATTAATACAGCAAGTGCTAAGAACCCAAATCCACTAACAGTGGCATTGAAGTTAGCAGCAAAGCTTAATACAAAGATAACTCCACCCATACCAGCTAAAGCACCTGATACCATAACACCAGCATATCTGATTTTATAGATATTGATACCTAAACTGTCGGCAGCTTGTGGATTTTCACCACAACTTCTTAAACGCAATCCCCATTTAGTTTTATAAAGAACTAATACAGCAATTACAA
Source organism: Candidatus Izimoplasma sp. ZiA1 (assembly GCA_002285055.1). Classification (GTDB taxonomy): domain Bacteria; phylum Bacillota_I; class Bacilli_A; order Izemoplasmatales; family Izemoplasmataceae; genus Izemoplasma_C. Next base: position 104,181 of record NQYJ01000004.1, read on the forward strand.
AGATTGCAATTCCTAAGTAAGTTGATAAGTAAGCACCTTTAAAGAATAAATCACCAATAACAGGAATGTCTCCTAATAATGGTACTGAAGTTATTCGATAATTTCTTAAAATCGTTACTTTTTGAGTTTCAAATATTTGTCTAGCAGTAAAGATTGCAAATGCAGGAGCAAACATATTAAGTGCTGTTGCACTAATTATTTGATTTGCTTTCATATTAATAGATGCAAATGCATGAAGTAAACTAAATACTATCCCAACAAGAGCTCCTACTAGAATTCCAATTATCGCATAACGTTGAGTTTTTACATCCTGGATACTATCACTAATTGATTTGAAAGTTTTAGATGTAGCAATTGTGTTCACTTCTTGATCACTAATGTCTCCATTAAAGTGAGCATTAACATCTTCAATCATTTTATCATATTGAGCCTGTGTTAAATTTAAATCTACATAGAATGAATTTTCAGCAAGTGTCACTGTTTTATCAAATTCTTCTTCTACATATACTTCAACATATGGGACAAAGTCATTTTCGTAAAACGAAAGTAATTTCTTATCATCATTAATTTCTAGATTTTTAATTGTTAAAGCTCCAACAAAAGCTCCCATTAACATTATCCCTTCAAGGGCAATATTAACTACACCACTACGTTCACTAAATAACGCTCCAAGTGCTACTAATGCTAAAGGCACAGTTGATGCAATAACTAAAGGTACTATGAAATAAATAAGTTCTGAGAATGATAACATTATACATCACTCCCTTCAATAACTTCTGACTGTTGATTTTTATCATCTCGACGTTTTAAGCCTTTAATAACGAATTTTTGAATAAATAAGCTAAGAGCACTTAAATAAATAATAACGGCAATGATTATATCGATAATTTCTGGTTTGAAGTCTAATAATTGTAAATAATATCCACCTTGTTGTAAATACCCAAAGAACAATCCTGCGAATAATACTCCAATTGGACTACTTAAACCAAGTAAACTAATCGCGATTCCTGTAAATCCTTGTGATAAGATAACTGTTTCAGGAATTAAGAATTTACCAGCAACTAAATAAGTTAAAGCTCCTGCTAAACCTGCAACTCCACCAGCTATTGCCATAGATTTAACGATATTAACTTTTGAGTTCATCCCAGCGTATTTAGCTGCGCTTTTGTTTAACCCTACTGCTTTTAACTCAAAACCAAATGTTGTTTTGTTTAAAATAACATGTAAGAGATAGACAGTTAAAATCGCCACAACGATTCCCCCATTGATACTTGAGTTAGGGAATAGATGTTGTAAGTTAAGACCTGGAGTTTCTGAACTTGATAAAATATCATAAGTTCTATTATAAGCTGTGTTATAAATATACTTTTTAATCAATAATACATTAATATACATTGCAATATAGTTTAACATAATTGAAGAAACAACTTCATTTACATTATTAAATGCTTTTAAGTATCCAGGGATAGCTCCCCAGATTCCACCAGCGATTATCGCAAAGAAAACTGCAACAAACCAGTGTAATAATGGATTTATATCTGCGATGAATCCCCATTTAACACCAATGAAGATTGCAACAAATGCACCCATAGTAAACTGTCCACTTGCCCCAATATTAAATAAACCAGTTCTAAATGCAAATGCAACAGATAATCCAGTTAATATAATTGGAACAGCAAAGTAGATTGTATTACCTAAACTTCTAAATCCTTCGTTAAATCCACCTTGAAGAATAATCCAAAATCCCTCAAAAGCTTGAGATGGATTAAAGATTAACATAATAACTAATCCAAATAATAATCCAATGATAATAGAGATAACGCTACCACTTAGATCTACTAAAGTTTTATTTTCGCTTAATCTTTGTGATTTAGATGCTTTTAATTTACCAACTAACTTGTAAATAATAAAAGCAATTGTCATTACTATTAAAACAAATCTATCAGCTGATAATAATGTTTCATTATCTTTAAAGAATCCAGGAAGAATAAAGATAACATTAAATAACAAAGCATAAAATACAGCGTCAATTATATTATTAACTACCCAGTCTTTAAATCTTAAACCAATATATGAGAATAAGATAACAACAAGGACAGTTGAGTAAATAATATTCCCAGTTGATGTATTAACATCAAAAATAAGTGGTGCAACTAAAGCGAATAGGATAAATAAAGGTAAAAATCCAAACTCGTACTTAAATTTATTTATCATTATGCTTCACTCCTTTTTGAACCAGCCATATATAGTCCTAATTCATTTTCATTTGTTTTTTTAGGATCAAATTCGCCAACAGCTTCACCTTCATACATAACAATAATTCTATCACTAACATTTAATACTTCATCTAATTCAAGAGAAATAAGTAAAACTGCTTTACCAGCATCACGTTGAGCGATTAATTGCTTATGAATATATTCAATAGCTCCAACATCAAGACCACGTGTAGGTTGAACAGCGATTAATAAATCAGTATCACGATCAATTTCTCTAGCAACGATTGCTTTTTGTTGATTCCCACCACTCATTGATCTTGCTGATGTAGTTGGGCCTTTACCACTTCTAATATCAAAGTTAGCTATTAATTTTTTAGCATGTTGTCTAATTTCATCAAATCTCAAGAACCCTCGTTCTTGGAATTTTTCTTCAAAATAAGATTGTAAGATTAAGTTTTCTTCTAAACTATAGTCTAAAACTAAACCATGTTTATGTCTATCCTCAGGAATATGACTAACACCAGCATTATTTTTTTCTCTAACACTAAACTTAGTAATGTCGTTACCTTTTAACAAGATGTTACCACTAGTAACATGAGTTAAACCTGTAATTGCTTCTACTAATTGTGTTTGTCCATTTCCTTCAATACCAGCAATACATAAAATTTCACCACGTTTTGCCTCAAAACTAATATCTTTAACAACATCTTTTAAAAGACGATGATTTCTAACCGTAAGATTTTTAACTTCTAAAACAGTATCTTTAGGTTTAGCATCCTCTTTATCAACAACGAAGTTAACTTCTCTACCAACCATCATTTCTGCCATTTTTTCTACAGATGTGTTTTCTACTTCAACGGTACCAATGTATTTACCTTTTCGTAAAACACTACAACGATCAGCAACTTGTTTAATTTCGTTAAGTTTATGAGTGATTAAAATAATCGACTTACCTTCTTTAGTTAAATCTTTCATAATTCCCATTAACTCTTCAATTTCTTGAGGAGTTAATACAGCTGTTGGTTCATCAAAAATTAAGATTTCAGCATCACGGTATAACATTTTTAAAATCTCTACACGTTGTTGCATACCAACACTTATATCTGAAATTAGTGAGCTAGTGTCAACTTTAAGTTTGTATTTGTCACTTAAATCATTAATCTTTTTTACAGCGTCATCGAACTTCAAAAAACCGAACTTCGTATCTTCGTAACCTAAAACTATGTTTTCAGCTACTGTAAAGTTATGAACAAGTTTAAAATGTTGATGAACCATCCCAATACCATGAACATTAGCATCATTCGGATTAGTTATCACAACTTCTTCTCCACGAACTTTTATTGTACCTTCTTCTGGAGTGTATAAACCAAATAACACACTCATTAAAGTTGATTTTCCTGCACCGTTTTCGCCTAGCAATGCATGGATTTCACCTTTTTTTAATTGAAGAGTTACATTATCGTTTGCTTTAATACCCGGGAATTCTTTTGTAATATTAAGCATTTCAACAATATATTCCATAATTTCACCTCATCATTCTTTTATATGGAACTAAAAAAAATACATAAAAAGATATATATAAATATTATATCTTATATTGATTATAATTAAAACTGTTTTTCTAGTCAACTAAAATGGACAAAATAAAGGAGCTATGAATTAATCCTCATAGCTCACTTTAGTCTTAATATTTAATTTAAAATTATTGTTTTTTTCCCATGAAGAACATTACTCCAGCACCAGCAGCAGCACCAATTACTACTCCTAAAACACCGAATAATACTTCATTATTTTTTACTTCTTCAGTTGTATCTTCAGCAGGTGTATATGTACCACCAATTGCATCAGCAGAAGGAGCATCGAAATCCATAAATGATTTAGCTGCAGCATATTGAGTTGCATCTAATTCAGTAAAGAATGTTACTAATTCTTCATGACTTGCAGGAACTACAACAGTACCATCTACTAATTTAGCATAAATTGCGTCATAAGCAGCTTGATTGAAAGTTGTAAATCTTGAAGTATCCATAGGTAATGCAACACCATCGTTTACAGCACCTTTAGTTACAGTTGTTCCACCAACAAATGCGTCATCAACATATAATTGTAAAGCTTGTTTAACTGCTTCACCTAATTGTTTCATAGCAGATGTTAATACAGTAGCAGATTGACCTGATTGATCAATATCTACACCAATCATTAATGCGCTATTATCAGAAGCAGCAGCCATAACACTTGCACCAGCTCCACCAGCAGCACTAAAGATTACTTCAGTTCCACTAACGTACCATGAAGATGCTAAGTTTTTATGTTCGTCACTAGGACCGAAATCTCCGAAGTATGTATATCTATCACTATTGAAATCTAGTACAATATCCATTTCTTCAGCAGCATAGTAAGCACCAGCTACAAATCCAACACCGAATTTAACTACTGCAGGTACAGCCATACCACCAGTAAATCCTAATGAAGTATATCCTTCTTTAACAGCTGCATAACCAGCTAAGAATCCACTTTCATGTTCGTTGAATAAGATAGGCATAGTATTCGCTGCAGTTTCAAATGTAGCGTAATCTGGAGTATGAGGTACACCATCAATTAAGATAAACTTAACATCAGGATAAGTTGTTTGAGCAGCGTATACACTTGATTCAAATAAGAATCCAGGTGTAACAACTACTTTAGCCCCACCTTGAACAGCTAAATCAATAGCAGCCAAATATGCATTATCTGAAATTTCAGCAGGTTTGTAATATTTATAAGTTAAACCTTCAGCATCACAAAATTCTGTAATACCTTCCCAAGTACCTTGGTTGAATGATTCATCATCGATAGTTCCTGAATCCGTAATCATTGCAATTTCAAAGTCACCATCTGCAGCTAAAACGTCTGTAGTATTGTTTAAACCAAATACTAATACGAAAGCAGCAATTAAAACTAATAATTTTTTCATTGAAATCCTCCTATTATTTTTATTCTATATTTATTATAGGTAAAATATGGCTTTTTGTAAAGGCTTTCCTCTATTTTACACTTTAATAACCTTAATTATAATTGTGTATCAATAATAACTGGGATTATAATTGGTCTTCTTTTTGTCTCTTTATATAAGAACTTACTAATCCCATCTTTTACATTATCTTTATAAACGCGCCAATCAACATATTTATTTTTAAATATTTTTTCACTAACACTATAAAATATTTCTTGGACACTTTTAATTAATTCTTCATTTTCCTTCATATAAACAAACCCTCTACTAACAATCTCAGGTTCATTTAACACTTTTCTTTTCCTAGCATCAACATTAGCGACAATTAACATAACACCATCTTGAGACAATAATTCTCTATCTCTTAATACAACATCATTTAAATCACCATCTAAAATTCCATCTACTAAAACATCGCCACTACTAATATTTTTGTTTTGAGAAACAAGCTTTCCATCTTTAAACTCTAAAACTTGTCCGTTATTTAGAATTGGAACATTAACCTCATCATAACCTAATTGAACAGCTAAATCTCTTAAAGCATATTGATGACGATATTCACCAATTACAGGAACAACAAACTCAGGATCTAACATATTTATTAGTAATTTTAAATCTTCACTACTAGCATGAGCTGGTGGTAAAATATCTTTACTAATTTTAATCACATTGGCATCAAAACGATATAATATATCTAAAGTTCTAGCTGCAATCTTTTCAGTACCTGGGATTGGCGGTGTCATTAGGATAACAGTATCTTCTTTATCAATATGAATCAGACGATCTAGTTTTTTAACCATTCTTTGCAACATATAAAATGGCTCATGACGATCTCCTGTAACTAAAACAACACTATCCTTTAACTCGTTTTTATTCTTATCATCTATAAACTTTAAATTTACTAATTTTTCCTCTGGGATTTTTAAGTAACCTAAGTTTACTGCTATATCAACGCTACGTTGAGTTTTTCTACCAATTATTGCAATACTTCTGTTATATTCTAAAGAAATATCAATAATTTTTTGAATTCTAACTAAATCAGTACTAAAGGCACTAACGATAATTCGGCTTTCAGCAGAATAAAAAGCCTGGTTTAATGCATAATCTAAACCTTCACTACTATGAGAATAACCTACTCTTTCAGCTCCTAAGCTTTCTGTTAATAAACAAAGGATTTTATTATTAGCTATTTGCGAAAGCTTTTTAAAACTAGTTTGATATACTTTTGATACATTTTGATCAAAATTAAAATCAGGACTATACACAAAAGTTCCATCTACAGTATGAAATGCCATACCTAAACTCTCAGGGATTGAATGTGTTGTTGAATAAAAATCAACTTTAACATCTTTAAATTTTAAAGTCTCATCAATAGAAACTTTATGGAATGTATAATCATCAATTACTAAACCTTGATCCTCCATTGAGTCTTTTAATAAAGCTAAAGTAAAGTAAGAAGCATAGATAGGAACATTGATTTGTTTTAACAATCTTGGAACTGCTCCAATATGATCTTCATGACCATGACTTAAAAATAACCCCTTTACTTTCTTACTATTTTCCTCAAGATAAGTAAAATCAGGAATAATTGAATCTACTCCAAATAATTCTAAACTAGGATATTTTAACCCAGCATCCATTATAAAAATTTGTTCTTCTGTCTCCAAACAGAACATATTTTTTCCGTTTTCACCAAGCCCACCAAGGGCATAAAATTTAATATTACTCATGTTCGTTCACCTCTTTTAACATCATTAATTATTATATCATACTCTTGCACATAAAAGCGATTAAGTACGAAAAAAAGAATTATTTTTCATTATAAATTCTAATTAAAAAAACTCTAAATGTGGTATATTTATATTAGGAGTGATGTATATGATTAAATACCCAAACAAAAAAGAATCATTCAAAGCACCAAAAATCAGCACAAAAAATAGAGGGATGGGATTTGAAAATGTTATTAATGAGACTAATGAGTATTATCTTAATAATAACTTAGCAGTCATTCATAAAAAACCAATTCCAATACAAATAGTTAAAGTTGATTACCCCTCAAGAAGCGCTGCTGTAATTAAGGAAGCATATTATAAAGTTCCTTCTACTACAGACTATAATGGTTTATATCAATCAAGATATATTGATTTTGAAGCAAAAGAAACAAATAATCTAACATCGTTTCCACTCCAAAATATCCATCCTCATCAAATCAAACATTTAGAAGAAATTGACAAACAAGGCGGAATAGCATTTATCCTCGTTTATTTCAAAAAACTTGATCAAGTTTATTATTTGAGTATTAGTAAACTTCTAGGTTTTGTTGATAGATCACAAACCGGAAGAAAGAGTATCGCGCTAGATGAGTTTAAACAGTTTGGACATTATATAAAAGAGGGTTTTAACCCAAGAATTGATTATTTAAAGATTGTTGATAAATATATTAAAGGCTCAAAATAGAGCCTTTTTATTTATTTTCAATTAACTTTCTATATAACTTCTCATAACTTATCGCAGAATTATTCCAAGAAAAATCGTTTTTGAGTCCTCTTTTAATTAAACGATTCCATATATCTTTTTGTTTATAAATTTTAATTGCCTCGACAATTTTGTTCATTAAATCCTTAGCTGTATAATTATTAAACATAAATCCATCGCCATTTAACGAAAAAAAATCCAATGGTTCAACTGTATCTTTTAATCCACCAGTATTTCTTACAAGCGGAATTGTACCATATCGATAACTAATCAATTGAGATAAACCACAAGGTTCAAAACGAGAAGGCATTAAAAAGATATCACTACCTGCATATATTTTTTTAGCGAGTATTTCATTGTAACCAATAAATACTCCTACACTTTTTGGATATTTATTATGGAGTTCCTCAAAGAATAGTTCAGTTGAACTATCACCATATCCAAGAAGAATAAAATTAATTTTGTATGTTGTTATTAGTTCTTCTATTATTTCTTTTAAGAGATCAAATCCTTTAATATCATTAATTCTTGAGATAATACTAACAAGAGGTCCTCTTTGTTTTATGATATTGAATTCTTCTAAAAGTTTTTCCTTATTTATACGTTTACCTTTAACATAGTTATTCAATGTAAAATTGAAATAAATATCCTCATCAGTTTTAGGATTGTAATAATCATAATCAATACCATTTATGATACCACTAAGTTTGTCTTTTTTTTGATTTAAAATATTGTTGAGTCCATAACCATATTCAGCACTTAATATTTCAGTTGAATATGTTTTGGATACTGTAGTAACAAAATCAGATAACATAATCCCAGTTTTTAAAAAGTTAACTTGATCATTTAGAATAAAGACATCATTAATTTCTTCTTTCAAGTATTCCATTAATTCAATAGGAAAGATTCCTTGAAAAGTAAGATTATGAATTGTAAATAATGTTTTGATTTTTATATTATTTTTTCTAAGTAAATATGGGACAAAACCACTTTGCCAATCGTTTAGATGGATAATATCTGGATAACTATAAAAGTAAGAAAGCGACTTAATAATTGCCTTATTAAAAAAATAATATCTTTCACCATCATCATGATGACCATACAAAGTATCTCGATTACCAAAGTAATTATGGTTATCAATAAAATAGATACAAACCCCATCTTTAAAAAGAGAGAAAAGATTTATTTTTTCAACCCTAGATCCAATTTCAATATCATAAGATGATATAAGTCTAATATTTTTTTCAACATCTTGCTTAATAATTCCGTGTAGAGGTAAAACTAAAGAAACATCAATATTACGATTTCCTAAGGCTTTTGGTAATGAACCAAGAACATCAGCTAAACAACCGGTTTTAGCATATGGTATTGCTTCACTTCCTACAAATAATACATTCATAAAAATCACCACCTTAATTTTTATTATACATCAATTCTTTAGCAATTTAAAGTGGGGTAGTTAGAAGCCTTTAACAAAGCTCTTAACCTAAATTAAGATAGCGTTTACAAAAAAGAAAAAATAATTGTTGATTATTGGTTATTTTTAAAATATAATTTGTATTGAATTTTATCATTATGGAGGATTATTATGAAAAAGAAACCATATTCGATAGAGAGTTTTGTGATTGTAGGAATTGCTTTAATTCTTTTCGTTTATTTTAGCTCAGTAATGGGTACTGCAAATTTTTTAAAAACAATTATTCAAACTAGTTTTTACTTATTAACTGAAGTTGCATTTTGGATAATGGGTGTTGCTGTATTAACTGGAGCAATGGCAGGGATATTTAGTGAATTTGGGGTAATAGCATTAATTAATATTATCTTTGGTCCTGTTGTTAGATGGATTTATAAATTACCTGGTGTAGCGGGTATTGGGGCTTTATCAGCCTATTTATCAGATAATCCTGCTGTTATATCTTTATATAAAGAAAAAGAATTTAGGAAACGATTTAAAGATTACCAAATTCCAGTACTTTGTAACTTAGGAACAAGCTTTGGAATGGGATTAGTAATTGCTGTTACATTTTTAGCTCTAGGTAATAAATTTGAAGGAAACTTCTTTCAAGCTGTATTAATTGGAGTTGTTGCTGCTGTTATTGGTAGTGTGGTAAGTGTTAGATTACTAACACACTATGCTAAAAAACAATATCAAATAGAAAAAGATGATAATCCGATTAAAGTTGTTGAAGGTGATGAGTTTTACCGTGAAACAAGACAGGGTAGTGTTGTAAATAGATTATTAGAAAGTGCACTTGATGGTGGTAAAAACGGAGTTGATATAGGACTTCAGATTATTCCTGGGATCTTAATAATTTCAACATTTGTTATGATGATTACTTATCCAATGCCTGATGGTGGTTATACTGGAGCACATTTAGAAGGTGTGGGGTTATTACCAGCAATTGGAGAACATTTAATGTTTATTTTTAAACCTTTATTTGGTTTTACACATCCTGAGGCTATAGCTTTCCCACTTATTAGTTTAGGAAGTGCTGGAGCTGCTGTAGGAATTGTGCCTGACTTTTTGAGTTCTGGATATGTTAGTGTTAAGGATATTGCTGTATTTACTGCAATAGGTACCACATGGAGTGGTTATTTAAGTACTCATGTTAGTATGATGGATGCTTTAAAATCGAGAGCATTAACAACAAAAGCAATTTTCTCTCATACTATTGGTGGTCTTGTTAGTGGGGTAGTCGCAAACTATTTGTATATTTTGTTAGTACCACTTATAGCTTGGATTTCTGGTTTATTCTAAAAAAAAAGGACATTTGTCCTTTTTTATTTTTAATAAATACTACGAAGTCCAAAAATAATTAAAGCAACCCACACAATAAATAACATAATAGGTGATAAAACTCCAGTAATTATTGTTTTAGTAAGATTAAAGGGTCTTTCTTCAATTTTGCCTTTGATATTCTTAATAATATATATAATAATCATAATAATCGAGTACGCAAAACTAAATAAATAGAAAAAGAATAGAATTGCAAAGAAGTTAGCTAGTAACTGATCATTATTATCAAAGATATATAAACCGAAGAAAGTTAAAACTATAGATAATAATACTATCCCTATAAAGATTTTAAAAAAGAGATTCTGATATTTATCATAATTGTTCATAGTATCACGCTCCTTACTTATAATGTACTCTTTTTTACTGATCTTTTTCCATTGTTTTGCGTTATTATTGTCCATTAGAGATAAGTGTAATAGTTGACTATGTCAGTAATCATATATTAATTAACACCTTTAATTGGTTTTTAAAAAACTTTTTATTTAATTGACCGAATAAAAAAAGCAGATTTCTCTGCTTTTTTAAGTTATTATGTCAAAAATAATGTTTTTCTTTTCAACTACTTCTTTTGTTATAACAAAACTTTCTAACGTTTCTTTGATGATTGAATCAATGTTTTCAAGGTTATTGTACAAGTATGCTAATGTTTCACCTTTTTCAACTTGGTCTCCAACTTTTTTATTTAACAAGATTCCAACATCAGGATCGATGATATCTTCTTTAGTTGCACGTCCAGCTCCTAGTTTCATTGCTGCTAAACCAATTTGAAGGGCATGGATTTGCTTAACATATCCACTTTCTTGAGCTTTAACTTCAATGATTTCTTTAACATTTATAAAATCTTCTAAGTCTGGTAAAACTCCACCTTGACGTTTTATAAACTCCATTTGCTTTTCATAAGCTTCTTTATTAGTAATTTTTTCTTCAACTAATAACTTTGCCTCTTCTAATGTTTTAGTAATATTTGCTTTATAAACCATATACGCACTAATTTCAACAACTAATTTATGTAAGTCACTTGGGCCTTCACCCTTTAAACTATTGATTGCTTCGACTACTTCTAGTTTATTACCAATAGCATAACCTAATGGCTCACCCATATCTGTAATGAAAGCAACTACTTTTTTACCTACGTTTGTTCCGATTTTTACCATTAAATGTGAAAGAGCTTTAGCATCTTCTAAAGTTTTCATAAATGCACCTTCACCAATTTTAACATCTAAAACAATTACATCAGATCCACTTGCCAGTTTTTTTGACATTATACTAGATGCAATTAAAGGAATAGATGGTACAGTTCCCGTTACATCGCGTAAAGCATAAAGCAATTTGTCTGCAGGTGTTAAGTTAGCTGTTTGTCCAGCAACTGCAATTCCTATATCGTTTACTTGATTTATAAAATCCTCAATCTCAATATCAATACTTAAACCTGGAATACTTTCAAGTTTATCAAGCGTTCCACCTGTATGTCCTAAACCACGACCAGATAGTTTTGCAACTTTGGCATTACAACTTGCAACTAAAGGTCCTAAAACTAATGTTGTTTTATCACCAACACCACCTGTTGAATGTTTATCAACTTTGATTCCCTCAATAACGTCTAAGTTGATAGTTTCACCACTATTTAACATAGCTAGTGTTAATTCTGTTGCTTCTAAATCATTCATCCCATTAAAGTAAATTGCCATAAGCATACTACTCATTTGATAATCTGGGATTATTTTATTTGTATAACCTTCGATAATGAAATGAATTTCTTCTTTAGTAAGAACGTGGCCATCGCGTTTTTTTTCTATTAAATCGACCATTCTCATATTAATCACTCCTTATATATAATTATATTATAATATCTTTTATCTAACTTATCAAAAGATAAGAAAAAGGTACAAATTCGTACCTTTTAAATTAACTCAATTCTTTAAATTTGTCAAGCTGTGCTTGAATTTGATCTTTAACTAATTGCGCTAGCTCATTACTGTTTAAATCTTTATATTCTTCATACTTTAATAAAGGATGGATATGTAATCTAACAACCTGTCTTTTAAATGGCCATTGTTTTAACATTTTAGATACATCATATAGTGTACCAATTAAGATATCTGCCTTTGGTTTCATAGCTAATTTAAAGGCTCCTGGTTTAAAATCTATTAGGTCATTACCAAAACTTCTTTTACCCTCAGGAAAAATAGCCATTGGATTACCACTTTTGACAATTTTAATGCCTTTAACCATTGATTCTGCAGCACTTCTGTCAGCTGTTCTACTGATTGGCACATTTCCAAGCATTTTAATTAATCCACCTAATAAAGGTACTTTCCATAAAGCTTCTTTAGCGATAAAGTTTAAAGGTATCTTTTTAAATACTGGTTTAATAGCAATTATATCCCAGTTTTCTTGATGATTACCATAATAAACAAAATTAGTTGTTGGGATGTTTTCCTTACCGGTAACAACAAGTTTAACTCTTCCAAGTCTTAATCCTAATAATAAGATTGAATTAGCAAAATAATGATTAAAAACATTATCATAAGGTTTTCTCTTTCTTAAATTATAGATTATGGCAATTATTCCTACTGTAAGGATAAATGCAATAATAAATGATAATAATATTCCGATAATTACCAGTGGAATTTCAAAGTAACTATTAAAGTTAATATTAAATAATAAGTAAAACATAAAATTTGATGCTAAAAACAAAATTAAATAAATCAGTGAAATCATTATATTTTCACCCTTTCAAATACTGTAAACGTAAGTTTATTAGAAACAGTTTCTTTTATTTTTCTAAATTTAGTAAAATCGACTTTACTAAAGAAAGTATCACAGTCATATTCCTCATCAACAAAAGTTATATACATTCTATCAACTTGATTAATAACTAAATCATATATTGTTTTTCCACCAATAATAAATATTTCCTCATCTTGGTGATTATTTGTGTACTTAGTAATATCGTTAATAACTTCAATATTATTGAAAGTGAAATTACCACGAGATAAAACAACATTATTACGAGAAGGTAATGGTTTACCAAGTGAAACTACAATTGATTCAAATGTTTTTCTACCCATAACAACTGTTTTATTAAGAGTAATCTTTTTAAAGTACATTAAATCCTCTTTGTGATGCCATGGCATCTTATTATCTTTACCTATACCAAAGTTTTTATCAACTGCGACTATTAATGATAACATTAAACCGCAATATCTCCAACAATTTTTCCATGAGACTGATAATCAACGATTTCAAAGTCTTCAAATTTGAAATCATCAATACTTGTTACTTTTCTTTTAATAATTAGTTTTGGTAATGGTAAAGGTGTTCTTGATGTTTGAAGTGCAACTTGATCAAAATGATTACTATAAATATGAGCATCACCAATTGTGTGAATAAAATCACCGACTTCAAGGTTACAAACATGAGCAACCATAGTTAGTAATAAACTATAACTAGCGATGTTAAAGGGTACTCCTAAAAAGGAATCAGCACTTCTTTGGTATAGTTGTAAACTTAATTTGTTATTACTTACATAAAACTGAAACATCATGTGACATGGGGGTAAAGCCATATCCTCTATTTCTGCAGGATTCCAAGCAGTAACAATATGTCTTCTTGAATCAGGATTAGTTTTAATGTTTTTAATTACTTCTGTTAATTGATCGACAACTTTTTTGTCACGGCCCTCAAACGAACGCCATTGCTTACCATATACAGGACCTAAATCACCATGTTTATCAGCAAAATCTTGATCGTTTTTGATTTTGCTTACAAACTCTTTTAGGGTCTCGTTTTGAAAATCATTACTTTTTTTATATTTATCATATGGCCATTCATTCCATATTTTAATATTGTTATCTACTAAATATTTTATATTTGTATTACCACTAATAAACCAAATTAACTCATGAATAATGGCTTTTTTAGCCATTCTTTTAGTTGTTACTAAAGGAAAACCTTCTTGTAAATTATAACGCATTTGATATCCAAAAAGACTTTTAGTACCTGTTGCTGTTCTATCTTCTTTTATTTCACCATTATCCATTATATGGTTTAAAAATTGTAAGTATTGTTTCATATTATCACACCCATTTCTCTCATATAAAATTATACCAAAATTATGGTTTTTAATAAAGATGAAATGTACTTAAATGGTTATAAATTAAAAAAACTAGGTTATTCCTAGTTTTTTTAATTTAAAAGCGAACAAGCATGGGAACTTTATTCAGTTTTGGTATTGATAAACGTAATTTTTTCAGCTACAATCTCTGGATATGAAAATGATTTACCTTCTCCTAAATCATAATACTTTTGAGCTAATCTTGCCTTAATTCCAACTGTTGAACCTTTTTTACAGTATTCAACTGTGTTTTCAGCTATACCACTCCAAAGCGTACATTTTAAGAAATCCGTATCATACTCTCCTGTTTCAGCATTTTTATAGCTTCTATTTATAGCGATTGTGACTTGAGTTACGCTTCGTCCATCATCTAGCTTTTTTAGTTCTGGATCATAGACTAGTCTTCCTACTAAGATAACTTGATTTAACATAACACCCTCCTTTTATATAGATATATTAATATAATGTATGAAGTTATGTAAAAGTACATTTTAAGGTTAGGAAGTATATAGTTATAAATATTTTTATATAAATCATATGAAATGGGTTAATGATTTCATGATTAGGGTTGGCATTTATAATGTTTTAATATAAATTATGGTTTTTTGCAAAAAAAAAAGAAACATAAAGTTTCTTTTTAGAAATTCATTTCAACATCTGTTCTTTTAGCTGTTTCTGCTTCAAAGAATTCTTTTTTACTCATATTAATCATTCCAGCAACAACGCTTGATGGGAATGTAACAATCATAGAGTTGATTGTTGATACATTTGAGTTATAAATTCTTCTAGCTGCTTGTAAATGTTCCTCAACATCTGCAATTGATGATTGTAAGTTGCTGAATAATTTTTCAGCTTTTAAATCAGGGTAAGCTTCTACAGCTACATTAATTCCTGATTGTACAGCATCCATTTTCCCCATAAATTCTTGTTTTTCTTGTAATGACAAGTTTTTAGGTAAACCTTGACGCCATTTTACTACGTTTTCAAAAGTTTCTGCTTCATGTTTAGCATATCCTTTTACTGAACCAACTAACTTAGTTAATACATCAAAACGTTTAGTTAAAGCTACATCAATTCCTGATTCAGCTTCCTCTACTTTAACTTCTAATTGTCTGAATCTGTTCATTGTTCCAATGTACCAAAGTACTGGGACAATTATTACTGCTGCAATAATCGCAAAAATCCACATTTAAAATCACTCCTTCATAAATAGTTTATTGTTTAGTTTTAATTCGTGAATTACATCTTTAATTACTAATAACTCGTTTTTAAATTCATCCAGTGTTCTTTGATCAAGTGTTTTGAACATTCTTAGTTCAAAAGTATCACGCATATTGTTAATACCAATATATAGTAAGTTATCGATGAATGAGAAATAGATTTTCCCACGGTTATTTTTTTCAAAATTCATTAATGCTTCCATAAAATGAGGTGTTAATACATAAAATGCACTATGCTCACTTGTAGAATATGTGTTAAATTTTTTATTAAAAGCAACACTTTCAAGTTTTACTTTTTTAAACTTACGGTTTGAATGAGGGCGGTTATTTTCTAGTACTTGAATGTATCCATCAAATCTTTTATTAAAATCAAATATAAAAATTCTTCCTAAAAAATATGTTTCCCATGTAGTTTGAGTCCCGTTTTTAGTGTGTCTAACATGTTTTTCCTCTAGTTTAACATCACTACTCTCAAACTTAACACCATCCATAACCCCACTGATATAATCTTCAGTATGATCTCTATCTGCGCGTCTAACAAATTCACTTGAATAAACTTGTGACATGCTTAAGCCAAACTTAGGATTATAGACTCCGTCTTCAATTAAATCTTCAATTAATTTTTTCATTACTTTTACTTTGAACTCGTCACTTAGCTTTTGGAATTTTGTAAATCCAATTGCTAATAAAACAATTCCTGGTAAAGCTATAATTATTCCTAAGACCATTATGTTTTGTAACAAAACAAATAATGCAATCCCAAGAATTAATAAAATAGCACCGATTATTATCGACTTTTCGGACTTCTCTTTACGCTGTTTAAATATATCCAATTCTTCCATGTTATGTCCTCCTTTGAGTACTATTATAACAATTTTAGTTTGTAAAATAAATGATTATTTAAAGGTTTGAGCACTTTTTATAGCTGTTAACCATCGTTTATATAGTTTTTCTCTTGTTTCACTGTTCATATCAGGGTAATAGCTCTTATCTATAGAAGTTATTTGTTGTAACTCAACAGTATCTTTAAAGAAGTTTGTACTTAATCCAGCCATATAAGCTGCACCTAATGCTGTTGTTTCAAATATTTTTGGTCTTAGGATTTCAACATCTAAGATATCTGATTGGAACTGCATTAAATAATTATTTAAACTTGCGCCTCCATCAACTTTTAAACGATTTGTTTTAATATTTGATTCAGCGTTCATTACTTCTATAATATCTTTTGTTTGATAAGCTAAACTTTCTAGAGTCGCTCTTGTTATATGATATTGATTTGCTCCTCTTGTTAATCCAAATATTGCACCTTTACACTCAGCATCCCAATATGGTGTACCTAGTCCAGTAAATGCAGGAACTACAACAACACCAAGCGTATCATCAACTTTATTTGCAAATTCTTCGCTATCTTTTGCATCATCAAAGAATTTTAGAGAGTCTCTTAACCACTGAATGGCACTACCAGCAACAAAAACACTACCTTCAAGAGCATAAGTAACTTTACCATCAAGTGAGTAGGCAATTGTAGTTAATAATCCTTTTTCACTAATTACTTGTTTTTCACCGGTGTTCATCAACATAAAACAACCAGTTCCATATGTGTTTTTAACATCGCCTTCTTTTAAACAAAGTTGTCCAAACAAAGCAGCTTGTTGATCTCCTAGAATCCCCGAAACAGGAACTTCTTCTCCAAAAAATGTGTGCGATGCAGTATTACCAAAGATACTATTAGAATCACATACTTCTGGTAGAATTCTTTTATCAATATTTAATAAATCTAAAATCTCTTGGTCCCATTCTTTTGTAAAGATATTATATAATAATGTTCTTGATGCGTTTGTGTGATCAGTTTTATGAACTTTATGACCTGATAGTTTATATAGAATCCATGAATCTACTGTTCCAAACATTAGATTCCCTTCATCCATTAGTTTTTTTACACCATCAACATTATCAATAACCCATTTGATTTTTGTTCCACTAAAGTAAGGATCAATAACTAAACCGGTTTTGTTCTTAAAAAAAGACTGAAGATTTTTACTTCTTAATTCCTCACAGATACTTTCACTTTGACGAGACTGCCAAACGATAGCTTTATAAACTGGGGTACCAGTTCTTCTGTCCCAAAGAATAGTTGTTTCTCTTTGATTTGTAATTCCTATTGATGCAATTTCGTGTGCCTCAATATTTTCATGTAGTAATGCGTTTGCCATAGTATATAATACACTAGTCCATATTTGATATGCGTCTTGTTCTACATAACCAGCTTCTTGATAAATCATATCAATTTCTAATTGGCTTGAACTTACGATATTACCTTTGATATCAAAGATAATAGTTCTCGTGGAAGATGTACCTTGGTCTATTGCTAAAATGTATTTTTTCATCACAATTCCTCCTCTTCACTAGATATTTTATCATATTTTTGCCTATATTATGATATAATATTTTTAAAGGGGCTGATTTAATGGAAAAAGAGTTTGTTTTAATAGATCCTTTTGAGAATAAGTTACATACATATTTGTATACTACTTCTTCAAAAAAACCAAAAGGAATTGTACAAATTATTCATGGAAAAGGCGAACATTTATCAAGGTATAAGAACTTTGCATTATTTTTAAATGAACAGGGATATCACGTTATTGGTAATGATCATCTAGGTCATGGTAAAACTGCTGAAACGCTTGAATATGTGTATTTTGATGATACTATGGGATTCCATAAACTATATGAAGGTGTCAAGACAGTTAGAGATTACATCACTGAAAAATATCCAAAATTACCGGTAATTATGTTTGCACATTCAATGGGTTCGTTTATTGGTAGATATACAATCATTAATGATCCAAAACGTTATGATTTAGCTATTTTTTCTGGAACTGGTTATTTTGCTAGATGGAAAATTAAAATTGCACAAGCAGTTTCTTCTTTCATTATTAAACGTAAAGGTCCGAAATACATTTCACCTTTCTTAAATAAATTAGCTGATAAACCAATTAAATCAATGCGAAAAAACGGTTTGATTAATTTAAGAAAAGAATGGATATCACATGATAAGGAAATTCAAAATTATGTAGAGAATTCTGAAATGTGTGGGATGCCATTTACAGCATCTGCTCATAGAGATATCTTTAATATGATATATGAAATGATGGATAAAGCAAAAATTACAGCATCAGCATCTAGTATGCCAATTTTCTTTATAAGTGGTGAGGAAGATGCCCTTGGAGATTATGGTGAGGGTGTTAAAAAGCTTTATAATCTTTACTATAAAGCAGGATACACAAATATGAAGTATATTATTTTTGAAAACTGTCGTCATGAAGTTATAAATGAAAAAGATAATGAGAGAGTATATAATAGTATCTTAAAATGGATAGAAAAAAACAGAAACTTATAAGTTTCTGTTTTTCTTTTTTAATATTTTTACAATTGTCATATCATCAATATTAGAGATAAATCTAGTGCTTTCATAAATATCATCTTTGGTGATGTTTTCAATTATCTTAATTAACTCAAATGGGTCCTCATTAAGTAATCGATAATTTAGAAAATGGGAACTAATTGCTTCAATACTATTAAAACTATGAATAAAGCTTCCAAGTAATAGCTTTTTTGTTCTAATAAATTCTTCATCAGTAATTTTGTAATCTTTCATTTTTAGTAATAAATCTTTAATTATAGGAATAAACTCTTCAATTTTATTTGATTCAATACCAAGTAAAAAATAAGAATAATCAGTATCAATTGCTACATCCATGCCAAAACTATCATTAATAAGTCCTTTGTCTAATAAATCTAAGTAGATATCACTACTTTTACCAAAATATATATCAAGCATGATATTTATTTCTGCTTCTGTTTTCATAATATCTTTATTATTATTAGGACCTAATATTCCAAGCATTAAATTTGGAGTTGAGATATCTTTGTATAAGACTGTTTCATCTTTAAAGACTGATTCATCATTATAAGTAACATGATTGGGAAAATGTGTTTGTTTAGTTTTTATTTCATAACTATCAAGCAATGTCTCTACTTTTTTTACATCAACATTTCCTGTAAGTAGTAAAACCATGTTTGAAGGATGATAATAAGCAGTATGTGTTTTTTTTAAGATTTCCTTATCGATTGCTTTAATTGATTCGATTGAACCTAAGATATCATCTTTGATTGGATGAGTTTCATACAAATTAGCTTGTAGTGTAGAATATGCAACACTGCTAGCTTGATCTTGATACATTTTAATTTCTTGAGCAATGATGCTTTTTTCCTTTTCAATTCCTTTTTTTGTAAAAAGGGGATTAAAAACAAAATCTAATAATAACTTTGTGTTTTCAATTTTCTTCTTAGTAGCTGTAAATAAATATGTCGTTCTATTGTTCATAGTATAAGCATTTACGCTTGCCCCATTCTGAGCAAATACTGTAGAGATATCCTCACCATTTCTTTCAAAAAGTTTATGTTCAAGAAAATGTGCGATACCTTTTGGAATTGTAGTAACTTTTCCAGTTTCATCAATTATAGATGAGTTATTTGAACCGAATTTTGTTGTTAAACTAACATATGTTTTGTTAAACTTCGGTTTTTTTATAATATATACTTTTAGTCCGCTTTTATGATCAATTTCAATTAATTCTTCTAATATATCATCATATCTTTTAGTTATCATTTGGTTCACCCTTTAAGAAAAATGTTGTATCCTTGATCAAGGTTTTTGCGGCTTCACTGATATCTTTTTTTGTAACATTTAAGATTTTTTGCTTTATTAGTTCAACATCTACTTTTTTATCAAGTAATAAAGCTCTAAAGAATCTTGAACTTATAGCTCCTAGACTATCTAGACTTGAGTATAAAGAAGTTAAAATTAACTCTTTATGAGTCATGATAAGTTCTTCACTAATTTTTCCATTAATAATGTTTTTAAGGACTTTGTCGATTTCTTTTAGTACCGTATCTTTATCTTCTTTATTAATACCAGAGTAAACGAATAAAACACCTTTATATGGATCATAACTAGAGCTTATAAAATATACTTTACCTAAGTCTTCTCTGATTCTTGAGAATAAAAGTGATTCACTACTTGCACCAAATAGACTATTAAAGACGATCATTGGGTAGTAATTTTTTGTGTTTATGAATGTTTTGTTTCGGTAACCTACTACTAGTTTTGACTGATAAATATCTTGTGTTTCCTCAATTGATTTTTCACTAAACTTAATTTCTTGATCATCAATTACACATACTTTTTTATCTTGAGTAGAAAAGTTTAGATTATCCTCAATAATAGTAGATACTTTATCAAAATCAATATTACCAATAATGTTTAAATATACCTTATTAGTGGACATCATTTTTTCGTATTCATTTACACAATCATTAAGAGTAAGATCTTCTATATCCGATTCATTACCTAGACTTGAATATTTATATAATTCGTTCTCAAACATAGTTTCATTAAGTTTAATTGTTGCATATTTCATTTTATCTGTATAAATAGATTCAAAATATTCATCAAGTAATCTTTTTTCTTCAATAAAAATAGGTTCAGTGAATAATGGATTATATAATATTTCTTTTAAGAAAATGATTGTTTTTTCAAACAAATTTTCATTGTTTAGTGTATACGGATTATCGATGATACTTAAATCAAAAGTTATAATGTGTGATTTACCAACTTTAGAAAGACCAACATTAAGTTTTAAGTTATACATATTTTCTAGTTCTTTTTGAAGTGCCACACGTGTACTATATTTCTTACTTATTGATTTCATAAGGTATGGCAAAAGACTTCTAGATGTGATGTGTTCATTCATCGGTCCTAGAAAGTGTATTTGAATTTTAGTTGACTTAAATTTATCAACTTTAACTAATGTGGTTCTAATATTATTGATATTTAGTATTTTTGACTCCATAAATTATCTCCTAAAAAAAGTGCATAAGCACTTTTTTATTTAGTATTATTCAGCAATTCTTAAAGCAATTTCCATCATGTTTGTGAATGCGTTTTGACGTTCATCAGCACTCGTTTCTTCGTGTGTTACTAAATTATCTGAAATAGTTAATAAGCAAGCTGCTTTTTTATTTAATACATTTGCATTATGGAATAAAGCAAATGATTCCATTTCTACTGCTACACATCCGTGATTATCTCTGATGTCATTAAAAACGGCGAAATTTTCACGATAGAATACATCACTTGAATGAATTGTACCAAGTGTAACTGGCATTTTAATTTCTTTAGCAATTTCTAATATTCTTTCATTTAATTCTTTTGATGGATATGTTAAATCATCTTCGTAATCACCTTGAGTTTTTGCAAAAGTTGATTCACTCCATGCGGCATCAGCTAATACAACATCATATAGATTCAAGTCTTTTGTATAAGCTCCAGCACTACCAATTCTAATAATATTTTCAACATCATAGAATTTATATAATTCATATGAATAAATTCCGATACTAGGCATTCCCATTCCTGATCCCATAACTGAGATTTGTTTACCTTGGAAAGTTCCTGTATAACCAAACATATTTCTAACTGTATTAAATTGTGTCACATTTTCTAAAAAGTTTTCTGCGATATATTTTGCACGTAATGGGTCACCTGGCATTAAAACTGTTTTAGCTATTTGTCCTTCTACTGCGCTATTATGTGGTGTACTCATAATTATTCCTCCTAATAATCTGTATCTGATACAAGGCCTTGCATTAACTTAACTCCACTACTAGTACCAATTCTAGTAGCTCCAGCCTTAACCATTAAATCTACATCTTCTTTACTTCTAACTCCACCGCTTGCTTTTACTTCTTTATCTTTAGCAATTGATTTCATAAGTTTTACATCTTCAACTAAAGCTCCACCAGTTCCAAAACCAGTTGATGTTTTAATAAAATCAGCTCCAGCATCAATTGATGCCTTACTTACTCCTTCAATTTCTTCTTTAGTTAAATAACAAGTTTCTAAGATTACTTTTAAAGTTTTGTCTCCACATGCCGCTTTAACGTTTTTAACCTCATTATAAATGTAATCATAATTGTGTTCCTTAGCCATACCAACATTTAAAACCATATCGATTTCATCTGCACCTTTATTAACCGCATCTTTAGCTTCAAAAGCTTTTGATTCAATTGTGTTTGCTCCTAAAGGGAAACCAATTACAGTACAAACAAGTACTTCAGTACCTTTTAATTCTAAGTTAGCATGTTCAACCCAAAATGGATTTACACAAACACTTTTAAAGTTATATTCTTTAGCCTCTTTTAATAATGTGTTAATTTCTTCACTAGTTCCAAATGCTTTTAAATAAGTATGATCAATCATTTTGTTCAAATTCATATTTTCCAACCCTTTCATATAATTTAAGATTTAAGTTTATAATTTTTCCAACACTTAAACTGAATATAAGTGTTCCAATGTTTATCATTCCAAATCCTTCACCAGCCATTAAGCTTAAAACTAAAGCTATAGCAACAGCACATAGCTCCATAATAGTTCTAACTAGGGTTAAACGATTTGTTTTAAAGATTCTAAGAAGAGTTAACATTAACTCATCAAAGACTCCTGCAGGTAATGTTGAGACGATTAACATACTCCCACCAGCAGGTAAAAATATAAGTCCTGTAATATAACCAACAACTCTCATTATACCACTAGGCTCAAAATTATTTAATAAGAAATGCAAATTAAAAATATCAATTAAGTTCCCAACTAACAAGATAGGAATTACCATAAATAAATATTTTAGATTCTTATTTACTATAATAACGAACAAGGTAACACTAAGAGCAACATAGATAGTTGCACTACCTAAGCTAATTCCAGTCAGCTTACTTAATCCATAATGAAGTGTATCCCATGTACTTACACCAAGATTACTTCTAATTAAGATTACAACTCCAAGAGCAATTAATAATGCTCCTATAAAATAAATTAAAATGTTTGAGAATGTTACTTCTACTTTTTTATTCATACTTTTAACCTCTTTAAAAGATTTAAATAGTAATGAATAAACGAACCAATAAAGGCTGCTACCACAAAACTACCAATTCCAACAGCACCAAATTTAATGCCAGCTATAAATCCAATAATTGTACCAAGTAGCACACCAGTAAGTTCAATTGATAATCTTACAGGCTTTAATCCTTTTTTAGTAATCTTCATTATCATAATTGTTAACTCATCAAACACAAAGGCCGGAAATCCCGTGTGAATAACTAATGCTAACCCAAAAGGTAACGATAACATTCCACCAATAAATAATAAGACTCTTGCGAGTAAATTAAAATTATCGCCAAATACTAAAATATCCCAAAAATCAATTGCAAAACCAACACTTAATATTGGTACTAACATAAATAAGAAACGTAAGTTTTTATTATAGATAATCACAATTAACATTAAGGTTGATGATATAATCATTGATGTTTGACCTCTAGTTGCTTTTAGTAAGGCGCTTAGGTTATATGTTACTGTATCCCAAGGTCCTGCACCAAAGTTAGCTCGATAAAACATTACTGCACCAAGTCCAACAATGAAGAAACCAAGAAAATAGAAAATGATGTTTTTTACATTAAGTTTTACTACTCTATCTTCCACTATTTCACTCCTTTCAATAAAAAATTATTATTGAAATTCGTAGTAAGTCAATTTAAGGGGACTTGTTACTTCTCCTAACCGTATTATAGGATTAAAGAATTTCACACTATATTTTACTAAAATTATTGCATTAAAGCAATCAATTAAGAAAAGAAAAAGGCTTTCTTTTTTTATTTCATATGATATTAAAATAAAAACAGCACATAATAGAATTTATGTGCTGTTTGTTTTACTTAATTACTTCGCTGCAACGTTCACAAATACCATCTTCAGTATGTTCCACTACTTGCCAACAACGATCACAAGTTTCGCCTTCAGCTTTGAACACATCAATGCTTAAGTTATTAAATGTATATTTACCAGTTCCTTCTTTCATTTCGAACTGACTTACAATAAATAGTTGTCCTAAGTTGAAGTTGATACTTTCTAATAATTCTTTTGTTTCATTTTCTGGATATAAAACTAATTTAGCGTTAAAGCTTTTACCAATAACTTTTTCGTTACGAGCTTCTTCTAAAGCTTTAAGTACATTATCTCTAACATCCATAAATTTATCGTATTTAACCAATAATTCCTCATTACCAAGTTCTTGATACTCAGGCATGTTTTCTAAATAAATATCTTCACAATCAGTATATGGAAGATGATTATATAGTTCATGAGCTGTATGTGGTAGGTATGGAGTTAAAAGTTTTAATAATGATAATAATGTATTATAGAATCCTGTTTGAATACTACGACGGCTATGATCATCAGCTTTTTCAATATATAAAATATCTTTTGTATAATCTAAATAGAATGCACTTAACTCTCTTGTAACAAAATTAGTGATTTCTCGATAAACAGTATCAAATTCATAATCATCATAATGAGCTGTAACATCTTTGATTAAATTATTAAGTTTTAACATCATATATTGATCTGGTTCATTCATATCCTCAAATGCAACTGCATCAGTTTTAGGATTAAAATCGCTGATATTACCTGCGATGAAACGGAATGTATTTCTGATTTTACGATATGATTCACTTACTTGTTTCATCATATCATCACTAATTCTTACATCACTTTGATAATCAACACTTGATACCCATAAACGTAAGATATCTGCACCCATTTGTTTCATTAGTTTTAAAGGATCAACAACATTACCTGTTGATTTAGACATTTTACGACCTTCACCATCTAATACAAATCCATGAGTTAAAACGCCTTTATAAGGAGCTATTCCTTTTGCAGCAACACCAGTTGATAAACTTGAATTAAACCAACCACGGTATTGATCACTACCTTCTAAATATAAATCACATGGATAAGGCATTCCAAAATCTAACATCCCACCATGGTGACTTGTTCCTGAATCAAACCATACATCAAGGATGTCAGTTTCTTTTGTAAACTCACCATTTGGTGAATGAACATTAGTATAACCCTCTGGTAACAAATCTTTTGCTTCTCTTAAATACCAAGCGTTACTTCCTTCACTAGCGAATACACTAGCAACATGATTAATAACGTCTTTATCTAAAATTTCTGTACCATCTTCACAGTAGAATACAGGAATTGGAACTCCCCAAGCTCTTTGGCGTGAAATACACCAAGCTTCACGGTCTTTGACCATGTTTTCCATTCTTGTTTCACCCCAAGAAGGATACCATTTCACTTTGTGGATTTCACTAATCATGTCTTCTTTTAAAGATTCAATAGATGCAAACCACTGAGGTGTAGCTCTAAAGATGACTGGTTTTTTTGTTCTCCAGTCATGAGGATAACTATGAGTAATCCATACTAAATCTAATAAATAACCCATATCTTCTAAATCTTGAACTACTGTTTTGTTACAGTCTTCAATGAACTGACCTTCATACTTACCAGCTTCACTAGTCATATAACCTTTTGGATCAACAGGACATAATGTTTCTAATCCGTATTTTTGTCCAATCATAAAGTCATCTTCACCGTGTCCTGGAGCTGTATGTACTAATCCAGTACCACCTTCAATCGTAACGTGATGTCCTAAAACAACAGGGCTAATACGATCATATAAAGGGTGTTTATATGTCATTCCTTCAAGTTCATAACCTTTTACTTCTTTTAATACTTCAACAGATTCCCATTTTAAAACTGATTTTAATTCATTAATTAACTCAGTAGCTACTAAGTATTTTTCAGTTCCAACTTGAACAAATGAATAAAGTAAGTTATCACCAACAGCAATTGCTAAGTTTGCAGGGATAGTCCATGGTGTAGTTGTCCAAATTAAGAATTTAAAATCTGCATCAAATACATTTAACTTTTCAACTGCATCCATTGATACATAAATTGAAGGTGATTTTTTGTCATGATACTCAATTTCAGCCTCAGCTAAAGCAGTTTCACTTGATGGAGACCAAAATACAGGTTTTAAACCTTTAAAGATTAAACCTTTTTCTACCATATCAGCGAAAACTCTTATCTGTGATGCTTCGTATTTTTTATCTAGTGTTACATAAGGATTATCCCATTCACCTAAAATACCTAGGCGTTTGAATTGATCACGTTGTTTATCAACTTGTTCAAGAGCATACTCTTCACATAACTTTCTAAATGTAACTAAATCAAGTTCTTTACGATTTACTTTTTTAGTTTTAGTTAATGCACTTTCGATTGGTAAACCATGTGTATCCCAACCTGGTACATATCTTGTATAAAAACCTTTCATACTTTTATAACGCACGATGAAATCTTTTAAGGTTTTATTTAAAGCATGTCCGATATGAATGTTTCCATTAGCATACGGAGGACCATCTGGTAAAACAAATTCTTTATTTCCTTTATTTTTTGCTAAACGTTTTTGATATAAATCCATCTCGTTCCATTTTTCTTGCATTAATGGTTCATTATTACCTAGGTTTCCACGCATTGGGAAAGTTGTTTTAGGCATTAATA
Source organism: Candidatus Izimoplasma sp. ZiA1 (assembly GCA_002285055.1). GTDB lineage: Bacteria > Bacillota_I > Bacilli_A > Izemoplasmatales > Izemoplasmataceae > Izemoplasma_C. The sequence goes on from NQYJ01000004.1 coordinate 131,525, forward strand.
ATGTACTTTTATAATCTTTACTCATCAAATCACTCCTTTTAAATATAAAAAAAATTCGTCCTTAAAATAAAGGACGAATATAATTATCCGTGGTACCACCTTAGTTCTAGATAAATCTAGCACTCGATATCTTAACGCGATTAACGTCTTATCTTACTTAGAGTTCAGATAAGCTCATCATAGGGGATATAAATACTAAGTTTATTCCAAGTTTTCAGCTACCCTTGGTCTCTTCTAAATAAAATTAATAATATTTACTTGTCCTAATCATTGATTTCCTTTTCATTTTACCAAAATTTAAGATAAATACAATACTTTTTATACAAATTTTCCAATTGATAAAACGATATTGTCTTTTTTTGTCCGTAATGAATCATTTTTAATGATATATCTACCATATTTCCTTATAGAAATAATATCTCCAACATTTACTTGTTTTGTTTTATTAGTAAAGGGTTTATGATTAATTTTTACAAGATCATTCTCAATTAATTCTTTGGCAAATTCACGATTTTTATTGATTATTTTTGAAACCACTAAATCAAGTCTTAAGGATTTAGTTATAATTGTAAAATCTTGGTAGTTAATTGTTCTTATATAATTACTACCATCAACTTTTGAAATGCTAATTATGTTATTACCTATTTTTCTAAACTCATTAATAATCAAGTTGTCTAACTCGGTTTTAATAAAGAATACATTATCTAATGGGATAATATCACCAATTGATTCTTTAGAAATCCCAAGAGCAATTAAACTTCCTAAGATATTCTGATGAGTTAAAACAAAATTATCATTAAGAGTAATTTTAAAGCAACTAACATTTTTAATAAATTCATTATTATAAGATACAATTAACCTTTTAAGTTCGGGATTATTATATCCACCATCTAATACATATGGAATATAAATTAGTTTATCATTTATGTGAGTTTGTTCCTCTACTGTTAAAAAATTAGTCGAGTAGGTTTTATTATTGCTAATTGATTCTAAAACAAGATTCTCTAATCTTTTTCTAAATTCTTTCATTAAATTAATGTGTTAAAGAATAAAGCTATTCCTCTCATCCCAAAATCGTACAATATTAATCCAACGATTGGTGTGAAATCAAAATATCCAAAGACAATAACACCTCTAAATACTCGTAAATATGGATCAGCTAATCTTTTAATAGCTAAGTATATAAAATTATTATGTAGTGATGGGAACCATGATAATAAAATATATGCAATGATAGTATAATAATATCCTTGTAATAAGATAAGGATTAATGATAAAAATAATGCCATTATTCTTTATGCTCTCTTACAAATTTTCTTAAAGACCCATCTTTGTAATCCTCTTTAGTTGCAAACAAGAAGATTTTATCTTGTATTTGTTCTATTTCTCCATCTAAAGCATATATTACACCACTTAAGAATGTTAATATTTTATTTGCTTCAATTTTATCAAACTCTTCAAAATTAACAATTAAAGGACGACCTTCAAGTAATTTATCTGCAGTTTTTAAAACGTCAATGTCATCGTTAAACAACACAAACTCAACACGGTCAAATGCTTTTTTATTTTTTGCCATTTACTTCACCTCGTTTTTTAATAAGACACTACCAAGTCGTAAGTAAGTACCTTCACACTCTAATGCTACTAAGTAATCATTACTCATCCCAATAGATAGTTCATTTATGTTTAAATCTAAATCAGCTTTAATAGATTTTTTTAGATTTGTTAACTTTTGAAATTCATTCTTAATAATTTCTTTATCATCAGTTAATTCAGCCATACCCATAAAACCAATGATTTGGATATTTTGGAATGGTTTTAAAGCGATTATAAAGTCTTTGACTTCATTAACTTCTAACCCGTGTTTATTTTCCTCATTACTAATATTGACTTGAAGGAAAACTTTAAGTGGTGAAGTTCTTCTTTTATTTATTTCTTCTGCTAGTTTAAGATTATCTAAACTATGCAAATAGTCAATTGAATTAATCAATTTTTTTACTTTTTTAGTTTGTAGAGTACCGATAAAATGCCAAATAATTGGTAGATCTTTTAAATTCTCATATTTTTCAACAAATGCCTCAACACGGTTTTCACCAAATTCATTGATGCCATAACTAAATAATTCACGCATTTTAATATCATCGATATATTTTGTTGCTGCTACTATATGAACATCTTTGTAGTCCTTGATTTTTGCTTTAATGCTTTGAATGTTTTGCTTCATCTTTTTCTCCTATTTGAATAAGTAAATACTGAAGTTACGAACAATAATAAAATTACTATAAATAATGATAAAGAGTCTGGTTTTGATACGGGAATTAATAAATATATAAAGACTCCTAATGCAAATACAAAGTAACTAATATTATATGCTTTTTTCATTATATCACCGACTTTATTTTATTGTGTGTGAATTATATGTATTATAACATAAATCGCTTATTTGTAACATATAGGACACTAAAAATTAAAAAAAAGAACTCTAAAGTTCTTTTTATTTAAATCTTGATTTTAACCATGAAGGAACACTTGTTTTTTCTATTTCCTCGTCTTCTTCAGGTTTTTTTCCAAATATTTTACGTTTTTTAGTTTTTTTAGTTTTTGAAGATTCATCTGGTTTTTCTATTTCAATATCCTCTTCATCCTCAGGAGCAGTTGTCCCTATGTTACTTAAATCTAGTTTACGGTTTTCATCAAATCCAGCAGCAATAACAGTAATGATTATCTCATCATGAATATCTGCGTTAATTGTTGTACCATAAATAATATTGATTTCAGTTGAACTAGCTGCTTGAATTGCTTCAACAGCTTCATTTACTTCCCAAAGTGCAATTTCAACACCACTAGTAATATTAACAATAGCATCAGTAGCACCATCAATATTAGCATCTAATAAGGGTGAGTGAATTGCTTTTTTAGTAGCTTCGATTGCGCGATCATCACCACTAGCAATACCAATTCCCATTAAAGCAGTTCCTTTGTCTTTCATTACTGTTTTAACATCAGCAAAGTCAACATTAATTAATCCAGGTACTGTAATAATCTCAGCAATACCTTGAACACCTTGACGCAATACATTATCAGCTTCTCTAAAAGCTTCTAACATTGAAGTTTGTCGATCAACCACATATAGTAATCTATCATTAGGAACAACAATAAGCGTATCAACATAAGGTTTTAATGCATCTAGTCCTTCTAAGGCAGTAGCAACACGTCTTCTACCTTCAAAACTAAATGGTTTAGTAACAATACCGATTGTTAAACAACCCATCTCGCGAGCGATACGGGCAATTACTGGTGCAGCACCTGTACCGGTACCTCCACCCATTCCTGCAGTAATAAAAACCATGTCTGTGTCTGATAGGATTTCACGAACTTCATCTTCTGACTCGATTGCTGCTCTTCTTCCTATTTCAGGGTCAGCACCTGCTCCAAGACCTCTTGTAAGTAGCTTACCTATTTGTAATCTTGAGTTAGCTTTTGAAAGTCTTAATACTTGTGCATCTGTATTTATTGCGACAAATTCAACACCTTGAACGTCGTTTTCAATCATTCTGTTAACAGCGTTTCCCCCGCCACCACCGACACCAATTACTTTAATTGAGGGCTTTTGATTAAAATTATCGATTGATTCAAACATATTTTTACCTCCAATTAATTTATTAACTAATTATATCATTTTTAGTAGTTAAAATAAATAAGTTTATTTAAAAAATGGCTTATTGTCTATTTTTTATAGTATTTCGAATAAAAATTATTTTTAAATTCTAATAACTTATCTTCTTTAATTGCTTCTCTAATATTTTTCATTAATTTTTTTAAGAAGTAAAGGTTGTGATAGCTTACTAGTCTTTGACCTAGATATTCTTCGGCTTTAAATAAATGTCTTAAGTAACTTTTTGAGTATGTTGTACATACTTTACAATCACATTCACTATCAAGTGATGATAAGTCATTCTTAAAACGTAAGTTTTTTATATTGATTTTTCCATCACTTGTCATTGCGCTACCATGACGTCCTTGACGCGTTGCGTCAACGCAATCAAACATATCAATACCATTAATTACACCTTCAATTAAAGCATCAGGACTACCAACACCCATTAAATAACGAGGTTTGTTTTTTGGCATGATATCTTTTAGATATTCAAGAACTTCATACATTTCCTCTTTTGATTCACCAACGCTTAACCCACCTATTGAATAACCAGGAAAATCCATTTCAATTAATTTTTCAGCACACATTTTTCTTAAGTCTTTATGAGGTCCACCTTGGACTATACCAAAAAGTGCTTGATTTTCTGTGTTTTTATGAGCTATTTTACCGCGTTCAGCCCATCTTATTGTTCTTTCGACAGATTGTAACATATAATCATAATCAGCATCAAAAGGAGGGCATTCGTCAAAACTCATCATAATATCAGCGCCAAGATTATTTTGGATTTTGATACTATCCTCAGGACTCATAAACAATTTTGCACCACTTTTATGATGTCTAAAAGTTACACCTTCTTCAGTTATTTTACGAATATTACTTAGACTAAAAACTTGGAATCCACCGCTATCAGTAAGCAAAGCATGATCCCATTTCATAAAGCCTCTAATTCCACCATTAAGTTTTACAGTTTCATCACCTGGTTCTAACCATAAATGATATGTATTTCCTAATATAAGGCCTTCACTAACTTCTTCAATTTCTTTATTTTCTAACGTCTTAACCGTCGCTTTTGTACCGACCGGCATAAAAATAGGTGTTTCAAAAGTACCGTGTTTAGTTTCTAAGGAACCAACACGAGCACTTGACTCGCTACTTTCATTTAATACTTTGAATTTTATACTCATTTTATCACCAAATTTATTATATAGAATAATTTAATTTTTATCTACTTTTTTTTGTTTAAGTTTTCTTTAGCATTCGCAATCATCAGTTTAATTCTATTGATCTGATTTATCTCTGATGCTGATGTATCATAATCAATTGCGACAATATTACTTTGAGGATGTAGTTCTTTGATTTTTTTAAACATCCCTTTACCAACGATATGATTAGGTAAACAACCAAACGGTTGTGTACAGACGATATTAGGTGCTCCCATGTGAACTAAATCTATCATTTCAGCAGTTAACAGCCAACCTTCACCTGAGTGCGTACCATAATCAATAACGCCTTTAGCAAGCTTTTTTAGTTCCTTGTAAGATAATGGTTTGTAGAAATTATACTTTTTTAAAGTTTTCCTAACAAACTCTCTTCTTGTTTCTATTAACTTAATAAAAACTTTTAATGCCAGTTTTTTCTTAGCAGAACCGCCATATTTATTAATATCATGAACACTTGAGTCAAAAGTATATAAGAAAAAATCAAATAACGAAGGTGTAAATACTTCACAGCCTTCTTCAATTAAAGTTCTTTCTAAATTATTGTTTCCAAGAGGTGAGTACTTAACATAAATTTCACCAACTACACCAACTTTAGGTTTTTTAATCGTTTTATCTACAGGAATATCACTAAATTCTTTTATTACATAATGGATTAGTTTTCTTGGATATTTCCAAATATTAATTTTTTTTCTTTCGAAAAAAGGAATGATTGTACTTGTGACCTCTTTTAAAACTTCTAACGTTTCACCTTCATTAACTTCATAAGGTCTTGTCTCATTAACAACTTGCATTAAGACATCACCAATAGCAATACTATTAGCAAGTTTAAATAATAATCTTGCGCTTACTTTAAAACCAGGGTTTGGTTCCATCCCATTTGCGTTTAATGAGATTATTGGGATATAGTCATAATTTGCCTTTTTAAGTGCTTTTCTTAATAAATTAACATAGTTGCTAGCACGACATCCTCCACCAGTTTGAGTTATTACTAAGGCGATTTTATGTTTATCGTAACCACCGTTTTTAATAGCATCAATAAATTGTCCAATAACAAGCATTGCAGGAACACAAATATCATTATGAGAGTACTTTAACCCTTCTTCAATAAGCATATAAGAATCATTTTTTAATAGTTCAGCTTTATATCCTTCACTATTTAGTGAATGGATCAAAAAGTCAAAATGGTATGGAGCCATTTGGGGAACAAGGATTGTGTATTCCTTACGCATTTCCTCTGTAAATAATAGTCTTCCAAATTCATCATATTCTAGTTGTGCCATTTTGAACTCCTTTCATTGTTGAAAGTAAACTTCTAATTCTAATATTAACTGTACCTAAATTAGAGACTTCATCAATTTTTATTTGAGTATATAGTTTACCACTAGCTTCTAATATTGATTTTACTTCATCACTAGTAATTGCATCTAGTCCACATCCAAAGGAAACTAATTGGATAAGATTAGCATTTTTTAAAGTGGTAACGTATTTTGCTGTATCATAAAGTCGTGTATGGTAACTCCATTGATTAATTACATTAAGTTGTGATTGATCAGCCATAAAATTAAGAGCATCCTCACTTACAACAACACATTCTAAACTTCTTAGAAGTTTAGCCATTCCATGATTGATTTCCGGATCAATATGGTAAGGACGACCAGCAAGAATTATTAAGTTTTTGTTATGTTTTTCACTATACTCAATAGCTCTTTTTCCTTCGTTTATTACATCAATACGATAATTCTCGTACTCTTTGATAGCTTTATCATAAGCTCTTAAAATGTCACCTTTTTTTGCGCTTAATTTACCTTTAGTGAAAATTGATTTTATGTTTTTAGCAAAAGAATGAGCATTATTAATCGAAATATATGGATCTAAGTAAACTGTACCTTTTAAACTATCCATATTTGCTTTTATAAGTTCTGGGTAATGAGCTACAACTGGACAGTTGTACTCATTGTCACGGTATGATTTTTCAATCACATTAAATTGCATATTTGGATAGAATATAAAATCAACATCTTTTTTAAGTAATGATTCAATATGACCATGAATTAGTTTTGCTGGATAACAAACTGTATCACTTGGGATACTGTCTTGACCGAGTTCATATAAGGTTTTACTTGAACGTTCACTATAAACTAATTTATATCCTAGGGCTGTGAAGAAAGTATGCCAAAAAGGTATGTTTTCATACATGTTAAGTCCAAGTGGAATACCAATTGTACCCTTATAAACTCGATTAACTTTTGATATGTAGCTAGTTAAACGATCATACTTATAAAGGTATAGGTTTGGAATATCATCCATATTTGATAATAATCCAGCTCCTTTTTCGCATCTATTACCAGAAATATATTTTTTTGAATCATTAAAGATATTAACTGTTAACTGACAATAATTACTACATTTTTTACAAACTGCTGATTTTGTTTTATATAAGAAATTATCTAATTGCTCTTTTGTAATCATTTGCGAGCTATCAACACTGTTTTCTCTAGCAAGAATACTAGCACCAAAAGCACCCATTAAACCACTGATGTTTGGTCTTGTAACATTCATGTTAATTTCTCTTTCAAAACTTCTTAAAACAGCATTGTTGTAAAAAGTTCCACCTTGAACAATTATATTTTCACCAAATTCTCTTTTAACATCTACAGCTCTTATTACTTTATATAGAGCATTCTTAACAACACTAATCGCAAGTCCTGCTGAAATATCCTCAGTACTTGCAGCATCTGCTTGAGCTTGTTTAACACTAGAATTCATAAAAACAGTACATCTACTTCCAAGATCAACTGGGTTTCTTGAGTTAATTGCAAGTTCAGCAAAATCACTTATCTCATAACCTAAAGAAGTTGAGAACGTTTCAATAAAACTACCACAACCACTACTACAAGCTTCATTTAAAATAATTGAAGTAATTACACCGTTCTCAATTTTAAAGCACTTCATATCTTGCCCACCAATATCAATTATAAAATCTACATCTTTATTAAAATAGGATGCAGCTTTATAGTGACATATAGTTTCTACCTCACTGCCATCTAGATTAAATGCATTTTTAATCAGCTGTTCTCCATAACCAGTAGAAAAAGCACCTTTTATAGAAATTCCTGGATGGACTTCTTCATACATTTTTAATAACGCATTTTTTACTATTTCTACAGGGTTACCAAGATTATGTGAATAATATTGGAACAATATTTTATTATCCTCACTCAGTAAAACCATTTTGGTAGTAGTACTACCAGCATCAATACCTAAGTAAGCATTACCGTTATATGATGATATATCAATTGATTCGATTTTAGCTTTTGAATGACGCTTAATAAAAGTGTCATACTCAGCCTCATCCTTAAATAATGGTTCAATCCCATTATCAATATTGACTTTTTCACGTTTTGTTTCATTTACAACTAATTCAATTACTTTCTCAATAGAAAATTTGGTCTCAGTAGCTGCAATGCTAGCCCCAAGTGCTACAAAAACTTCACCATCTTGAGGAATAAAAACACTTGTAAGTTTTAATGTTTCAATGAATCTTTTTCTAAGCTCACTAGCAAAAGTTAGAGGTCCTCCTAAAAAAGCAACATTACCTTTGATTTTTTTACCTTGAGATAGTCCTGTAATTGTTTGATTAACAATAGCCTGATATATCGATACAGCGATATCTTCATGTCTTGCGCCTTGATTTAGTAAAGGTTGGATATCACTTTTTGCAAAAACACCACAACGTGATGCAATTGGATAAATTTTTTCGTAATTTTTAGCAAGTTCATTTACTTCACCACTACTTACATTTAATAATGTAGCCATTTGATCAATAAATGCCCCAGTTCCACCAGCACAAGTACCATTCATTCTTTGTTCGATATTTATTCCATCAAAAAAGATGATTTTAGCATCTTCGCCACCAAGCTCAATGCATACATCTATGGAATCATCAAAAGACCTAAGAGCTTTTGTAGCACTAATAACTTCTTGGGTAAACTGAATCCCCATATTATGTGCTAACTTCATTCCTGCACTACCAGTAAAGTTGATATAAAACTCTTTATCAACGCAAGTTTCTTTAATCTCACTTAAAAGTGACAATAACGAACTAGTTATACTACTCATATGCCTTTTATATGTTTTATATATAATTTCATTCTCTTCATTTGTTATTACAGCTTTGATAGTGGTACTACCAATATCAATCCCTATTCTTTTAATGTACATCATATCACCTCGTATATTATTATAATATTATATAATAAATGTCTTAAATAAGCTATAAACTTAATAATTCTGTCACAAAATAACGTTTTCTTAAATCAATATTAATTGACAAACTATTAATATTATTATAATATTTTCATGCTCAGGCCGCAGTTCGTAACCATCCTGCGAAATCAAAACTAGGAGGAATAATATGAATTTTATGTTTTTTTTGTTACTTGCTTTAGTGAATTTCTTATTGATATCATTATCTTATAAGTTTTTTGGTAAAAAGGGAGTAATAGCTTTTGTTGTACTAAGTGTAATAGCCGCAAATATTCAAGTTAATAAACTTGTTATATTTGATTTCTTTGGTTATGAAATAGTTGCTACACTTGGTAATGTAATGTTTGGTGGAGTATTCTTAGCTACTGACTTATTAAGTGAAAAATACGGTAGAAAAACAGCTCAAGGAGCTGTTCATATATCAATTTTTGCTAACGTAAGTTTTGTTATAGTTATGTTTATCGCATCATTATTTAACGGAATTGCTGATTCAAGTAGTTTTAATGAAGCAATTGATTTATTTTTTAGTTTAAATGGTGGAGCATTAAAAGCAGTGCTTGTTGGTAACATTGTTTACTTTATGTCACAGTCTTTAGATGTTTACATGTACCAAAAAATCAAATCAAAATTTAGTTCTTACAAAACATTATTTATTAGAAACAATGGATCAACACTAATCAGCCAATTTGTCGATAGTGTTCTTGTTTCTGTTGGTTTTGCACTTGTTGGAATCTTTGATTGGCAGTACTTAGTAGATATTATAATAACTACTGTGTTAATAAAATACATTGTTGCATTACTTGATACACCGTTCTTATACTTAATGGCAAAAATTAAACCATTAAAAGATGAATAAAGTCAGTGAATTTCACTGACTTTATTATTTTATATAAAGTTACTTAGAAACCATTCATATAATGATTTATTTTCTTCTTTAATTGATTCTACGCTCTTTGAAGTAATCATTTCTGACTTATCTAACAATATAACCTCATCTAATAGTTGATCCATATCATGAAGTTCGTGTGATGATATTATTACAGTAGAATCTTCAATGTCTACTTCTTTTAAGATTTCATTAACAATTCTTTTTCTTGTGATAACATCAATTCCAGAGAATGGCTCATCAAAGATATACACTTTAGCATCTCTTGAAATTGTTAAGGCAAAGTGAAGAGCTTTTACTTTACCAGTAGATAGTTTTTTTACATTATCCTTTAAGTCTATTTCAAATGTGTCTAAAACACTATATAGAGTATCATAATTCATATCACTATAAGTCATCGTGAAGAACTCTATATTCTTTTTTACACTTCCAGGAATTAATATATTAAATTCAGGCATATAAGAAATGTTTTTTAACATTTCGTTATTTTCAAAGTTTTTTTCAATAGATCCTTCATCATTAAAAACAAAGTTTGTTAATAATTTGATGAGTGTCGTTTTACCAGCTCCATTTGGACCAATAAGACCATAGACATTACCTTTTTCAAAGTTATATGTAAAGTTACTAATACCTTTTTTAGGGCTGTATAGTTTAGTTAGGTTAGTAATATTAATCATTATTATGTTCTCCTTTTAAGCTTGATTTTATGTAATTAATTATTTCATCATCTTGATATGATAGTTTTTTCATTGATTCAATGTATTCTAGTGTATAACTTTTACCATTTAATTTATGAATATGTTTAATAAGCTCGTAATCAGCTGTAATAACACTACCTACACCAGGTTTTGTAGTAATTATCTCAAGTTCGTTTAGATGCTTATTAACTGCTTGAATCGTTTTTGGTGTTACTTGATATTTAACACTTAGTTCTCTGACACTTGGCATAATACTAGCAAGGCTAATATTATGATTATAAATTTCTAAAATTATTTCATGGGCTATTTGGAGGTATATAGGTTTATTCTTTGTAAAGTTCATATTCTCTTTTTCCTTCAAGGTTGTTGATGTATTTACCATAAATGAGAATTGTTGCAAGCCCGATTATTAAAATTGAGTACATTATTGGTGAAGATATTGAAAGTGATTTAAAGACGAATGGGAACAATAGTACATATCCATAAAATAATATTACTAAATATGATATTGCGAATACAGTTTCATATATTTGATGTTTTTTTGTGTTTAAATCAACATATTCATTTTTTATAACTTCTAATGCTTTATTTCTTTTTTCCTTTTTTGATAAGTCTTTATTATCAATATAACTTTCAATTTTTATTCCTGTTAACTTTGAGTGAACAGGTCCTATGTAAGCTTTTAAAATAAATCCAAAAGTAAATATAAATAAGTATAGAAACTCTGTAGAATTAATTCCTACTGTTAAATTTACTACCACTAAGATCAACCACAGCGGTAATAGTCTCAATAGAGTATAGAAAATGTTTAGTTTAATTAATTCTTTATATTTTATACTTAACATGAATAAATTGTTGTGAATTGCATTTTTTGATGGTTTCATATAAGAAGTTAAAACACTTTTTTGAAAGAAGTAACTTATATTAAATAAACTAACCCTAAACATTTCAGTAATGAATGCTAAATACAGTAGTAAACCAATATGATTATATGAAAACTCATTTGGAGATTTATAACTTGTAACTAGATTTATAGTAAATACAACCAATAAGATTACATATATAATATTTACTATTAGGCTTTGCTTCTCTTTTATTCTTAGTATTCTTAACATCTTAAACCTCCATCTTTTTTGTTAAAGTTTTTAACAGTATTTTAGTGATATAATAACTTACAACATCAAAGAGTAAAAAAGCAATAAGTGTAAGGTATATATTAGATACTTCCATTACTATAACAGAAGCGATAACTGCGATTAAGTACATGATAAATATCATTATTGCTTTTGGAAGCCAATTTGGTTTATTAACAAAAATTGAACTAATAAAACCTAATGAAGTTAACACAAACAAGACTGTTGTGGAAGCCAATGTTGGTAAAAAGTAATCAAAATAATCACTCACATTCATTAAAGCTAGTGCAATATCTCCAATTAATATTATAAAAACAATTGCTAGTACATTTTTAATTGTAAAGACTCTAAAAATATAATATTTGTATGTGTCTATAATTGAGATTTGATAATATCTTGTCTTTTGATAATACTCTTTTGTAAATAAGTTTGTGGTAATAGAAAGATTTACTATGACCATGCTCATTATCACACCAATTGATATTATCTCTAGATCAATACTTGTTGATTCGCTTTTTCCAAGAAAGATTACAATCACTGTAATTATCATAAAAGTTAAAGTAAAGATTCTATAAAAGGCTTTATTTATCGGTCTGCCATCAATAAATGTAAACTCATCTAATTTTTTTGTGTTCATTTTTTCATCCTCCGTTATACTTTGGTAACACAGTACGATATCACTATAACACAACAGGAATTATTATGTCAATATTAAAATAAAAAACAACAAAACTTGTTGTTTTTTATTTATTTAAACGTATATCCTCTTTGCTTAAGTCCTTCTTCCCAAGATTTAAGTGTGTTAAACATTTTGCTTGGTAGAATGGATTCTTTATTAAACTCTTTAATTAAGTTTTCGTTATTTTCTAGTCTTTTTACATTATTAGGATTTGCAAGCATAGGTAAACCTAGTGCAGCAAGATCATATCCTAAATTAAATACATCTTCTATGTCTTCTTTAGACTCGATACGACCAACACCAATAATAACAGTTCTATTAGCCACAACTTTCTTTATTTTGGATATAATTAGTTCATTATCTGATGTATTTCTAATAGATGTTGCATTGTAAGAAGATGTTGAAAGGTGTATATAATCTACTTTAGCCTTTGCTAAGTTATCAACTAAATATAATGTATCATCTATTGTTATTCCAGGTTCTTCAAGTTCTTCTGGACTTAATCGATAACCTAAAATAAATGGTTTAGTTGCATATTTTTTTATGACTTCTTGACTTCTTCTAACAAGAATATCAATGAATTTATATCTTTTATTTAATGTAGGACCAAACTCATCAATTCGTTGATTAGAGTTTGGGCTAAAGAACTGTTGTAATAAATATGTATTTGCTCCATGGAGTTCAACACCATCTGCTCCTGCTTTGATTGAGAGTTTAATTGCGTTTATAAAAGCGTCAATTATATCATATACTTCTGAATTTCTTAGCTCTCTAGGAGTAACAGCGTACTCACGGGAAGCTTTTATGCTTGATGGAGCAACTATATCTTGATTAGGATACAGATTTGGTTGATTCATTCTCCCACCATGATGAAGCTGAATTACTGCTTTTGAGCCACCTTCGTTTATTGCTTTAACTAATCTTTTAATTGATTCAAGATATCTTTCATCTCTGATACTAATTTGATTTTTAAATGCTTGTGCATTTTTTGAAACTGCAACTGCTGCAGTTATTACTAAGCCAATATCTTTTGAACGAGATTTATAATAAACTTCTTCTTCATCTGATAATGTCAAATCATCATTTGATGAATAAGTTGTCATTGGGGCTAGTACTAATCTATTTTTTAGAGAAAGTCCATTATTAAAAATAAAACTTCTAAAAACTTTTTCCATGATATCACCTCTTTATAAATATTATAATATTGATAATAAATTAAATGTTGTAAAATGCAAAAAAAAACGAGGTAAATGAATACCTCGTTTAAATTAATTTACGATCAATTAGATTTTGAATTGCAAAACTCGCAACATCTTCTGCAAACTTTTTAGGACCAAATCCAGCATCATAACCAAGTTCTTTAGCAAACTCATGACTTATTCTTGGACCACCACAAATTAATACTACTTTTTCTCTTAACCCTTCAGCTTCAAGAATTTCTACTAAATTTGTTAAGTTCTTTACATGAACGTCTTTTTGAGTAACAGTTTGTGAAACTAAAAGCACATCAGCGTTAACTTCTTTTGCCTTTTTAACAAAATCTTCATTTAATACTTGGCTTCCCATGTTAATTGCTTCTACGTTTTTATATCTTTCTAAACCATAATGCCCTGCAAAACCTTTCATGTTCATGATTGCATCAATTCCAACTGTATGAGCATCAGTTCCTGTAGAAGCTCCTAAAATAACGATTTCACGACCAATTTCAGTTTTAATTTTATCTTCAATTTCGTATTTACTTAATACATCATTTTCTACTGTAATGACTTTTATTTCTTCATAATTTACGTCATGAACAAGACTTCCATAAACAACATAGAATGTAAAACTATCAGCTATGGATTCACTATGAGCAACTAATGGGTCATTTAATCCCATTTTTTTTGCTAATATTTTAGCTGCTTCATCACCACGTTCATCACAAACAACAGGTAGAGTAAAACTAACTTGAACCTTACCATCGTTCATTGTATCACCATAAGGTTTTAGTTTTTTTAGGTCTAATGTTTTATCAAATGTTTTTTCAGACATATCATATCCCATTATTTAGCACCTCCTGTTAGTTCTTTTATCATCTCATCTAGAACTACATTTATATAGTCAGGGCTTTTCTTATAAACGCCATTTAAGCCTTTACCAGCTTCAAATCCGCGTTTAATTCCAGCAAAATCACCTTTTTCAAGAGTTTTAAATATCCCAACTTCTGAGATTTCTTGCAACATATTTTTAGCTTTATCTAAAACATAATTAGCACGTTTATTAATCATTCCATCTTCTTTAAATTCGATTTCATCACCAAAATTTTCCATTGCTTGGAAAATGTATTTAGCATTTTCAATACTTAGACTTCTATCCATCATAAATGGGGTATGAACAGCTTCAGTAAGCATTCCTAGTAAATGGATTTTTTGATTAGTCATGATAGTTGTCATATTGAATAATGCATTTTGAATATGACCTTTAAAGATATCACCTGTCATATGTTTAGTAGGTGGCATATATTTTAAAGGTGCTTTTGGGAAAATTTGTCTTGCGAGTTGTGCTTGTGCTAACTCATAAACAAATGAGTTTTTTATTTTTGGATCAATTTCATAAGCATGGCCAAGTCCCATTAATTCCTCAGGCATAAAAGCCAGTTTAGCAAATTGCTCATTAATAAACTGACTAGCAAGAACAGTGTGTGCTTCTGTAAAAGCATCTGAAGTTGTTAAATAGTTGTCTTCACCAGTATTAATAATTACTCCAGAGTAAGAATTAATAACACGAGAAAAGTATTGATCTACAAATGTTCTTTGCATATTTATATCTCTAAACAAAATACCATACAAACTGTCATTAAGCATCATATCAAGACGTTCAAGAGCACCCATAGCACTTATCTCAGGCATACATAGACCTGATGCATAGTTTACTAGTTTGATATATCTACCTAGTTTTTCACCAACTTCATCAAGCGCTTTACGCATAATTCTGAAGTTTTCTTGTGTTGCATAAGTTCCCCCAAATCCCTCAGTAGTAGCACCATAAGGAACAAAATCAAGTAATGATTGTCCCGTAGTTCTAATAACAGCAACAATATCAGCACCGTTATTAGCAGCAGCTAATGCTTGAGTAACGTCTTCATAAATATTACCAGTTGCTACTATAACATATAACTCAGGTCCTTGTTTTTTACCAAAAGTATCATAATAATCTTCTCTAACTTGACGATTCTTTTTAACTTTTGATAAATGTTCATTAACGTATTTTGATAATAAACTTTTAACAGTAAATTTATCGAGTGTTGGGAACTCAGCAATGTTTAATTGCCCTTCACTAATTTCTTTAGCAATTGCATTTAAATCAAGATTTGTTTCATTAATTGCACTTGCTAAATAATTACTAACTCCAAGACTTAAATCACCATATTTTATTATATGATCAACAACTACATTTGGCAGTGGGACACCAAATTTATCGACTCCATCAATCCCAAGTAATCTACAAACAGCTCGTTCAACTGTACTTGTTGTATGTAGTTCAATAAACTCTTGTGTTTGCTCTGCAATATTTTTTGCTAGTAATCTAGCTTCTTTTACATCTTCTTTATTAATATTAAGATTCATTCTTTTCACTCCTTATAAGTATCTCTAATTGATTTAGTAAATCGCTATCCTCAAGCAAAATATTAGCTATTGTAATAGCTTGTTTTGGAGTTTTTTTACTATTTGTTTTCAAGATACTATAATCCATATATTTACTAATATGTTCAATTTCTTTCATATTAGTAATGTTTTCTTTTATACCAATCACTTGATAATGATTTACTTCCTGACTTATATTATCATAATGACTGCTAATAAACGAAGAACATTTTTTTTCTTTTAATATATTTATTAACGCTTTTACAAAAAGTCGACCTTCTTTAGGGTTTGTTGTTTGCGCAAACTCATCCACTACAACAAAATCAAACTTATCACTATTTTTTAGGATTTTATCAATTTCAATTAACTCATTACCAAAGCTTGATAATCCATGAGATTGATTTGCTCCTTTAGAATACATAAAATGGATAGTTCTTATATACGGAACATTTGCTTCTTTACTAAAAGTATAAAAACCACTTCTAGCTAAGATTACATTTAATAGTAAAGTATCCATTGCACTACTCTTGCCACCCATATTAGCCCCTGTTAATAAATTAACAGTGCTTTCTAGTTCGATATCTATTTCTTGATAATCATGTCCGAGATCATTAACTAGCTTACTAAGAAGAGGGTTTAATATCTCTTTAAAGCTGATTCCTTGATTAAAAGATGGTAATGATGTTTGAAAGTGTTTTGTAATCTTGACTTTTGCAATCATTAAATCTAACATTTCGACATTTTTAACTATCCTTAAAATAACATCAATGTTATTAGATAGTACTTCTGTTATATCTACTAAACAACGATATTCAATTATTTTTTCAGCTTTTACAATTTTACTACGTTCTTCTAGAATATTTTGTTTTAGTAGTGGATCATGTTCTTCTAGATATTCTTTTTCGAGTTTTTGTTTTAACTCTCTTACTTCAAACAACTCATCATCATATTTATTATAAATATAAAAATCATTTGTGATTGTATTATTTTCATTTAAGTAATCAATTAAGTGTCCTGGGTTATCTAATGTAAACGAAATATCTAAAGTCTTTATTTCATTGATTATATTTAATGTATTTATTAGATACTTTTTCATATCAAAAACTTCAACGATAGTTAATGGTTCTTTATTAGAGATTTTTTTTGCTATTAAATCAATATCAAACAAATGATTAAGATAAATATTAATTACTGAAAAATCATTATTAAAGAATAATGAGATTTTTCTTAAATCCTCGTGAATTACAAAAAGTTCCTCATCAGTTTTTAGATTTAATGATTTTACTTCTTTTAATCCGTTTTTTGTATGAACATCTAAGAGATTAACAAAATAACTATAACCTATACGTTTTAAATCTTCTTTTTTTAACATTTAAATCACCTCTAATACATTAATTACTTTAATTGAAGTATTCGATTGTATTAAGTTTTGAAATTGCTTAGCATCAAAATTATAACCTTTAGCACTTGTTGGGTTTATTGTAATTAATGATACATCAATATCATTAATTACTTCAAGGTTTACCTCTAACATTTTTAAATGATTGTAGATTTTATAAGATAAGAGAATATGAGAGGGATGGTCAGCTACTAATGTAAGTTTTTTAGTTGCATTATAACTCTCTAGAATATTCTTAACTGTTTTGTCAGTCAATGCACCTTTTATATATAAATAGGTGTTGTTTTCGTCCTCAATTAGTATGTTATCATCAACACTATTTATTGGCTTTTTTTTCTGGTTAAAATCTATTTTTGTTTTTGGTAAAGTGAGAATATTTAGGAACATTTTTGTTTCATCAACTGCTTTAAAAATGTCTGGATTTAAATTTGCGCTTGTGGCAAGGACGCATGTTGATGAATATTTATTTTTTGATAAAGATGTTCTTGATAATGCTCCATCAATAATAACGTTTTTTGCACCATAATTTATCATTTTATTTACTACTTCTTCTAAATCTTTAACTATTGATGGACCAGCAACTTTAATAAACCCATTTGATAAAGCCTTAACAATAATTATTTCACCTAGTGGTGATTTAATCATTGTGTTATCAACGATTTTCAAAGTAATATCGGAATCTTTTATCAAATTTTTAGCAGTGGCAATAAAAGAGTCTTTCTTTACAAATATTCTTGGTTTATTAGTGTTTGTAACTAAATCGATGTCTTCACCTTCATAACCAACTGAAACAATTCCCAAGGGGGAACTGCTTTCAGTTATTATTCTATTAAGGACTGTAGTTTTTCCAGCGTTTTTTGAAGTACCGATTATAGTTATAACTAAGTTGTTTAATAATTCTTTAAAAATGTTAATGTTTACGCAACTTTCTTTTTAAACCAACAGGTTCTAGTGAACTAATTTCCTCATCAAGTAAAGCACTAACACCTTGTCTACTAATGTGAGGTTGATCCATATCGGTATCTTCATTCGTATAATTTGCAGGTTCTGTATAAGTACAAATTACACCTTCGTAATTTCTTAAAACGATTTTACCTGGAGCTTGTGATATTACATAATTTGGCATTACTGGAATTTTACCTCCACCACCTGGAGCATCTACTACAAATGTTGGAACGGCAAAACCACTTACATGACCTCTTAATCCTTCAATAATTTCAATACCTTTTGAAACTGGTGTACGGAAATGTTCGATACCCATAGATAAGTCACATTGATAGATATAATATGGACGAATACGCATTTGAACTAGGTTTAAAACAAGTTTACGCATTGTACTTACACGATCATTAATTCCTCTTAATAAAACTGATTGATTACCAAGTGGAACACCAGCATTAGCTAGTAAATCAATTGCTTTTTTAGCTTCTGTAGTAATTTCTTTTGAATGGTTAAAATGAGTGTTTAACCAAATTGGATGATACTTTTTAAGCATATTTACAAAGTCTTCTGTTATTCTTTGTGGCATAACTACAGGAGTTCTACTACCAATACGAATAATTTCAACATGTTCAATTTTACGTAACTCACTAATAATATATTCAAGTTTTTGATCACTTACAAGTAATGCATCTCCACCACTTAGTAATACATCTCTTACTTCTTTTGTGTTACGAATATATTCTAGTGCCTTTTCAACGTTATCCATTGATTCATGAGCATCTTTTTGTCCAGCAAATCTTCTTCTAGTACAATGACGACAATACATTGAACACATGTCAGTAATCAAGAATAATACACGATCAGGATAACGATGAGTTAGCCCTGGGACAGGTGAATCACCATCTTCGTGTAATGGATCTAATAAGTCATTTTCACCAACAACAAGTTCATTAATTGAAGGGATTGCTTGTTTACGAATTGGACATTTTGGGTTATCTGGATCCATTAAAGCAAGATAATAAGGTGTAATACTCATTCTAAATTTACCAAGTACACTATTAATTGCTTCCTCTTCACTAGGATCTAGATTTATATATGTTTTAAGTTCTTCAACTGATGTGACTCTATTTTTTACTTGCCACTTCCAGTCTTCCCACTCAGTATTTGTTACATTAGGAAAATACTTAGCTTTTCTTTCTAAGTAAATATCATTCATTTTCAAAGACATAAAATCACTCTTTCTTAAGTATATTTTTTTTCAAATAATTCGCGAATCTCTTTTGATTCTCTTACTAAATTTAGTGTTAGTTCAGCATGGTTTTTTGTATAACCATTACCAATTAACATTGTTACATCACTACCAACACCCTCAGCTCCTAAAGCTGCTTTAGTAAACGATGTCGCCATACTAAAGAAATATACCATTCCTGTGTCTTTTGTAATTAATATACAACTCATCTCTGTGTTTTGAACGTTAACAACGTTGATTGTTACATCCACTTGCTCGTTATTATTAACAGCAAGAACTTTTTCATAAACTTCTAATGCATTTGTTGCATCAGCTAATACGATTTCATCGCATAAGTTTAAATCTTTAAGTTCTTTGATTTGCTCTTCTAAGTTAACAACACCAATAACTTTTCCTGATTTAGTAGCTTTTTTCATTGCTTGGTAAGCACATAATGTTCCACTTTTACCAGCAGCGCCAATAATAGCTACTGTATCTCCTTCTTTAACAAGTTTATCAACTTGAGCTGGAGCTCCAGCTACATCAAGAGCAGCTAATACTAATTTTTGGTCAAAATCAGTTGGAACTTTTGCGAAGATTCCTGTCTCAAATAAAATTGCGGTACCATCAATATCAACTTGATCATTATCTAGTTTAATATCTTTAATTTTATTAATTTTAAGTGGTGTTAAACTTAAACTTACTAAAGTTGCTATTTTATCACCGATTTTTAATGATTTATCAGGGAAGTTTTCACCGATTTCTTTAATAGTACCAATTAACATTCCGCCGCTTCCAGTAACAGGATTTTGCATTTTTCCGCGATCTTTAACGATACCTAAAATCATTTCTTCCATTTTTTCTTTATCAGCATTACATGCTTTTTTTATTTGTGTAAAAGAAGCACTGTCTATATTTAATGTAATAACATCAATTAACAATTCGTTATTATAGATAGTCATTGTGTTATCTACTTTTGTTGCTGCTTGTGGTAAAACACCTTGTGGTTCAATTACTCTATTTGTTCCATATTTACATGTTTTCATTTAAATCACCTTTAAGTTTAAAATTTTTCTAGCCTCAGCAGGCGTAGCAACTTCACGATTATGTTCTTTTGCCATAGCTACTACTTTTTCAACTAACTCATAATTACCTTTTGCTTTAACGCCTTTACTTATATAGATATTATCTTCTAAACCAACACGAACGTGTCCGCCAGAAATAATAGCTTCTTTAGCAAGGGTAAACTCATATCTTCCAATCCCTGCAACACTATACGTTGAGTTTTCTGGTAATGACTCTCTTAAGAAGTGAAAATCTCTGCTTTCACCACTCATCCCTCCATTTACACCAAGAACAAAACTAAAGTGTGTAGGAGTTTTAATTATTCCTTTTTTAATCATTCTATTTACTGTGTCAACATGACCTTTTTCGAAACATTCACATTCAGGTTTAATGTTTTTTTCATTTAAAGTATTTGCGAAGAAGATAATGTCGTTTTCTGTATTAATGAATATTTCATCACCACCAAAATTTAAGGTTCCACAGTCAAGTGTAGCCATTTCTGGATATAAGTTTGTAGGATCAAGACGTTCTTCGCGACTCATTCCAACAGCTCCTCCAGTTGATGGTTGAATTATTACATCTGGACATACTTCTTTGATTGCTTTAATTGCTTCTTTAAAGCGTTCTTTCCTTTGTGTTGGTTTCCCATCATCCTCACGAACATGAAGATGGATGATACTAGCACCAGCAAGATAAGCTTTATATGCTTCATCTTTAATTTCTTCAATTGTATATGGTACAGCTTCGTTATGTTCTTTCATAACTTCTGCCCCACAAATTGCCGCTGTTATAATAAGTTTTTCCATTATTTTCTTTGTTTATCTAAAGGTACAATACATGTCCCAATAGCTTTAGTTGTAATAATTGGCTCATCTAAAAAGTCTGCGGCACTTTCATTTATGTCTTTTCTTGATGTAACTACTTTTTTACAGATAAATTCCATTTTTCTTGAAGTGTTTCCGGCTTTAATAATTGTCCCAGTTACTTCAATATAGTCACCAGCATATAAAGGTGCTAGAAAGTCGACACTTTCATAAGCTCTAAATAATCCTTCGTCACCATCGTTTCTAATTAATAGTTCTGTAGCTACATCACCAAATAATTGTAGTACTTTTGCACCATCAACTAATTCTCCACCGTAATGAGCGTCATGACTTCCAAGTCTTAATCTTATAGTTACTGTTTCCATTATTTTGCCTCCTTTAATAAACTAGTGTTTAGTTTAGCAGCTGTAGCATTTATTACTTCTTCTAAAGAAAACTCTTTGTTAATCTCTGTTAAGTATAAACCATCTTCTTTAACTACCATCACTGCCATTTCAGTGATAATCATATCAACTTGACTTTTAGCTGTTAATGGTAATGAACAATCTTCAAATATTTTTGGTTTGCCTTTATTAGTATGTGTCATCGCAATGATTACTTTTTTACTTCCAACAACTAAATCCATTGCTCCGCCCATACCAGGAACCATTTTACCAGGGATAATCCATGATGCTAAACTTCCTTTAGCATCAACTTGTAATGCTCCAAGAACTGTTACATCTACATGACCACCACGAATAATACCAAATGAAGTTGAACTATCAAAATATACTCCGCCTTCTACAATAGTAACAGGTTGTCCTCCTGCATTTGTTATATCAGGGTCTACTTCGTTTTCGCCTGGAGCTTGCCCAAGACCAATTAATCCATTTTCACTTTGTAAATGGATTGTCATGTCTGTAGGAATATAGTTAGCTACCATTGTTGGTAAACCAATTCCTAGATTAACGACATCACCATCATGTAATTCAAGACTTACTCTTTTTGCTATATATGCTTTGATTTCATTCTTATCCATTATTTAACCTCCTTGATGATATGATCAATAAAAATATGAGGTGTATGTATAATATCTGGATCTATTTCATTAACATATTCTCGTGCTTGAACAAAAACTTTATCTGCGGCTGTTGCCATAACTGGATTAAAGTTCCTTAAAGTTTTTGTATACATTGTATTACCATGTTTATCTACTGTAGAACCATATAATAGTGCAAAATCAGCATGTAAAGGTAGTTCAAGAAGATAATCAATGCCATTTAAAGTCTTAATTTCTTTTCCTTCTTCAACCATAGTTCCAATACCTGTTGGTGTGTAAAAACCACCAAGACCATTACCACCACATCTAATTCTTTCGATTTGTGTACCTTGAGGAACTAATTCAATTTCAAGTTCACCACTACCCATTAATTCTCCTGCTTTTGGATTTAATCCAATGTGAGAAGCAATAAGTTTTTTTACTTGGTTATTAGCAATAAGTTTCCCAACACCTTTATCAATAAAACCTGCATCATTACAAATGATTGTTAGATTTTTTACGTTTGATTCAACAATTGCGTCAATTAATTGCTCAGGTGTTCCAACTGCCATAAAACCGCCAACCATTATTGATAGTCCATCTTTTAGATGTTCTTTAAAATTATCAATAGATATAACTTTATCCATTTAAATCACTACTTTCTTAAGTTTTTTAGGATTACTGCGGTACCCATTCCTCCACCAATACATAAAGAGGCAAGACCAAACTCAGTATTTCTTTTTATCATTTCATGGATTAGAGTAACTGTGATTCTGTTTCCACTTGCTCCAACAGGATGTCCAAGGGCAATAGCTCCACCATTTACATTTGTTCTTTCCATAATCCATTCTTCTTTAACATTTAGGTCTGTGCTTAGTTCTTTTAAAACTCCTAAGCTTTGAACCGCAAATGCTTCATTTAATTCAAATAAATCAATTTGATTTATTGTCATATTTGCATTATTTAAAGCGTTTTTAATAGCAGGCACTGGCCCTAGACCCATAACACTAGGATCAACTCCACCTTGTCCAATAGCAACAATTTCAGCTAGTGGTTCTAAATTTGATTTTTTTAACGCTTCTTCACTCATTAATAACATAAAACTAGCACCATCATTAATTCCTGATGCATTACCAGCAGTAACAGTTCCTTCTTTTTTAAATACTGCACGTAAAGTACTTAGTTTTTCATAAGTTGATTTACGGTTTGGGTATTCATCACAATCAAATGTAATTGTTTCTCTTCTAGATTTAACTTCTACAGGCACAATTTCATCTTTAAATCTTCCACTATCAATTGCTGCAATAGCTTTTTTCTGTGAATTAGCTGCAAACTCATCTTGAGCTTCACGGCTAATATTATATTTTTCTTGAATGTTTTCAGCAGTAACACCCATATGATAACCTTCATAAGCATCTGTTAAAGCATCAAAAACCATATGATCGATAAATTTTATGTCTCCCATTTTATGTCCGCTTCTAACAGATTTTGGTGATACAAATGGAGCCATACTCATATTTTCAGTTCCACCAGCAATAACAATATTGTTGATTCCTGAAATAATACCTTGATAACCATTCATAATAGCTTTCATTCCACTACCACAAACCATGTTTAAACTGTATCCCACAACAGTTTTTGGTAAACCTGATTTGATTGCTACTTGTCTTCCTACACCTTGTCCCATACCTGCAGGTAAGATGTTACCAACAATTACTTCATCGATTTCATCTTTATTAATTTTTGTAGTTTCTAAAATATTTCTAACAACCGCGCTTCCTAAATCCGCTGGATGAACATTTGCTAAAGTTCCTAAGAATGAACCAATTGCTGTTCTTTTTGCTTCTACAATATATACTTTTTTCATTATTATCTCCTTATTTTTTTGGAGGCATAATAACTGCCTCTCCTTTTATTACTATGTTTCCATCTTGATTTGTTTGAACACATTCAAAGATAACACGATTTTTCTCTATAAAAAGTTCTTTGACTGTGACTTTTGTAGTTATTTCATCATTAAAATAAACTGGAGCTGTAAATTTAAGATTTTGACCTAAATAGATACTACCTTTACCAGGAAATTCCATTCCAAAGATTCTACTATATAAACTACCTACATACATTCCATGAGCAATACGTTTTTTTAACATTGTTGTGCTTGCGTATTCACTATCAAAATGTGCAGGGTTTAAATCTTTTGTAATATGGCCAAAAGTTTCAACGTTCTTTTCTTCAATTAGTGTTTTAGTTTCAAATGAATCTCCGACTTTTAAATCATTAATTGTATAAATCATAATCTCATTCCACCATTAACACTTAATACTTGTCCAGTAATATAACTAGCATCATCACTTGCTAAGAATAAAGCTGATTTAGCGATTTCAACTGGTTCACCTAAACGACCAAGCATTGTCATTTTAGCAAATTTAGCTAACAATTCTTCTGGTACTGTTTGTAACATTTCCGTCATTATATAACCTGGAGCAATTGCATTAACTCTAACGTTTGCGCCTTTTCTAGCGTATTCTTTTGCCCATGTTTTAGTTAATCCGATGACTCCAGCTTTAGTAGCTGCATAATTTGCTTGGCCAATATTACCATATTCACCAACAACACTTGAAATATTGATGATGCTACCATGACCTTGCATCATCATATGAAGTCCTAAATGTTTAGTTAAGTTAAATACCCCTTTTAAATTTACATCAATAACTAAATCCCACATATCTTCTGTCATTTTGTGAGTAAGTGCATCTCTTGTAATTCCTGCATTATTAATTAAGATATCAATTGTTTCATATTTTGCTTTTACGTCTTCATAAAATTTTGCGACTGCATCACTATTTGTAACATCAAGTTTATAACCCTCTACGTTTGGTAATGAATACTCAATATCACTAACATCAAGAGCGATAACTTTTGCTCCTTCAGCTGCAAATAATGTTGCCATTTCTTTACCTAATCCTCTTGCTGCTCCTGTAATAATTGCTACTTTGTTTTCTAGTTTCATAATTAATCTCCTTCTTTTAAATATAAAAAGAGCTGTTTATACAAAAAATTGTATAAACAGCTCTCCATTTTTTATTAAATGGCAATGATTAAAGCGTCCCTCTAATCATCAAGATTTAATTCAAGATCTAACTAAATCTTTCGGCAAATTTCTCCTTCGTTTAAAGTTTTTAAGGTATCTTCTTATTAACACCTTTAAACTACCAAAAACTTGCTCCTCTGTTGTCTTTAAGACCACTTAAATTATATAGTAGAATGTAAGCGTTGTCAATATTAAATCAACTACTAATTAGAAAAGATTATAAATAAAATTAATATTAATCAAAATCCATTAAGCGCTTTAGTGTGCTAAATTGGGAATTTACTTATTTTGTCTTATAGTATTGAAAACGCTTTTATTTGTTGTATAATTGAAGTGTTGGAAACTATAAAAGTAAGGAGAAAAATCGATGAATAAAAAATATGTAGCTCCGCCTTATCGTATTAAGATGGTTGAGCCAATCAAAGTTACTACAAAAAAAGAAAGAATTGAATATTTAAAAACTGCAGGATATAACCCGTTTTCTTTAAGAAGTGAAGATGTTTATATCGATTTATTAACAGACTCAGGGACAGGGGCAATGAGTCATTATCAATGGGCAGCTTTAATGATGGGAGACGAAGCTTATGCAGGTAGCCGTAGTTTTTACAAATTTGAAAAAGTTGTAAAAGACCTTACTGGGTACAAATATGTTATCCCTGCACATCAAGGTAGAGGTGCTGAACAAGTTGTTTTACCACAACTAGTAAAACATGACAATATGGTGTTTATTTCAAATATGCATTTTGATACAACTAGAGCTCATGTTGAGTTAGCTGGAGCAAGAGCTATTGATTGTGTTATTCCTGAATGTTTTGACACAGTTAATTATCATCCATTTAAAGGGAATTTTGATTTAGTTAAATTAGAAGAAATAATTAGAGAAAAAGGTTCTAATAACGTTGCTGGGATTATTATGACAGTTACTAATAATAGTGCAGGAGGACAACCTGTAAGTCATGAAAACTTAAGAGGCGTTAAAGAAATTGCTAATAAATACGGTATCACATTATTAATTGATGGTGCAAGATACGCTGAAAATAGTTTCTTTGTTAAAGAACGTGAAGAGGGTTATCAAGATAAATCAATAAAAGAAATCGCCAGAGAGTTATTTGATATGGCTGATATCTTCTTAATGAGTGCTAAAAAAGATGGACTTGTTAATATTGGGGGAATCATCGCGATTAAAAACGACGAAGATTTATTTAACCAATGCCGCACATTTATTGTACCAATGGAAGGTTTCCCAACATACGGTGGTTTAGCTGGTCGTGATATGGAAGCTTTAGCTGTAGGATTACTTGAAGCTCTTGAGTTTGATTATCAACAACATCGTATTGATCAAGTTAGGTATTTAGGTGATAAACTAAGAGAAGGTGGAGTACCTATTCAATACCCAACTGGTGGTCACGCTGTATTTGTTGATTGTAAGTTGTTTGTACCTCATATTCCTTATCATCAGTTCCCAGCTCAATCTGTATGTAACGAAACATATTTAGAAGCTGGAGTTAGACCTGTTGAAATTGGTTCATTCTTATTAGGTAGAGACCCAGATACTCATGAGAACTTAGAAAGTCCTCTTGAATTAATGAGACTTACAATTCCAAGAAGAACTTATACATACGCACATCTAGATGTAGTTGCTGAGGCTGTAATTAATGTTTATAATAGAAGAGAAACTTTAAAAGGTTTAGAGTTTGATTATGAACCACCAGTACTTAGACATTTTACTGCAAGATTAAAACCAATTAAGTAAAAAAATAAAACGCATGATTTCATGCGTTTTTTATTTTATATCAATGTAGTTTATTCATTTGAAATAAACATACTGTCACCAAAACTAAAGAATCGATAATTATTTTTAATAGCTTCTTTATAAGCATTAAATATAATTTCCTTACTTGATAAAGCGCTGACTAACATTAATAATGTTGATTTTGGTAAATGAAAATTAGTGATTAAAGCATCAATTGCTTTAAATTCGTATCCAGGATAAATAAATATTTGGCTGAATGCACTGATTTCTTTAAAGGTTTTTTGTTCTGTCATTATTGTTTCAAGTGTTCTTAAACTAGTAGTTCCAACCGCAATTATTCTTCTATTTTCTTGTTTAGCATCATTTAAAATATCTGCTGTTTTTTTGCTCATCATATAGAACTCACTATGCATTTCATGATCTTCAATCTTTTCAACTTGAACAGGTCTAAATGTTCCAAGACCGACATGTAATGTCACACTAGTTAAGATAACACCTTTATCTTCAATCTTTTTTAATAAATCTTTAGTAAAATGTAAGCCAGCTGTTGGCGCTGCAGCACTACCTTTGACTCTATTATAAACAGTTTGATAACGATTTTGGTCTTCTAGTTTTTCATGAATATATGGTGGTAAAGGCATTTCACCCAAACTACCAAGAACTTCATAAAAAACACCTTTATAAATCATTTCAAAATGTCTTAAACCATCGTTTAATACTTTAGTACATTTCGCTTTTAATACACCCTCACCAAATGAAATAATAGTACCAACTTTTATTTTTTTCGCTTTTTTTACTAGAGCTTCCCAAACATCACCCTCAATTTGGGATAACAATAAAACCTCAATTAAAGCTTTTGTTTCTTCTTTTACCCCATAAAGTCGAGCTGGAATTACTGATGTATCATTTACTACTAAGACATCACCTTTATGTAAATAATCGATAATATCTGTAAACTTTTTATGCTTTATTTCACCATTTAGTTTATTTAAAACAAGAAGTTTAGAATCACTTCTTGTTTTTAGTGGCACTTGTGCAATTAACTCTTCTGGTAGTTCATAAAAATAATCATTAACATTCATTAAAATAACCTCGTATTATGTGTTTTCTTAAGGTGTTTATAAGCTTTTTCTGTTGCTACTCTTCCTCTTGGTGTTCTTTTAATAAAGCCAAGTTTAAGTAAGAACGGTTCATAAACATCTTCTATTGTTGTAGGTTCTTCGCCAATTGATGCAGCAATGCTTTCAAGACCTACAGGTCCACCACCAAATTTAGTGATAATACCATCTAAATATGCGTGGTCTTTACTATCTAAGCCAGTTTTATCAATATTTAATTTAGATAAAGCAAGCTCTGTCATTTTTCGATCTATAACACCATCATTTAAAACATCAGCAAAATCGCGAACTCTTCTAAATAATCTATTTGTTATTCTTGGTGTTCCTCTACTTCTAAGTGCAATTTCATAACTACTATCATCACTGATTTCACATTCAAATATTGATGCAGTTCGTTTACATATTTCATGTAATTCCTCAGTTGTATAATACTCTAATTTATGAATAACTCCAAAACGGTCTCTTAAAGGGCTACTTAAATCCCCAAACCTTGTTGTTGCTCCAACTAGAGTAAAAGGTGGCAACTCGACTCTAATTGATTTTGAGCCAGTGTCTCTCCCTACAACTATATCAATAACATAATCTTCCATTGCTGGGTAAAGGATTTCCTCAACAATTCTAGGCAAACGATGAATTTCATCAATAAATAAAATATCACCTGGTTCTAAACTTGTTAATATTACTGCTAAATCACCGCTTCTTTCAATTGAAGGACCACTAGTGATTTTAATATTAACACCAATTTCATTAGCAATAATGTTTGCCAGTGTTGTTTTACCAAGACCTGGAGGTCCATATAACAAAACATGATCAAGAGCTTCATTTCGATTTTTCGCAGCCTTAATGAAGATGTCCATCATTTCTTTAACTTCTGTTTGTCCAATGTATTCTTTTAAGTATTTAGGTCTTAAACTATGACTTACAATGTCCTCATCTAATAACTCGTTAGTTACTACACGTTCATCCATAAAATCACCTCGTTAAAAATTATACAATAATATCGCTTTTATTAAAAGCATTTGATATATAATATATTAATATGTAAATATTGTAAAAAAAGTAAGCTTATGGTAAAATTAATGCAGTACTAAGCTATTTTTATTAACTTCAAGGAGGTGCAATGGATGAAATCAAAAAAACTTAAAACATTTGATATGAAAACATACGACATTGAGCTAAAGTACACGAAACAAATTGCACCATTGTTATCAAAAATTGAAAAATTGAATAATAATCATGAACTTAAGTCTTTGCAAGCGCACAAGGACTTTTTAGCTAATGAAGAAAAATCTAAGCAAAAATTGGCAGAAATCAACTTAGTTTCTAGACAAAATGAAGACGCAATAAAACAAAAAATAGATTCAAAAGTAAAAACTTTGAATGCTAAAGAAAAATCAATTAAAAAAGTACTAGATAAAACAGTTTCTGAATTAACTGATTTAAATGAAAAAAAATTAGAAGAGATAAAATATGAACGTCTTGAAATTGAAAAAACAATGGACAAAGATATATTGTCTGTTAAAGAGAAGTATCATATAAATGTTGCAACTTATCTAGAAAAATTAGAAGCTTATAATCAAAACTTTGATCAAAATAAAACTAAAACTGAGACTCGTGTAAAGTCTGTTTTAGATGAATTAAACTTAAAAACAGAAAACTTATCTAACGACTATGCTAAATTAAAGGAAAGTTACACTTTTAAAATAACTGAAGCAGCTAACAAAGATATTGAAAATGTTAAAGCTATAAACGATTCTTTAAGTGAAACTGACAAACGTTTAACTGTTACCTTAAATAGAATTAAGCATGATACAAACGATTTTTTAAAACGTATAAAAGAGCAAATCGCAGGACTAGAAAAAGAAATAATTAATGATAATAATGAAATGATAAAAAAACTAACCGATTCATTAAATGAATTGGTTCTTCTTCATAATGAACGTGTCTCAATTATTAAAAAAGATACTGAACTAAACATTATTAACTTAAATGAACAACTAGAAAAAGCTAAAACTAACAAGGAAAAAAACATTCAAAAAGATATTAAAATGAAAATGAATCTTATTAATCTACGAGAAGAAAGTGTTCTTGATTATGAGGAAAAAATATTCTTATATCGCGAATCTATTATCAAGAGCGAGATTGAAAAAATTAAACTAGACTCATATAACGAAGTTCGTAATCTAGATAAACTAGAAGTCTTTTTAACAAATGATCAACTTGAAATAAAAGATACTGGTGATTATCTTAGAAAT
>NQYJ01000031.1 GCA_002285055.1 Candidatus Izimoplasma sp. ZiA1
ATGCCCCATTCGTGTTCGGCCTGGCCAATGGAGGAGGAAATCAGTTCTGCACACAGGCGGGAGGTACTTACGCCCAACTGCCTGGACAAGAGACTGACCCTGGCAGCAGCGGAAATGTCCAAAAAGATGGTGAACTGCTCATACTCTGTGGACTCCTTGCCCACTAATTCCTCAATAATCGACTGGATAACCATTCCGTAAACCCCTGTTATTTGTGAATTTGTTTTTTTGTTTTTTAACAAACAACCCGACGCTGTTAAGCGGAGTAAACTTCACACCCCCCCGCAGCAAGGTACGCGATGATCCGAAAGGTATTAGCCTCGGAGATCCATTCATTGGTCCCACGGACCTCAGATAACGCACGATCCGAACACTTGAGCATCTTTTTGGCGGAACGAATACGCCAGGCACGATTCTGGGGGTTTTCCTCGGACCGGGCATCAGCTATACGCCAGGACCGAACAATACGGCGATATTGAAAATAAGCCGAATCGTCAATATGGAAGGTTAATCCAGGCTTAACCGGCCATTTACCACGTTTTCCCCATACACGCCCGGAACGCCCCTTCCAAGCTGCCGGCATCGTTTCACTCTGCCTCTGAT
>NQYJ01000032.1 GCA_002285055.1 Candidatus Izimoplasma sp. ZiA1
TATATCATAATGATTACATCATACTGTTAACCCTTAAGCCTTTTAAAGCTTAAAGATGACTTGACTACTTAGATTGCTCCGTAAGTACAATCCCGTGAGTTGAGTCACGAGTGCCCCAAAAAAATGGGGCACTTGATTTGGGACCCGTAGAGACTGGTACATTTTCTACATAAATGCCCCAAACTGACCTGAATAATACTAGTTTATATCGGTCAGTTGGGGTACAATAGTACTTAGACAGTCTCTGGATTTTGAGAGGAGGTTAGAGGTCGAGGTGCTGGTAATAATAGCAGCACTCTTAGATTGACCTCCGATTTCCTTTGCTTGGTTCTCACTGAGAGGTGGCTCATATGCCTGCAGCAGGCAATACTTACCTTACAGGGAGCCAAGAGGCGCATGCCGGGGGCATCCACCATTGTGTTTAGAGTGTAGACACTCATTGAGTTAGACGTGCTTGCCCTCCGAGGCATTCCTGACTCGCTACGCTCACATAGGCGGGGGTTCCCTTGCACTATACCGGCATAGACCATGCTTCTTTTAGACGTGAGTCGAAGCA
>NQYJ01000033.1 GCA_002285055.1 Candidatus Izimoplasma sp. ZiA1
ATTCATAATTAGCTTTTGATTGCTTTTGATAAAAATTGTTACTTGCATCAATTTTATTATCACCGTGTCTTTTTCTTAATTCTTTCCCTCTTTGGTTCCAACCCCAAGATATATCTCTTTCTTCTTCTTTTTCTTATAATAGGACATAAGAAAAATCAGAGCATAAACAATAAAAATAGCAAAAGAATCTAAATGATTATGTATAACTACAGAAGGGAAAACTACAAGCAGCAACGAAATTAGCGCGGCCCAAATTGTAACAAAACCCACCCAAAACAAAGAGCCAAAAAACAATAGCGCCATCAAGATTATTAAAGAAGACATAGATCCTTTTCTTGCCTTGACAACTCAGCAACATTGCCAAATATAGCCTCCAAAGGTTCTTTCAGGATATTTCCAACAGAGGTCCTGCAAAAAGAGCACGGGAAAACATCCCCAAAACTAGAGATACATATAAAAACAGACCCAGCGG
>NQYJ01000034.1 GCA_002285055.1 Candidatus Izimoplasma sp. ZiA1
CATGCCCAGGTACAAGTCGTTCGCCGAGTCCGGAATTGCATTAGTCTTGATACTCCGCTTGGCCGGTAGCCAGACGGAGCCGGACATCTGGCTTGAAGCGTTGCTACTGATGATATAATCATCATTCCAACTCTGATGGGTAGTTAGGTAGAAGATGAAACCGAAATTGGCGTTGGAATCGCCACCACCGGTTACATCAGACATCAGGTAATTTACCTTTACACCGTGGAGCCAGGCACTCAGTCCCTGAGCATCCACTTTATCGAACTTGCGAAGCAGTATCTGACTTCCTGAAGAACCCATGTTCTTCGTGTTCGCGTTCACCAATTTGTAGTTCCTTGAAGTACGTCTCTTCCGAGCCATGGCTCTCCGAGGCGTGTGAGGTTATTAGATAATTCCCTCCCC
>NQYJ01000005.1 GCA_002285055.1 Candidatus Izimoplasma sp. ZiA1
ATTAAAGATAAACACAATCAGTGTAATATCCTAATTGATACTGGTGAGGAGGATAAATATGATAGTATAGTTAATGCAATTAAGAGTAAAAATATTCATACTCTTAATTATCTTATTATTACTCACTTTCATAGTGATCACTATTTTGAGAGTGATGATATCTTAAAAAATTTTGAAGTTAAGAATATTATTACTTATCAAAACTATCCAGAATCACTTAACTGTGGAAACGTTCATCTTGATTTTTATAAAGGATTACATAATTATCAAAATGAGAATAATAATAGCTTAATCTTTAGTTTGTTTATTGAAAATTATCACTTTTTGTTTACGGGAGATATCGAGAAAGAAAAGGAAGATGAGTTTATAAAATATATCAATTTAGATATTGATATATTAAAGGTTGCTCATCATGGTAGTAAGACTTCAACTAGTGATGAATTTTTAGAGAACACACGGCCTAGGATCGCTGTTGTTATTGCTAAAAGAGGTAATAAGTTTAATCATCCTAGTGAAGAAACAATCAATAAACTTGTAAATAAAAATATATCAGTTTATCGAACTGATATAATGGGTTCAATTACTTTTAAGTTTACAAAAGGTAAATTAAGAATTTATACAAATCCACCATAATAAATGATATAATACTTTTGAGGTGATTGTTTTGGAAAAGACAATTTATTTATTTTACGGAGAAGACAATTTCGTTATAAAAACAAAGACAGACCAAATCATTAAAAAGTTTGATGTTGATGAGTTCAATATCACTCATTATGATATGGAAGAACAAGCGGTAGAAGAAGCAATTAATGATGCTTCCACTATCCCTTTTATGAGTGACTTAAAAATAGTAGTTTTAAAGAACGCTTATTTTTTAAGTAATGAAAAACCAAAAAAAGAGATTAAACATGATATTGAAGCATTAAGAAGATATATTGAGAATCCTTTTGAAACAACAGTGTTAATCATTAATGCAGCTTATAAGAAGCTTGATGAAAGAAAAGCAATAACAAAATTAGTGATGTCACGTTCAAACGCAATTAAATGTGATCCATTATCAAGTGATGATTTACGAGGTTGGATTAAAAGACAGGTCGGAAAACAAAATAAAAGGATTGATCATGACGCTGTTGAGGAGTTTGTGAAAAGAGTTGAACATAACACTACAGTAGCTGTAAATGAGCTAAGAAAATTAATGTTTTATGTTGAAGATATTGATCATATAACTTTAGCGACAATTAAAGAAGTAATTACAAAAAACATTGAAGACAATGTTTATGAAATATCAAACGCAATATTTCAAAACGACCGTTCAAAAGCATTAAGTGTTTATAATGATTTAGTTAGTTATGGTGAAGACCCAATCCAAGTTCTTGGAATGTTAACTAGTAAATATCGTGAAATTATTCAAGTTAAGCAGCTTAAAAAAGCAGGTTATGATAAAACAGAGATTGCTAATTACTATAATGTATCAAGTGGTCGAGCTTATTACATGCTTAAAAATGCTAATCAGGTTAAAGAAACAGTTGTTATCAAACATTTAAAAAAACTTGAAACTCTGGACTTCCAGATAAAATCAGGAAGAATTGATAAGAAAACAGGATTAGAACTATTCTTGTTAAGTACATAAAAAACTATAAAAAAAAAGACTAAAAGTCTTTTTTTTCATTATTATAAAGTATTAACTAGTTTATGTAATCTTGATTTTTGTCTAGCAACGTAGTTTTTGTGATGGAATCCTTTAGTTACAGATTTATCTAATTTCTTAGCTGCAAAAGATAATGCTACTAAAGCTTTTTCTTTATCACCGTTTTCTACTTGTACTTCAACGTCTTTTAATGCAGATTTTAAACCTGATTTAAATGAAGCATTCGCTAAACGTCTTTTTTCGTTTTGGATATTTCTTTTCATTTGTCCTTTAATATTAGCCACTTTAAGTCACCTCCGTATATATATAAAGCGTAAATATTTTAACAAATAAATAATTAAAAAGCAACTATTTATTTTTATTAATTAATAATGTTAAATTCTCTTCAAATTTAATATTATCAACCTTCGTTCTTTTCTTTGGACCCTTAAGATTCTTATGTCTTCTGATTTTTTGTGATGTTGCTCTAAAGCTTAACATTGTCATAATGTTTTCATCATCAAAAATGTGTCCGTTTTGGTTTATCGCAAGAGCTTTTTTGCTTAAAGCCATTGCTGCAACCCCATAATCTTGAGTAACCACTATGTCATTTTCATACACATGATTAATTAAAAAATAATCAACGCTATCAGCGCCTTTATCTAAAATATATACAAAAGAATAGCCATCATGATATTCGTGAGAATTATCAAAATACATATGTACCTTTATACTATATTTTTTAGCTTGTTTTACAATAATTTCCTTAACCGGACAACTGTCGGCATCTACTAATATCCTCATGTTTAATCACCAACTAGATTATAACATAAACTATCTATTAATATATACAATATAGCAAATAATGATATAATAAATTATAATTACTTTATAACACAAACTTCCGAGGTGAAATAATGAAAAAAAGCTTTCTAGATTACTTCTCAGATACAGTGCTATTTTTTATAAGACCAATTGTTTTACTACTTATGAAAAAAGAGTTAAAAGTAACACATAAAGGATTAACAATAAACAAAAATCTACATGAACCGGTTGTCTTAATATCTAATCACTTTAACACATGGGATACATTTGTTATTGCTGCAAATTTTAAATCAAAAATTCGTTATATCGCTACAGAAATTGCCTTCTTAGACTTTTCTAAACGTTTTGGAATGGGTTTATTAGCTCAAACCATTAAAAAAAGAGTTGGTAAAAGTGATACAAACGCAGTCAGAAAAACATTTAAAAATCTTAAAAAAGGCTATTCAATAGGTTTGTTTCCTGAGGGAGACAACACTTTTTATGGTGAAACCTTAGATATGCACCAATCAGTTGGAAAACTGATTAAAAAAGCAAATAAAGATGTAATTATGTTTAAACAACAAGGTGGTTATATCTCTCAACCGCGCTGGGCTGATTATTTTAGTAAAAAAGGTCACATCCATACATTTGGTAAAATGCTTTTTACTAAAGAGGAATTAGATAAAGTGACAGATAAAGAAGTTATGCAAGTAATCGAAAAAGAACTATATAACAACGATTATGATTTCCAAAGAAAACATATGTTTAATTTAGATCGTAAAAAACGAGCAGAAGGAATAGAACGTCTAATCTATTTCTGTAACAAATGCAATAGTGTTGTAAGTATAAAAGGAATAAACCATGATATCATTTGTGATAAATGTGGAGTTATCGGTACAATTAATAAATTTGAGTTTATTGAAAACAATCAATTTGATAATCTTGTAGATTATAATCACTTTCAATATTCACATATCAAAGAAGTGATTGATAGTGAGTTTTCATTTAATGTAACCCTTAATGAAGTTGTTAAGCTTAAAAACAAATCACTTGGTGATTTCTTATTAACCTACAAAGATAAAACAATAACTTTAGAAAACAAAAAAGACAAATTTGAATTTGTCTTTGATAAAATCTTATATCCTGTAAATACAATGCGTCATAGTTTTAGTTTTGATTATGAAGGAATTACTTATAATCTTACTAACATTAGAAATCAATTTGTACTTTATGAAATGTTAAGATTTTCTAATGGTAGTTATAAAGATTAAAGCGTAATCGCAGTGTAATATACTAAATAACAATCTACTAAAAAGATAAGTAAAATAGCTATAAAATAAAAATTGTTGATCATAAGGTATAAATCTTTAAAATAATTATGGAAAAGTTTAATACTTAAAAATGACAATAACCCGAATAAACTAGTTGGGATTACACAAACATACTTATATGTACATGTAAAAAATTCACCATAATCCCATAAACTTACTTCGGTAATATAATAATAACCGAAACCTGTTACTGCTTCACTTAATGCTGTAGTCATAATGGCTACAACTAAAAGTAATAGGTTTTTTATTATGTTGTTAACTTTAAGTTTTGTTATTAAAAAATCATTAATTAAAATTGCCAGCAGTATCCCTACACCATATAATGGTTGAAGTGGCATATTCATCAAGCCACCATCAGTTAATTCTCCAAATACAAATAAGTTAATTATTCGTTCTAAGATATACCCCAAGAAACTATAAATGATTAAATATGAGAAATATTTTTTCATTCTTTCACCCCGTTATGTATCTATTTTACTAAAAAAAACACAAAAAGTATAGTGAAGAAAACACTTTCAATAATTATCAAGTTGACTTTTAAATCGGGTAGTTATAGAATCTATGTAAATCATAAATTTAGAGGCAGCGATGCAAATAAGTAAAATGTGGAGTCGGTAGACTGTGAAACATTTGAAAGGTAACCATCGCCGAATATCTTTAATAGACATATTAAGATATGGGATTATAGGGAATACCTATAATACTCCTACTTAAAAAGTAGAGGCGCTAAACAATATTAATATTGTTTATTTTAAGCGTCCTCGGATGCTTTTTTTTATGAAAAAAAGTAAAGAGGAGAAAAAAATGAAAAAATTATTAACAGTAGTATTAGGTTTAAGCTTGTTTCTAACAGGTTGTAGCGAGAAAAGTGATGAGGTATTAGTAATTGGGTTAGAATGTAACTACGCTCCATTTAACTGGACTGTGAGCGAAGATAACGATAGCTCATTACCGATTAATCAAGTGAATGCTTTTTGTGATGGTTACGATATTGATATCGCAAGTTACATTGGTAATGAACTAGGTAAAGAAGTAGTTATTAAAAAAATTGAATGGGATGGGTTAATCCCCGCTCTATTATCTGGACAAATTGATGTAATAATCGCAGGTATGAGTCCTACAGACGCAAGAAAAGAAACAGTTAACTTTACTAATCCATATTATCAAAGTGAACAAGTTTTAGTAGTTAAAAATGATAGTAGTTATGTGAATGCTACAAGTTTAGAAGACTTTAGTAACGCAAAAGTAATTGCACAGCTAAACACATTACAAGATCGATTAATTGATCAAATCAATAATGTTGAACATCAAACAGCATTAAGTGATTATCCAAGTTTAGTTGAGAGTGTTAAAAGCGGAGTGAGTGATGCATTAGTCGCAGAGCTACCTGTAGCCCTAAGTATCATCGCATCAAATAGTGATTTAACTTATGTATCGCTACCTGAAAACGGGTTTACTGTTTTAGAAAGTGACGTAAGTGTAAGTGTTGCCTTAAGAAAAAGTGATAATGATTTATTAACAGACATTAATACAGTTTTAGAAACATTATCAAAAACATCTAGAGATACCTTAATGCAAGAAGCACTTAACCGTCAACCATAATGTATATTTTATCTTCAATCCCCAGTAATTTTATTGGAGGAGTAATTTATATTTTTGAAGAAAACTATCTCTTGTTTTTTGAAGGAATAAAATACACATTATTAATATCTTTATTAGGAACTATAGTTGGATTGTTTATATCATTCTTTGTAACTTTACCAAGAGTTACAAAGAATGAACATGTAAGTTATATTAAAAGAACACTAGCTAAAATCCTTAGTTTTTTAAGCACAAGTTATGTTGAGTTTTTAAGAGGGACACCAATGATGGTACAAGCGGCTATATTTTATTATGGTTTAAGCAGCATTGGCGTGAATTTACCAATTATCATCGCAGGATTAATTGTAGTATCACTTAATACAAGTGCTTATTTATCAGAAGTTTTACGTTCTGGAATCAATGCTATTGATAAAGGTCAGTTTGAAGCAGGTAAAGCTTTAGGACTAACTAACTTTGAAGTCCTAAGATATATCATCTTCCCTCAAGCAATCAAAAACATGATTCCAGCAATTGGTAATGAACTAGTCGTTAATATTAAAGACACAGCAGTATTAAGTGTAATTGGAGTTAGTGAATTATTCTATATGGGTAAAAGTGTTGCAGGGACATATTACCGTTATACAGAGTCGTTTTTTATCGTTGCCTTAATATATCTAGTATTAGTATTAATCACAACTAGAATTTTATCGTTTATCTTAAAAAGATTAAACAAAACATCAAACTCAATGCCAAGTAGTATTACTAATGAGGTGACTTATGGATAATTATATAAGCATAAAAAAACTATCCAAAAGCTTTGATGAAAACAAAGTTTTAGATAATATTAACTTAGAAATAAAAACAGGGCAAGTAACATCAATTATTGGACCAAGTGGTAGTGGAAAAAGTACATTACTAAGATGTTTAAATAAACTAGAAAAGCCTAATCAAGGTGAAATAATATATAACAATACAAATTTACTTGATAACAAAGTAAACAACAAACAAGTATTATCTAAAATCCAGATGGTTTTTCAATCATTTAATCTCTTTACTAATTTAAGTGTCCTTGATAACTGCGTTATCGGACAAACAAAAGTTTTAAAAAGAGATAAAGATGAGGCAAAAACAAATGCGATAAAGTTTTTAGAAAAAGTAGGAATGAAAGACTTTATTAATAGAAACGTATCTACATTAAGTGGTGGACAGCGTCAAAGAGTAGCGATAGCTAGAACATTATCAATGTCACCTGAGGTTATCTTGTTTGATGAACCAACAAGTGCTCTTGACCCAGAAATGGTTAAAGAAGTATTAGAGGTTATAAGAAATATCATAACCAAAGAACAAACATTTATTATCGTAACTCATGAAATGAACTTTTCATATGAAGTTAGTGATACTGTAATCTTTATGGACCAAGGTAAAATCGTGGAAATTGGTGACAAATCAATTCTTAAAAACCCAAAATCAGAGCGTTTAACAAGATTTTTAAACTAAAACCATTTTTTAATGGTTTTTTGTTTTCTTTTTACTATTAAAAAGAGGAGAAATCTTGTAAAATAGATATATCGAGGTGATTTGATGAAATTATTAATGGGTGAAATAAATACGTTAAACGTATTAAGAGAAACAGATATAGCATATGTTTTAGGTGATGAAAACACAGAAGTTTTTTTGCATAAAAGAGAAGCTACAAAAGAATTAGAAGCAGGCGAAAGTATTGACGTCTTTTTATATTTTGATTCTGAACGAAGAGTAACTGCGACAATGCAAAAACCAACAGTTACAAAAGATATCCCCGCATTTTTAAATGTTGTTGATAAAAACTTCCATCTAGGAGTATTTTTAGATATGGGATTAAACAAAGATTTATTATTATCAAGAGATGATCTTCCACCACTAAAAAGTGAGTGGCCTGAAAAAGATGATAAATTATTTGTGAAAATAAAAGTATCAAAAAATCAATTATCAGCTAAAATTGTTGCTAGATACGATATCGAGCAATATCTAACTCCAGAAAAAGAGTTAGAAGAAGGTGAAACTGTAGAAGTTTATAATGTCTTCCACGCTGATGAAGGAAATGTTTTCTTTACGTTAGAAGGACATTATATTTTTGTTTATCATAAACTTATGAGAAACAAATACCGTCTTGGCGAAAAAACTGAAGTTAAAATCATTAAAAACAAAGGTGATTTTAGATATAATGGTACTTTAATTATGCAAAAAGAATTAATGATTGATGAAGATGCTAAAAGAGTTTTAGAATACATCAATAAAAAGGGTGGAGTTATGGATATCACTGACAAATCAAGCGCAGTAGAAATCCAAGCTGTATTTAATATGAGTAAGTCAGCATTTAAACGTGCTGTTGGTAATTTATACAAACAAAAGATCGTATCTTTGGCACCAGGAGAAGTCAAATTGATTAAAGATATTGAAAACTCAAATTAAATCATATATAATAAAACAGGCAAATTAGATGAAAAGGTGATTATATGGGACGTAAATTTGAAGTTAGAAAAGCCGCAATGGCAAAAACGGGACTAGCTAAAACTAAGCTTTATTCTAGATTCGGAAAAGAAATATATATGAGTGCCAAAAATGGTGGGCCTAATCCAGATGCAAACTTATCATTAAAACACTTAATTGAAAAAGCTAAAAAAGCACAAGTACCTGGAGATGTTATTAAAAGAAACATCGATAAAGCAGCTGCTGGTAAAGGTGAAGACTTTCAAGCAATTCGTTATGAAGGATTTGGACCTGGTGGTATAGGAATTATCGTTGATACTTTAACTGATAATGTAAACAGAACAGTTAGTGAAGTTAGAAACTGTTTTACAAAAGTAGGTAAATCAATGGGAGTAAGTGGAAGTGTAGAACACTCTT
Organism: Candidatus Izimoplasma sp. ZiA1; assembly: GCA_002285055.1. Taxonomy (GTDB): domain Bacteria; phylum Bacillota_I; class Bacilli_A; order Izemoplasmatales; family Izemoplasmataceae; genus Izemoplasma_C. The sequence goes on from NQYJ01000005.1 coordinate 8,230, forward strand.
ACTCACATTTATCATATGTAAGTGTTAAAGGTTTAACAGATGAAGAAGCATTGGAAACATTATTAATGGCAGATATCGAAGTTAACGAAATTGAAGATAATGAAGGTGTTATCGAAATTGAAGGTAACGGATATGATGGTGATAAAATTGTTGATGCATTAACAGCTGATTTTCCTGAAATAGAAGTTGTAGAAAACGAATCTGGGTGGTACCCTCTTGAATATATCGAGTTAGATGAAGAAGATACTAAACTATTTGAAAAATTCGAGAACTTAATTAACGAAGTGGAAGATGTACAAAACTTCTACCATAATGTAAAACAAGATTAATTTTAAAATTAGTAAAGTAGTCATAAAAATATGACTACTTTTTTAATAAAAAGTCCATTAGCACTAAAGTCAAACACTGTAATATTGGTATAGATAGCTAATTTTGTTTATGATATAATAGTTAATAGAAAGTTATTTTCATAAGGTGAAATAAGTAAACAAATTTTGATTTATCATATAAACGATCCAATAATATTAACTAAATTTGATTTCTAAAATCAAAGAAAGGGGCATAATTATGCTTAAAAATGCATTAAGTTTATTTTCATCATCAGGTATCGGCGATATCGCATTAGATGATAATGGAATAAAAACAGTTATAAGTTCAGAGTTATTAGGAAATAGACATATGCTATTTAAAAATAATTATCCTGATGCTAAGTTATTTACAGGAGATATCTGGGAAAACTATAATGATATTATTGATTATTATAATAAAAATTACACTACTGAACCATTTATCATTTTAGCGACACCACCATGTCAAGGAATGTCGCAAAATGGAGCTGGCAAACTTTTAAACGAGTTTAGAAAAGGTAATAGAAAAAAGCTAGATACTAGAAATAGGTTAATTATTCCAGCAATTAAAATAATTAAAGCATTAAAACCTAAATGGGTTATTTTTGAAAATGTTCCATTAATGAAAAACACTTATATTGAAGATGAGAAAGGTCAGTTAGTCTTAATCTTAGATTATATTGATAAAGAACTTACCCCACTTTATGAAGGTAACGCTAATGTATTAAATGCAGCTGATTACTTAGTTCCTCAAACTAGGAAAAGACTAATTACTGTGTATACAAAGACTAAAAATGGTAAAGACTATTTTAATAAGTTTAATAACTTTATTCCTCCTATAGAAACTCTAAAACCAAAAACACTCCGTGAAGCTATTGGAGATGAGGAACCTCTTGAAGGGATAAAAGGACTAAATATAAGCAAGAATAATGATCTACATTTTGTGCCTATCTTAAAGGAAAATCATTACTGGTGGATAAAACACACAAAAGAAGGTACCTCTGCATTCAATAATCAATGTGTTAACGAAACATGTTTATATCAAAATAATTTACTTCATGGTACAGATAACTCCTCAGGTATAAATATAAGTAACAAAAACACTCCAATTTACTGTGAAAAATGTGGGTCTTTATTACCACGACCAACAGTAAAAGAAACAAATGGAACCTTTAGACTAATGAAAGGTTATACAAGTGCATATAAACGAATGAAGTGGGATGAACCTGCTAGTACATTAACTCAAAACTTCCAATATCATTCATCTGATAATAAAATCCATCCAGATCAAAATAGAGTATTATCAATTCATGAAGCTTTAATCTTACAAACTATTAATGAATCAAAGTATTCATTTAAAATTGAGGGCAAACTAGTTAACAAATCACTGATAAGAGATACAATAGGAGAAAGTGTACCACCAAAACTCCTAGATTCAGTTATTAAACATATAATAAAAATAGAAGGCTAATTAGCCTTCTATTTTATTTTTTATCCATTTATTGTTTTGTAGTTTATTGATATATGTTTCATTGTTGATAAACACAATCCAATTATCACACATTTTTTTTACAGCAGATTTTTTCATAACTGAGATACTTGTAGATTTTGAGCCTAATTTTGGTGTAACTACATTACTCCAGTCATCTTCAACTATATCATTTCTAAAAAATACTGAAATGATTTTTGGTACACCCTCTACAAAATCCCAAAGCAATCCAATTAAATCATTAGTAGAGCGGTGATGGGCTTTCCATTCGAATGATACTAACATATTTACTCTTGATTCGCCAACTAATGGTTTAGGAGAAATCTTTGCTGGGGGTGTATTTCCGCAAGTAGCTTTAACTTCAAAACCCCCATATTTATATGGACTGAATAGTAATTTAGAGATAGGTCTATCAATATCTCCATCAGTAGTCACACATTTATTATAGAAATCTATTTGTTCTTTTAAAGCAACCGAAAGTAAATCTGGGTATCCATCTTGATGAGGATTTTTTTTAAGTTGATTTGGAACTGCTTTACTTAAACTGCTAACAAATATCTCACCTAAAAGACCACTTAGATTTCGTAATCCTAGTAACTCAAATACGTTTATTCCATAATCAACAAACGAGTCCATTAATTGACTAAGGATTTCGTTACATAAAGTAACTCCTTGTAAGATATCATCAGATGTTAATACTTGACCTTTAGTGTTTACAATCTCTTTGATGCTTTTATTTTTTAAGTAATCGATTATATCACTCCTTTTAGAATTTATTATATCACTCATAGGTAAATATTCAATATTACTCTCTTAATTACATAAGCTAATTAGTTTATTTATTTAACTATTTTGATATACTAAAGTTATCAAAGACATACTATCAAGATAATGTTGAAAAGATTAGAAAGAGAAAAAGGAGGATATAATGAAAAAAATTAAAATCTTAATTATATTTATGATGATGATTTTAATAACAGGATGTGATAGTAATACTTTAGAACAATTAGAACAACTAGAAAATGATCTAGAGGCGATTGAAGAATATGATGATACTGCATTACTTTTACGAATTGAAGAATTAGAAACAGAACTAGCGTTAATCGAGGAATATGAAGATGAGGCGTTATTAACTTCAATTGCTGCCTTACAGTCAGAGTTAGATGCAATAACAGAATATGATGATCAAGCTTTACTTGCATCAATTACTGCTCTTGAAGCAGAGTTAGATGCGATTACACAATATGATGATACATCATTATTAAACATCATTGCTGCTTTAGAGACAGAACTTGGAGATGTTAAAGCAAAGATTGGTCCGATTTTTAGTAATGTACCTAGAGATCAATTAATTGAATATCGTGAAGTTCTTGATTTACAAAGTCTAGGAATAACAGCTTATGATGCAGTAGATGGTGATTTAACTAATATGATTTCAGTAAATTATACTTACACTTCAAGTCTAACAGTTGGAAATCACGCTGTGGTTTATACTGTCACTGATAGTGATGGAAACGAGAGAAGTGAAACTATTAACTTAACTGTCCAGTTTAATGACACTTCATTTACATATTTAGTAGTAAATGACAATACCGAAATAATGCTTACAGGTTTCAAACAACCAACGACTAACCACCTTGTTGTTCCAAGAACAATTGGTGGTTTACCAGTAACAATAGTTGGGGCATATGCATTTATTGGAGAAGAACTAACTGGTGTTACATTTTATGAGAATTTAGTAGAAATCAAAGATGGGGCATTTAATACTAATTCAATTACTACAGTCTCATTCCCTGATACTCTTGAAATAATTGGAAGAAGTGCATTTTCATTTAACAATATCGCAACTGCTCCAATTTCCAAAAATGTTTCAAAAATCGGAATAAATGCTTTTAAGAGTGATTCAATGTTAGGTTATATTGTTGATGCTGAAAACACACATTATAAAGATGTTAATGGAGTCCTTTATAGTTATGATGAAACAATCTTAGTAGATTTCCCATTTGGGAGAACAGATACTAGTTTTGTTATACCTGAGGGTGTTGTTGAGATTGGTGAATCAGCATTTGATTATAGTGATTTAACAAGTGTAACATTACCTTCTACATTACAAATAGTTGGAGGTCGAGCATTCTATAATAATGACTTAGGAAGTATTACTTTGCCTGAGGGCTTAGTGTCTATTAAATATAATGCCTTTAGAAGTAATTCTCTTACAGCACTTATACTCCCAAGTACATTAGAAAATATCGATAATAGTGCATTTAGAGATAATCAAATAACTAGTGTAGTTATCCCTAATAATATAACTTTCTTAGATCGCTACGTTTTTATGGATAACGAACTTAGTTCGGTAACTATCGGGACAGGAATAACAGAATTAAATGATCAAGTGTTTTATAATAATAACTTAACAACAGTAACTATTCCTTCTAACATAGAAGAAATAGACACACTTGCTTTTAGTTCAAATCTCTTAGATACAATAATTATTCCACTTAGTGTTACTACAATTGGGTCTAATGCTTTTTCTAATAACTTTTTTACATCTATAACAATATTAGGAGATGAACTAAGATTTAATGATGTATGGACAAGTATTGGGTTCCCTGAAGAACTTAAACCATAATTAAGATGATTATTGTTAATATATTAGTTTCAATGGTAATACTCCATTTCATAATATAGTAATTATTTAATAAGTAATTTGCTTTTTTTAGCATGAGTTGCCTTTAACTGTAAAAAAAATCTAAGGGATGAGGCAATTTTTTAAGGATTTAGCATTAATCTGTTGAGTAGAAGTAATGAATCATTTAGAAAACTAGTGTTATATTTTTTTATAAAATGACTCAATTAATAGGTTTATTGTGCTTTTATTTGTGTTATAATAACTTGTGATATAACTTCGGACATAATAAAGCATTGGGAAGGTGATAAATTTATGAAATCAACAGAAGAAAAAATTTTGAAAGCAGCAACAAAAATGTTTTCAGAGTATGGATATAACGGAGTATCAACAAAAAAGATAGCAACAGCTGCTGGTGTTAATGAAGTAACTATTTTTAGACATTACACTAATAAGAGTAATCTCTTACAAGCAGTTATTAAACACTATTCATTTGAAGGTAATATTATTGAGAAAGTTAAAAGTGATTTAACTGGTGATGTTGAACGAGATTTAGAAATATTCGCTGAAGATTATTATATGTTTTTAGTGAATAATATTAAAATGTATAAGATTCAGATGAGAGAAATAACTGATGAAGCAAAACGGTTCACTAACTCAGTAGAATATGTGGAATTTATGAGAGATTATTTACAAAAAAAGGTTGATATAAATGAGTTCACAGGAGATCCTTCAATAATTTCAAAGGGAATAATATCAATGATAATGGGTATTTTTACATTTAACACATATGCACCAGATGTTTTTGATGGAGTACCAAATAGAAGATTGATATGTGAATATGTTGATAAAATAGTAAAACTATATGTTGTGAAAAAAAGAACACTAAAATGTTAGTGTTTTTTTTTTATTATTTTACTTGAACACGCTTACAAAAACGTGTATAATTGCAAGCAAGTACTTACATACAATATATAGAGAGGAAAAAAACTATGAAAAATAAAATTATTAGCAAATCAGATTTTGTTGCTAAGATTCATGATGGAGCTAGCATTATGATCGGTGGTTTTATGAACATTGGTACACCTGAGGGTATAATTGATGAAATTGTTAAAACAGATGTTAAGGATTTAACAATTATCTGTAATGACGCTGGGTTACCAGGTGTAGGAGTTGGAAAATTAGTTGATGCTGGAAAAGTAAAAAAATTAATAGCTTCTCACATTGGATTAAATCCAACTGTTGGACAAAAAATGGCCGCAGAAGAAATAATAGTAGAACTAAGACCTCAAGGAACATTAGCAGAGCAAATAAGAGCTGGAGGAGCAGGACTTGGTGGTATTTTAACACCTACAGGTATTGGGACTTTAGTTCAGGAAAATAAAAAAGTTATTCAAGTAGATGGTGTTGATTATTTACTGGAAAAACCTTTAAAAGCTGATTTCGCATTAATTCTTGGACATGTTGTAGATGAAAAAGGTAACACTGTCTATAATAAAACAACAAGAAACTTTAATCCTTTAATGGCTACAGCTTGTGAAACAGTTGTTGTAGAAGCAAGAAGTATTGTTGAAATTGGAAAACTTGATCCTGATCATGTTGTTACACAACATATTTTTATTGATTATATTGTAAAGGGGGAATTAGCATGAACCCAAAAGAAATTATAGCTAGAAGAGTAGCAAAAGAATTAAATGATGGAGATGTTGTTAATTTAGGTATCGGTTTACCTACTATGGTATCTAATTTTTTACCAGACAACGTTGATATAACATTCCAATCAGAGAACGGTATGTTAGGACTTGGTCCTGCTCCTATTGAAGGAGAAGAGGACTGGGATTTAACTAATGCTGGAGGGCAACCCGTTACAATGAGTAATGATGGTGTATGTTTTGATAGTGCAGTATCATTTGGAATAATACGTGGAGGTCACGTAGATGCAACTGTACTTGGTTCACTTCAAGTAGACCAAGAAGGAAGTATCGCAAATTGGATTATACCTGGGAAAATGGTTCCTGGTATGGGTGGAGCAATGGACTTATTGGTTGGGGCCAAAAAAGTTATTGTAGCAATGACTCATACCGCAAGAGGGAAGATGAAGATTCTAAAAAGCTGTACTTTGCCATACACTGCAGTTAAACAAGTAAACATGATTGTAACTGAGTTAGGTGTTATGGAAATTGTAAACGAAGGGATATTACTTACTGAACTTGCACCAGGAGTAACTGTTGAGCAAATTCAAGAAGTAACAGAAGCAACGTTAATAGTTAGTAAAGACTTAAAAGAGATGAAATTCTAGGAGGAAATTATGAAGAAATTATTTGACAAGTTAACACAAGGTTCAGTTAAATTAGTTGAAAAGTATTTACCAGATCCATTTATTTTTGCGATTATCTTAACATTTATCGTAGTTGTAGTATCAATGATTGTAACAAAAACAACACCTATTGGTGTAGTAGAAGCGTGGTATGGAGGATTCTGGAACTTATTAGCATTCTCAATGCAAATGACATTAGTATTAGTAACAGGTACAATTTTAGCAACAGCACCTGCTTTTAAAAAGTTATTAGGTAAAGTAGCATCATTACCTAAAAACCCATTCCAAGCAATCGTTGTTGTAAATGTAGTAGCATTATTAGCTTGTTTTGTTAACTGGGGATTCGGACTAGTTATCGGTGCAATCTTTGCAAAAGAAGTTGCAAAAAAAGTTAAAAATGTTGATTACCCATTATTAATAGCAGCAGCATATAGTGGATTCTTAGTTTGGCATGCTGGTATGAGTGGATCAATTCCTCTTAAACTTGCAACAGGTGGAGCTAGTTTAGAAACTGCAACAGGTGGAGCTATCATCGATCCTATTACAACAAACTTAACTATCTTCTCAACATTCAACTTATTAATCTTTGGTATCATTGTTTTAACTTTACCATTTGTATTATCTTTAATGCATCCAAAAGGTAAAGCAGTTAAAACAATCGATCCAGAATTATTAGTAGAAGAAGTTATCCCTACTCCTATTGCAAAAGAAGATATGACTCCTGCTGAAAGACTAGAAAACAGCAAAGTTATTAATTACATCTTAGCAGCTTTAGGGTTTGTATTTATTATTAAATACTTTATGGATAACGGGTTTAGCTTAAATTTAAATATCGTTAACTTTGTATTCTTATTCGCAGCTATAGCATTACATGGAACACCAATCAGGGTTGTTAGAGCTGTAAACAGTGCTGCAAAAAGTGTTGGTGGAATTATTCTACAGTTCCCATTCTATGCTGGTATCATGGGAATTATGGTGGCAAAAGGACCTGAGGGTGTATCTTTAGCTGGTGCGATTTCAGATATGTTTGTTACAATTTCAAACGAACACACTTTCCCATTATTTACATTCTTAAGTGCTGGTATTGTTAACTTCTTCGTACCAAGTGGTGGTGGACAATGGGCAGTTCAAGCTCCAATTATGATGCCTGCTGGTGCAGAATTAGGTGTAGATGCAGCTAAAACAGCAATGTCAATTGCTTGGGGAGATGCATGGACAAACATGATTCAACCATTCTGGGCGTTACCTGTACTAGGTATAGCTAAGTTAGGTGCTAAAAACATTATGGGTTATTGTTTAGTAGTATTATTATATTCAGGAATTATTATTAGTTTAGGATTATTATTGTTCTAAAATAAAGGAGAAATATTATGTCAAAAGTATATATCGTTTCAGCAAAAAGAACTGCTATTGGAAGCTTCCTTGGAACACTTTCAACAGTATCTCCAACAGATTTTGGAGCAGCAGTTGTCAAAAACATATTAGAAGAAACAAAAGTTGCACCAGAAAATATTGATGAAGTTATTTCTGGAAATATCTTGCCAGCAGGACAAGGACAAGGTGTTGGTCGTCAAGTTGCTTTAAAAGCAGGACTTCCACATCAAGTACCAGGTTACTGTGTAAGTATGGTATGTGGATCTGGAATGAAAGCAATTATGGATGCTTATCTTAAAATCAGTGCTGGATGGAGTAACGTTGTTATTGCTGGTGGAACAGAGTCAATGAGTCAAGCCCCACATTTATTACCTTCAAAAACTAGAGGTGGAGTGAAAATGGGTGACTTTAATGTTACAGATCATATGATTTATGACGCACTTATTGATGCTTATGATGGAATTCATATGGGAATTACAGCAGAGAATATTGTTGACAAACATTCAATAACTAGAGAAGAACAAGATGAGTTTGCGTATACTTCACAACAAAAAGCTATCAAAGCTGTGGATGAAGGTAAATTTAGTGATGAAATAGTTCCGATTGAAGTTAAAATGAGACGCGAAACAATTACATTTGATACTGATGAATATCCAAATAGAAAAACTACACTTGAAAAACTAGGAACATTAAGAGCAGCGTTTAAAAAAGATGGTTCAGTTACTGCAGGTAATTCATCAGGTATTAATGATGGAGCTGCTTATGTTATGCTAGCAAGTGAAGAAGCAGTACAAAAATACAATTTGACACCACTAGTTGAAATTGTTGGCGTAGATCAAGCAGGGGTTGATCCCAAAGTTATGGGATTAGGTCCAGTAGATGCTGTTAGAAATGTTCTTAATAGAACTGATTTAACACTACAGGAAATCGATTTACTTGAGTTAAACGAAGCATTCTCAGCACAAAGTATTGGTGTGGTGAAAGAGTTAAGTGAAAACTCAAATATTCCATATAACACTATTATGGAACGAACAAATGTAAATGGTGGAGCCATTGCTTTAGGACATCCAGTTGGATGTAGTGGAGCAAGAATTGTTGTTACATTAGTTCATGAAATGAAAAAAAGGAAAAATTACTTAGGGTTAGCGTCATTATGTATTGGTGGCGGAATGGGAACTGCAATTATTGTAAAGAACATTTAACCTAATAAATTTACACTGAATAGCAACCTGCTATTCAGTGTTTTTATTATATACAATCTTTCTAGCTTTTAGACCACTGTCTAACCTTTAGCCTATTTATAGTTTAATATGATATAATGTTAATAAGAAATCAAGGGAGAGAAAAAAACAGTCCTTGTTTGGGCTGTTTTTTTATTGTTTTATTTATGAGTATAGTTTTATTTTGCAATAAAATATGAAAGGGTGATGAAAAAATGGATGAAAAAATGGAAGAAAAAATGGATGAAAATAAGATGATGATAAATAGACTTGATGAGATTTTAATGAGAGTTAGTTTATTAGATCAAGGTTTATCTGATAGATATGAGGAACTTTATTTAGACTACAAAATACTGTTGGATGAGATATTAGAATTGTCAAGGCTTGGTGAACTTTCGCTAAGTTGTAAAAATAAACTTAGCAAGAAAGTTATAGAAATTAATAATAATCTGGTTGATTACAAACCAAAGAAAACTCTATTCAATAAAATTTGGGATCAAGGAAAGAATTTGATACTAGGTTTTACTCATGCTTTAAGTAAATTGAAATATAAGAATGGATTTGCTTTACTATTTACATTAGGATTATTGGCATTTGTGTTATGTTGGAAAAGATATCCTTTTTTGTTGATTAATGACTTTGATTATAACCAATATAAGATTATTAGTAGTGTCTATTTTGCAATCGTTTCTTTTATTCTTTTTTATCATATAGGTGGAGAGTATATGAAAGATAAAACTAGAAACGAAAATTACTTCATTGACCAAAAAAGTGAGTTTGTTACTAAACAATTATTGTTAGTTTCAAATCATAGTAAAGAAGATTTGATTGAGCAATATAAGATATGTATAGAACTTGAAAAACACTACGAAAGAGTGATGTGGGACATTGGTAAGGTTCTTCTAACTGGTAGTGCTGCAGCATTACCATATACATTATATATTCTAAATGGGGATGAAAAAAATTACAGCATTGCAATTGTTGCATTGTTGCTTTCTATAGTTTTATATAATGTATTTTTATTTCTTTCAAAACGATATAGAGGTTCAATTAGAAAATTTAGAAATTCTGCAGAACTTATTGAGAAAGAGTTGAAATGGTTGCCGTATAATTACGCATATACTTTAGAAGAAAAAAGTTTTGGAAATCCTATAAAAGTGTGGACAATATTTGTAGGACTTTACGGAATTATTCTTTCTGGAGCAACTTTTATTTTTCTGGAATATATACTTAAATTTTTACTATTAAATTATTAATCTTACTTAATAAAGATAAAGACAGGATACATAAAAACAATTATATACATTTATTATTTTCTGGGCTTACCTTTTATACATAAAAGCAAAAAACATACAATTAATATGTAACCAAGGTAATAATATTTGTCTAGAATCAAAAATAAAGATGTGAAATATTATTAGTTAAAAAAAATTAACCGAAACGAAATTGTATCTGCAGTTTCTTAGTAGTCATTACTTTTATATAGTCATGTAATTTATTTTCTAGTGACAAGATTTTAATCTAATGATATAATAAATATATCTGAAAGCGTTTACAAATTAACAAACACTAATATTAGTACTTAATAGATGAAAATATTAAAGAAAAAACCAATGAAAAAGGATGCCGTAATCGACACCCTTTTCATATTATAAAATAAAAATTTGGAGGACAATATGGAGTTGTATGAAATTTTTACTCATTTAATTTTGACATTGGCTATGTTACTAGTAGTTGTATTAATTGCTCGAAGTGTTGTTGCAGGATCAAAATACTCACCAATCTTAATTATAGTTGTATTTGGACTAGGATTAGGAATGGTATTAAAAGTAAGTGGACTTGCATCACCTGGACTAGAAGAGTTTCCTATTGTGGGGTTAACTGGGGGAACTACAATTATTGCTTTGATTGCTACATTTTTTACAGGTGGACAAAAACTAAGAAACACATTTTGGAATCCAAAAATCGCAAAAAAAGATGATGTAGTACTTAATGAAGAAGAAGTTATCTTAGGTACTAAAGGTACACAGTTAATATTCCTAACAAGAGCGTTTTTTATCCTTATTGGAATAATATCTATATACCGTATCATATTTCCACCTGGCGGAGATTTAGATGAATTCTATCCGCTATTAGCGTTCTTTGGAATTGCGATATCTATCATTTTAATTGATAGTAAAGCGAAAATAGATAATAAACGACATTACCTTTTTAGAGGTCTTGTTGAGATGGTTGCTATATTAGTAGTTCTTATACTAGGTAATTTAATCGCAGGTTTTGTTGAACCATTAATCGCATTACCACTAATATTCTTCACAATGCTTATCTCTAGTGGTGCAGGAATGATCTTTAGTGATTGGCGACCTGGACCAACAATGAGAGCATTATTATTTGGGGGGATCCCAATTGTTCTTGCTGGTGTGTTTATTGTTGGTGGAACAAGCTTATTAAAAGCATTTACACTTGAGGGCATGATTCAAGTTATGGCTTATGGATTCTTTGGACAACTATTTTGGATGTTTGTAGGAATTAGCTTATTAGTATTTATTGGTAAATCAAATGATGTTGATATTTTAGCACCAGGTATGGCTGGTAGTTTATCTCATAGTGGATTAACTGGAGCGTGTACTGCTGGAGATATTGGTGAGGTTGCTAAAGAGCGTGCACCAATCATGATTAACATTCCATTTTTTGGCCATATATTTGTGTTTACAATACTAGCAATCAGTGTTACAAGAGGAGCTTTATTAGTTATTCCAGGATTATTAGTAGTTGTTCTTGGAGCCGTGTTTACATATTTAGCATTAACTACTCTAAGAAAAGCAAATGGAGAAGAAAGACAAGAAATCAAAGGATTGATTATGTTCTCTATTGGCTGGCAATTAATTGCAGTGTTTGGTGGGTTTGTATTACTTAATTTTGCAGGTATGGATTTAGAAAATGCCGCTATGGCAAATAGTAGTGCAATTTCTCACTTTGGTTTATTTGCTGCTGTTCAAGGTGGAATGTTTGATTCAGTTAATCCTGCAATCAGTTCGCCTGGTTTAATTAACTTTATCTTCGCAATGCCTTTCTTAATTCATCCATTAGTATTTGGTATGTTTGGAAAAGCTATGAGTGATGGTGGAAAAATGCCAACTAAAGTACTAGCTGTTTTGGCTATTACGGGGATAGTTGGAGTTGCGTTCTCTTTAATTTTCTTATAATAAGATTGCATACATAATTATAGAGAATTTATTTTGAAAAAACTGTTAAATAAAAAAAGGTAGATGCTATTAGCATTTACCTTTTTTGATTATTATTTAAAGATTCCGGTTTTAATGATATTCATTACCTGATCAACTACTTGATCAGCACTACCTTTATCAGTTCCAAGTTTTAATAAAACTTTTAACCCAACAAAGTTTGAAACACCCATTAATATCCATGAAACTAGTTCTGTATCAACTTCGCACATTTCACCATCTTTAATTGACTGCTCTAAACCACGCTCGTATCTCTTAGCAAAGCCTTGATAATAGTCACTAAACAATTGTTTATCAATATATAATGATTCCCAAATTATGTTATATGAGTGTGGATTTTCAATAGCATAATTGATAAATGTTTTAATTCCTTCTTTTTCCTTTTCAAATCTACCTTCTACTAATGACACCTTTTCAGCAATTCTTTTTCTAATATCATGTTGAAATTCCATTAGTATATACTTATATAAGGTCAATTTGTTTGGAAAATATAAATAAAATGTCCCTGCTGCGATTCCTGCATTTGTTGTAATATTACCAATAGATGTATTGTGATAGCCTTGAACATAAAACAGCTCCACAGCTGTATCTACAATCAATTTGAACGTAGCTTTCCCGTTACGTGTTTTTGGTATCTTTACATTGATTTCCATAATCTACTACTCCCATCTAATTCGAAATGTCCAATCCGAAGATTGACAATGAAAACGCTTTATGCTAAGATATGAATAACCTTTCATGTTGTGAATAGGTGTTCATAAAAAAACAAAATAAACTATGATTAGTATAAAATAACTTGCTAAAAATTGCAAGAGATATCAAAAATCATAGCTATATAACATAAGGAGGAAAATATGAGTAAAGTTTTTATAGTTTCAGCAAAAAGAACTGCGATAGGGTCTTTTTTAGGATCGTTATCTACAGTTCATCCATCAGTATTAGGTAGTGAAGTAGTTAAAAATATTTTAGAAGAAACAAAAGTACCTAAAGACAAGATTGATGAGTTATTAGTGGGTAATATCTTACCTGCAGGTATTGGACAAGGTTTAGGTAGACAAGTTTCTTTAAAAGCAGGTTTACCAATTGAAATGCCAGCTTATAGTTTAAATATGGTATGTGGTAGTGGAATGAAAACTATTATGAATGCTTATACATCAATAAAAGCAGGAATCCATAATTTAGTAATCGCGGGTGGGACTGAATCAATGAGTCAGGCACCTTTTATCATGCCAAGTAAAGTAAGAAATGGAAATAAAATGGGTGATATTAATGTAATGGACCATATGATTGGTGACGCACTTACAGATGCGTTTGATGGAATTCATATGGGTATAACTGCAGAAAATATCGTAGCTCAATATGGAATCACAAGAAAAGAACAAGATTTATTTGCAATAAAATCTCAAGAAAAAGCAATCATTGCTGTTGATAATGATCGCTTTAAAGATGAAATCGTTCCTTTAACTGTAAAAGTTAGAAGAAATGAAGTGGTTGTAGATAAAGATGAATATCCTAATCGTACAACTTCATTTGAAAAACTAAGTAATTTAAGAGCTGCCTTTAAAAAAGATGGTAGTGTAACTGCTGGAAACAGTAGTGGTGTAAATGATGGAGCTAGTTTTATGTTAGTAGCTAGTGAAAGTGCATGTAAAGAATATAATTTAACACCATTAGTAGAAATTGTAGGTATTGGACAAGGTGGAGTTGATCCTAAGGTTATGGGTCTAGGTCCAGTCCCAGCTATTAGAAACGTACTAAAAAGTACAAATATGAAGTTAGAAGATATTGATTTATTTGAACTTAATGAAGCTTTTGCTGCTCAAAGTTTGGGTGTATTAAAAGAATTAGAAGCAGAACATAAAATGAATAAAGAAAATATTTTAGCAAAAACAAATGTTAATGGTGGAGCAATTGCCCTTGGACATCCTGTTGGTGCTAGTGGAAATAGAATCACAACTACATTAATCCATGAAATGAAAAAAAGAGAAGTAAAATATGGATTAGCTAGTTTATGTATTGGTGGCGGTATGGGTACTGCTGTTATTTTAAAAAATGTGGAGGTTAAGTAAATGAGATTAGAAGGAAAAGTTGCTGTTATAACTGGTGCTGCTAAAGGTATCGGAATGGAAATAGCTAAAAAATATGCGAGCGAAGGAGCAATTGTAATCGCTGCAGATATGAGTGAATTAATTTACGAATGTAAAAACGTTGAAGGTTACATTTTAAATGTAACAGATCCAAGTAAATGTAAAGAAATGTTTGATTACATCGTAGAAAAACATGGTAAAGTAGATATTTTAGTTAACAACGCTGGAATCACAAGAGATTCAATGACTAGAAAAATGAGTGATGATGACTGGAATATTGTTATGGATGTAAATTTAAAAGGTGTATTTAACTTAGTTAGACATATCGGTCCAGCAATGGAAGTTAATGGTGGAGGAAGTATCATTAATATTTCAAGTGTTGTTGGTGAATATGGAAATATAGGACAAGCTAATTATGCTGCTACAAAAGCCGGGTTATTAGGTTTAACAAAAACTTGGGCTAAAGAATTTGCTAGAAAAGGTGTACCTGTAAGAGTAAATGCAATAGCACCAGGATATGTAATGACAGATATTTTAAAAACAGTTCCTCAAGATTTACTTGATGGATTTGCAAAACTTACAATGTTAAAAAGATTAGGTGAACCAGTTGAGATTGCAAACGCAGCTTTATTCTTAGCTAGTGATGAATCAAGTTATATTACCGGACATACATTAAGTGTAAATGGCGGAATGAGATTATAAAAAAAGAGGTGAAACTATGTCCAAAGATGTAAAGGTTGGAATTGTTGGTACAGGATTATATTTACCACAAAATGTAAAAACAGCGAAAGAAATTTCTATATTAACAAATGGCTTTTGGACAGAAAGTGCGGTTAAGGAAAAACTTGGGATAAATCAAATCTATGTTCCTGACAAAGATAAAGGTCCTCAAGAAATGTCTTATCTAGCTGCATTGGATTGCCTAAAAAATACAGGTGTAGATCCAAAAGAAATAGATGTAGTAATGTCAATCACTGAAGAATGGAAAGAATATCCATTAACAACTTCAGCATTATATGTTCAAGGTAAAATTGGGGCAGTTAATGCATGGGGTATTGATGTTCAAAATCGTTGTTCTACTAGTGTTTCAGCTATTAAAATGGCAAAAGATATGCTTGTAAGTGACGATGAAATCCATACAATTTTAATTGTTGGTGGATATCAAAATGGAGATTTCATTGATTTCACTGATAAAAATATGAGTATGATGTATAACTTATCAGCAGGTGCAGGTGCATTAATTATGAAAAAGAATCATAATAAAAACCTAGTACTTGGATCACATATTATTGGGGATGGAACTTTAGCTAGAAGTGCTGGAGTTTTAATTGGTGGAACGGCTAACCCTATTAGTGATAAAAATATTGATGAAGCATATCATTCATTAAGATTATTTGAACCACAAAAAATGAAAGATCGCTTAAAAGAAGTGTCTAATATTAATTGGTTTAAATGTATTGATGAATCATTAAGAAAATCAAAACTTACAAGAAAAGACATTGATTATTTAGCTATCTTACACATTAAACGTTCTGGACACAATCAAATAGTTGAAGAGTTAGGTCTTAATGAGAATCAAACAATATATTTAGAAGATTATGGACATATTGGACAAGTAGATCAAATATTGTCGATACATCTAGCTAATGAACGAAAAATCCTAAAAAAAGGAGATAATGTCGTGTTATTAGCTGCAGGAATTGGGTATGTATGGGCATCATCTATAGTGAGGTGGGGCTAAAAAATGGAAACAACTTTGAGAATTTTCTTTAGTAGTTTAGAAACAGGAAGTGTGTATGCACTAGCATCGCTTGGGATTGTACTAATTTTCCGAACATCTAAAACAACAAACTTTGCACAAGGTGTTATCGGAACATTTAATGGATACATTGCTGCAACATTGTTCTTAAAATGGGGCTGGGGTATCTGGGAAGTTACTGCATGTGCGTTATTTACCGCTTTTCTAACAGGAATATTAATAGATACTATTATTATTAGACCTGCATCAAAAGTAAATCCAGTGTCAAAACAGATTATTACACTTGGACTTATTATGATAATTTTAGGAATATTACCATGGCTATTTGGGATTGATTTCCTAAGTTTACCAAGATTTATTCCGATAACTGAAAGTACAAGAATTAGTGTACTAGGGGCATCAATAACTTATAATGCAATATTCGTTATATTAGTAAGTTCAACATTAATGGGACTATTATTTTGGTTCCTAAAATATACAAAATGGGGACTTGCAATCAGAGTTACTGCTGCTGATGATACTACATCAAAATTAATGGGTGTACCAACAAAAACAGTAACAATGATATCTTGGGCAACCGCTGCAATGTTTGGAACATTGGCTGCAATATTTATTGCACCACAAACAAATGTTAATCCTTTAATGCTTGCAGATGTTCAAATTAATGCTTTCTTCGCAGCTGTACTAGGTGGTTTTACATCTTTTATTGGACCAGTTGTAGGAGCATTTATCTTAGCTATAAGTAAAAACTTATCACTTATATACATTTCTGATGAATGGGGAAATGTTATAGTTTATTTACTTGTATTAGTAGTATTATTTATCAAACCTTATGGGTTATTTGGTAAGAAAGGCGTTAAAAAGGTGTAAATGATGACATATTTAAAACAACTATATAAAACATCTTATCCATTCAGATTCTTATTATTTGGGATTGTCTTATCATTCTTACCATTATTAAGTGATTTAGATATTATTGAGTTTTCAGCTCTAACAACATGGGCTCAAATAATTATCTTCGCAGTAGTTGCACTTGGGTTAAATCTATTATTAGGTTTTTCTGGGTTAATTAGTTTAAGTACAGCAGGATTTATGGGATTTGGAGCATACACTATAACTTTCTTAAGTAATAGATTTGATCTTCCATTTATGCTAGCTATCTTAATTACATTAGCAATCGCTGCAGCAATTGGTGTATTCATTGGTTTGCTTAGTTTAAGAGTTGAAGGGATTTATTTAGCAATAGCAACATTGTTTGTTGGTGAGATTCTTCAACAGATTTATAAACAAGTAGATTGGTTCAGTGGTGGTTTTAGTGGAGTACGTTTCCATTATCCACAGTTTAACCTAATCTTTACAACAATCGAATTAACCAGGAACCAGACTTTTATCTTCTTAGTCGCATGTTTGGTTTTAGTAATGACTGTGATTTATAACATTATAAACAGTCGTACAGGTCGAGCACTAATGGCAATGAGTAGAAGTGAACATGCAGCACAAGCAATGGGTATAAACATTTTAAAATATCGTTTAGTAGCATTTGTTACTTCAACAGTAATTGCTAGTTTCTCAGGGATATTATACGCATCATTTATGCGTGGTGTTGAACCAACAACTTGGAATTTAAATCTATCATTATTCATTATCGCAATGGTAGTAGTTGGTGGATACAAGTCAATTTTTGGGATGTTCCTAGGAGCATTTGTTATTCATGGAATCCCAACATTTTGGTTAAATGAAATGTTTGCTAGTATACCAGGATTTGCATACATCTTCAGTGGTGTATTAATTATTGTAATTATTATGTTTTATAGTGTTGGGTTAATTCATATTCACCACGACATTAAAAAACTCTATTTAAAAATAAAACCATATGTCATAAAAGCATATAAAAAACTGTTTACTAAAAAGCAAGAAAAAGGTGATAAAAATGCGTAAAACAATTTTAAACATTAACAACCTTTCAATGCAGTTTGGTGGTTTAAAAGCAGTAGACGATTTAAGTTTTGACATCAAAGAAAATGAAATAGTTGGATTAATCGGACCAAATGGTGCTGGTAAAACAACAGTATTTAACTGTATTACTCAATTTTATAAAGATGATACAGGTGAAATAATCTTTGAGAACAAAGCTGGAAAAATAGTTGATTTAAACAAAGTAAGTGTAACAAAAGTTATTAATCATGGCTTAGTTAGAACTTTCCAAAATGTTGAACTAGTTAAGGATTTATCAATCATCGACAATGTTTTAATTGGTGGACACAACCAATATAAAACAGGAGTTCTTGGGCATATCCTTAAAACTAAATGGGCAAAACTTGAAGAAAAAGCACAATATGAAAAAGCATTAAAGATTCTTAAATTTTTAAATTTAGATGGATTAAAAGATTTCTATGCATATGGGCAACCCTATGGAATTCTTAAAAAAATCGAAATTGCAAGAACACTAATGTGTAATCCTAAACTTATCATTTTAGATGAACCAGCCGCAGGACTTAATGATGTTGAAACAAAAGAACTTGCAGAATTAATTCATCAAATTAAAGATGAGTACAAATGTTCAATCTTATTAGTAGAACATGATATGGGATTTGTTATGGATATCTGTGATCGTATTTGTGCAATTAGCTTTGGTAAGTTACTTGCATTTGATACACCTAAAAACATTCAATCAAACAAAACCGTTCAAGAAGCTTATCTTGGAGGTAATGATGATGAATAATAATATCTTAGAAGTTAACAATTTAAGTGTATCTTATGGAAACATAGTTGCACTTAGAAACGTCAGCATAAAAGTACCAAGAGGTAAAATAATCGCCGTCTTAGGAGCAAATGGTGGTGGGAAAACTACACTACTTAAAAAGATATCAGGTTTAATTGATGCAGTAGGCGGTGAAGTTATCTATGAAGGTAATGAAATCACCAAGTTACCAGCAGAAAAAATTACTAAACAAGGAATTATTCAATCACCTGAGGGAAGACAAATATTTGGTGACCTTAGCGTTGAAGAAAACTTAAAAATTGGTGCGTTTACAATTACAAAAGATAAAGAAAAACATCAATCAAGAAAAACAGTATTAAAGAACAACTTAGAACGAGTATATAAATATTTTCCAGTTTTAAAAGAAAGAAAATCACAAATTGCTAAGACATTAAGTGGAGGTGAGCAACAAATGCTCGCTATATCAAGAGCTTTGATGGGGACACCAAAATTATTAATACTAGATGAGCCATCACTTGGTTTAGCACCACTTATTGTAAGAGATATATTTAGCATAGTTAAAGAATTAAATAAAGAAGGTACAACTGTTTTAATCATTGAACAAAATGCTCTTCAGACATTAAAAATTAGTGATTATGCATATGTACTACAAGTTGGTGAAGTAATTATGGAAGGAAACAGTAAAGAATTGCTTCAAGATCAACAGTTAGTTGAAAGTTACTTAGGTAAGTAACGAACAAATTAAGGAATTAAGAATTAAAAATATAAGGAGGATTTTATGAAAAAAATCGGAGTATTATTATTAGTATTAGTTGGAGTTTTAGCACTAAGTGCATGTAAAAAAGAAGAAGCAGCACAAGGTGTAACTGATACAGTTGTAACTGTTGGTAACAGTGCAGCTACATCAGGGGCATTAGCTCCTGTAGGTGTACCGTTTAACCAAGGTATTCAATCATATTTTGATATGGTTAATGCTAATGGTGGTGTTGCAGGAAGAACAATCAATTTTGTGACTTATGATGATCAATTTACTGCAGCTACAGGTTTAACTTACGCAGAAAAATTAGTTGAAGATGATAAAGTATTCGCATTTGTAGGGCATTTTGGAACTCCTACAGTAGGATTTACTTTAGATTACTTAAAAGACACAGGAATTCCTCAAGTTTATTATGCAACAGGAATTAGTGCGTTATTTAATGAAAATGCTACAGGATCAGATCGTTCATCTTTCCCTGTACAACCTATCTATGATGCTGAAGGTCAAGTTATGGTTGCACGTGCTGTTGGTTCATTCAGCGCAGCTAAAATTGGTGTAATTTACACTAATGATGACGCTGGTAAAGGAATCTTAAACGGTGTTGAAATTCAAGCAGCATTAGAAGGTGTTACTTTAGTTAAAAAACAAGTAGCTCCAGATGCAGTGGACATGAGTGCAGCAGCTATCGATATTCTTGATGCTGATGTTGATTTCGTAATCATCGCAGCAAATCAAACTCCTGCAGAAGTTGCAATTAAAGCTTTAAGTGCAGCAGGAAGTACTACTGATGCAATCGTATCTTATGTAAATGCAGCTCCTCAATTCGTAGAAAATATCTCTGCTGAATTAGCTAACTTTGATGTTTATGCTAGTGCTTGGTTAGATATTTATGAAGCTGATGGTGTTACATTAAGTGCAGGATACTTAGAATTCGCTACTCAAATATCTTTAACTGAACCTTTATATGCAGCTAATCCATATGCTATGGCAGGTTGGATTGCAGCAGCATTCTTCGTTCAAGGTTTAGAAAGAGTTGGAGAAGACGTATTAAACTGGGATAACTACATTGATGCAATGGAAGAATCACCTGTTCAAAACCCACTTGGTGGAACAGTTGACTATGCAGATGGTAGACGTGCTGGTACACAATCTATGTCATTATTAAAAGCAACAATTACACCTGCTTCAGGTGAAACTCCAGTGGCTTATTCATTTGCACCACTTGAACCACTAGAAACAATCGAAGAGATTTTAGGAAACTAATTAAAGATTTGGTATAATATAGGTACATATAGGATGATACTATTCATCCTATATGCCTATTTATCAAGGAGGGCATAAAATGGCAAAAACGATAACAGTTACAGATGCTTTACAACTTATAAAAGATAACGACTACATAGTTGCTGGTATGGCAGCTAGTGAAGGAAGAGATTTTTTCACAAGAATCCATGAGCTACATGGAAAAGTTAAAAATATTACGATAGATAATTGTTTACCGCTATATCGTTACGAATGTATGAATAATGAGTTATATAAAGATACATTTACGATTAATAGCTGGTTCTTTTCAAACGATTTAAGAAAAGCTTTTAATAACGGGAATATTTCATATATTCCAAATAATTTAAATTTAGCTGGTGTTAGAAGACTAGCTCATAAAAAACCAAATGTATATGTTGGTAATGCAACACCACCAGATAAACATGGGTTTGTTTCTTTATCATTATCAAATGTTTATGAAAAAAGAATGATTGAAGAAGCAGATATTGTAATTTTAGAAATTAATCCCAAATTTCCAAGAACATTTGGAGATTTAGAGGTCCATAAAAATGATATAGATTACTTTATAGATGTTGATTACGACGTACCAGTTCTACCAGATATTGAGCCTAATGAAAAAGATAAAAAGATTGGGTCATATATCGCAGATTTAATTCAAGATGGTGATAACATTCAACTAGGTATAGGTGGTATTCCTAATGCAGTTGCGGATATGTTACATGATAAAAAAGACTTAGGAGTTCACACTGAAATGTTAACTACTGGGTTCATGAAACTTTATCAAAGTGGAGCAATCACTAATAAAAGAAAATCGTTACACAAAGGTAAAATGGTCGCAGCTTTTGCGCTTGGGACTAAAGAACTTTATGATTTTCTAGATAATAATCCTGTTGTCCAAATATTAGATGGGCATTATGTTAATGATCCATACACAGTTGGATTAAATGATAATCAAGTATCTATAAACACAACAATTGAAGTTGACTTAACAGGACAATGTTGTTCTGAATCAATTGGAACTAGACAGTTTAGTGGTACTGGTGGACAAACTGATACTGCTACAGGAGCTCAAAGAGCCAAAAATGGTAGAAGTTTTATCACATTATACTCTACTGCTAAAGTATTAAATAAATTAACAAATGAACGTGTAGAAATCTCAAAAATAGTTCCAACATTAAAACCTGGAGCTGCTGTAAGTTTAAGTCGTAATGAGGTTGATTATGTAGTTACTGAATATGGTGTAGTTAAACTTAAAGGAACAAGCATAAGAGAACGCGTGGAATTATTAATTAGTATAGCTCATCCTAAATTTAGAGATGAACTAACTAAAAAAGCTAAGGAAATAGGTTATATCTAATGGCCACTTTTAAATTTAAAGGTCTTGATATCTATTATCAAATAAATGGAGATATAACAGATAAAAATAAAAAAGTCATCATCATCCTAAACGGAATAATGATGAGTACAGCAAGCTGGGAACAGTTTGTAGAACCACTTAGTAAAAACACAGTTTTAATTAGATATGATATGCTTGATCAAGGACAGTCTTCAAGTCTTGATTTTGAATATACACAAGAGATCCAAGTTGAAGTATTAAAAGCTTTAACTGATCATCTTGCACTTAAAAAAGTTAATCTAGTTGCTATTTCTTATGGAGCTAGCATCGCCTTACAGTTCGCAATAAAACACCAAGCATTAATTTCACAAATGGTCATCGCAAATGTCGTTGCCAAAACATCTCCTTGGCTAAAGGCAATTGGTGATGGATGGAATCAAGTCGCCAAAACTCGTGATGGGGAAGCATACTACAACATCACAATTCCATATATCTATTCACCACAATTCTACTCAAAAAAACTCGACTGGATGGAAAATAGAAAGAGGATTTTAATTCCTATTTTTAGCGATGCTAGATTTCTAAATAGAATGACAAGATTAACTAATAGTGCAAGCACTCATGATACATTAAAAGATTTAAAAAATATTCAAACTAACACTTTAATTATTTCAAGTGAAGAGGATTATTTAACACCTGTTTTTGAACAAAAAATTATTAATGACTTGTTGCCAAACTCTAATATTGTAATAATTCCAGAATGTGGTCATGCTAGTATGTATGAACACCCAGGTTTGTTTACATCATTAGTCCTTGGTCATATTAATAATACTAAAACAAAATATAATTTATAGGAGGTAAAAATGAATAAACTAAGAATTGATCTCCATAATGGAGAAACATACTATTATTTACATGAAGGTCAAGGCAAAGAAACATTATTACTTGTTCACGGAAATATGAGTAGTAGTATTCATTTTAAACCACTAATTGAAAGATTAAGTGATAAATATAATCTTTTAGTTCCTGATTTACGTGGATTTGGTGACTCAAGTTACTATAAAGGTATTGAATCACTAGAAGACTTAAGTAATGACTTAAAGCTACTAATTGATCAACTAGATATAAAAAAAGTTAGTATAGCTGGATGGAGTACTGGGGGAGCTATTGCCCTAAAATTTGCAGCTAAGTATAAAGAAAATACGAATAAAGTTATTCTGATTGAATCATGTAGTTATCGTGGTTATCCAATTTATAAAAAAGATGCAACAGGTGCACCTTTAATTGGTGAAGTTTATTTAGATAAAGCAGAGTTAGCACTAGACCCTATTCAAGTATTACCAATGGTAAATGCTTTTAAAAACAAAGATTTAGTAATGACTAAATTTGTATGGGATGCAGCAATTTACACAGTAAATAAACCTAATATAGAAGATGACCAGTTATATTTAAGTGAAACAGTAAAACAACGTAATTTAGTTGATATTGATTGGTGTTTAACTACCTTCAATATGTCCAATTTCTCTAATGGAGTAACTACTGGTGATAATTCAATTATGGATGTTGACCAAGAAGTTTTATCAATCTGGAGTGAAAAAGATGCAGTTGTCTTAGAATATATGGTTGATGAAACAATAGAAGCTCTAAAAAACGCTACTAAGGTTGTGCTAGCAAACTCAGGACATTCTCCACTCGTGGATCAACCTGATAAACTAGCCGACTTAATAGATAAATTTTTGAAGTGAATCCTTCCACACTCTCTTATACAATCAAGAGAAACCAAAAAAAACAATGATTAGCAAAGAATCATTGTTTTTTTGTGTAAATAACTAAGGGTACTTCCATTTCATCTTTAAGTAAACCAGCGTGATGTGATTTATATGTTTTATGATCATTTAACTTAAACATGTATTTATCAATGGCTAACGCCATATAATCTCCTAAGAATGAATCTAAGTAGGGATGTTTTTTACCAATCCCGATTAAGCCGCTTTCTTTAAACTCACTTTTTGTGAACAATTGGTATTTGCCACTAAAATGTTTGTTAAATGCATCTTTAAATTCGCCCTCTAATCCATTTTTAATATCAAAAGCAGTAGCTCTTGGTTCGATTGATGGCAATCGTTTTAAGGTTGATGTGATGTCCTTAAAATCCATTAAGTTTATTTCTTCTACATCCGTTAAACCGTGATCTGCGATAACGACAACTACAGTATCATCATCTAATGATTTAGCATAGTTAGTTAAGCTGTTATTAAGTGACCTTAACATATTTTTAGTTTGTTCACTTTTTATTCCTTGGACATGTTCAGTTAAATCTGGTTCAACCCAATAAACATAACTAAATGATGTCTCATTTTTATCAGTAATTGTTTTTAAATGAACTAACTGTTCATCAAAGGTTTCAAACCCTTCTTCAATAAATGATGGGAATATTTTATTGATACTCATCTCCGGATTTATTTCTTTTAATAAATCAAAAATGTCTGGTTGTTTTAGGTATTGCTCAGTTAAATCATTTGGCACAATTTTTTTATCATTATAAAAATCTCTATTCATGAAAACAATATTATGAATGTCCTCTTGTTCAAAATATTGAACCCATCCGACATAACCTGTTTCATAGGGTACTTTAGCTCTTAAAACAGAGTTAGTGGCTGCGACAGTAGTTGGTGGGAACACAGATGTAATTGTTTTAAACATATTCTTTTTAAGGAAATCATTGTCTTGTAAGTGATGATTAATAATATTAGCTCCCATTCCATCTAATAATATTAAAACAACTTTTTTATGGTTCAAAAGAATTGTATCTAATTCTTTTATTGTACTGTGATAATTTTTAACATTAAATCGTTTTAAAATAGAATTACTAACATTAACTATTGAATCATTATAATTAGGTTTTAAGATACTCATTTTTAACACCCTTTCTTAACAGTCCATTATATCATAAAATGTGTAATGATAATCGCAGATACTAATTAAATTAATATAACCATATTATTTGTAATAATTTTAAACTTTGCATATAATTATTTTATAAGGAGTGATATTATGAAAAAAATATTCGTATTATTTACCGCTTTAGTTTTAGTATTCACTTTATCAGCATGTAATAAAGATGAAGGAAAGTTAAGAGTAGGTATGGATTTAAGATGGCCACCATTTGAAACAATTAAAACCGATGGAACACCTAGTGGTATAAGTGTTGATGTTGCTTATGCGCTTGGAGAATATTTAGGCAGAGAAGTCGAAATTGTTAATTTAGAATTTGCTGGTTTAATTACGGCGTTAAACACAGAGGATATAGATATCGTAATCGCTTCAATGAGTATTACTGATGAAAGAAAATTGAGTATTGATTTTACAGATCCATATTTTTATTTTCCATTATTAACTGTAGTGCATAAAGATACAGGAATCACAACTCTAGAAGATTTATTAGCAACACCTGACTTAGTTTGGGTTGGACCTAAATCTTTTGTAAGTTTAACGATTCCTCTAGAACTAGCAACTGACCCAATAATTATGCAAAAACAAAACGCTAGTGCTGCATTATTTGAGCTAACTAGTGGAAATGCTGATGCCTTTATAATTAGTGCATCAAGCGCAGTAGGATATCATAATGATAATCCAACAATAACTAACCTAATATGGGATCCAATTATGTATTCTCCTATTGGAATGGGTGTTAAAAAAGGTAACGATGAATTACTAGAAAAAGCTAATGAATTTATTAACGGACTTGAAGAAAACGGTATATATGATGAACTACGATTAAAATATGATAGTGTTATAGCAGTTGAATTACCAGGACAAGGTTTAGATTTTTACTTAAAAGATGAAGAATAAAATATTAAATTATCTAGCAGCCCTAAGCATTTATGGGCTGCTAGCATTATTAATCGTATATATGTATCCTTCAAGAGATAATTTTAACTTAGGTAATATTTTTAAGTATCATGAAATCATAATTAATGGTTTTTTTACAACGATTTTAGTAAGTGTATTTGCGTTAATATTTAGTGTAGTATTTGGCTTTTTATTATACTTATTAACAACATCAAAAGTAATGTTTTTAAAAATCATGGGATCAATTTTTGATGATATAGTATTTGGTTCACCACTTGTAGTTTTTGTTGGGGTTATTTTTTACTTTATTGCAGTACCCCTAGGTATGAATAATCGATTAATCGCAGGGATTATTGCCCTATCATTATACATGGCACCTTACATGAAAAATTTGTTTGTTGGAGCTATGGAGTCAATCGATGATTTACAATACCAGGCAATGAAAGTTTTTGGATTTACAACATTCCAAAAATATCGTTATATTATTTTCCCGCAGCTCTTAAAAATTATGTTACCTCCACTTGTTGGTAACTTAACTTTTATTGTTAAGGGTAGTAGTTTGCTTTACTTTATTAGTGTTGATGAACTATATAGTACTATTGACACAGCTATGGCTAACACATACGCTGTTGTTGAGGGATATTTAACATTATTTGTTCTATACTTATTTATCACAATACCACTAATTAGAGCTACTAGATATATGGAAAGGAGAATAAGTAATGGAAATCAAAATCGAGAATCTGAACCACTCATATGATGATAAGTTAATTCTAGATAATATAAATATTGAGTTAAAGGATAAAAATGCAGTTGCTTTAATTGGGCCAAGCGGAGCTGGTAAAAGTACATTGTTAAGATTACTTTCAAAGATTGAAAATCAAGATAGTGGTCAGATTTTTATTGATAAAGAGGATATCAGTTTGAAAAACAGTGAAGAGTACTATAAAGAGGTTGGTTTCGTCTTTCAAGCTCATACTTTATTTCCCCATCTAAATGTTCTAAAAAACATTACATTAATCCTTGAAAAAGTTCATAATGTATCCAAAGTAGATGCAAAGAAAATTGCTTTTAATCTACTTAAGAAGTTTGATTTGCACGAGCATGCTTCTAAACTTCCAAATCAATTAAGTGGGGGACAAAGTCAAAGAGTAAGTATTGTTAGAAGTTTATCAATTAACCCAAGGTTATTATTCTTAGATGAACCAACAAGTGCTCTAGATCCTGTCTTAACTCAAGAAGTATTAAATACTATCTTAAAACTTAAAGATGAACATATGAAGTTTATAATTGTAACTCATGAAATCTTGTTTGCTAAAAAGGCTGCAGATTATATTATCTTTATGGATCAAGGTAAAATTGTTGAACATGGAGATGTTAGTATATTAGATAATCCCCAAACAAATCAGTTAAAACAGTTCTTAAGTAATGTATTTGTATGGTAAGAAGCTTGCTTCTTACCTTTTTTAGTTTAAATTAGTTGTTGTTTATTTTATATGTTGATATAATGTATAAGAATTTAAAGAAAAGGATGATCAATATGCAAGTTATATTAACATTAATATTTTACTTTTTAATGGGTTTAATCCATAATCTTGGACATCCTGTTACACCAACTCTAGTCTATAATTTAGGAATTGGTGAGAACTACTTTGGAATCTTTTTTGCAATGATGAGTTTAGGTCTTGC
This sequence comes from Candidatus Izimoplasma sp. ZiA1, assembly GCA_002285055.1. Classification (GTDB taxonomy): domain Bacteria; phylum Bacillota_I; class Bacilli_A; order Izemoplasmatales; family Izemoplasmataceae; genus Izemoplasma_C. The sequence goes on from NQYJ01000005.1 coordinate 36,334, forward strand.
GATTGGTAGTCCTATTTTTGGGATACTTGGTGATTCTTTTAAGAAAAAGTATTTAATCATTATCGGATTATTATTGTATAGTATCGGCCAATTTGGCTTTGCATATTTTGAAAATGAGACAGCAATGATTTTCTTTAGATTATTAAGTGGTTTTGGAGTAAGTGCTGCAATTACTTTATTATTAACACATTTAATATGTAATTCATCTAAAGCTACTAAAGCAAGAAACATAGCATACAGTGCTGCATTAGCAAGTATTGGGGCTAGTATTAGCTATAAAATTGGTGGTTCACTTGGTGATTATATAATTAATGAAGTATTTTATCTTCAAGCTGGTTTAAACATATTATTTGCCTTGTTAATTTTCTTTACATTAAAAGAAAAAGCCGTTGAAAAATTAGAAGTTAAAAAACCAACAATTATTGATGGCTTTAAAAATATTAGAAAACTAAATCCTACATTGTTAATCTTTTTAATAAGTTTAACTTTAATATCTACTGGAGCAATAATTATTAGTAAGTTCTTAGAAGTTTATATTATTGCTCAAGGATATACATCTAAAGATTTAGGTGATTTTGTGTTTTTTACTGGACTTGTTGCATTATTTACTAATGTAGTAATCGTTCCTCTTGTTATTAAGTTAAAGAAAAACATGGCCGTAATGATTGTTATTCAGCTCTTAAGTGCTATTGTTATTTTTAGTGTATTTAGAAGTAATGATATTATAAAAAGCCTTTATAGCTTATTTATGATTTATATGGTGTTTAAAGCATTATTTACACCACTAGAACAAGATTATATATCAAACCAAGCTAATGAAAATAATTATTCAACAATTATGGGAATAAGGCAATTATTCTTTTCAATAGGTATGGTTATTGGACCTTTAATAGCTGGTTATATTTATGATTTTGATAAACTACTAGTATTTGATTTTAGTGTCTTAATGTTTATCTTAGGAGCAATTTTATTATCTATTGTTTCATTAGTTAGTCATGGCAAAATAAAAATAAAAAATGGTAATTGAATAATATAAATAACTTAAAAAGTAACACTTAGAATAGTGTTGCTTTTTTTATATGAAATTTAAAGTGATTATGATATAATTTACATTGAGGTGATAATATGAATTTACCAAACAAATTAAGCATGATTAGAGTATTAATCATCCCTGTTATGGTTGTCTTATACTACATTAATTTTAAGGTTAGTGGATATCAATTATGGGAGATGGTTATTCCTGTTTTATTTATCTTAGCTAGTTTTACTGATTTTTTAGACGGTTACATTGCAAGAAAATATAATTTAGTTACAACATTCGGAAAGTTTATTGATCCACTTGCTGATAAGTTATTAGTAATGGCTGCGTTGTTAATTTTAAATGCTGAGGGTGTTATTCCGATGTGGGTTACTGTTGTAATTTTATCAAGAGAGTTTATTGTAACTGGAATTAGATTAGTTGCTGCTCCAACTGGAAAAGTTATCGCAGCATCAAAACTTGGAAAATATAAAACAGCATCAACAATGATCGCTTTAATTATTTTATTGTTTGTGCCATTCTTTGATGTTTTATTAAGTGTTGGTTTAGTTGTTTTATATGTAGGTGTTTTACTTACAGTTATAAGTGGTATTGAGTACTTTAATAAAAATAAGTTAATTATTATGGATTCGATTTAGTAAAAAGTGAATTTCATACGTATTATATAGATATCTATTAGGAGGTTTAACTTATGAGTAATGATGCAAGACAAAAGGCACTTGAGAGTGCTATTAAAGAAATAGAAAAACAACATGGAAAAGGTTCAGTAATGATCCTTGGTGATGATAGCTTAAGATACAATGTTGAAAGTATCAGTAGTGGGTCTTTATCACTTGATAAAGCACTAGGAATTGGTGGATACCCAAAAGGGAGAATAATCGAAGTTTATGGACCTGAAAGTTCAGGGAAAACAACTTTTGCATTACATGCGATTGCTGAGGCTCAAAAACAAGGAGGATATGCTGCGTTTATCGATGCAGAGCATGCTCTTGATCCTAAATATGCTAAAGCTCTTGGTGTTGATATTGATAATTTAATTTTATCGCAACCAGATACTGGTGAACAAGCTTTAGAGATTGCTGAGGCTTTAATTAGAAGTGAGGCAATTGATATTGTTGTAATTGATAGTGTTGCTGCTTTAGTGCCTGAGGCTGAAATTAGAGGCGATATGGGAAGTAGTCATGTTGGACTTCAAGCAAGACTTATGTCACAAGCGATGCGAAAACTAAGTGGTGTTATTAGTAAAAGTAACACAATTGCGATATTTATTAATCAAATTAGAGAAAAAGTTGGAGTAATGTTTGGGAATCCAGAAGTAACTCCAGGTGGACGTGCACTTAAGTTTTATTCAAGTGTAAGACTTGAAATCAGACGTGGTGAACAAATCAAAATTGGAACTGATATCGTTGGTAATAAAGCAAGAGTTAAAGTTGTTAAAAACAAAGTAGCTCCACCATTTAAAACTCTTGAGGTTGATATTGTCTATGGAACTGGGATTTCTAAGACTGGTGAAATTGTAGATTTAGGCGTTGAGTTTGAGATTATTAAAAAATCAGGTTCATGGTTTAGTTATAATGATGAAAAAATAGGTCAAGGCCGTGAAAATGTTAAAAAATATCTTGATGAAAACATCGAGTTAAAAGCTGAAATTGAAAACAAAATTAAAGAAAACTTAGGAATTTAACATTCCTGAGTTTTTTTATTTTACTTTATTAATTTAACTATTTGTAAAAACCTCAAAAACCGCTAAGTTCTTTTGCTTTTAATATCAAAGAAATGTTTATATTTATTGACTAACAGGGTTTTCATAAGTTATAATAAATTAGAATTAAACAGTTTCTACCCATAATTATTTAATTATGTAATGATAAATTAGTATTATAGAGACGGAGGAATAATAATGAAAGAAGCATTATTAATTATCTCCGGTTTGCTTTTTGGTTCTGTCATTGGTATGGCAGTACGAGCATTATTGGTTGAAAAAGGATTTACTAAGGCCAAAGAAAAGGCACAACTTCTAATAGATGAAGCTCAAAAGTTATCTGAGAAAAATAAAAAACAAACACTTTTAGAAACACGTCAAGAAATTCACAATTTGAAACTAGAAGCGGATAAATTAATTAAAGAACGTAAACAAGAAGTTAATGTTCTTGAAAATAAATTATTACAAAGAGAACAAACATTAGACCGCAGAAGTTTAAATCTAGACAAACGTGAAGGAAACTTAGACAGAAAAGAAGAAAACCTAGAGCAGAAAAAACAATCATTAGAAGACAAAAATAGCAGACTAGAGATGTTGATTGATGAACAAAACACAAAATTAATGGAAATCGCAAGATATTCTGTTGAACAGGCTAGAGATTTAATCTTTAAAAGAGTTGAAGATGAAATGGCTGGCGAAATTGCTGCATATATTAAAGAAGAAGAAGAAAAAGCTAAATTAACTGTTGATAAAAACGCAAAACATTTATTAGCAGGAGCTATTCAGAAATATGCACAAGATGTAACAAGTGAAAGAACAGTATCAGTTGTTCAATTACCAAATGATGAAATGAAAGGTCGAATTATTGGTCGTGAGGGTAGAAACATACGTACAATAGAGGCTCTAACTGGAGTAGACTTAATCATTGATGATACACCTGAGGCAGTAGTTCTTAGTGGGTTTGACCCAATAAGAAGAGAAATTGCTAAAAGAACTATAGAATCACTAGTTATTGATGGAAGAATCCATCCTGGTAGAATTGAAGAAATCGTTAATAAAACTAGATCTGAAGTTGATCGCTTTATTAGAGATAAAGGTGAAGAAGCACTATTTGAAGTTGGAATCGGAAGAATCCATCCTGACTTAGTTAAATTACTAGGAAGACTTCATTTTAGAACTAGTTATGGACAAAACGTATTAAGACATTCAATCGAATGTGCGTTCTTAGCAGGAAAACTTGCTGCAGAACTTGGTGAAGACGAAGTTTTAGCTAAACGTGCTGGATTACTACATGATATCGGAAAAGCAGTAGATCATGAAATCGAAGGTTCTCATGTTGAAATTGGAGCAAATTTAGCTAACAAATATAAAGAACCACTTGCTGTTGTTGATGCAATTGAATCGCATCACGGTGAAAAAGAACCAAGTACAATTATTGCTGTTTTAGTGGCAGCTGCAGATGCATTAAGCGCAGCTAGACCAGGAGCACGTTCTGAATCACTAGATTCATATATTAAACGCCTAGAACAATTAGAATCAATCTCACAAAATATTACAGGTGTTGAGACTGCATATGCAATTCAAGCTGGACGTGAAGTAAGAGTTATTGTTAAACCTGAGGAAGTTGATGATACACTAGCATACAAAATTGCTCGTGATATTAAAGAAAAAATCGAGGAACAATTATCTTATCCAGGAACTATCAAAGTTACAGTTATTAGAGAAACAAGAGCACAAGATATAGCTAAATAAAAAAAAGCCTTCCTTTTTGGGAAGGCTTTATAAAATTTGAACGAGGTGGATTATGGAATATTTTGACGTATTTGATAAAGATCTAACGAAACTGGATAAAGTTATGGAACGTGGAACTTCTTTAAACAAAGGAGAATTTCACAAAGTAGTACAAATCTGGATTAAAAATTCTAATAAATACTTAATCCAACAACGTAATAAAAGAGAAGATCGTGTGCCATATCAATGGGCATTAACTAGTGGAGCTGTTTTACAGGGAGAAGAACCACTGGATTCAATTATTAGAGAAACCAAAGAAGAAATCGGTTTAGAACTTCAAAAAGACGAAATTAAAAATATTAGTACATATTTTGTTAAGCATCATAAAGCATCGTTTATAATGTATGTGTACTTTGTTGAAAAAGACGTTAAAATTGAGGGTTTAGTAATTGACAAAGAAGAAGTAAAAGAACTTAAATATTCTTCAGTAAGAGAAATTAAACAAATGATTAGACGTGATGAGTTTTGGAACTACCCTGAACAATTTGAAGCTCCAAATTACTTTAAAGTACTAGAAAAGGAATGATGATATGAAAGTTTTATTCATTGGAGACGTTGTTGGATCAAGAGGTATGGAAGCATTACATAAATACCTACCAACAATTAAAAAAGACTACAAACCAAATATGATATTTATTAACGGTGAAAACATCGCAAAAGGACTGGGAATAACTGAAAAACTATATAAAGAATTAATGACTTTAGGAGCTAATGTTATCACTTTAGGAAATCATGCATTTTCTAAACGTGAAGTAAGTGACTTTATAAATGATTCTAAATTAATTAGACCAGTAAACTATCCTGCTAAAGTACCTGGTGAAGGTTATATTATTGTTAAATATAATGATATAAAGGTTTGTGTTATAAATCTAATGGGACGTGTTTTTATGAACGAGGGTATGGAAAACCCTTTTTATAAAATGGACGAAATATTAAACGAAATCGAAGCTGACTTTATCTTTGTTGATTTCCACGCAGAAACAACAAGCGAGAAATTGGCATTAGCACATTATTTAGATGGCCGTGTTACTGGAGTTGTTGGAACACATACTCATGTCCCAACCGCAGATGCAATGACGCTTCCAAACAAAACAATGTATATTACAGACATCGGAATGACAGGTACAAAATACGGAATAATCGGAGCTGATAAAACTCAGATTATTAACCGCTTTTTGACGGCAATGCATTCACGAATGGAAGAAGATATGAGTAAAGAACTACAGTTTAATGCTGTGTTAATGGATACAGATACAAACACAATAAAACAAATCCAAATTATTGAGTAATATTATTTGAATTTAGAAAAAGAAATTGATATACTTTAAAAGGTGATTATTATGGCAAAAGAATATAGTAAATATTTTACGAAACCATCGCTTCTAGATGCTCGTAAACGAAAAAATGAAGAAGTATCATTAATTGATTATAATAACTTTGATTTAATCAATAATTTTGGTGTTAATAAGACATATAAAATTAATACTTATGGATGTCAAGGAAACGAAGCAGATAGTGAAGCAATCGCAGGAATCTTAGAAAAACTAGGGTTTACTGAAAGTGTAGAACTTGAAGATGCTGACTTAATAATATTAAATACATGCGCAATCAGAGAAAATGCTGAAAACCGTGTTTTTGGTAACTTAGGAAACTTAAAAAAATACAAAAAAAACAACCCTGATTTAATATTAGGTATTTGTGGCTGTATGCCACAAGAAGAAAAAGTAATTGAAAAGATATTAAAATCTTATCCATATGTTGATTTAGTATTTGGTACTCACAATATCTATAAACTTCCTGAGTATTTAGAAACAGTATTACTATCAAAAGAACGTGTTATAGAAGTTTTCTCACAAGAAGGTAGTATTGTTGAACATATGCCTAAAATCCGTGCTAACACAAAAAAAGCATGGGTAAACATCATGTATGGTTGTGATGAATTCTGTACATATTGTATTGTTCCTTATACCAGAGGAAAAGAACGTTCAAGAAAACCAGAATATATAATTGAAGAAGTTAAAGAGTTGATAAAAGAAGGATATTTAGAAGTAACATTACTAGGTCAAAACGTTAATAGTTATGGTAATGATTTTACTGATCTTGATTATCGTTTTAAAGATTTGCTTAATGACTTAAATAAATTAGATATCCCAAGGATTAGATTTACTACTTCTCATCCTAAAGATTTTGACTTAGAAACAGTAAAAATAATCGCAAAAGGTGGAAACCTGATGCCTTATATCCATCTTCCTGTGCAATCAGGAAGCAATTCTGTTTTAAGTAAAATGAATCGTAAATATACAAAAGAATCATACTTAGAACTAGTAGAATATATCTATAAATACATTCCTAATGCTTCAATTACTACTGATATCATTGTTGGTTTCCCAACGGAAACAGAAGAAGATTATCAAGAAACATTAGATTTAGTAGAAAAATCACGTTTTGAAGGTGCTTATACATTTATCTTTAGCCCAAGAGAAGGTACTCCTGCGGCTAAATATGAAAACACTTTAAGCGAGGAGACAAAAAAAGAAAGATTATATGAGCTAAACAGAAAAATTAATGATGGATACTTACTTGGTAATCAAAGATTTGAAAACAAGATTGTAAAAGTTCTTGTGGATGGACAAAGTAAAAATAATAGTGAAGTTTTAGCTGGTTATACAGAAAATAACAAATTAGTTAATTTTAAAGGTGATAGTTCTTTAATAGGTTCAATTGTGGATGTAAAAATATATGAAGCTAAAACATGGTTTTTACTAGGTGAATATATTGGATAAACTACAAAACCTTTTAACAAACTTAAATGAAAACAAGAATATCATTCGTTTTAAAGAGCTAGAATTAGCGATTAAAAACAATGATACACTTAATAATCAATATAATGAGTTAATCAAAGTTCAAAAAAAAGTTGTTAATAATGAACACTATAATCTAAAAGATTCTGATTTAAAAACAGAATATATAACAAAACTTAACCAATTAAAAGGTAATCCAGTAATTGATGAGTATTTAGAACTAATTGATTTAATAAATGAAGATATCCTAATGATTACATCAATTATTGAGGATGAAATTAGCAATCCATTAAAGTGAGTTTATCTCACTTTTTTATTTTGTCAAATAAAGGGAAATTGCTTTTTAAAGCGGTTTCCTATTGATTATAAATGGGATGTAATGTATAATGATATTATAAGAACTAAAATAGGGTAAGGAGTGATTTTATGGCTTTTAAAAATAATAAAGAAGAAGATACAATTTATTTATACTCAAAAAAGGTTAAAATACAAAAACTTGTTGAGTCATTTACAGTGATTCCCTCTTTTGAAATTGTTAAATATTTAAAGAACAAAGAAATATATTTACCTAATTATGTTCATAAAGCATTAGTAAGAAAAAACATCGCCCCAACAATTGCTGGAGCTGAAAACGATAACAAATTCTCAGATGAGATGAAACATCGTTTAAAATGGTTTGATAAATTTACGATTTTTCAATTAGAAAAATTGGCACAGTCATACCAGTTAAAAGTTAATGTTGCTGAATATAAAAAAGATTTTTGGGACATTATCGTTAGAAATAGAACTGAACTAGGGATTAATAATCTTGAGTTTGTTAAACTACAAAATCTAACAATGAAATACCAACGTGAACAACAAGAAACCTATCAAGAACTAAAAAATAACTTCTTAGAAGTATATTTTGAAGCTCCTGGTTATTTTGATGGTTCATTATTAGATGAAGCTAAAGAAGTTTTAGAACAATCTACTACTCTAGGTGAAGTAAGAGACTTAGGAAAAATCTATGGAGTTGAAATTCCAAGACGTATCAATAAAAAACAATTAATTGATATCTTAGCTTTAAAACTTAAATTAGATGAAGAAAAAACTGAAGAAATCAGTAAAAAATCAATTTTAGAACTTGAAAGATACGCAAAAAGACGTAAAGTTAATGTGTCTATTGAGTTGAAAAAATCTGATATGATTGAGTATATCTTAATTAAAAAAGACAATGAAGAGATTCAAGAATGTTACAAAGGCAGCTTACAAATTTTTGATGGTATGAATATTGAAGAGTATTTATATAATCTTAAGTTTGAAGAAATCTCTACTAAAGTTAATGAAGCAAAACGTAAACGTAACAAAACAATTCAAATCGCACTTGCAGTAATCGTAGTATTATCTGTTGGTGGGTATTTCTTAGCTACAAACTTATAATTTTACAGGGGGCCAATATGGAAACAATCGACAAATCAATGTATACCCCAATGATGAGGCAATTTCTAACAATTAAAGAAGACTATAACGATGCTATAGTCTTTTTTAGACTTGGTGATTTTTATGAAATGTTTTTTACAGATGCCTATATTGCAAGTAGAGAACTAGAAATCCAGTTAACAGCTAGAGACGCTGGGGCCAAGGAAAGAGTTCCTATGTGTGGTGTTCCTCATCATGCAAGTGAGGCATATATTGAAAGACTGATAAATAAAGGTTTTAAAGTTGCTGTTGTTGAACAAGTAGAAGACCCAAGTACAGCAAAAGGTATTGTTAAAAGAGATGTCGTAAGACTAATAACTCCTGGTACTTATATGGATATCAAAAACGATGATATTAGTTATATCGCCTCAGTTGGTTTAAACATTAATAACTACACTGTTAGTTATCTTGATATTTCAACAGGAGAATCATTTTCAATCTTACTTCCAAAAGATCAAGATGTACTATTAAGTGAACTTAACCAAATTGAACCAAAGGAGATAATTATCTCAAGTTATTTTGATCAATCATTTCTTGAAAATTACACAAAAAATAATGGAATTTTGGTATCTTTTAATACAGATACTCAAACACCGTCATTTATGGACCATTTATATAATAATCTTCCCTCAAAAGAAGAAAAGAAAACCTATAAACGTCTACTTAACTACATAATCAAAACTCAAAAACGTGAACTAATGCATTTAAAAGAAGTCAAAATATTAGAAGCTAGTTCATATTTAAGAATGGATTCTAGTGCTGTAAAAAATCTTGAACTAACAGAAACAATGCGCTCTAGTAATCGTATTGGATCTTTATTTTGGTTAATCGATAAATGTGAAACAGCAATGGGTTCAAGATTCTTAAAAAAACAAATCTTAAGACCTCTTGTTAATAAAGAAATAATAGTTAAAAGATATGACACAATTGATGTCTTAAACAAAGAGTTTATTATCAAAGAGGAAATAAACAATCTGTTAAAGAATGTTTATGACCTTGAGAGAATAGTAGGAAGAATAAGTTATGGTAATACTAATGCTAAAGATTTAGTTCAGTTAAGAAGAAGTTTAAAAGTTCTACCTGAACTTATTAAAAATCTTAAAGCATTAAAAAGTGATCATACAGATTTTTTAAGTGAAAATATCAATAGTTTAGATGAACTTGCAAGTTTACTAGAAAAAGCACTAGTAGAAGATCCACCTTTAACAATTAAAGAAGGAAACATGTTTAAAGAAAACTATGATACAAACTTAGATGAAATTAGAAACAGTTCATCAAACTTAAAAATATGGTTAAAAGAATTAGAGCAAAAAGAGCAAACAAGAACTGGTATAAAAAAACTAAAAATCGGATATAATCGTGTTTTTGGCTATTATATTGAAGTTCCTAAAGGTCAGATTGCAAATGTTAAAGATGAATTTGGTTATATTAGAAAACAAACACTATCAAACAGTGAAAGATATATCACTGATGAACTTAAGAGTAAAGAAACAATTATCTTAAGTGGTGAAGAAAAAAGCGTAAAACTAGAATACGAGTTATTCTTAGAATTAAGAGAAATAACAAGTAAAAATATTTCAATAATCCAAAAAAACGCATCATTAATCAGTGAAATTGATATGTTAATCGCGTTTAGTAAGATAAGTGAGGAACTTGATTTAATCAGACCTGCAATTATTGATAATGATGAAATCAATATTATTGATTCAAGACATCCAATAGTAGAAAAAATTAATCCAAGTGAAGCCTTTATTCCTAATGATATAATCATGGATAAAGATGTTTCAATCAAATTAATAACTGGTCCCAATATGAGTGGTAAATCAACATATATGCGCCAACTAGCAATCACAGTAATATTAGCGCAAATGGGTTCATTTGTACCTGCAAAATCAGCTTCTATTCCGATCTTTGATCAAATATTCACAAGAATAGGAGCAAGTGATGATTTAGTAAGTGGTAAATCAACATTTATGGTTGAAATGCTAGATGCTAATAACGCAATTAAAAACGCAACTAAAAACTCTTTAATTTTATTTGATGAAATTGGTAGAGGAACAGCTACTTATGATGGTATGGCATTAGCACAAGCTATAATCGAATACATCCATGAAAAAATTGGCTGTAAGACATTATTCTCAACTCACTATCATGAACTTACTGATTTAGAGAATCACTTAGACAAACTAAAAAATGTCCATGTAAGTGCTGAAGATGAAAATGGTAAAATTGTCTTTTTACATAAACTAAAAGAAGGTCCTACAGATAAGTCATACGGAATTAATGTAGCTAGTTTGGCTAATCTTCCAAAAGCATTAATAGAAAGAAGTAAAATCATTTTAAATGATTTAGAAAAGAATCATCAAAAATTAAGTAACGATTCATCAATAACTTTATTTAACTTTGATGAGTTTGAAGAAGAAAAAACAGAAATACCAAAAATAAACAATGAAATAACAGATATGTTGAACGATATTTCAATAGATGAAATAACTCCAATTGAAGCGTTAAACATCTTGAATAAAATAATTAATAAAATATAGGAGAAATCCTATATTTTTTTATTTCTAGTAATTAAAGAAACAACTGGTTATATAAAATTTTGTTGTTATAACAAGATAAGAAAAAAATATAAATACTTAATTGTATTTTTTTTAAATGTCTATAAATAGACATTTAATTATATATATATTTATCTAATAATGTATAAATACGCTATTTAGTATTGACAATGTAAACGATTACCGAATATAATATAGACAACTGGTTATAACAAGTTGAAAGAGGAGGGTACTATGAAAGATCGATTACCTAAGTACTTAGTTTTAAAGAAAGAAATCATTAAATTAATTGAAGATGGTGTATATCTAGAAGATACACTAGTTCCAAGTGAGCGCGAACTAATGGAACAATATCAAGTTAGTAGAATTACTGTAAGAAGAGCTTTGGAAGAGTTAAGTAATGCAGGTTACTTATACCGTGTTCACGGTAAAGGTACATTTGTAAAAGGAGACAGACATACTCAAAACTTATTTTCAATTGTAAGTTGTACTGAAGATATAAAAAGTATGGGAATGGTTCCTTCACGCCTAGTCGTAAAAAAAGTTACAGAAGATTCATCACCTAAGAAGAGAAAAAAACTTAGTTTGAACATGAATGATAAGGTTTTTAACCTAGCAAGAATTTATTATGCTGATGATACGCCAATAAACTATACTGATACAAACTTACCGGCAAAATATTTTAAAGGCATTGAAACATATGACTTCGAAGAAAATTCGTTATATAAAGTATTAGAAGATGATTATAACGTTACAGTCACAAATGCCATCAGAAGTGTTGAGGCAGTTAGTTCGGATGAAGTAATTTCTTCTTATTTGAAAATTAAAGAAGGTACTCCACTAATCTTATTTAGTACTGTTACTTATGGATTAGTAAATGGTCGAGAAGTACCGATTGAGTATTTTGATTGTTATTATCATACAGATCAATTTAAGTTTTACATAAATCAAACAAAATAAAAATTAGAAAAGAGGACTAGGAAATGAAAAGATTTTTATTATTAACTGTATTAAGTGTTTTTGCAATTTCTTTAGCTGCATGTTCAAAAACTGATGATGCTAAATCAATTGCAATAGTAACAAGTGCTGCGGGACAAAATGACAATGGTTATAATGAATCTGCAGTTGATGGAGCTAAAAAAATTAAAGATGAATTTGGTGTTGATTATCATGTAGTAGATACTACTGACGTACCAGGTGCTTTAGAACAATTAGCTGAAAGTGGATATGAATTAATCTTTAGTTTAGAGTATAACTTTGATGCTTTAGTTAATGGTGTTGGTGGAGCAAAATCTATCGCTGAAAAATATCCTGATACTACATTTGTAGTTTTTAACGATAATCCGAATTTAAATGAAGATGGAACAGTAAAACATGAAAATGTTATAAGTGTTGTATTTGATGTACATGAATCTTCTTATCTAGCTGGAGCATTAAGCGTTTCAGTATTAGAAAATGCATCTACATTATTTGATGCAAGTACTTATAGCTTCGCTGACTTAGATGTTGATGGTAGAAGTATTGGATTTATTGGTGGAGTTCAATCAAACGGGATCACAGTATTTAGTTATGGTTTTGTTGAAGGTATCAACAGAGCTGCTGCTGATTTAAATGTTAATTATGATTATTATACAGATTACTCTGCAGGGTTTGGTGATCCAGTAAGTGGTTCAACAATTTCTAACACAATGTACCAAAACGGTGTAAACGTAGTTTATTCAGTTGCTGGTGTTGTTGGTGATGGTGTTGCTTCAAAAGCAAACGAGTTAGATCGTTTAGCTATTCAAGTTGATGCTAACAAAGATGCTGATCAACCTGGTAGTATCTTAACAAGTGTATTAAAAAATACTGAAGTTCCAGTATACCAAATCACAAAAGCATTTATTGATGAAAAAATTGGTGATTTAGATAACGCTCTTAGTTATGATTTAGATTCAGGAGCTACAGGAATGACTGATTTAGCAGAAATAGAAAAAATGGTTACTGCATCAGGAATGACTAAATGGAATGAAATCAAAACTTATATTGAAACTTTAGCTACTGAGATTGCTGATGGAACTGTAACAGTTACAGATGCTCAAAGTGGTGAAACATTAGATACAACTACATTAACAAACGTAACAGTAAAATAACTATTTAATTTTTGGAGGTAATATCATGAATATTATTGAAACTAAAAATATAACAAAAAAATTCGGTATTTTTACCGCTAATGATTCAATCACTTTAAATGTTAAACAAGGTGATATTCTAGCAATAGCAGGTGAAAACGGAGCTGGTAAAACAACTTTAATGAATATGTTATATGGCCTTAGTAAGCCTACAAGCGGAACACTTCATGTTAAGGGTCAAGAAGTTAGTTTCAATTCTCCATTAGACGCAATAAATTTAGGTTTAGGTATGGTGCATCAGCATTTTAAGCTGGTGCCCAGCCTTTCTATTTATGAAAATGTGTTACTTGGGATTGAAATAAAAAAAGAGTTTAAAATTAAAAATAAATCTTTTAGTCTACCTTTTATTGATAAGAAAAAAGAAATTAAAAAAGTTCAAGAAGTTGCTGATAAATACAAACTTGAACTAGATGTTACAGATCTAATAAAAGATATCTCAGTGGGATCTCAACAACGTGTTGAGATTTTAAAAATGTTATATCGTAATGTTGATGTGTTAATTTTAGATGAACCTACAGCGGTTTTAACACCTCAAGAAGTTGATGATTTTATCTTGAACTTAAAGGAATTAAAAGCTCAAGGTAAAACAATTATAATGATTACTCATAAATTAAGAGAAGTAATGGAACTTAGTGATTGTGTAGCTGTTTTAAAAAGAGGAGCTTTAGTTGCAACTTTAAAAACAAAAGAAACAAGTGAAAAAGAACTATCCAGATTAATGGTTGGTAGAGATGTTTTACTAACTGTTTCTAAAAATCATAAAAAAGTTGATACTGAGGTAGTTTATAAAGTTACTAATCTGGAAACTAAAAATGAGCTAGGTAAAAAAGTATTATCTGATATTTCTTTTGAGATAAAAAAAGGAGAAATATTAGGGGTTGCTGGTGTTGAAGGCAATGGTCAAAGTGAACTCGCAAAAGTATTATGTGGTTTAATGACTACTTCAAATGGTAATGTTATCTATAAAGGTGAAAACATTACTAATATGTGGCCAATCAATTTAAGAAAAAAAGGAATAAGCTTTGTACCTGAGGATCGATATGTAGATGGACTTTGTCTTGATATGACAATTGCTGATAACATCATCGCAGGTAACCACTGGAACGAAACTTATTTTAAACATAAATTATATCAAAAAAAGATTATAAATAAGGAACGCGATAATCTAAAAGAAAAATACGATATCAGAATATCTGATATTGATGGCAATGTGTCAAGCTTATCAGGTGGTAATGCTCAAAAAATCATTATTGCTCGTGAATTCTCAAGAAATCCTGATGCCTTAATTATTTCTCAACCAACAAGAGGTGTAGATGTTGGTTCAATTGAATTTATTCATAGTGAAATTTTAAAGATGCAAGAGGAAAACAAAGCGATATTACTTATTTCAAGTGAGTTAAGTGAAGTAATGACTTTATCAGATCGTATTATTGTGATGTATAAAGGCGCTATTATTGGCGAAGTAGATGCAGCTAATTCAACTAAAGAAGAACTTGGGTTGTTAATGGCTGGTATAAAAGAGGAGGCATAAAATGAAAAAAACAATATCAAATATCCTTAATGTATTTATGCCAATTTTACTAGCATTCTTAATAGGAGCAATTATTATGATTGCGATTGGTGAAAATCCGATTGAAGTTTATGGAATATTGATTGAAAAATCACTGTTAGACCAAAAAGGGTTATTAAAAACAATCCATACTGCTTCACCACTAATATTAACAGCACTTGCGATTGCCATATCATTTAAAGCCAATATCTTCAACATGGGTGTTGAAGGTCAAATGTTACTTGGTGGATTCTTTGCAGGAGTTATCGGTTTTACTTTTGAGGGATTAAACCCTGTAATTCATATTACATTATCAATTATAGTTGGGGTTACAGTTGGTATCTTGTTTGCCCTTATTCCAGCAATCTTAAAGGCAAAATTTAAAGTTAATGAACTAGTTGTTACATTAATGTTAAATTATGCAGCTTTAGAGTTTGTTAGGTTTTTAGCAGAAGGGCCATTTAGAGATCATTCAAGTGGATATGTTTCAACACCGATGATTAGTGAATCATCAATGTTTAAAAGATTATTTGAGTCAGAAATAACACTGTTTACAATCATTGTTTTAATTGTCTTTGTTATCATGTATTTTGTTTTTAAGAAAACAAAACTTGGTTATGAAATTGAAGCAATTGGTAAAAATAGAGATTTTAGTGAAGCAACAGGTATGAATGTAGGTAAAAAGATTATTATTATCTTTATTATCTCAGGAGCTCTTAGTGGATTAGCTGGTGCTGGTCATATGATGAGTGATCAAATGCGTTTTACAATGAGCTTTAGTGGAAATCCTGGACTTGGTTGGGACGGAATGTTAATTAGTTTATTAGGAATGCATAGTCCACTTGGAATAATTGTTGCCGCAGTATTTTATTCAGCATTAATAACAGGTAGTGAATCAATAGCTGTATTTACATCAGTACCAAGAGAAATTATCTTAATTATTCAATCATTAATCATTCTTTTCTTATCAATAAAAATGATTTCAAAAAATGCAAAAGCAGTTGCAATTTTAGAAAAAATTACTAATAAGATTTTAAGAAAAGATAATAAAGGAGTGAAAAAATAATGGATTTAATTGCTAATATTTTATATGACACAATTTACCATAGCACTCCAGTAATATTACTTGTAATTGGTGGAGTATATGCTTATAAGGCAAATGTTCTAAACATTGCAATGGAAGGTATGTTATTATTTGGAGCATTTAGTAGCGCTTTAATGATCCTTTCAACTGGCTCGTTGTTTTATGGATTACTATTTGCACTAATAGTTAATATATTTATTGGACTTATCTTTTCATACTTTGGAATTACAAGAAAAGGTAATGTTATTATCGTCGGTATTGCTATTAACTTATTAACATCAGCCTTAGCTGCATTTATCTTAAAAGTTAAAGGAATGGCGATTATAAATTTATCTGAACAAGTAGATATAGCTAGTTTAAAAGTTAATATACCTTTAATTAAAGATATCCCATTTTTTGGTGATGTGTTAAGTGGACACCCAATAACAACATACCTTACATTTGTTCTTATATTTGTACTAAGTGTTGTTATGTTTAGAACAAAATTTGGAACATACGTTCGTGTTGTAGGTGAAAATGAAGAAGCTGCAAAATCAATTGGGATTAAAGTAAATCTAATTAAATATTCAGCAGTTATTGTTGGTTCATTAACAGCAGCACTAGCTGGATATAATTTAGCAATAGAACGTTTAGCTTTATATACAAACACAATGAGTGCTGGACGTGGGTTTATAGCTATCGCCGCAATTTATTGTGGTCGTGGGAAACCAAAACTTTCAAGTATTTATGCTATCATCTTTGGGCTTGCTAAAGCTCTAGCTATTAACTTTAAGTTATTTGCAGGACCAATTAGCGGACTATTTGAAGCAATTCCTTACTTAGTAATGGTAATTGTGTTGTTAATGGCTTCATATTTAGATAATAAGAATTCATGGAAAAGAGGTTATCCAAATGAATAAAACAGCATTATTAGTTATTGATTTAGTATATGATTTTACAAATGAAAATGGGTTAGTTTTTTATAAAGAAAACAAAGCGATTATTCCAAAAGTAAATCAAGTAATCAAAACAGTAAGAGATAATAATGGTTTAGTAATATTTATGCAACATACATATCGCAAAAACAAGTTTGATAAAAACCTCGAGAATATGCGACCAAACTGTATTGAAGGTACTGGAGGAAATGCAATTGATCCATTACTTGATCTTAATGAAGATACAGATTACGTTATAAAAAAACGAAGATATAGTGCGTTTTATGGAACTGACCTTGATTTAGTGCTAAGAGAAAATAACATTGAAAATGTTATTATCACAGGAACTAAAACTAATTGTTGTATTCGTTCTACAGTGCATGATGCATATTATAATAATTACTCTGTATTTGTGGTTAAAGAGTGTGTAGCAACAAATGATGAAGTTGTTAATCAAGTTCATTTAAATGATATAGATAAGTATTACGGAAAAGTTATTAGCATGAGTGATGTTGAAAATGTTTTTAAGGAGAACTTATAAATGTTTGATGTATTAGTTAGTGGTTATGTAAGTTTAGATCGAATAGTATTAGTAGATAAACAACTAAAAATCGGACATTCCTCAATTATAAAAAACCACGATAACGCAAAAATATATTATGGTGGATGTCCAGTAAATATTGCATATGCATTAAATAAATATAATATTAGTACTTTACCTTTAATGAGAGTAGGTAGTGATTATGAATCTACTGGATTTAAAGATTTCTTAGATTCAAATCTAATCCCAACAGATGGGATTAATAAAATAGAAGGTGTAAATACTTCTAATTGTTATTTAGTTGAGGATCAAGAAGGAAATCATTATACAATATTCTATCCTGGAGCTATGGATAACGAGTTCTTTATTCCGTTTGAAAATAGATTTTTTAAACATGCAAAACTAGGAGTTATTACGGTAGGTCCACTTAAAGATAATATTGATTTTGTTGAAAAATGTGACAAATATAATTTGCCAATTGTATTTGGCGCAAAATTAGATAAAACTGCATTCCCAGATGAGTTCTTAAAAACTGTTTTATTAAAATCAAGAATTATTTTTGTTAATGAATTTGAGGAAGTAGAAATTAATAAATTATTTGGTTGTAGTCATATAAAAGAATTGTTTGAAAGCGGTAAAGCAGAAGTAATTGTTGTAACCAAAGGAACTAAGGGGTCAACAGTATATTATAAAGAAGAAGATCAAATAAAAGCAGAACAAGTACCAATTGTTAAGGCTGATGTATGTGCTGATACTACTGGTTCAGGTGATGCATATATGGCAGGGTTTATGTATGGTTATTTAAATGGCTTTACTAATAAAAACTCAGCTTTACTTGGAAGTACACTATCACATTTTATCGTTCAAGAAATGGGATGTAATGAAAACACTCCATCTTTAGAAACGCTAATTAATAAATTTAAAGAAGCTGGAGGAAAAATATGAAAACATTGTATATGAAAGTCGATAAAAATGATATTTCAAAATATGTTTTGTTTAGTGGTGACCCGTTTCGAGTAGAAACAGTTGCTAAAATGATGACTGATGTTAAACATATCGGATTTCATCGTGAGTTTAATACATACACAGGATATTACAAGGGTGTAAGAATTACTGTAACTTCAACTGGTATCGGATCTCCTAGTGCAGCAATTGCAATGGAAGAGATGTTCGAAAAAGGTATGGAAGTAGGAGTAAGAATGGGTACTGTTATGGGACTTAAAGATGATTTACTTGGAAAGTTTATTATTCCTAAAGCTTCAATAAGAAGAGAAGGAACAACTAAAACGTATGTTGAATCAACATATCCAGCAGTTGCAGATATTGAGTTATTAACAGCAATGAATAAAGCAGTACTTGAAAATAATCATGAGTACGTTAATGGAATTAACTGTACTTTAGATGGTTTCTATTCTGAAATGAAAGAATCAAGATTATCAAAAATGATGCATAGAAATATTGATAACACTTTTAATGAGTTAAAAAATATGAATGTCTCAGGGATTGATATGGAGAGTAGTGTTATTTTAACTCTTGGAAATTTAATGGGTATTAAAACATGTGTAGTATCAATGACTACTGTGCTTGAGAACTTAAAAGAAGTATTAGTGGGTGATGCAAGAACCCAATCAGAAGTAGATTTATGTAAAGTTGCTCTTGATGGAATTGTAAAATACGATAAAGGAGAATACTAATTATGATTATGGAATTATTAAATAAAGAACAAGGTCCAATTATTGGAATGGTACATTGTTTACCATTATTAATGACACCAAATTCTTCAAAAGATATCGATAAAGTAGCTTCACAAGCAGTAAGTGATGCAATTACTTTAGAAAAAGCAGGAGTAGACGCAATTATTGTAGAAAATATGGGTGATGGTCCGCTTGGAGTTAAACTTGATTTTGAACAATCTATTCATTTATCAGCAGTGACAGCTTTAGTCAAAAAATCCGTAAATATCCCAATTGGAATTGACGCTGCCTTTAATGATTATAAAACAGCCTTAAGTATCGCTAAAGTTGTCGGTGCTGACTTCATCAGAATCCCTGTCTTTGTAGATACTGTTGTTGGTCATTTAGGAGTAGTAAAACCTTGCGCAAGAGAAGCAATGTACTACCGAAAAATGATTGACGCAAAAGACGTTAAAATCTTTGGAGACATTCAAGTAAAACATTCAAGAATGTTATTAAAAGATATTCCAATAACTGAATCAGCTCACCTTGCAGAAGCTATGGGCGCAGACGCTATTATTGTTACTGGAGTTTCAACTGGTTTTGAAACACCAATTGATGTTATCCAAAAAGTTAAAGAATCAGTAAAAATTCCAGTCATAGCTGGAAGTGGAATTGATACATCAAATGTTAATGTTCAAATGAAATTAGTAGATGGTGCTATCGTTGGATCAAGTTTAAAAGAAAATAAAGATTTAAAGAACCCAATATCTTATGACTTAACAAGAGCTCTTATCAAAGCATACAGAGGTGAATAATATGATGAGACCAATGAAATTAGCTGGTGACCAATTAATGTTTGGAGAAGGTTGTTTAGCACATTTAGAAACATTACCTTTTAAAAAAGCTTTTATTGTAACTAGTGGAAGAATATTAGAAGAAACAGGTATTTTACCGAAAGTAAGAGAACATCTTACAAACGCAAAAATGCAAACAACTACATTTTATGATGTAGAACCAGATCCATCATTTAATACAATTATGGCTGGGGCAAATGAAATGAAAAAATTTAATCCAGATGTAATTATTGCAGTTGGTGGTGGTAGTGCAATGGATGCTGCTAAGGGTATGTGGATTTATTACGAACATGAAGAATTATCTACATTAGAAGAAATATTACCCCCAAATCAATTTCCTACATTAAGAAATAAAGCAAAAATGGTTTGTATTCCTTCAACTAGTGGTACAGCTAGTGAAGTAAGTAGATCAATTGTTGTTACAGATAATGTTACTGGATTTAAACATGGTCTAGGTAATATGGAAATGATGCCAGATTATGCAATATGTGATCCACTTGTTACAGCTTCAATGCCTAAGAGTCTAACAGCTGCTACAGGTATGGATGCATTAACACATGCAGTTGAAGCATTTACATCTAATCGTGCTAATCATGTATCTGATGTACTTGCAGTAAGCGCAATTAAAGATATAATTAATAATTTAGTTAACGCATATAACGAACCAACAAATTTGGTTTATCGTGAGAATATGTTAAACGCTAGTGTTGTTGCTGGTATGGCTTTTACTAACGTAAGTCTAGGAATTGTTCATTCAATTGCTCATACACTAGGTTCATATTTCCATGTTCCTCATGGTTTAGCGAACGCAATAATGCTACCTTATGTTATTAGATTTAACATGCTTGAATCACAAGGTAAAAAAAGATATCAAGAACTTGAAGAACAATTAAATCTATCTTCAATAATAAATACAATTGAAGATATGAATAAAAAAATGAATATCCCAGCATCTCTAAATGAAATTATAAAAGATGAAGATTTATTCACAAGTAAAATTGAAGAAATGGCAGCTATGAGCTTAAAAGACGGATGTACAAAAACTAATCCTGTAATTCCTACTTTTGATCAGTTCAAATACATTATTAAAGCAGCTTATCATAAAGAACTAATAGGAGAATAATTATGGAATTAATATGTTACTTATCAAATGGTTACCCAACAATCGAATCAAGTATTGAAATGTCTTATAAATATGTAGAAGCTGGATGCGATATCATTGAAGTGGATTTTCCTTCAAGAAACCCGTACCTAGAATCAGACTTTATTAAAGATAGAATGAAAAAAGCATTAGAAGTATGTGATGATTATTCATTGTATATGGAAGGTATTAAAAAAATAAAACAAAATCTTCCTAATACAAAAATCATTTTGTTAGCATATGAAAACACTGTAGAAGAAATTGGTGTTGAAAAATTTATTGCTTATTGTAAAGAAAATGACTTATTAGATTTAATCTATGTTGGATTAAAAGATGATTCTATTAAAGAACTACTTATAAAATCTGGAATCAGAGTATCTTGTTATGTTCAATATCATTTACCTGTTTCAGAAGTTAATAGTGCAATATTATCAAACGGATTTGTTTATCTTCAGGCAAAACCAACATCAAATAATATTAACGAAAAATATCCAGAATTAAAAGACTGTATTACATACTTAAGAGATAACGAAATCACAAGACCAATATATTGTGGTGTAGGTATCTCAACTGAAGAAGATGTAAAACACGCAAAAGACTCAGGTAGTGATGCTGTATTTGTAGGAAGTGCAATTTTAAAATTACATGATGATCCTAAAAACATGGCTAAAAAAATAAAATCACTAAAAAGTATGTGCTAACCACCCTTCTACTATAACTATTGTAATCCTCTAAGCACATACAAAAAAAACCAATTCAATTATGAATTGGTTTTTAAATATTTTTTTAATGCATACATTACGCCTTGGTCATTATTTGATAAAGTTATAAAATCACTATTAGCTTTTAACTCATCAATTCCATTACCCATTGCAACACCAAGACCAGCCATTTTAATCATTTCTAGATCATTACCTTGATCCCCAAAACAAATAACATCTTTAATATCAATATTTAGATATTTAGCTAACTCCTTAACCGCGTTACCTTTATGAACGTTTTGTCCTGTAATATCAAGATAACCAGTTTGACTTTCAGTAAACTCAATATTTTGGTATGTTTTAAGTTCTTCCCATATCGCTTTAAACTTAATCGGATCATCTTCAATAAATAAGAATTTATTGATTTTAAGACTAGCTAAATCTTCTTTAAAATCACGATGTTTTATTATGTTAAAACGATACCTTTCTTCTTCGTTATTACTTCTTTGAATCAAACTTTCAATACTAGGATGATCATTAGCAATTAAAGTATCTTTAGTATAGATTATATAAGCAGAACCATGCTTTTTTGCTAGTTTAACAGCGTTTAAAATAACATTTGTATCAATAACTGATTGATACAAAGTATCTTTAGTGATTGGATTACCTACAAAACTACCATTACTAGAAATCGCTGGAATTTCTATTTCTAGTTCATCATATAATTTTTTCATTAAATCATTATGTCTTCCACTAGCTAAAGTGAATAAAATGTTTTGTTTTTTTAAAGAAATTAAGTATTCTTTTGTTTCATCTAAGAGTTGATGATCACTGTTAAGTAAAGTACCATCAACATCGCTTACTACTAATTTGTACATATTTCACCTCTAGAAGTTAGTTATCTGAATTTTTAAGTTTCCTATTATATCATAAGTATCATTACTACTTACCATTAAGAAGTCACCTTTTTTAAGTGGTGAATCATTAATTAAACCAGATCCTTCAATAACAGCTATATAATCACCATGAACATGAGCTGTTTTGTTAAAAGAACCAGTGATAGTCTTAATATCATAATCAAAATAGGTGTTGTCATGTTTAGTTAATATTTTATTATCAGGAACATTGATAACAGCTTTAGCTTCGTTTAAATGAAGCGGACGTAACGAGTTGTTTTCTAAACGATTATAATCATATAACCTAAAAGTTAAATCTGAAGATTGTTGAACTTCAAGAAGAACAGTACCAGCGCATATTGCATGGATTGTGCCTTCTTTTATATAAAAGTATTCATCTTTCTTAATACTGAATTTATTCAAAAGTTTTTCAAATTCTAAGTTATCAATTAACTGATTTAGTTCATCCTTAGTTTTAGCTTTATGACCAATGATCATTTTTGTATCATTGTCAGTAGCAAGGACATACCAACATTCATTTTTACCATATGAGTTATACTTGGATGCATAATCATCACCAGGATGAACTTGAACGCTTAAATCCTTAGCAGCATCAATTATTTTAACTAAAATTGGAAACTCTAATTGTTTTGGATTTCCAAATAGTTGTTTTTCATTATCATATAAATCTTTTAAAGTTCGTCCTTTAAAGGGACCATTATTTACAATACTTTGGAGATCTTTATAAGCACTAATCCCCCAAACTTCACCACATTGGTCTGATGAATCATAACCAAATAATGTTTTAAGTTTATTTCCTCCCCATATTTTATCTAGGAATATTGGTTTAAAATATAAAATCATCTTTAATCACCCTTTAATCTTGAAGTATTTAGTATATAAACCATTATTGATTTGTTTAAAAGCTAAAATGATTGAACCATAAACAGGATCAAGCTTAGCTTCAAAAACATTAAAATCACCTAATGAACTAATTTTTTTATAAAGCATCTCTTTAAAAACTGTATCAGCGTTACCAAGAGAACCAATAATACTAATATCTTTTTTTGGAGAATTTAATGTTGATAACATTGCTTTTAACATTAATTGTAACTCAGTTGTTTCTGTGTCAATTATGTTTAATGCATGGATATCATTGAACTCAGCAAACTTAGTTACTGTTTTAGCTAAATCAGCTGTTTTTGTACGGTTAATCCCATTAATCATTGTAACATATTCTGCGTAATTATTAACATCTAATAACACTTTTAATTGTGTTGTAAAAGGTGTTTCGATAACACGATTATCAAGAACTTTGGCTAATATTTTTAAAGCCTTTCTACCAAGAGCGTAACTACTCCCAGGATCACCCTCTTTATGAGAGTACCCACCAACTCTAAAACTATCATTTTGATAAGTTCCAAATAAAACACTACCAGTTCCAATTATATATGTATAACCATCATTTCCTTCTAAACCACCAGCGTGAGCATTATAAATGTCGTTTTTAGCTGAAATTTTAGTTAAATCATCACAAAATTCTAACTTTCTAAAAGCTTCTTCAACTTTTAAAGAGTCATCTTTACTAGATATTCCTCCAAGACCTAAAAAAGCACTTGAGATATAGATATCATTTTTATCATCTAAGATGCGAAAAATTGTTTCTTTTATCTCTTTAAGGGACTCATTAATATCTCTTGTATCAATACTAGAAGGGCCACATACAAGCTCTCCATGATAATTTCCTAAGATATCAAAAACACAAACTTTGGTTTTTGTGCCACCACCATCTATACCGATAATATACATAAAATAATCACCTCTTCAATAATAATTATACACTAATAAAACTAAATATAATACTTTTAAAAACTGCGATTTATATAATATATATTGCTACAAGAATA
The DNA here is from genome assembly GCA_002285055.1 of Candidatus Izimoplasma sp. ZiA1. Lineage (GTDB taxonomy): Bacteria > Bacillota_I > Bacilli_A > Izemoplasmatales > Izemoplasmataceae > Izemoplasma_C. The sequence continues at coordinate 61,120 of NQYJ01000005.1, forward strand.
TTTTAACTTTTAATATTATTTAATAGAGTATATTCATAAAAACTATAATATATTGCATAATGTATATTAAATATTGCCTATGAAAACGCATTTTATTGCAATATTTAATAATGCGATATAAAATTAAGAATATGAGGTGATATTATGTTTATAAGCAATAATGTTGATATAATTCATAAAAGTACATGCATTCCAAAGGAATTTGCTAAAAAATCATTATTTTACCATAAATCTTTTTATCAGTTAAGATTTAATAATGAGTATTCACTTAAATATGACACGATGGATTCATATTATTTTTACTATGTAAATAGTGGTTCTTTTTTTGTTACTCTTAATAACCGTATTTATACATTAACAAAAAATGATTTATTACTAATCAAAAAAGGTGTTGATGTAACTATTTCTAGTAGTGATGCTGACTTATACGTTTTAGAGTTTGATGGTAAGCTTGCAGGAGATTATCTTTCAGAGATTGTTGATCCACAAAAAGCAGGAATATCGATGGTTGATTTTTCTGGAATTGTTATGTTCTTTATTAAATTAAAAGAATTAACATTACTTGATATTTTAAATGAAGTTTATGTTTCTTTAAGTATTGAGGCAATTCTTGTTGAGATATACACTAAAAAACATTACGGGATTGAAGATGGTTCAAAAAGTAATGCGATTATTCAAGCGATTTTTTATATCGAGCAAAATGTTAGTAATAAAATAACTCTTGATGAGTTATGTGAGTTTGTTGGGTATAGTGTTTTTCACTTCTCAAGATTATTTAAGAAAGAAGTGGGAATACCACCTTATGAGTATATTATTAAGTTCCGACTTGATCTTGCAAAACATTTGTTAATCACTACCACAGATACAGTAAGAGAGATTGCTAGAAAGTGTGGGTATACTAGTGAAGTTAATTTTTATAATGTCTTTAAAAAAAGCACTTCTTTAACACCAATCCAGTTTAGAAAAGCAAAAATTAGGAAAGAGGAAAAGTAAGATGAAAATTTATTTAATGCATCAAACACATACTGATATCGGTTATACTGATCGCCAGGAAAAAATAACTAAATATCACATTGATTATTTAAAACAAGCAATAGTTATTTCAGAAAAAATTGCAAATGGTGAAAAAGATATCTGGAAATCTTTTGTTTGGAATAATGAATCTTTTTGGATTATTGATACCTTCTTAAAACATGAATCAGAAGAATGGGTTAACAGATTAAAGCTTGCAATTCAAAGAAAACACATTGAAGTGACAGGGAATTATTTAAACCTGACAGAACTAGTAGATTATGACGCTCTAAAGACCAAGATGAAAAAAGTAGAGGATTTTGCATTATTTACTGGTGTTAAAATCAACAGTGCTATTTCTATGGATATCAATGGTTGGGGTTGGGGTTACTCTGATTTATTATATGAATCAGGAGTAACAAGATTTTTCACGAGTATCCATAACCACCACGGGTTTGTGCCATTCTTAAAAAAGCAAACTGCTTTTTACTGGGAAACTCCTAATAAAAATAAAGTATTAGTATGGAATGGTGATGTTTATAACCAAGGTAATGTATCTAAATTAGTTCCTAACGTCGTTGCTGATTTTACTAAAGGCCTCTTTAACACTAAAGCAATTATTGATGATGAACGTTTAACATACGCAAAAAAATGGTTTGATGATTACATTAAAAGTTTAGAAAAAGAAGATTATAGCTATGACTTTTTACCGATATTAACAAAAGGGTTATTAGTTGATAACGCCCCACCTAATCCTCATATTATGGAGGCTATAACTCGATTTAATGAGTTATTTGGTGAACAGATAAATATTGAGTTAATCGGAATTAATGAATTCTTTGATAAACTTGAGAAGATGGATTTAGACTTAAAAACATATAGTGGTGACTGGACTGATTGGTGGAGTGATGGTTTTATGTCAACACCAAGAGCTGTTTCCTTATATAAAGAAGCTCAAAGAAACTACAAAAAAATATTGTCTTTAAAAAACAATGGATTTAACTTTGATCAAGAATTACTTACTAGTTTAGAAGAAAACATGATTATGTTCGCAGAACATACTTGGGGTTATTTCACTAGTGTTTCAGAACCTTGGAATAAAATGACAGTTAAACTTGAATCAAGAAACTGTATGTTTGCTGAACTTGCGAACAAATATGCAGATCAACTCCTAGATGATTATAAAGAAAAAACAGGAGAAATGATGAAAAGCGCAGGAAGACCAATGCGTTATAAAATCAAAAACCCATATAATTATGAACTGAAAAAACTTGTTAAAATATATATCAATTGGTGGGAAGACTTTATTGTTGATGAAGGTTATAAATTATATGATTTAGAATCAAATCAAGAGCTAGACTACCAAGAAATATTAGTAGATCAAAAAAGTAGAAAAGAAGTTAGAACTTATATTACTTTAGCCCCTTATGAAGAAAAAGTACTAGAGATTAGAAAACATAAAACAACAAAAAGAGAAATGAGTATTGATCCCTTGTTCACAAGGGATGAAAGATATGATTTTAAAAGTCCTTACTTAAATAATGAAATTTATGCATCTCAATTTAAAATTGAATCACCATACTTTTTAATTGAATTTGAAAAAGACTTAGGGATTACAAAGTTGTTAGATAAAACAACTAATGAAAGTTTATTAAGATGTGATTCAGAAAACAGTCTTTTTACTCCTGTTTATGAGGTTAGTGAAGTCCAATATGATTATTTATTTGCACCTCAGGCAATGAGTGAAATAAGAAAAGATATTGGAAGAAATCGTAAACTGTTTAGTTCAATCATCCAAAGTGGTAAATTAGTTAACTCAAAAGTAATAGCTAATGGTCCAATATTTTCAAGAGTTCAACTTAAATACCTTTTAAAAGGAACAATATACAGTGTTGTTGAAATTACACTTTATAAAGAAGAACCAATTATTGATTTTTCATATATTTTGGGGAAAGACACAGTCTGGGAACCTGAATCAATGTATTTATCTATACCACTAACAGTTGGTGAAAAAGAAGAACTATGGATCAACAAAAATGGAACTAATATAAGACCAAGAATTGATCAATTACCACAAACACTTACTAAGTTTTACACGATGAATAATGGGTACAGTTTAGTAACTAAAAACAAATCTCTAAATTTAGTTAGTATGGACGCACCATTATTATATATGGGTTCACTAAAACCAGGAGAAATAAAACTTCATGGTGATAAAACTCTAAATAATACTGATGATCAATATATCTGGCTTATGAACAATTACTGGGAAACTAATTTTAGTACATCTTTAGGTGGGTTTTACCAGTTTGATTTTTCAATGAATATTAACTACAAAACTAACAACGAAAGCGAAGCAATGGAAGAACTTAAAAAACTATCAAGTACTTTCCTTGTCTACCAGGTGAAAGATTATGACAAAGTATAAAAACACAATACTAATAATAGTTTTACTATTAGTGCTTAGTGGCTGTAAAAAAACAGAAACACCAATTATTGAAGATCCATTAAAAGATTTAGTCAACATAAGTGAAGTTGAAACATGTTATTACGAATTAACAAATTATTTTGAAGATGAAATAGTGATTGAAGATATAAACACAAAAACATCTACAATCACAGGTAGTAAAGATAACTTTAAAAATATTTGTAAGGATAAAACAAGTAATCCTCTTATCTTTTCAGACTCATCATTAAAATCATACTCAATTGAGTTTACACTAGATGCTATATACCCACTAAAAGCTCTTGAGTTAACTAATTACTTAGGTGATGATACATTATCACTTAAAACAATTGATATTGAATTATCACTTGATGGTTTTAAGTTTGATAAAGTATATGATGACTTAACACTTAATAATCAAACACTAAACGAAATAACATTAAACAATAATATGGCAAAAAAAATTAGAATTAGTTTTAAAAATGAAATAGGTATTGGTAATTACGGTGGAGATTATTACGCGATTAACGACCTAAGAGTAATTCTTGGTGAAGGTGTAATTGTAAAAGAAGATGAAGTACTATCAAATGCTTTTTTAAGATATAGTGGATGGAGTGGAGCTGATGGAATCTTCTCATTTAATTTAACTAATGGAAATGATACTGTAGGAGCAGTTGAAAACACTACAGGATTTGTTTTTAGTGATACATTTATAGGAAATGTTAATGAAGAAACTTTATTACGTTCTAACTTTAGTATGATCAACAACACATTTGGTTATTTAAACACAGGTGATGTTAATTATGAAAACATGGAATTTGATTATGATTTAACTACTAACAACATTCCAAAAAGTATCTTTTTACCAGATGATTTTATTGGTTATGATGAATCGAATATCATCAACAATATCGGTTTAGACTTTTATAACACAAGTGATGCCTTACTAACTAATATTGGTAATGGTAATATGTGGTTGAGCAGTGAAACAACAGATCAAGAAATTATCTTTGACTTAAAAGATATAAAAGATGTTACTGATATATATATATGGAATTACAATGATGAAACAAAATATGGAGTTAAAAACATCAATATTAAATCATCAGTTGATGGAATAACATATATCGATGTTTCAAGTGAAGTGGTTTTAGAAGCTAGTGGTGAACTTGGTAGCGAATATTCAAATAAATTCACAATTAATCAAACTGAAATTAGATATTTAAAACTTGAATTATTATCTAACTACGAAGAAACAACAACTCATTATGGAATTGGAAAAGTAATGCTATTTAATAATGACGACTTCATATATCCAAGTGTTAATGCTACTTCAAGAATAGAAGAAATCACTGGGACAGAACATTCATCAAGATTATGGATCCAAGATGGTGTTGTTATTGATGATTACTTATACTTATATCCAATCTTAGTAAAAGACTATGAAATGTTCTTTAAAGTATTTAAGACGGGAATTATTCAAGTACCAATTGTAGATGAAAGATTAGATTACGATAACCTAGTATACTATGATGCTAATCTTCGCTCTGTAAGCGAAGATGGTGGTGATATCTTTTATGGTGCTGGTGTCTTAAACATGTCAGAAAACAGTGGGTACACTAATCCTGATGGTTATATATATGTATATGGTTATAAAGATTTACACGGTAGAAACCTAACAGTTTCAAGAGTATTACCAGAAGATATATTAGATATGAATAAGTATGAGTATTTTAATGGAACAACATTTACTAAAAACATAAACGATTCAGCACCACTAATTGAAGGTGTAAGCGCAGAATTAAGTGTAACGTATATGGAAGAAGGAATGTTTGCAGGTAAATATGTTTTAGTTGTAATGGAAAATACTACTAGTGGTGTAATAAGTTACAGTCTAAGTGACACACCCTATGGACCATTTACTGATTATGTAGAACTATATAAAACGAATGAATCAAGTTATTTAGATGCTTTTACATATAACGCAAAAATGCATCCATCATTATCAGAGGTTGGAAATTATTTGATCTCATATAATGTAAATACAACAAACGCATTTAAATTATCAAACGCTGATATTTACCGTCCTAGATTTATTAGAGTAATTGAAGTTAAAAAACATTAAAACAAAAAACACTAAGGGAGAAAAATAAGCTTTTTTTCTTAGTGTTTTTTTTGACAATATTTAATATGATTATCCAATTATCTATCATAAATAACGGTGCTATACTGCTTAAAAAGTTATATATCTTGCTTATATCACTTTGAAGTAGTGAAGTTTATATATTAAACTGTTATAATGTTTTATGTAAGCGTTATTAACATAAACGAGGTGTGAATATGAAAATTAATGACATATTATATAATGGCTTAGTTGAGGGCAATAAAGAACTAGAAATTGACCTTTTAGCATATTATCCAATTGGTAAAATAGAGAGTGATAATGAGATAGAATTACACTATCTTTTACATGATAGATGGGAAAAAACAAGTAATCCCAAAAGTCTAAATAACCAAACAGCAAGATTTATTAGAATTTTAGCAAGACAAGATACACTAGTAAAAATTAGACTGGGTATGGGTTATATTGCTTATGAGGAAAAAGCCTATACTGATGCTTTTAAAAACAAGTCCGGTTGGACTGGTGGCGATGGAATATTTAGTTTTAATATTAAGAATGGTAATGATTCATATAACCAAGAAGATAGTAAAACAGTATTTGTCTTTGGAGATACCTTTGTTGGTGAAATCTCAAATGAAGATGATCGAAGAGTTCCACCAATCTTAATGCCAAATAATACATTAGCTTATGTTGATGGTTTTGATACAAAGAATGTAAGCTTTGAAATTAATACTGATAATGAAAATCAAGTTTGTGCATTTTTTAACCCAGATAATAGTTCTTTATATGAAGGTTATACAGCACTAAACCTAGTTGATTATTCTCTTGATAATATAAATCCTTATTTATCAGGATATAATCCTCATAAACTTGAACTTGAGTTTAAGTTCCCTACAGAATTTTTTATTGATTATATCGATATCTATAACTATTTTGATAAAGATCATATCGAGTATAATCCTCAAAGAAGAGGGTTTAAAGATATTAGTATTTTACTCAATGTAGATAATAAATACACTATGTTTAAAGAAATATCACTTGGTAAAAGCAACTCACTAAGTGACTACCAAGAAATCATTATAGGTAAAAAAATTAAAGGTTTTAAAATAGTTGTTGATATGAGTAATGATAGTGGTAACTATCAAGATCAATCAGAAGATTTAACTTTATATGGTTTAAATAAAGTTAAGGTTTTCTCTAATAAACAACTATTAAAAGATATTGAAGTAAATACTAACAATGTTTTAAATAAAACTAAAAAACATGCATGGTTCTGGTTGCAAGATGGTGTAGTTATTAATGAAGATTTATATTTTCTTCCATTATTAGTTGAACCTGACTTAACACAAAAAGAAGGTATGCAATTTAAAATATCAGGTGTTTCTTTAATTAAAGTTCCAATTATTAATGAAGTATTAGATACTTCAAAACAAACTCAAAAAAGAACTCCGCTATTTTATCAAAGTGAAAGTGGATATCAAATAATATATGGTAATGCAATTATGCCTTTAACAAAACAATCAGGCAATATGTATGCTGATGGTTATATATATGTATATGGATATATAACTGAAAACTATATAAGAAAGCTTGTAGTTTCAAGAGTTCTTGAAAAGGATTTTGAAAATATTGATTTATGGGAATATTTTGATGGTGTAGGTTACTCGAAAAACATGTTTGATTCAGCTCCAATTCTTGAACATATCTCTTGTGAGATGAGTGTATCACCAATCACAAAAGGGATTAATAAAGGTAAGTTTGTTGCGATATATCAGTATGATGTTAATTCAAGTAAAATTGCTTATTCAATTGGCGACACACCAGTTGGACCATTTAGTGAACCAACTATATTTTATTCAACTGAAAACATTATCTCAAAATATGGGAATACAACGTATACATATAATGCCAAAGCTCATCCACATTTATCTTTAGAGAATGAGTTATTAGTTTCATATAATGTTAATACATATCAAATGGAACATCATGAAAAAGATGGCGATGTATATAGACCAAGATTTATTAAACTTGTTGAAATAGAAAATGAGTAAATATAATAAAGAGTCAATTAATGGTTATTCATACTTTACTTTTGATAATATCTATAAATTTAAAAGTTTAATATTTAAAAATCAAGATGAAGTGGTTTATGCTTCAATTGATAACATAAACTTTGAAGTTATTAGAAATATAAATGGGTTTTATCAAACATTTAAAGTGTTTGGAGATAATGACATCATTGATTTTATAATTGATAAAAGTTTTAGTATAGAAACTGATCATGAATCAACAAAAGGGTTTATAAAAAACTCAGGTTGGACAGGAGCAGATGGAGTTTATAGCTTTGAACTAGGAACTAATGTCTATTGGTACTTCAGTGATACATTTATTGGTGAAGTTGATAAAACAACAAGAAAACGTGTGCCTGGTTTTAAGATGATTAATAACTCTGTTGGTAAATCATCTCTTAATAATATCTTTGATATTGAGTTTAAATATAATCAAGACAATAATGTTCCTTCATCTATCTTTGTCCCTAATGATGGAAGCTATTTATGGCTTCAAGATGGAGTTATTGATAATTCTAAATTTTATATAACTGCGCTAAATGTTAAAGATCCGGTTGTTAAAGATGAATGGTTTAGGGTTGTTGGTGCTAAGTTAATTGAATTACCAATAATTAACAATGTTCCTGATTATAATAACTACACAATTATGGATAAATCATTACTTTTTGAACATGGTAGTTTAACTTACACATTTGGTGCTTCAATCCTTAATAATAAAGAGATTGATGGTTATATATATGTCTTTGGATATGACTCTAACATATCAAGAAATATGATATGTTTTAGAACAAAGGATATAGCTAATCAATTATCTTATGAGTATTTACTTGAAGATGGTTATAGTAAAACAATAAACAAGAATTTTAAAACTTTAGCTAAAAATATCGCGTGTGAGTTTAGAGTTATTTATGATGATGACATCTATAAAATAGCTTATACCTTTGGTAGCTTAAGTAGTGATATTGTATATGGAGAAACACTAAATATTGAAGATGGGTTTTTAAATACAGAGTTAATTTATAGATGTAATGAACATCTAGAAAATAAAACAACAATTACTTATAACGCAAAACTACATAAGTTTAGCAATACATCAGATTTGTATTTAACATATAATGTTAATACATTAGATAATGATGAACATATAAATGCAAACATTTACTACCCAAGGGTACTAAAACTAAAAAAAGGTTAGTGATTCTATGTTAGAAAATGAAAAAGAAGTGGTTTATAAAAAACCAAAATACACAAGAAAACAAAAGAAACTATTTAAAGCTATCTTTATGCACATCGTGCTTGCTTTTATTAGTTTACTATTTATCTTTCCATTTTTATGGATGCTTTTTACAGCACTTAAGACTCGTCCTGAGTTATTAGAAGGGTTTAATCAATTTTTACCAAAAGATCCTCAATGGGTTAACTTTAAAATTGCTGTTACAACAGTTCCCTTCTTAACATATCTGAAGAACAGTTTAATAATTGTTGTCTTAGCAGTAACTGGAACATTGATTTCATCAACAGTAACAGCTTACGCATTTGCAAGATTAAAATGGCCTGGTAGAGATACATTCTTTATCGTCATGTTAGCGACAATGATGATACCAATGCAAGTACTCTTAATCCCTACTTATATAATGTACTCCAAGATAGGGTGGCTTGGAACTAGATTACCATTAATCGTACCATTCTTCTTTGGTGGTGGTAGTGCGTTTTATATCTTTATGTTAAGACAGTTCTTTAAAGGTATACCTAAAGTGTTAACTGAAAGTGCAATTATTGATGGGGCTTCTCATTTTAAAATCTTTCTTAAGATCATGTTACCACTAAGTGTACCAGCCTTAGTAACTGTTGCCTTGTTTACATTTATGATGGTTTGGAATGATTATTTTGGACCTCTAATATATTTATCAGATCCGGATCAATGGACTTTAGCACTTGGATTAAAAGCGTTCCAAGGGCAGTTTACTAATAGGTTTGATTTAATGATGGCTGCATCAATCTTAGTTATGTTGCCAACAATAGTAATATTCTTTTTTGCTCAAAAACAATTTATTGAAGGAATTACATTCTCAGGAATTAAAGGATAAAAGGAGTGAACGATATGAAAAAAATATTTTTGTTAGGATTAATGACTTTAAGTATATTTGCCCTAAGTGCATGTGGGGGTTCAGATGTACCTGAAGGAAAAATTGGAATTGAATTTTGGCATATGTCTCCAGTAGGTAGTGAATCATATAGTGGTACAAAAGCGATCATTAATGATTTTAACGCAAGCCAAGATACTTATTATGTTAAGGGTGTTGGATTTAGTTTTTGGGATTATTGGGACAAAGTAAATGTTGCAATAGCTTCAGATAACGCACCTGAAGTTGGTTTACATACACTTGATAACGTTATTTTAAGAGGATCAAATGGAGCACTATTTAACATCTCAGATTTTATTCAAGATGATATAGATGCAGGACTTGGTGAGTTTGATTTAAGTGTATTTAATCAATCACAACTAGATTATGCAGAATATGATGGTGATTTATTTGCTTTACCTTTTACAGCAACTACAAGAGTTCTTTATTACAACCTAGATATGTTTGCAGAAGTTGGATTAACAGAAGCAGATGTACCAACAACATGGAGTGAACTTGAAACAGTTGCAGCACAACTTAATAAAACAGATGGTTCACAAATCTCTCAAATTGGATTTGATCCAACATATGGACAAGGAACTTATCATGGGTTCTTATGGCAAAAAGGATTAGATTTCTTTGATGAAAATGGTGATCCGACATTAAACACTCAAGAACATATTGATGTACTTGATTGGATGATTAACTTTAATAGTAGTTTCTCAAGAGCACAATTAAACTCATTTGGTGAAGCTAATCAAATATTAGGAATTGATCCATTTGCAGCTGGTAGAGTTGCGATGATGATTGGGACTGATTCTTTATATGACACAATGAAACAAAATGGTGCTGATATTAATTATGGTGTAACACAAATCCCATTACCTGATGAAAATGGAATTAGAACTAACTGGGGTAGTGGATTTAGTATTGAGTTATATGACAATAATGATAATAATCCAGAAAAAGCAAAAGGCTCTTGGGAATTCTTGAAATTCTTAATGAGTAAAGACATTCAAAAAAGATTCTGTGAAGCTAATGGATGGATTATGGCAAATAACGATGCTATGGAAGAACTAGTATTAGGAGATCCAATTAGAACAGCAATTTTTAACGAAGTTCAATATGCAGTTGACAAAGTATATATTCCTTATGCACCAAACTGGCACGCTGCTGATTGGAAAACATATTATGATGAAGCGTTAGCAGGAACAATGACAGCAGAACAAACACTTGCAGCAGCTAGAGCTTTATATATTCAAAAACAAGAAAATTATAACGATATAAATAACGGTTAATTAATAAATAAATGAATGGGTGATTTACATGGTAAAAAACAAAAAAATGAAAAAACAAAATAAAAAGCCTTCGATAAAAGGATTAAGACATGAAGAAAAAAGACTAGGGTATATTTTTGCATCACCTTGGTTAATTGGATTGTTTGTCTTTGGTGCATTCCCCTTAATATTTTCTTTGTACTTAAGCTTTACACAGTACGATATGGTTGGAGCACCAAGATTTATTGGGTTTGATAACTACAGAATATTATTAACAAATGATGTTTTGTTCTGGAAGAGTTTATTTAACACACTTTACCATGTTGCTATCGCTGTACCTTTAGGGATTGTAGTAGGTGTTATACTTGCCCTTCTACTAAATACTAAAATTAAAGGTATGGGTATTTATAGAACTTTATACTACTTACCAAACGTAGTTAGTATCGTAGCAATGAGTTTATTATGGATGTGGTTATTCCAACCAAGTTTTGGTTTAGTAAATCAAATTTTACGACCATTTTATGATTTGTTTAATATGGAACCACTTGGATGGTATAAAGATGCAGACATATCAAAACTAACATTAATTATTATGGGACTATGGACTGCAGGAGGTTCAATGGTAATATATCTTGCCCAAATGCAAGATATACCAGGAGAACTATATGAAGCTGCAGATATTGATGGAGCAAACTGGTTTCAAAAAATAATAAAAATTACATTACCTTTAATGACACCATCAATCTTCTTTAACTTTATCATGGGTCTTATTGGAGGGTTCCAAGTTTTTACAACAGCATACATTATGACAGGTGGAGGCCCTTCAAGAAGTACTTACTACTATTCATATTATCTATTTGACAAAATGATTGCTGATAATGCAATGGGAAGTGCCAGTGCAATGGCATGGATATTAATGGTTATCACATTAGTAATAACAATGTTAGCACTAATGTTAAACAAATACGTGTTCTATATGGGAGAACAAGATTAAAAATAGGAGGAATTAGAAAATGAAAAGAGTTATTTCTTTATTAATCACATTAACATTGGTTTTCGCACTAGCTGGATGTTGGGCTGGTGAAGTATCAGTAGATACTACGTTTGAAAAAGACGGTTCAGGAACAAGAACAATTGTCTTAGCTGTAATGGATGATACATTATCTACAACACCAATAACAAATCCAGACGATCCTGATGGAACTGAAGGAAAAGGTGCAGTAATTAATAATCAACATATTACTGGTGGAATCGCTGCTATTTATACATGGTTAGACGATAATGCTCCAACTTGGATGACAGTTGAAGCTATGACTACTGAAGGTGTAACTAGATACTTCGAACTTAGTTATACATTCACTAGTTTTGAAGATTTCTTAGCTAAGTATGAAGAATTAGTAGATTTATCACCATCAGCTGCATGGGCTGATTATACTGCAGATGAACTTCCAACATTTGAATGTGAAGGTTTATTTACAAACGCTTGTACATTTAATGAATCAATCGACCTTGTAAACGCAAGTTTAGATTGGGCTGTTGATGGAATCTGGACAGACATTTATGATGAATCAACATTAGCTGGTTATGTTACAAAAGCTGATATCTCAGTATTATCAAGCTACAAAGTAACATTAGGTGGAAAAGTTGTTGAAGAAGTTTCAGCATTTGATCCTGATGCAGTTGATGGAGAAGGAACAGGGAAAGTATTATATCCTACAGGCCCAACTTGGGAAGTAGTAGGAGAATTCCCTAACACTACTGCATATGTTATTACTGCTGTTATAGCTGTAGTAGTTGTTGCTGGTGGAGTATTAGTTGTTATCAAAAAAAAATAGTTTAAACTAAAAAGATAGCACTTTTACTTAAAAGGTGCTATCTTTAACAATGTAAGGAGGTCTTAAAATGAAATTAGATCTAAAAGACTTTTATCGAATTTTATCTTACTACATACTATTAAACTTATTAGTACTAGGAATCAGTTTTATCGGATTTTTAATCCCTTTTGGAGCTGCATTAACAGCTAGTTATAATGTAAGTTTTAAACTACTTGATACTAAAAGACAGACTTATGTTGTTAAGGATTTTTTTAGTAGTTTTAAAAAGAACTTTATCCCAGCAACTTTGTATTATTTAATTATTGTTTTATTATTAACTGGATTATTTTTTATGCACAACTACGCAGTTAATACCGATTCAACAATTTTAAGAGTTTCTGTGTATATCGCAGTGTTTGAGATTGTAATTGTAAGTAATTACTTCTTTGCTGTACTCGCAATATTTAAAGGTAACTTTACTACCCTTGTCAAAAATTCAATGTTGCTTGCTCATACACAGTTGCTAACAACTTTAAAAATGCTTGGGACAAACGCTTTAATGTTATTATTATTTTTTAGAGTTCATTCAATGACATTATTAATAATGATTGCGTTATATGTATTCTTAAACGCATTTCATTTAAGAAAACTATTTGATTTATTAATCAACAAAACAGTAGGTGAAAAAGATGAATTACATTAATTTTAAATCTCAATACGATTTATCACCAAAAATTCATATTTCAGGTGAAAATAAAATAATTAAAGGGTACAAAAATATTCATAATTATATCAAAAAAGATACATCAAAACATGTCTTTGTTTTTGAATGTTATCCAGGTGTTAGATATGAAGAAATTGAACAAGAATTATTTAGTTTGTTCAATAATTCTACAATAATTAATGTTGATAATTATGCTAAAAGCAATGACGAAATTAATTTAATGTTTAGTGAATATCTAACAGATGATCGTGTCTTTGGTTATATGAACGATCTTGATGTACTTGACCTTTATAGTAAAGAAAACCAGTTAAAAATTTTAGACTTAGTTAACCAATCTACAAACAATGTAATTGTTTATGGATTTGGGGCTAGTCAGTTAGTTAAAGCCGATACTTTAGCAATTTTTGACATGGCTCGTTGGGAAATTCAAAAACGTCTTAGAAGTCATGAAATGAGCAATTGGCGACAAAATGATTATGATCTTGATATTTTAAGAAAATACAAACGTGGATTTTTTATAGAATGGCGTATTGCAGATAAAATCAAAGACAAATTGTATAATGAAATAGATTATTATATTGATACTAATAAATACAATGATCCCAAAATGATCACAGGGGATGAGTTTACAAACGCCTTAAAACACGCTTCAACTAAACCATTTAGATTAGTGCCATACTTTGATACAGGAGTTTGGGGCGGTCAGTGGATGAAAGAGGTTTGTAATCTTGATAAAAACGCTGTTAACTACGCTTGGTGTTTTGATGGTGTACCTGAGGAAAATTCGATTTACTTAGAGTTTGGAGATGACTATATAGAGTCACCTTCAATTAACTTAGTTTTATATCAACCTCACAATTTACTTGGTGAAAAAATTGTTGATAAATACGGAAAAGAGTTTCCTATTAGATTTGACTTTTTAGATACTGTAGAAGGCGGTAATTTATCTCTTCAAGTTCATCCGTTAGAGTCATATATAAAAGATAAATTTAATATGAAATATACACAAGATGAAAGTTATTATATATTATATGCAAAAGAAGATGCTAAAGTCTTTTTAGGGCTAAAAGATAATATTGATAAAGATGAGTTATTAAAAGACTTAGAAAATGCTAATAAAGGATTATACCCTTTCCCAAATGAATTATATATTAATGAGTTTAAAGCTAAAAAACATGATCACTTCTTAATCCCAGCAGGAACAATTCATTGTTCTGGTTCAAACGCTATGGTTTTAGAGATAAGTGCTACGCCTTATATCTTTACATTTAAATTATGGGACTGGGGTCGCCTTGGGTTAGATGGGATTCCAAGACCTGTTCATATTAATCATGGAAAAGAAGTAATTCAGTATGATCGTACTACAAAATGGGTAGAAGATAATTTAGTTAACCATTTTGAGAAACTATATGAAGATGAAAATACCTTAATCGAAAAAACAGGTTTACATGCTTTAGAACCAATCGAGACAATCAGACATTGTAGTGATTTACCAGTTATGCACGAGGCAAACAAATCAGTTCATGTTATGAATCTTGTTGATGGTGAGGAAGCTATCATCAAAAGTCCAAGTAATGATTTTGAACCATTTGTTATTCACTATGCTGAAACAGTAATCATTCCAGCTAGTATTAATGAATATACTGTATCTCCACATGGACCTTCAAAAGGTAAAAAAGTAACAACATTAAAAGCTTATATTAAATAGGAGTGATTAACATGCCATATATTATTATCGGGATATTAGTTTTAGTTTGTATATATTTAATCTATATGATTACTAAAATTAAAACTAAAACAACAAACACAATATTTGAAATGTTCTTAAGTGGAGCATATGAAGAACGTGTTAAATGGTTTAACACAATGAACAAATACTATAAAAAAAGACCTACAGTATTTGTTGGTGATTCAATAACACAAGAATTCCAATTAACTGAAGTTTATAATGAATTTTTAGTCGCTAATAGAGGTATTGGTGGTGACACTACAAGTGGAATCTTAAAAAGAATGAAAGAATCTATTTATGATCTTAAACCACATCAAATGTTTTTATTAATTGGTACAAATGATTTAGAACTAACAAACTTATTACCTCATGAAATCGCTAAAAACATTGCTGAGATTGTTATTAAGACTAAAGATAAAATTCCTGACATTGAAATCATCTTAGTTTCAGTTTACCCAGTAGGTGATGCCTCACTTCCAAATATGGACGCTGTAACTATTGGTAAAAGAACTAATAAAGATATTGTAACTTTAAATTCATTCATTATGTCAATCGCTAAAGAACATAAATGTCAGTATTTAAACATTTATGATGCTTTAGTAGATAACACAAATCACATTCATCCAGGCTTCACACGAGAAGGTCTTCATCTATCCCAAAAAGGATATGAACACATTGAAAACCATTTTCGTATTCTACTAAAAAAAGCACATAACTAAGTGCTTTTTTATTTTCTTAGTATAATAAAGGAGAGGTGATAATATGAAATATGAAAAAGAGATTAAAAAACTTAATCAAATCCAATATGATGTAACCCAAAAAAACAAAACAGAAAGTCCTTTTAGTAATCAATATGACCAAGAGTTTAATGATGGGATTTATGTTGATATAGTTTCAGGTAAACCATTATTTTCCTCACTAGATAAATTTGATGCTCATTGTGGATGGCCTTCATTTATTAAACCACTTGATGAAAACGAAATAACAAAAAAAGATGATTTAACACATAATATGATCCGCACAGAAGTTCGCAGTACTGATGCTAATTCACATCTAGGACACGTTTTTGATGATGGGCCTAATGGAAACCTAAGATACTGTATAAACTCTGCTAGTTTAAAGTTTATAAAAAAAGAAGATTTAAAAAAAGAAGGATACAAAGAGTACCTAAAATTATTTAAAAAATCACACTTATTATAAATAAGTGTTTTTTTTAATAACTTGTAGAATAAAAAAATAATGATAAAATGAGTTTAATAAGTAGGTGATTACATGGAAAAAATATACACAATAATTTTAGTAGATGATGAAGATGATGTTCGCGGTAGATTAGTATCTAAAATATCTCAAAATTCTAATTTTAAAGTCTTAGGAAGTGCAAGTAATGGTTATGATGCACTTGAGCTTATCGAAAAACTAAGCCCTGATATTGTTATAACAGACATCAAAATGCCGTTTATCAACGGAATTGAACTGACAAAGATAATTAGAAGAGATTTTCCTAAAATTAAAATAGCCTTTGTTAGTGGATATGATGAATTTGAGTATGCAAGAGAAGCAATAGAGTTAAGTGTAGTAAGCTTTTTAATGAAACCAGTCACAGTTGATGATATTAATGAGTTTTTATCCAAATTAAAAACGAAACTAGATGAAGAACATAGTTTCTTATATGACGAAACTAAACTTCAAAACCTTTATGATGCAAGTAAACCGATTCTTGTTGAAAACATATTTAAATCAATGTTATATCAAGATAAAATCACAGATGATACAATAAAGCAATTTAAGTTTCTAGATATCTTTTTCACTGGGAATAAATTCTTATTAATTAACCTAATGTTTAATAGTAGCGATGATATCGCTGCATTCGAAAAAAAACGAATATTCTTAAATAATTTAATAGAAACATCATTTAATAAGTACTCTTTTGTTAAATCAATGCGTTTAAACAAAAACACTTTAATCTTAATTAATGCTAGTAATCTCTTTATTAGAGATGTTGAAAGCATCCTTTACGAAATTATTATTAGGATGAATGAGTTTAGTAATATCAAACTCCAAGTTGGAGTAAGTGATATTTTCACTGACTTAAAGGAGTTTTCTTATGCTTTTGAAAGAGCTTCTAAAGCTCTAGAAGCTACAAAATACCTAAATGTTGGTGATATTGTCTTGTATAAGGATATTTGTGATAAAAAGAAAATTGACTTATCGATATCTAAAGATCAAATGCGCGACATTCGATATATTTTTAAACACGGTTCAAAAAAAGAAAGAGAAGATTTAATAAAAAAATTAACAACAAGCACACTTATAGAACAAAACTCAATAATTAATCATCAATATTATGTTGCTAATATAATTAGTTTTATATATGATTTTGCTTTGAGTTTAAATATTGATATATCGCAAATAGCAAACGAAAACTTAATGGATACACTAATGAGTTTTAATGATTTAAAGCAAATTTTAGAGTATAGTGAGGAAATAATCTTAAAGATCAGAAATTATAATAAAGATAATACAAAAAACAAAGCTGACGATACATTATCACAAATAATAGAGTATATAGATAATAATTTTGAAGACCCACAAATAAACTTAGAAAGTATTTGTGATAAATTTCAAATAAGTGTTTCATATATGTCAATGATATTTAAGAAAGAAAAACAAACAACATTTACCAAATATCTAGTAGCGTTAAGAATGGAAAAAGCGATGGAGTTATTAAAATATAAAACAGATAAAATAATCGAGATATCTGAACAAGTAGGATATAACGAAGTATATTATTTTAGCCATTCATTTAAGAAATACACAGGATATTCTCCAAAAGAGTATAGGAATAATGAAAAAAATTAAAAACCTTTCAATCGCAAATAAAATCCTCTTAGCAACGCTATCAATTGTTGGTATTTCCATTCTGATTAGTAGTTCAATTATCTATAATTCATTTTTTGGTACTACAAGTTCATTAGTTGAAAATACATCAAAAGAGCTTAATAAACAAATAATCATGAATTACGAAAACTACTTATCTGATGTTATTAATACGGGAAATATTATCTCTAGAGAAACAAACGTTTTAACAAAGGAACTGAATCAAAATGATATTGAAAAACTATACAAGATTCTTAAGGAGTCATCATCATCAATCTCATCAATTTCACTTCTAGATGATGAAGGGTATATCGTTTACTCGTCAAAAGATACTTATAAAAACGAAAGTTTTACAAGTAAAGGTTGGTATCAAAGTGCTTTGTCAGATAGTTCTATCTTCCATTTTTCATCACCACATCTTGAAGAACTAGTTTTAAGTACTAAAGAAGTTATTACAGTATCAAAAGAAATTGAGTACTATAAATCAGGTGAAATTGTTAATGGTGTACTAATAATTGATATAGATACATCATTACTTGAAAGTTTAGCTTTTAAAACGAACTTAGGGACTTTAGGCCACTTAGTTATTTTTGATGAGTATGGAAATTTAATCTTCTCATCATCTGAAAACTGTACTATAGATTTTTGCGAGAGTATTGACTTGGCAAAAGAAATAATCATTGGTGGTGACACAGTTAAAATTAATGATTATGATATGTATATGAGTGTTAACACAATTAGACATTCAAGATGGCAAATTGCGACATTTACAAATATTGAGGAAATAACACAAACTAGAGTAACAGTATTATATACAATTGTAATTGTTTTTATAGTTGTTATTTTAGTAACAATATTAGTTTCATATTATATTTCCCATAGAATATCTTCACCAATAGAAAAGCTCAAAGAACATATGGAAAAATTCACAAAAATAAGAATTTCAGAAGAAATTAATATCAAGGGACAACAAGAAATTGTAAGTCTTGGAGAGACATTTAATTTTATGACAAAAGAAATAGATAACTTAATGGTTGAAATATTAAAAGAGCAAAAAGCAAAACGTAAAACCCAGTTTATCGCACTACAAAACCAAATAAATCCACATTTCTTGTATAACACACTTGATTCAATTGTTTGGCTTAGTGAAAATGGTAAAAATAATGAAGTTCAAAAGATGGTTGTTGCCCTTTCAAAATTTTTTAGAATCAGTATCTCAACTGAAACTAATAGAATTAGCTTAAAAGAGGAAGTTGAACATGTTAGAAACTATCTGTTAATCCAAAAAATTAGATACCATAACAAGTTTGAGTACAAAATCAATATCAATGATGATATTCTTGAGGAAAAAGTCCTCAAACTTAGTTTGCAACCTTTAGTTGAAAACGCAATATATCATGGAATTAGTCCAGATAATGAGGCATCACTAATAGAAATCAAAGCTGATAAATATGATGACTTCATTTGTGTTAGTGTTCAAAATAATGGTTATGGTATAAGCAAAGCTAAAATTAAAGAAATAAATGAAAATCTTGATAATACTAAACTTAGTAAAAGTATTGGTTTAAGAAATATCCATCAAAGATTAAAGTTATATTATGGTGAACAAGCAAAACTAATTATTGAATCAGAGCCAGATGAATACACTAAAATCACAATTAAAACTCCAATAAAAAAGGAGGGTGAGCTATGAAAAAATTAATGATATTGTTATTTTTGGTTTTCACATTAAGTTCATGTCAAAAGACTGATAATTTTATTCCATTAATTATTTATGATATGAATGATACATATATGGAAGACTTTGAAATGAAAATCACAGAAAGTGCTCAAGGCGTAATAACTTTAAAAACATTCGATTCCCAAAATTCACAAGTAATTCAAAACGAAATAATTGTCTCACTTCTAAAAAAAGGACATAAAGAATTAATTGTAAATCCTGTTGATAGGTTAAGTGCATACGCAACTATCGAACTTGCTAAAAAGTACGATGCTACAATTATTTTTATTAATAGAGAACCTCTTGAAAAAGATTTACAGAGTTATGAAAAAGCATACTATATTGGAGCTTTACCTTCAGAATCAGGGGTTTTACAAGCAGAGTTAGTTAATAATCTCTTTGGTTATGACCCAAATAACTTAAATTTTAATGACAAAAATGATGATGGAGTAATTCAATTAGTTATTCTAAAAGGTGAAGTCGGACATCAAGATGCTGAAATTAGAACTAAAACAGTATTAGAGGAACTAGATAGATTAGGTTTTAGTGTTGAATTACTCGAGATTGCTGTCGGTAATTTTGATGAAGAGACGGCTTACACTGAAACAAAAAAACTAATTACAGAATATAACCATAGTATTGAGCTTGTTTTATCTAATAATGATGCAATGGCTATTGGTGCATTAAGGGCTTTTAAAGAAGCAGAGTTAATTAAAGATTTAGATTCTGATCAAATAATTAATCCGATTATCGAACCATGGGTTCCTATAATTGGAATAGATGGACTTGATGTTGCTTTAGACTACATTAAAACAAATGAAATATATGGGACAATCTTAAATGATTCAAATAATATGGCAAAAGCCATAATTGAATTAGTTAATAGTCTTAAAAATAATCTTAGTCTAGATGAGTTAACATTTAGCCTTAGTAATAACAAGTATATCTGGGTTCCATATCAAAAAATCACAAATATTGAAGAATAGACTATTGGTCTATTCTTTTTTTATAAAATAAGAATTTATATGTTTATAGTAAAATATTACATTTTTAAGAAAAGGTTTACATGCTAAAATGGAAGCGTTTTTAAAACAATAGGAGGAAATTATGAAAAAACTAACTTTATTAATTATGGCATTACTTGTTGTT
This sequence comes from Candidatus Izimoplasma sp. ZiA1, assembly GCA_002285055.1. Lineage (GTDB taxonomy): Bacteria > Bacillota_I > Bacilli_A > Izemoplasmatales > Izemoplasmataceae > Izemoplasma_C. The sequence goes on from NQYJ01000005.1 coordinate 82,181, forward strand.
GTTACTTTAGCAGCATGTAAAAAAGAAACAGTTAACATTGGTATAATCTTACCAACTAAAGATGAACCAAGATGGGTTCAAGATGAAAAAAGATTTAAAGATGCTTTAAAAGATACAGATTATTCAGTAGAAATTTTATTTAGTCAAGGTTCTACAGTAACTGAATTATCTAATGTTGATACATTAATTTCAAAAGGAATTGATGTTTTAATAATTACACCTCAAGACGGATCAGCTGCTGCTGCAGCTGTAGAAAAAGCTAAAGCTGAAGGAATTACTGTAATTGCATATGACCGTTTAATTACAGATACAGATGCAGTTGATTATTATGTTACATTTGATAGTGTTGCTGTTGGTGAAGCTCAAGCTCAATACTTAGTTGATCAAGCTACAGGAACTGGAAATCCATTATATTTATATGCTGGAGCTGCAACTGATAATAATGCATTTTTATTCTTTGAAGGTGCATGGAATGTTTTACAACCAAAAATTGCTGATGGAACTTTTGAAATTAAAAATTCATCAGAAGCAATTGGTTTACAAACTAAAGCAGTATTAACTAGATCAGAAATGTCTGATATTCTTGGACAAATAACAACTAACTGGGACTTTAATACAGCTAAAAACTTAGCAGAAACACATTTAACTAATGCAACAACTGCAGACAAAGGTGATGTATTCATTCTTGCACCTAATGATGGTACAGCTCGTGCAATCGCTGATGCATTTGCAGATGATACTGAAATCACATCATATTTAGTTACTGGACAAGATGCAGAAGTAGCATCAGTTCAATATATTATTGATGGTAAACAATCAATGACAGTATTTAAAGATGTTAGAACATTAGTAAATGATGCAATTGATATGGCTGTTTCAGTATTAGACGATGATACAGTAGTAACAACAGGTTCATATAACAATGGTGAAATTGATGTACCTGCAAAACAAACAGAAGTAGTTGTAGTTGAACAAAGTAATGTTGTAGCTGCATTAATCACATCTGGATATTACGAAGAATCACTATTTGAAAATTTAGACTAATTATTGGTAAAAAAATAGTGGTAACAACAGTTACCACTATTTAACCAATTTGGAGGTTTTTTTATGAAAAACATATTAGAAATGAAGGGAATAACAAAAGAATTTCCTGGAGTTAAAGCATTAGACAACGTTAATTTTGAAGTAAAAACAGGTGAAATTCATTGCTTGGTTGGTGAGAATGGAGCTGGAAAAAGCACACTTATGAAAGTATTAAGTGGTGTTTATAAGTATGGAGAATATAGTGGTGACATTGTATTTGAGAATAAAGTAAGAAAGTTTAAGAACATTAAAGAAAGCGAACAATTAGGAATCTCAATAATTTATCAAGAGTTGGCTTTAATACCTGAGATGACTATTTATGAGAATATATTTTTAGGTCATGAAATTAAAAACAAGAATATAATAAATTGGAACGAGACAATTACGGAATCAAAAAAATACTTAGACCTTGTAAATTTAAAAATTAACCCAAGTGAAAAAGTAATTAATTTAGGAGTTGGCCAACAACAGTTAATCGAAATTGCAAAAGCTTTAAGCAAAGATGTAAAACTACTAATTCTCGATGAACCAACTGCTGCTTTAAATGAAGAAGAAAGTGATAATCTCTTAAAGTTACTACTGGACTTAAAAGAAAAAGGTGTAACTTCGATAATGATTTCACATAAACTTAAAGAAGTTACTGCAATAGCAGATACAGTTACGATATTACGAGATGGGAAAACAATTTGTTCTTTATCTAAAGAAAAAAATGAAATAAATAAAAATAAAATCATAACAGAAATGGTCGGAAGAGAAATCAATGATGTTTTTCCCAAACGAAAATCAAAACCATTTGATGAAGTATGTTTGGAAGTTAAAAACATAAATGCATATAATCACAAACTTAGAAGACAAGTAGTAAAAGACGCTAGTTTCTATGTAAAAAAAGGAGAAGTAGTTGGAATTGCTGGATTAATGGGTGCAGGTAGAACGGAGCTAGCTCATTCAATTTTTGGAAATCCTTATGGATATCAAGTAAGTGGTGAGGTTTTAGTTGAAGGGAAAAATATTGACTTCAGTAATCCCAAAAAGGCAATAAAGGCAAAAATCGCCTATGTTTCAGAGGATCGTAAAGGTAATGGTTTAATTCTAATGCAAGATATTAAACAAAACATCTCTTTAGCAAATCTTCAAACTTTAACAAAAGGTAAAATAATAAACAATAATCAAGAAATTATGATAGCAAATAAATATAAAGATTCGATAAACATTAAAACACCATCAATAGAGCAAAAAGTAAATAATCTAAGTGGTGGTAATCAACAGAAAGTCTCTATAAGTAAATGGCTATTCTCAAATCCTAAAGTATTGATTCTAGATGAACCAACAAGAGGAATAGATGTTGGTGCAAAATTTGAAATCTATACGTTAATAAATGAACTGATAAGTAGTGGTTTAAGCATTGTTTTAATCTCATCAGAACTCCCAGAAATTTTAGGAATGAGTGATAGAGTATATGTTTTAAATGAAGGTAGAATCGCTGGTGAACTACCTATTGAAGAAGCAAATCAAGAAAATATTATTCAGTTAGCAACTGAATAGGAGGATAAATATGAATATAATAAAAAACTATGGAAAAGATCTTTTTAGTATTCTTAAGGAGAATGTTAGAGAGTATGGAATGTATATTGCATTATTGCTAATAATTACATATTTTACAATTGCCTCAGGTGGAATATTTATTAGTGCTAGAAATATATCAAACTTATTAAATCAAACAGGTTATATTTTCATTTTAGCAGTTGGTATGACTTTGATTATTGTTATTAGACATATTGATTTAAGTGTTGGATATATAGCAGGGTTTTTAGGAGCTTTAGCAGCGATATTTATGACGCAACATAATATACCAGTATTGATAACGATAATTATCGTACTGATAATTGGACTAATTATCGGGCTTTGGAACGGATTTTTAGTTGCCTATATGGGCCTTCCTGCGTTTGTAGCAACCTTAGCTGGAATGTTGATTTTTAGAGGAGCTTTATTACTATCAACAAGAGCAACTGGAACAATCACTATTTCAAATGAAGCTTTTAATGCTATATCAAACGGATATATACCAGATGTTGCCAATATTGAAGGCGTGCACTTACTAACATTGATAATCGGACTATTAAGTGTCTTGATTTATGTCTTTTCAGAAATGAGAAAAAGAAAAACGTTAATAAAATATAAATTTGAAGTAATGAAAAAGGATATGTTTATTACAAAACTCATCTTTATCTCATTAATCATATCATTGTTCTTTTATACATTATCTCAATATCGAGGTATATCATGGACTGTAGTTATTATCTTTATTGTTGTTGCAATCTATAGTTTTATCACAAATAAAACTGTTTTAGGTAGACATATATATGCAGTAGGTGGAAATCCTGAAGCAGCCGAACTAAGTGGTATTAGTGTAAAAAAAATCACTTTAACAGTATTTGGATCAATGAGTATGCTTGCTGCTTTATCTGGAATACTATTTGCTTCTAGACTTCAATCAGCAACAACAACTGCAGGTCAATTATTTGAACTTGATGCAATTGCAGCCGCATTTGTTGGTGGAGTTAGTGCATCTGGTGGTATTGGAAAAGTTACAGGAAGTATTATTGGTGCATTGGTAATGGCATCATTATCAAGTGGTATGAACTTACTAGGAGTAGATGTATCAATACAATATATAATTAAAGGTTTAGTTCTAGTAGCAGCAGTAGTATTTGATGTTAGAACTAGAAATAAGAAATAATTTTTTTCTTGAAATCCCTCAAAAAAAACCTTATCTTAAGATAAGGTTTTTTACTATTTTTTTACATGACTATTTAAGAAAATATAATAAAAACAAAATAATACTAATCGTTTTCATTACCAACAATATAAGAGTAAAGTTTACTAAATAACTCAATATCATTTACAAACTTATTAGTGATATTTTCATCATATTTCATTCCCTGAGGTAAATCAAAAGAGTTTTGACCATCATTAAATAGAATCGTAAATGTATGATTAGTTATCACAAACTCAACTTCCCTTGTAACTTCAATTATTTCATTAATAACTTCTAAAAAACGAGCATCTAAAGATGCGTTAACATCTTTAATGTTTGTTGAGAATAATCCTTGTTTTGATAAGATAAACTCACTAAAGTTTATTTCCTTATATGCAGAACTTAATACAAATTTTCTATTAAACAAAGCCAGATCATAATTGATTGGTTGCGGTAACATCGCAGTTATTACTTTCCCTTTGACTACTGAATTAAATATCGGTCTTTTTATTGTATCGTCATAAGAACTAAAATTAACATCCGCAATGTTTAAATCGATGTTGTTGTAACGTAAAGTTACAAGATTCTTACTACCATAATAATTAGGCAGTTTTAATATTTTATAAGTTTGGTAATAATCAAAATAGATTTGGCCTTCTTGATCATAATTTGAGTTTTCAAAATTAGCTTTTAAATATGGCAATACTTCCTCATTTAAATAATATTCCTCAAATAAGATATTATTAGCTTTTACATTCTTTTGGATTCTTGAGCCTAAAAATACTAATCCAACCCCTAAGAGGGCTAAGATATAAACACTTAATAATAAGGGGATTATAATTAAAAAACCACCAACAATATAAAGGGCAGTAAATCTTAATGAATTCTGATTTATTGTCTTTTTTAATTCATTTAATTTATCGTAATTCATCTTTATCAACTCTTTTCTAAAGATATTATACAATAAGTTACAAATTTTTCATACCTAAACTAGATTTAAGAGTCTATCTTTAGTATAATTAGAAAAGATAGAAAGAAGTGATAAAATGGCTAAAATAGTTAAACTAGATAATCAATTATCAAACCTAATAGCTGCTGGTGAAGTGGTTGTTAATATGGCTAGTGTTGTAAAAGAGTTAGTTGAAAACTCAATAGATGCTAAAAGTACAATCATTAAAATTGATTTAATGGAATCAGGACTTGAAGAAATTAAAGTAACTGATAATGGTCATGGGATGGATCAAGAAGATATTAAACTATCTGTTGAACGTCATGCGACAAGTAAAATCAAAACATCAAATGATTTATTTCATCTATCAAGTTTAGGTTTTAGAGGAGAAGCACTACCAAGTATTGCTTCAGTTTCACATTTAGAAATAGCCTCTAATAATGGTGATGTTGGTTATTATTGTTTATTTAAGAATGGTGAAATTATCAATGAAGGATTAAAACCAATTAATCAAGGGACTGTAATTAGTGTTAAGTATTTATTCTATAATACCCCTGCAAGATTAAAACATTTAAAAGGTCCAAATATTGAATTATCATATATAACAGAATATATTAATAAAATTGCCTTATCACATCCAGGTATAGCCTTTACCCTATCTAATAATCAAAAACAATTATTTTCAACAACTAAAAGTGATAGCCCACTTAGAGTTCTTTCAAATATCTATTCGTTAGAAATTATTAAAAATATGGTTTATTTTCAAAATGAAAATCAATATTTCCATATTGATGGTTATTTAGCTAAACCTTTATTTAACCGTTCAAATAGAAATCATATCACAGTTATCGCTAATAAAAGAATGATTAAAAATAATGAAATAATTAGCTCAGTAATTGAGGCATTTAAAACATATCTGCCAATTAAAAAATACCCAATTGTTTATCTGAACATAACCTTAGATCCATTATTAATTGATGTTAATGTTCACCCACAAAAACTTGAAGTAAAATTTACAGAAAGCAGAATGTTAAATTCATTAATAAAAAATACAATCTTAAACTCATTAAGAGATTTATTATTAATCCCAGAAATGAAAGAAACAAATGAACCGAGTTTTATCCAAGAAGAGATAAAACTAAGCACAAGTGACCCAGAGTTTAAATCAAAAGTTATTAAAGAAGATTTAGCTAAATTCTTATATAACAAAATTGATCAAAAAATAGAGGCGACAAAAGAACCACTAAACAAAGTAGTAGAACCAGTAGTCAGTAAAATCCCAAAACTTGAGTATATCGGGCAGTATGTTGGGACATATTTACTAGCTCAAGAAAATAATGATTTGTATATTATTGATCAACACGCCGCTGCTGAGCGTGTTAGATATGAAAATTATTATCAGTTTATGAGTAATAAAGAAGTAAATACTTATGAACTCTTAATTCCAATAACTTTAGACTTATCAAATTCTGAAGTTATCAATTTACAAGGTAAGTTTAACCTTGTAAATAAATTTGGGATTAAACTTAAAAACAATACTAATCAAACTATAGACATTACTCATGTACCATCGTGGTTTTATAAAGGATATGAACGTGTTTATACAGAAGAAATCCTTAAATATGTTTTAGAGGATAAAGATGTATCTCTTGGAGATATCATTGATGACTTAGCTAAAAGTTTAAGCTGTAAACATTCGATAAAAGCTAACAAATACATCAACAAAAACGAAGTACAAAAACTATTCTATGATCTTGAACAATGTGATAATCCTTATATGTGTCCTCATGGTAGACCAACAATCATTAAGTTTACTCTACCTGAAATTGAAAAAATGTTTAAGAGGGTAATGTAATGATTGTGTTAGTAGGACCAACAGGTGTTGGGAAAACCAAACTATCAATTGATCTTGCAAAACACTACTCAACTGATATTATTAGCGGTGATAGTGTTCAAGTTTATCAAGGTCTTGATATTGGTAGCGCAAAAATAACAAAATCAGAAATGGATGGTGTAAAACATCACATGATTGATGTTTTAAAACCTACAGAAGCTTTTAGTGTCGCAGTTTTTCAGAAAATGGTTAGAGCTTTAATCAATGAACAAATAGCTAGTTCTAAAATACCATTTATAGTTGGTGGTACTGGTCTTTATATTAAAGGTGTATTATATGACTATAATTTTACTGATTCCCTAAGAGATGAAGAACTTTTAAAACAATACAACAATTATTCAAACATAGAACTTCATAAAGTGCTATCAGAGCGTGACTTTGAACAATCACTAAAGATACACCCTAATAACCGTAAAAGAGTCTTACAGGCAATTTCAAGAGCTAATACTAATCAAATGAGTGATAATAATAATAAAGATCAAAAGATGTATGACTTTTTAATTATAGGTTTAACAATGAATCGTGAGTTATTATATGAAAGAATTAATAAACGTGTTGATTTAATGATTAAAAATGGCTTAGTTGAAGAAGTAAAAGGATTATATGATAAAGGTATTAATAATTATTCAGTTAGTGCGATTGGGTATAAGGAGTTATATGAATATTTTAACAATGAAATATCATATGAAGGAGCAATCGCAAAAATCAAAAAGAATACTCGTAATTTTGCGAAAAGACAATTAACATTCTTTAATAATCAATTCAACATCAACTGGATTGATGTTGAAGGGAAAACAGAAGTAGAGATTTTTAATGAGGCAACTAATTTAATTAATGAATATTTAGGTGAGTAGCTTGAATTTCAAAGTTAATTATTGTATTATGTTTCTTGTTTAGATAGGAGAATGATTATGAAAAAGTTTAAACAATCAGGATTACTAGAATTATTCATAGCTTTCTTTAAAGTAGGTTTATTCACTATTGGTGGTGGATATGCGATGCTACCGATGTTAAGAAAAGAAGTAGTTGATAAACACGGGTGGGCAACTGATGAAGAAATGATGGACTATTTTGCGGTTGGACAAAGTACACCTGGGATAATCGCTATTAATACAAGTACTTTTATTGGTTATAAATATAAGGGACTTGTAGGAGCTTTATTTTCAACACTAGGGATGGTAACACCATCTTGGATAATTATTATCTCAATTGCTGCATTCTATCAGGAATTTTCAGATAATCATTTAGTTGAAGCTGCATTTAGTGGGGTTAGAATTGTAGTTGTTGTTTTAATCTTAAATGCTGTTATTAAAATGGGAAAAAAATCTTTAAAAGATACAATTAGTGTTTTAATCTTTTTAATCACATTTTTCTTAGTTGCATTACTACAAGTTCAAGCAATTTATATAATTATTACTGCTGCTATTTTAGGAATTGTAATTAATTCTGTGAGAAATGGTGGTGCTAAATAATGGTTATTGATTTAGTAATGTTATTTTTTATATTTTTTAAAGTAGGTTTATTCACTATTGGTGGTGGATTAGCTGCTATTCCGTTAATTCAGGAATATATTGTTAATACGGGAATGCTTTCTAATACTGAGTTTGCGAATATGATTGCAATAAGTGAATCAACTCCAGGACCTATTGGAGTTAATGTTGCTACTTTTGTTGGTTTTAGTTTATATGGACCTCTTGGTAGTATTATTGCAACAATTGGGATCGTTACTCCAAGTGTAGTTATAATCATTATCATTGCTCACTTCTTAAAGAAATTTAAGGATAGTGATATTGTTAAAGGCATATTTGTTGGGATTAGACCTGCGGTTACTGCTCTTATCTTAGCAGCAGCTTATTTTATCGCAAGAATTGCATTTTTTAATAGTAGTGAGTATGAACTAAGTAATAGTTTTTTTAGTTCAATAAGACCAGAGGCAATATTTATCTTTTTAGGATTTTTGTTAGTTTCTAATAAATGGAAACACCATCCTATTTTTTATATTGTTATTGGTGCGATAATTGGAATGATAATATATTAAACATCTCTTTTTTGAGATGTTTTCTTTTTATATAGTCTAATTTGGTATAAAATATATACGAGGTGATAATATGTTAGATAGATTATTAGTAGAAGCAATAAATAAAAATGTAAGTGATGTTCATATTACAAGTGATGAATATGTTTACATTAGAAAAAGTAAAAAAATGATTCGCCTAGAAGTTAAAACATCAAGTGAAGATGTTTTAAAGATTGCTAGTGAGATTTTAGAAGACCGATATGACTCTTTATTTAAAGAAAGACAATTAGATGGTTCTAAATCTATAAATGGGGTTAGAGTAAGATATAATTTTTATTTTGAAAGAGATAAATTAAGTGTTGCTCTTAGAATAATTAAAAATGAAATAAGATCAATTGATGATTTAATGTTACCTGATGTTTTAAAAAGTTTGATTAAAAATCATGCAGGGTTAATCTTAGTTACTGGTCCTACTGGTAGTGGTAAGTCAACTACTTTAGCTGCTATGATTAATGAAATCAATCAAACTATGAGTAAACATATAGTAACTGTAGAAGATCCAATTGAATATATTTTTGAAAATGATAAATCATTAATTCACCAACGTGAAATTGGTGTTGATACTTTAGAGTTTAGTGATGCATTACGTGCTGTTTTAAGACAGGATCCTGATGTTATTATGCTTGGTGAACTTAGAGACCAAGAAACTATTGAAACGGCTTTAAAAGCCAGTGAAACAGGACATCTTGTGTTAAGTACTTTACATACATCAGGAGCAAAATCGACGATTAACCGTATAAGTGGTGTGTTTAAAGGTAAAGATGAAGAAAGAATCCGTTATTTATTAAGTGATTCTTTACTTGCAGTTATCAGTCAAAGGTTAATCCCACTTGCTGATAAAACTGGAGTTGTTCCAGCTTTTGAGATATTAGTAAACACTAATGCAATCTCCAACTTGATTAAAAAAGGTGAAGTTGGGCAAATTGATTCATATATTAAAATGAACTCAAAAGAAGGTTCAATTTCTTTTGATGACTCAATTAACTATTTAATTAAAAGTAGAAGAATTGATCCAAACGACTTATAGGAGGATACCATGAATAATCAATTTTTTAACTATAAACAAAGTGTTCATGCGTTAAATGGTGTTGTTGCTACTAGTGAAGGTTTAGCTAGCCAAGCAGGATTAGAAATTCTAAAAAAAGGTGGTAATGCAATTGACGCTGCAATTGCAACTGCAGCCGCACTTACTGTTACAGAACCAACGAGTAATGGTATTGGTGGCGATAATTTTGCGATTGTTTATTTTAATGATAAGTTATATGGCTTAAACAGTAGTGGATATACTTCAAAAAATATTTCTATTGATAAATTAAAAGCTTTAGGTCATGATAAAATGCCAACCCTTGGAATTATCCCAATTACTGTCCCTGGTGCTCCAATGGGCTGGGCTACTTTAAATGAAAAATTTGGGAAGTTATCATTACTTGAAACATTAACACCAGCAATTAATTTAGCTAGAAACGGTTTTATCATTGGTGAAACAGTGGGGTTTTATTTTGAACGTGGTACTAAAAAATATAAAACATTAAATAAAGGTAAAATGTTTGAACATTTTTTCAAGGTTTTTACTAAAGAAGATGGAAGTTTATATAAGAGTGGAGACTTCTTTAAATCTGAATATCATGCAACTACTCTTGAGGAAATAGGAAAAACAAATGCTAAAAGCTTTTATGAAGGTGATTTAAGCAAAAAAATTATTGCTTTTATGGAAGAATTCGGTGGGTTTATTGATAAAGATGATTTACAAGAATATCAAAACGAAATGGTTGAACCAATAAGTATTAACTATAAAGGTTATGATATTTGCGAGATTCCGCCTAATGGGCAAGGAATCACTGCATTAATGGCATTAAACCTTTTAAAGGATGATGATTTTAAACAAAGTGATATAATCACAATTCATAAACAAATAGAAGCTTTAAAAATAGCTTTTAGTGATACCTTAAAATATGTTACAGATCCTAGTTTTATGAAAGTTAGCAGTGAATTTTTACTTAGTGATGAATATGTTAAACTTAGAAAAAAAGAAATACTAAATACTGCTACACTCAAAGAACCTCTTGACTACAAAAAAGCGGGAACTGTTTATCTTGCTACTGCTGATAAAGATGGAAATATGGTTTCATTTATCCAATCAAATTATATGGGATTTGGAAGTGGAATTGTTATCCCTGGAACTGGGATAAGTATGCAAAACCGTGGACATACATTTAGCTTAGATGAAAATCACCATAATAAATTAGAACCACGAAAAAGAACATATCATACAATAATCCCTGGATTTATTATGAAAGATAATAAAGCAGTTGGTCCATTTGGAGTTATGGGTGGTTTCATGCAACCCCAAGGACATCTTCAAGTAGTAATGAACTTAATAGATTTTAAAATGAATCCTCAAGAAGCATTAGATGCTCCTAGATTCAGATGGGATGAAGGATTAAAAGTAGGAATTGAGAATAAGTTTGATATTTCTATCCCTAAAAAGCTAGAACAACTTGGACATAAAATTAGCATTGATTTGTATAGTGGTGGATTTGGTAGAGGTCAAATTATCTTAAAAAAAGATAAAGGATATATTGCTGGTACTGAAACTAGATGTGATGGCACAATTAGCTACTACTAAAAAGATTAAGAGCTTTAACATAATCAAAAATTATGTTAGACAATTAAAAATAAGTTATGTTATAATGGATACGGGAATAGCTATGTAAAAAGATGTAAAACAAAAGACAAAAACATATGCCTATTTTGCATATGTTTTTTTATTTTTGTCTATTTCTTTTTCATTACACTAAAAAAGGGAGATAAATTATGCTAAAAAGAATACTAAAGCCAATAAACAATAATCATATTAGAAGGTTTGTTAAAATTAACAAAGCTCTTAGAAAGGTTTTAGCAATTGCAGGATTGGTTGCGATGCTTGGAACTTATGTACCTTGGAATTATATTTATGCTGAAACAAATGAAACACCTACTAATGAGGTTGTTATTGAAAAAAAGAACAGAATCAAATATCCAACAACAACAGATTCTAACTTTGAACCAAGTAATGTCGGTATTAGAAGTGAAGTTGTAGAAGAAAGAACTGCAACATCAAAGACTTTCAGAAAAATTGATGGCACATATGAAGTTGCTGTTTATGACGATGTAGTTCATTACAATAAAAACGGGGAATGGAAGCAGATTGATAATAGATTTAATGAATTAGATAATGATATTGAAAACAAGAGTAATATATTCAAAATAAACTTTCCGAAAAAATTAGACGATAATAAAATGTTTAGGATTGATATTGAAAATTATAGTATTGATTGGAATATTTTTGGGATTAATGAGAGTTCAATAGAATATATGACTGAGAATGAAGAGCAATTAGACTTAAAAGAACTCAAAGGGATTAATTCAAGAGTACAGTATAAAAACATACTACCAAACGTTAACTTGGAGTATGTACTTACTGGTAGTCAAATAAAAGAAAATCTAATTTTAAATGAGTATATTTCTGATTTTTCGATGACTTTTGAATATAGGTTGAAAAACTTAAACATAATTCAAGATGATTTAGGTAAAATAATATTTGTTAATGATAACAATGAAACAGTATATAGATTTGATGATTTTATAATGTTTGATAAATCAAATAATTATTCAAAAGACATTAGTTATACATTAACAAAATCTGGAAACAAGAGCTATATAATTGAAGTGACTCCTAGTGATGATTGGATGAGTAATGCTAACTATCCAATAAATATTGATCCTACAATTGTCTTTGATGATAACAATTATAACATTAGAGATAAAAGTACTTATGGCTTAAGTAATGTTTTAGATTTAAATCCCTTGATTATAGGTTCAAGCGGTGTAAATACATATAGAACATATTTTGGAGTAAAGACCTATTTTATTCCTGATAATAAAAATATAAATTATGCTCATTTGAGTGTAACATCAGACGATAACTATTGCACATCAAATTGCATAATAAATTTAAGAGAACTAGATTCCTCATATGAGTATGATGATATAGTTGGAGGCTATACAGATTTTTTAACTAGCGATGTAGTAGATTATCTCCATATAAAAAACTCATATGTTGATAAAAACTATAAATTTGATATCACTAAACTAATAAAGAAATGGTATGAAAATAATACTTATGAGGGATTGCTTGAATTAAAAATTGATGATATAAACAATGATGAATATATTACATTTAACTCTATGGAGGGTTCTGCTACGCTGAGTCCTAAGTTGTTAATTGGGTATACTGATACTTCTGGAATAAAAGACTATTGGACATATAACGAGCAAAATTTAGGTGAATCAGGAACTGGATATGTGGCTGACTTAACTGGTAAGTTAAACTTCATAAAGAATGATTTAAATTTTACAACCGAAAAACAATCATTTGGGTTATCTCTTATATATAATATTGATAGGAGAGGTTACCAAATTGGTTACGGTCTAGGGTGGAGAACAAACTACAGCATGGAAGTTTGGTATGATGCATCATTAGATCAGTACTATACATATGATGCATCAAGAAGCAAAGTATACTATAGTGATAGTGTTTGTGACACAAGAGCGGCAAGTATAGATTCAGGTAAGAGTTTGAATTGCAAACTAGCTGAAGATGGTTCAGGCAACTACCTTGTTACAGTGAAAAGTGGCCTAGTTCTAGAAAATAGATATATTCTTACTATAAACCAAAAAAAATTCAATTTTGGAAATGATATGTATTTAGACTCTATTCAAGATTTAAGAAGTGATAGAGTTATAAATGTGTACCGAGATGTAACATATAAAGATCATATCACTTCAATTGTTGATGATTCTGGTAATAAAATTGACATGACTTATAATTCCCGAGGACTTTATGATGCGACTCTATCATTAAAGCAAAGCAATGGGACTTTTAAGGTAGTAGAGAAAGTCAATTATTATTATAAATATTGTGATTTTTATGGGGGGTACAAATTATATTACACGACAAAAACAACAAATTATGATGAAACTTCACTAGGATCTCCTGAAACAACTTATTATTACGCCGATGATAGAGCTAGAATAACTAGTGTCAGCAAAACTGGTGAAGGCAAAGTGAATTATACTTATGATTCAACAAGTAACAATAGAGTATCTAGTATTAAATATTACTCAAATAATTATAAAATTGGTGAAACTACATACAATTATGATTATCAGAAAACTACAATTACAGATGTTGAAGGAAATTCAATGTATTACTTTTTTGATAATTATGGACATTCAGTAAATATAAGAGATGATTTTGGCTATGCTCAGTTTTACAGTTACTTAAATCTATTCTCGGTGATTGATATTGAACAGTTTACTTCAGGAGGAGAGGAGTATTACTCACTTATAGACTTATTAGGGACTGACCAGAATCCAAACTATCATAATAATCATAAACTAATAAGAAGCTCTGAACCAACTAAATCAGTGTTTAACCCAGTTAATAATCATGGTTTTGAGTTTGACAACAATGCTTTAGGATGGGAATACATTTGTGATACAACATCTAGCGTAATTAATAGTTTTAATGGATATGTGACAGAAGAATCTGTTTTTGGGGAAAAATCTGCGAAAATTGAAGTAAATGGGGAAACATATGGGTACTATGAACAGTCAATTAAATTAAAACCATACGAAACTTATACAATAAGCGGATATGTTTTGAACAAAACAAATTCAGATACAAATGTATATTTAAGTGTAGATAATATTGATACCCAAGAGGTGAAAGCTCATGTTGGGATAAGTGATGAATGGCAATACATAACACTTCAGTTCGTAACTTCTTTAGATGAGGGTGAACATCCAATCATCCGTTTGAATAACTACGGAGACGGTGAAGCATATTTCGATAATATTCAAGTGATTGAGGGTTTTGCAAACACTGAGAAAAATTCTATTGATGATCCATCATTTGAAACTGTTAGTTCAACTGTTTGGTCATTCAGTGATACCACAAACGTCAAAATTGTAGATAACGATTTAATTACTGACAAACTAGAAAAAGACATATTAGGAGACTACGCATTGGAAATAAATGGTTCACCATTAACTACAAGGTATGCTAGCATAAATGACGGATACCAAGTTAATGATCAACATCTAAATACACAGATTGTAGTTGGTGCTTGGGCTTATTCTGAGGGAACACCAACATCTCAAAATTTTCAAGACGTTATCACTGATAATGATTTAAGAAAATTCAGATTACGAGTCGATGCATATGATGAAAACAATGTTATAATTACAAAAGGATATATAGATTTTGACCCCTCAATTGTCGGCTGGCAATATGCACTTGAAAAAATATCAATACCAAGTACCACTCACAATGTTGTTGCCTATTTTGAATATCAAGGAGCAGGAAAAGTCTACTTTGATGGGATTCAATTGTATTATGAGCAAGTTTTTAGTGAGTATAGATATGACGCAAAGGGTAGAACTATAGAAAAAGTCAGTAAAAATGGAGAAATTACTGAGTTTGAGTATAGTAACTCTGATGATTATAGAGCTACAAAGATTACCAGAAATCAAGTTGAAACAGTAATAAATAATAATGACGAACTAGCTTTAACAAGCTATGTTGAAACTAACAATGTGCGAGTATCAATAAATTATACAGATAATCAACCAACACAAATGACATTTGGTGATGCTACTTCACAATTTAGCAGATCTACATCGTACTTGTCTACAGGTTTTAATCAGTATGTTCAGTCAACAACAAATGAATTTGGGAAGACTACAACATATTATCATGATACAGTTACAGGTTTGTTAGAAGCAGTTCAAAATGCAAAAGGCGAGGACTTATTATTTGAATATGATAATGAAGGTAAACTTATTAAAGCAACTAGTTTAGCAGATCATAACTCACAAACAAACATTCATGGGAGTGTTGAGTATTACTACGATGATAAGGATCGAATATCCATTATCAACATAGATGAGGGCTATTACTACAGTCTAGAGTATAATAATCAAAATCAAATCATTAATGTCAGTGTAAATACACAATCACTAATGAGTTATGATTATGTAAGTAAATTCGTAAACGATGAGACAATTTATACAAGTTTAATAGATAGGCAAACATATGGTAATAGTGATGAGATGTCTTTTTCTTATAATTCTGAGAACCAAATGACTGAAATTTGGTTTAAAGATGCAAATGAAAGTATGCCTATGCAAATATTTGGATATAAGTATGACCAAAATGGACTTGTTGCGGTTCTTGAAACTTATGAAAATGGATTATTAAACAAACAGGAGTTTTATACATATGATTCGGCTGGTAGATTAATAAAAGTAGTAGATGATTCAAAAAATGAAATCAGATATGGATATGGGGACTCTGGTGAAATAAATAATCTCAGTTTTACAATAGATGGCAATACATCAGACACAAATTATTTCCATAACCTATGTTCTGAATATATTGATAATGAATGTACCACTAAAACAAGTTTGTATGATTATACGGAGTATGAGGCGAATATCACTAGTTCACCAAAAGTGAAAAAAGACTACAACTATGAAGACAGTTCATTTTATAGACTAGAA
Source organism: Candidatus Izimoplasma sp. ZiA1 (assembly GCA_002285055.1). GTDB lineage: Bacteria > Bacillota_I > Bacilli_A > Izemoplasmatales > Izemoplasmataceae > Izemoplasma_C. Next base: position 98,544 of record NQYJ01000005.1, read on the forward strand.
TATATTAACTTAATTGTTGATAATAGTGAAGTGCCAATCATAAAAGAAAACTATAATTATATAGGGGATAATAATAGATTATTTTCAGTAACATATAATGTTCTAAATAAAGATATAAAATATCTATATATTTATGATGAGTTAGGTAATATAACTCGAGTACAACACTATGAGAACAACATTAAAAAATTAGATGAAACTTATAAATATGATGAACTCAACCAAATGATTGAAGAAAATATGCAACTTACAAGTGCGGATTGTACCGTAGTGTCTGATCTGTGTTATACAAAATACTACAAGTATGATCAAAAAGGAAACTTGACTGATATATTACATTATCCTCTTGGTAATGATGAAATGGTCATGCCTGTTATTCCGTCATATTATATTAGAAATTATGGTGATTCAAATGTTAGAATGGTTTATAATAATATATATGACTATAATGACATATATAGCTTAAATGTTGGACAGTCACCATCAATTACATTTAAGTATTATGATAAAAATACCGGAGTACTACTCACAAATCTTAACACTGTAAAAACCTATGATAATCTTGATACAACAAAAGTAGGATATTATTATCATAAGTATGAAGCTAGTTATAATATGGATTACATATTATTATTCAAAATAATTTTCAAAGTAGGCGACCCACAGCCTACTATTAATATCCCCTATGAACATACTAGATACTATTATAGTTCATCTTGGGAAGATCAATTACTTGGGGTTAAGAGAATTACATATAATCAAGATGGTACAGAAATTGTTCCAGCTGCATATAAAAAAGGTTATATCTATGATTCTCAAGGTAATCCTACAAGAATCAATGGTTTTACCTATAATTCAATAATATATGATCATGCTGTCTTATCCTATGATGGAAGACAGTTAACTAAAATACAAATCTATAACCTATATAACTCATTAATATCTACAATTACTTATAAATATAATGACCAAGGATATAGAACAAGTAAAACTATAAATAATACAACTATTGATTATACTTTGTCTGGGGACAAAGTATTATATGAGACTAATGGAACATATAGTATTTCATATACATATGATTATAATGGTAAAATAATAAGTTTTAATTATGATAATAATAAAAATGATTCAACAAAAGGTGATGAATATTTCTACATAAGAAATCAACAAGGTGATATAAAAGCAATAACTGATATAACTGGTGAAGTTGTTGTTACCTATGAATATGATGCTTGGGGTAATATTCTTGAAATTGATGGTAGTTTAGGTACTTCAATAGGAGTATTGAATCCATATCGATATCGTGGATATCGATATGATAATGAGATTAGTTTATACTATTTGAATTCT
>NQYJ01000006.1 GCA_002285055.1 Candidatus Izimoplasma sp. ZiA1
AAAAAGGATTATATAATATTAGCATTAAGAAGACAATACTAAGTAAATCAAGATTATCAAAAGGCTTCTTATATTTTTTATTGATAATTATTAATACATAAAATAACGAACTTCTTAATAGGCTTGCTGTAAAATTAGTAAGTAATAAATAAGTAAAAAGTACAGCTAATATAATTGGTACTTGATACTTATTTTTTTTAAGAAGTTTACTTAAAAAAACAATAATAAGTCTCGTATGTAGTCCACTAATCGCAAACATATGACTTATCCCTAAGCCATTAATGCTATTTACTACTAAAGGGTCTAAATCATCTTTACTTGCTAAAACAAAAGTTTTTATGTATCCCACAGTTTTCAAACCTAGACTTTCAATATAAATTAGGACTTGATGTCTAATAATCCCAATATCAAAGTCATGACTTTCATAAACTAAGTTACTTGCATAAATTGTATTATAAATATTTTTAGATTTTAAGTATAATTGGTAGTTAAATCCATTATCAAATGTGTTAGATTCAATTGTTTTTAACTCTCCAAATACCTTGTAGCTATCACCCGGTGTAAAATCAAAGTGGTCAGTAGTATAAACTAGTACTTTTTTCTTGTTTATTTTGCATTTTAATAATGTACTATTATCTTTTTTTTCCACTTCTTTTATAACACAGATATAAAAGTCATTTTCTTTTAAAGGTGGTCTTTTAATATGAAAATTTAATATAAAAATTATTGAAACTAATATTATTAATTTTAACAGTTGTTTTTTACGTTTACACAAGAACAATATATATAGGCTAAATGGAAATAGATACACATAACTACATGTTAGTAAATATATTAAAGTGATCATTAATGTCACATAAAAAATATTATGTTTATACTGTGATATCATCCTTAATTGAATTAAAAGTTGCTTCTCCTATCCCTGAAACATTCATAATATCTTCAATCTTATCAAAACGTTTTATAGTTTCTCTATAATTGATAATAGCTTCAGCAGTACTTGGACCGATTCCTTTTAATGTTTCAAGATCACTCATACTTGCTGTATTAATATTTACTAAACCATAATCATCGTCTTGTGGTGGTAAGATGACAACTGGATCAGTTGGCTCATCAATTTCATTTTCAATAATACTAGGAATGTAGATAATCGCTTCATCATCAAGTTTAAGTGATAAATTAATTCTTAAAGTATCCGCTTCATTTGTTAACCCCCCAGCTAATTCTAGTGCTTGAAATAATCTTGAGTTTAATCTGATTTTATAAACTCCTGGATTATTAACACAACCCTTAATATCAATATAGATATATTCATCTTCCACCTCATTAACTATATCCTCTTTATCATCAATTATGATTTCAGGGGTTTCTTTATTAGTTAACAAAGTGGCAGTAATAATAGTAATTATTATAGGTATCGCTAAGAATAATTTATTTACTGTTTTTAGCTTATTTATATATTTCATATGATCACCTCATATGTATGATACTCTTAAGCTTAAATTTTTATAAAAAAAAAGCCTAAAGGCTTATTTTTTAGCAATGAAGATATATCTTTCTTCTAATTCAATTTTTTTAACAACCTTTAACTTAGAAAGTTTTAACATTGTTTTAAACTCAGAAACTGAATATAACAATTCTTCTAATAAAAAAGTATCATCATTTGTTTTTATTTCATGGATAATTACCTCTGGTTGTTCACCATGGTTAATTGTCCATTTAAAGGTATCATCACCTTCTTGAAACATTTCATAATAAGGTATAATTTTGTCATAGAAACTTTTCTTTAAAAAATCAAAGATAAAGACTGATTTAGTATCCATTGCATTAGCAATATTATTAAATGCTTTTTGCATTTCATTTTTTGTTTTTAAATGATTAATAACATCTGTTGAAAGAATGATACAGTCATAAATTTCAGGTAATGGGTCTAAGATATTATGAATAAACAAATTGAGTTTTTGTTCTTTTTGCATAGCATTATGATATGCAACTTCTAACATCTCATTTTCAATATCTGTGAGTGTAACATTAAATCCTTTTTCACTTAAAATTATTGATAAGGCACCTGTACCTCCACCAAGATCAATAATATTACCTTTTTTCTTTCGTTTTGTGATTTGTTTTACATAAATATTTATTAAGTCTTGATTGTTTAACGAATCATAATAATCCGCTAAAAACTTATAAATCACAGTAATTCAGATAAAGGTATTGTTGTTGCTTCTGCTAACATTTTTTCTAGGTTGTAGTATTCTCTACTTTCCTTAGTAAAAATATTAACGATAATATCTTTTGCATCAATTAAGATCCATGCATCACTGTTTCTACCTTCAACTTTATCAACATCATAACCTTTTTCTTGAAGGTCTTTTTTGATGTGACCTAAAGCTGCGTTTAATTGTCTTGAAGTATTCCCACTTGAAACAATAAAATAATCAAAGAAAGGAGATTTACCTTTCATATCATATACGATAATATCAGTTAGTTTAACGTCATCAAGTGCGTTAACTACTATTTTTAGTTTTTCCATTTTTATTCCTCCGTTAATTCTTTGTAGTAAATTCTTGCTTGATAAGCTGTTTTAGGGATTAATTGATTCATTCCTTCATATAGATTGATTGAATCATTAATTGCTTCATAAGTTGCTTTATCAAGAGAAGATTCTGCGATTTTTCTTACTTTAATGCAAGAATCATATTTTCTTGTTGGTTCGATATAATCACTAATAAACAAGATTTGCTCATATAAATTCATATTAGGTTTACCAACAGTATGCGAGATAATTGCATTTATAATATCATTATCTGTGATATTGTATTTTTCTTTAGCTACTACTGCAGCGCTAAAAGCGTGTAGAGTTGCTTTATTAAATTCACTAAGTATTTCTTCATGGTTCTTATAATTTTTTTTGATTACTTCACAATTATATTCATATGAGTAATATTTAGTAATGTCATGAAGTAATGCTGCTATTTCTAGTTTTCTTAAATCAAGGTTATATTTTTTTCCAAGAGATATTGCAGTATCTTTTACACCATAAATATGTTTTAGTCTATTTGGTTTGAACTTTAATAATAACTCTAAATCAGAAGTTATTCTTTTGATCATTACAAAATAGATTCTCTTACATACGGTGTAAGGTTATCTTTATAATAAACATCAATAACTGTATTTTCTTTAACAGTAATAAACCCAAGACCTGGGAATACGATATCATACTTAGTTTTAGAGTATGTTTTAAATTGATGTCTTTTTAATTTGATTTCCTCACTATCACTAAATGGTGGTGATAATAGTTTATAGATATTATCCTCATAAACTTTTTCACTGTTAATTGTTTTTGTACGGTGGATGTATAATTCATTGTTAAAATAACATACAAAACCAGTTTTTTCACCTTTAATATAGTCGATACGAGCAAGACCACCCATAAATAGTGTTTGATCACTATTTAACTGGAAGTTTCTTGGTTTGATTTCTTTTTTAGGGGTAATGACATCGATACTTTTTTGTGTTAAATAATGTGTGATTTGATTGTCATTAATTAAGCCAGGTGTGTCGATAATAAAATTGTTTTCAAATGGAATTTTAATTAAATTAAGCGTTGTTCCATTAACATTTGAAACTGTGATTAAATCATCTTTTAATGATGTGTTAGCTTTGATTAAGCTATTAATAAATGTTGATTTACCAACATTTGTAGCACCTACTATGTAAACATCTCTGTTTTTAGCATATTCTAAGATTACTTCTAATGTTTCATCAATAAAATGGTTCTTTTTAGCACTCATTAACAATACATCTACAGGTTTAAGATTATTATCACTAATCATTTTGCGTAAATTATGAATAAGTTTATTACGTTTTAATGATTTTGGTAATAAATCCATTTTGTTACCAATTATTAATAAATCATTATCATTTGTTAATCTTCTGATTTGAGGAATAAGTGTCCCCTCAACATCAAAAATATCGATAATTTTAACGATTAAACAATCTTTATCACCTATTTCGCTAATAATGTTTACATAATCGTCTTTTGTGATTTTAACTGGTGTAATTTCATTATAGTTTTTTAATCTAAAACAACGTCTACAAACAACGTTTTCTGGGTTATCTTTTAATTTAGATTCAGGAATAAAACCTGGTAGTTGATTATCCGTTGATTGAATAACTGCTCCACAACCAATGCATTTTAATTCTTCCATTTAGTGCCTCTTTTCAAGATTTAACTCGTTATATTTTTGTAAATATTTTGATTTTATATCATTTAGTTTTGCGTTTTCTAGTTTTCTATTAAATTTTGTATAGAACTTTTCTGTTTTTTGTTTTAATGGGTTAACTAAAATACTATATACACGGGCTCTATTAGCACAGAATATATCAGTCATTAGTTGGTCTCCAATAAAGACTATTTCATCTTTAGGGTACTCTTTACTTGCGTTTTTAATAGCTTTATTAAAGCCAATTAATAATGGTTTTCTAGCATTAGCATACCCTTTGATTTTAATATCTTTGATAAAAGTACGAATTCTTTGTCCATGGTTATTTGATAAAATAACTATTTCAAAACCAAGACCTTCAAGATAATCAAATTTATCTAGTATTTCTTTTGTTGGTGTGAATTCTTCATAAGATATTAGTGTGTTGTCTAAATCGGTAAGGATTAGTCTTTTACCTTCTTTATATAGTTGCTCAAAATCAATTTCCATAAATGTTTTTACATATTGATTAGGGATGAACTGTTTTGTTTTTAATAATTTAGTTATCATTTTTCCACCTCTATTTTGTAATCATTATACTAAAATAATCTTGTTTTGTCTAACTATCTAGGCTTTATCAGTGCAGTCTTTGAATGACCGATTAAATCTTGTCTATTTGCAAGTTTTAAAGCTTTTAAAACTAAGTGATAGTTTTTGGGGTTACGGTATTGGATTAAAGCTCTTTGCATCGCTTTTTCTTCTTTTGTTTTTGGGACATATACTTCTTCCATAGTTCTTGGATCTAGACCGGTATGATACATACATGTTGAAAGTGTACCAGGTGTTGGGTAAAAATCTTGAACTTGTTCTGGGTAGTACTTTAAATCTCTTATGTACTCAGCTAACATGATTGCATCTTCGATTCTAGAACCGGGATGTGAACTCATAAGATAAGGCACTAAGTATTGATTTTTGTTATGTTCTTCATTTAGTTTGTGGTATTTATCAACAAATTTGTCATAAAGTGTTCTTGATGGTTTATTCATATATTTTAAGACATTATCACTAATATGTTCAGGAGCTACTTTTAGTTGCCCTGAAACATGATGTTGGACAAGTTCACTAAAGAATGAATCGTCTTTATCATACATTAGGTAATCATATCTTATACCACTTCTAACAAATACTTTTTTGATTTTGTCTAAGCTTCTTACTTCTCTTAAAATATCTAGATAGTTTTTATGTGTAACTTTAAGTTGTGAGCAAGCTTCACCACTTAAACATTGTTTATCTTTACAAACTCCATGGTTTACTTGTTTTTCACAGGCGATATCATAGAAGTTAGCTGTAGGTCCACCAATGTCATGAATATATCCTTTAAAGTCTTTATCTTCTTTAATAATGATTGCTTCATTAACTATTGATTCTTTACTTCTTGAAGAGATAGTTCTTCCTTGGTGAAATGTCAGAGCACAAAAACTACATCCACCAAAACAACCACGATTAGAGATAATTGAGAATTTTACTTCATCAATTGCTTTTACATGTCCGATGTTTTTGTAACTTGGGTGGACATCTCTCATATAAGGAAGATTATAAATATCATCCATTTCTTCTTTTGTTAGTGGGGGTTGTGGAGGGTTTTGGACAACAACGTGACGTTGGTATCTTTCCATTAATGGTTTAGCCGATATATGATCTAAGTTTTGGTTTTGAATTTTAAAACTAAGAGCATGTTCATGGATGTCTTCTAAACTATTTGTATATGATGGTAAAGTTATTGCATCATATGGTACATAGTCCTCATTTTTAGTTTTAAATACTGTTCCTCTTACAAAAACAATATCTTTAACGTCTAATCCACTTTTAATATAATCAGCTACTTCGACTATACTTTTTTCACTCATTCCATAAATTAAGATATCAGCTTTCGAATCAAGTAAGATACTTTTTCTAACTGTGTTATCCCAATAGTCATAATGTGATAATCTTCTTAGTGATGCTTCTATTCCACCAATTATAACTGGTATATTTGGTTTTAATTGTTTTAATTTCATTGAATACTTAATAGTTGCTCGGTCTGGTCTTTTACCCATAACTCCACCTGGTGTGTAGTTATCTACAGTTCTTTTTCTTTTTGAAACTGTATAATGGTTAACCATTGAATCAATATTTCCTGAAGTAACTAAAAATCCAAGCTTTGGTAGACCTAGTTTTAAGAAGTCTTCATTCTTATTCATATCTGGTTGTGCAATTATCCCAACACTATATCCATATTTTTCTAAAACTCTTGATATAATTGCAACACCAAAAGAGGGATGATCGATATACGCATCTCCACTTATTAATATAAAATCAAGTTGTTCAATACCTCTTTGTTCCATGTCTGCTTTGCTAATTGGTAAAAACATTTAATCACCTCATGAATTAAATACGCTATTTAATTCTTTTTTTATTATTCTACTATTTGGATAAAGTTCATCTAACAAATTATAAAATTCCTTTGAATGATTACGATGAACTAAATGTGCTATTTCATGACAAAAAACATATTCTAAGTATTTTTTATCGTAATTAACTAAATGTAAATTAAAGTTAATTGTTCTTTTTGATGGATTACAAGAACCATATCTAGATGTTGTGTATCTTGTGTTATATTTAACATCTAAAAGGTTTATATTTGATTTATTATGGTATTTTAAAGAGAGTTCTGTTACTGCTTCTAAGAGTATTTCTTTAAGATACTTTTTATAGACCTGGTCAATTAATAAATCGTCATTATTTTTAGTAGTTATTATGACGTTGTTGTCTAGTATTTTGACATTGTTTTTTCCAATGTTTTTTATGACATTAAAATCTTTTCCAAATATTGACAATAGAGATTTATTTTTGATTGATTTAGTCTTTATTTTAACTTGTTTTTTATATTTACTAAGAAATACTTCTTCATTTTTTTTAATATAAGCAACAATTTGTTTTTTTGTTTGATTAACTGATGCGTTGATTTGGATATAATCGTTTTTAAAGTAAAAGTATGTGTTTTTGTTTTTTTTATAGACAATCTTGATGTTGATGATTGTGTTATTTAAAACAAGTTGTTCCATTATAAATGGTTAATTACTTCTTTGATTACTTTAAAAGCATTTTCACTTGCATCTTTCACAAAAAGATTAAAGTCTAGATGCTGTGCTTCATCACCAAGAACATCAGAGATACTTCGATAAACAATAAATGGAATGTTGTATAGATGTGCTGTTTGAGCGATAGCTGCTGCTTCCATTTCTATTGCATATAAATTTGGGTAAAGAGCTAATACTTCCTTAATAGTTTCTTTTTTTGTTACAAATTGATCACCTGATGCGATTAATCCTACTTTATACTCAATATGTGATTTTTCTAAAGCATTAATTGTTTTAGTAATGAGATTTTCATCAGCTTTAAAAACTGGTGGTAAACTAGGTACTTGACCTCTAACATAATCACTAAAGTTAGTAACATCAAAGTCATGGTGGGTTACACCTTCACTAACAACTACGTCTTTATGGTTTACACCATTAACTCCACCTGCTACACCGATATTAAATATTGATGTTAGATCAAAGTTTTCAATAAGAATTGAAGTAGTGATTGCCGCATTAACTTTTCCAATTCCTGCTAAAACAACAACAACCTCTTTGTTGTCGATTGTGCCTTTATATACTGTTCTTAGTTTAAGATTAATAGTTTCTTTGTTTTGAAGTTCCTTAACAATTGATTCAATTTCTACTTCCATTGCTCCAATTATACCAATCATCTTAATACCTCCTAAAAATGAAAATAAGAATGAACAAACATTCTTATTTTATGTCAATTATTTTAACTAGGATATCGTTCCCAGTTTCTGTTTTGATTGTTTTTTCTTGCCCTTTTTTCATTCCGATAACACCTTTTCCAACTGGTGATTCGTTTGATATTTTACCTTTAATTGGATTTGCTTCTAAAGAACCTACGATTGTGTATTCTTTATCTTTAGCTGTACCAATTTTTAAGATAACTGTTTTCCCGATATTAACGCGATTTGAATTATCTTCTTTAATAATTTCAACATGCTTTAATACGTTTTCAATTTCTTTTATTCTTGATTCGATTCGTGCTTGTTCATCACGAGCTGAATCGTAATCAGCATTTTCACTTAAATCACCTTGAGCTCTCGCTTCTTTTAATGATTCTAAGTTTACTTGTCTATCTACGGTTTTTAATCTTTCAATCTCTTCTTTTAGGTTGTCTAAACCCTGTTGTGTTAACTTATAAGTATTTTCCATATTATACCTCCATAGTGTTTAATATTATACTATATTTTATTATGAAATAATAGATTTAATTTTTGTGATGATTAAGTCGACAGCGACATCGTGGTCACGGTCATTTGGGATAATGATATCCGCATATCTTTTTGATGGTTTAACAAATGCAAAATGCATTGGTTTAACTGTGTTTAAGTATTGATTAATTACGCTATCTAAGCTTCTACCACGTTCTGTCATATCTCTTTTAAGTCTTCTAATAAAACGTAAATCATCATCTGCTTCTACAAATACTTTGATATCGCATAAATCTCTAATACGTTCATCTTCCATAATCAAGATTCCTTCTAAAATAATGATTTCAGTTGGACTGATGATTTCAGTAATTGTTGAACGGTTATGATTTTCAAAATCATATGTTGGTTTTACTATGTTTTCTCCAATAAGTAATTGGTTGATTTGTTCAAACATTAAATCATTATCAAGTGATAATGGATGATCATAATTCACTTTGAATCTTTCTTCCATTGTCATTTCTGTTTGATCTTTATAATAATCATCGTGTTTTATGACAGTTACATTCTCTTTATTAAAACTTGAAACTATTTTATCAACAACAGTTGTTTTACCTGAAGCACTACCTCCAGCAACTGCGATAAATACTGGCTTTTTCATAATTACACCTCTATAAATTTTATCCTTATATATTATATATGATATCTTTCATAATGCAAGTTATAATTTAATTTTCCTAACCATATCAAATTCATTAACTTTAAACGGTATAAATATTTTTAGTAGTTGTTTTGGGTGTCTTGCAGTTTCAAGTTCATTCCCATCTTCATCCATAATTTTATCAATTTTGAATTTCATATTTTCAAAATTAGGGCTGGTAATTTCTGCGTAATCACCTGGGTTAAATTTATTCCTTTGTTCGATTGTTGCGATGAATGTTTCTTCATTGTAATCCTTAACTAAACCTATAAATTCTTGAGTTGGATTTTCACTTCTCATGTTATATAGTTGTTGTTCAATTGAAGTGATACCTTCCATAAATCCATGGCTTGTTAATCGGTTTTCTGCTTTTTTAATTTCTAATAAATATTTAGGTAAATCGATATCTACTTCATCACAGATATCATCAATTAATGTTCTATATGTTTTAACCACAGTAGCGATATAGTGAATAGACTTCATTCTACCTTCAATTTTTAATGAATCAATCCCAAGATCAATTAGGTCTGAGATATGTTTTACTGTTTGCAAATCTTTTGAACTCATTGAAAATGGTATTTCACTTGTTACTTCATGATCATTTTCAAATAATTGGTAATTCCAACGACATGAATGTGCACAACCACCACGGTTAGCATCTCTATCCGTCATATTATTTGATAATGTACAACGTCCTGAATAAGAAACACACATTCCGCCATGGATAAATACTTCTAAATCCATATCAGTGTTGTCTTTCATTAAACCTAATTCAGTTTTTGATAATTCACGAGCTAATACAACTCTTTTAGCACCTAATTCTTTAAAGAAATTAATTGTTTCATAATTTGTTGTGCTAGTTTGTGTTGATATATGTACTTCTAGGTTTGTATTATTTAGTGCAGTATCAATAATTACTGGTGAGGCACAGATAATTGCGTCAACATTGATTTTTTCTAAGTCTTGCAAGTATTCCACTAAACCTTCTAAGTTATCGTTGTGAGGGATAATATTCGTTGTTATATACACTTTTTTATTTAGGGAATGAGCAAACTCTACTGCTTCTTTGATATCTTTGATTTCAAAGTTAGAAGCACGAGCGCGCAGGCTAAACTTTTTACCTCCAATATAAACTGCATCAGCACCGTATATAAGGGCAATCTTTAATTTTTCTAGATCTCCAGCTGGAGCTAATAATTCTGGTTTTTTCATACTCGCCCCTCCTTTAATACTTATCATATACTGTTTTTTTATATAAAAATCCAGTATCATGATCAGTTTCATATTTTTTTACTAACTTATCCTTTAGTTTTACTTTATCTTTTTTATTACATAAATAATAATCTTTAATTACATCATTTAAATAATCACTATCTTTAAATATCCCATCAATTATAAATATATCAATTGCTTGTTTTAATTTATCAAACTCACTAAATGAGTGCATTGGTTTATCTCTGAAGATATGCGTTCCTTGATTATCTTCTATAACCGGATACTTTTCATCTCTAATTTCCTCTACTAATGTTAAGTTATGATTATCAATAAAAGGTTCCGATTCAACATCATTAAATGTTAAGAAGTTTTTGATTAACGGTCTTCTTGAATGAAACATATTTAAATATCCATGACCAACAATTCCGGTTAATATTGTTTTGTTTTCTGATATTTTTATAATATCTTCAATTGTGATTTCTTTAGAAATTACAATTCCTAAAATTTCTTTATTTGCCCAAAATGTTTGATCATAACTATTTGTATTTAATGTTTCAGGGTTATAAATCATTAGTTTATTTATCCCGATGTTTTTAGCTAACATGTAAATTCCGATATCACCATAGATTATTCCATCGACATCGATTTCTTTTAGGAATGTTAAATAATTGGTAACTGATTCAATTTGTTCGTTATGCATTATTAGGTTAACATTTATGTATATTTGTTTATTAAGGCTATGGATTAGCAATTTTGCTTCTTTGATTTCTTCTTCGCTAAAAGAAGAAACAAGTCTGTTTCCAAAGTCTTTGTTACCTAATATAAAGATATCAAGTCCACTATCATTAAACTTATTAATATCTTCTAAAGAATAAATTGTTGCGGCTAATAACATATTATCACTTCCTTTTTATACTAACACTCATTCCATCACCAATTTGATAGATAAAAGAGTCGTATTCTTTTCTGTTAACTACATAATCATTAAAAGTATCTATTTTTCTAACTAATTGCTTCAAATTTCTATCTTTAATTTCTGCGACTACTAATCCATGAAAGACTAAATTATCAGTCACAATAACGCCTTTATCAGATAATAGTGTTTCGTATTTTTCAAAAAACTTAATACTTTGAGCTTTTGCTGCATCAATAAATATTAAGTCAAATTCACCAAGCTGTGTTTCATCAACTAAAAGCGCGTCATTAAAGATAACATTGATGTTGTCTTCTAATCCGGCAGCTTTGATATTTTTTATAGCTTCATTATACATTGTTTCATCACGTTCGATTGAAGTAACAATACAATTAGTGTTTTTCACCATACTAATTGATGAATAACCAATCGCAGTACCTATTTCTAAAACTTTAGAAGCGTTACTTAACTTGATAATTTGGTTTAAGAAGTTAATTCCTTCATAAGTTATGATAGGTACTTTATGGTCGTTTGCATAACGTCTTAAAGAAACTAATAATTCATTAGTTTCTTTTTTGTTTTTATTTGATAAATAGTTATTTATCATAATATCACCTATTTATTCTTCAGTGTTTTCTTCTTCATCTAAAAAGCTATTTAAAACTTCTTCGATCATGTCCCATTCTTCTTCTGTTTCAATTCTTGTTAGTTCGCCACCATCATTTTTTTCTTCATCATAAATTGCAGCGAATACTTCTTCTTCATCTTCACCAGGTCTTTTATAGATTACATAAGCTTTATTAGTTTCATCACTTTTAAATGTTAAAACTACTTCATATTCTTCTTCTTTACCTTCTTCTGTGATTACTGTGAATGTTTTTTCTTCCATTGTTTTCTCCTATCCTAAGCTATCTAAATAGCCTTGCAAAATTATTGTTGCAGCCATTTTATCGATATCTTGTTTACGTTTTTTCTTTTTTAAATTTTGGCTTACCATCATACTTCTTGCAAGTTTCGAGGTAAGTCTTTCGTCCCATAATACTACTTTTATATTAAATAGTCTTTCAAGAGTTTCTTTAAACTCAATTGACTTTTGGGCTTGAATTCCAAGCGAGTTATCCATATTTTTAGGATACCCTAATACTATTGTATCAATTTTTTCCTTTAAAAGTAATTGTTTTAAGTATTCAATTCCTTTTTCATACTGATTGTCCTCATAAAAGACAGTTGTTAAGCCTCTAGCTAAAAACCCTAGTTCATCACTAATTGCTACTCCTAAACTTCTATCACCTAAGTCTAACCCAAGTTTCTTCAAGATATCAACTCTTTCACTTTATTAATTGCTTCATCCAAGAAAGTTATGTCTTTCCCACCAGCTTGAGCCATATCAGGACGGCCTCCACCATTACCTTTAGTGATTAAAGCAGCAGCTTTACAGACATTACCTGCGTGTAAAGTTTTAATATTAGTTTTCGCAATAAATGTTACTTTATCATCTTTTTTATTAGCTATAAAGATAAATCCTGTTTGAACTTTTTCAAGCAGTCTATCTGCAAGGGGTTTTAGTAAGTCTTTATCAAAATCATTAAGTTCTAAAACAACACGACCATTTTCTTGATTTACTAAGTATTGATCTAAGTCTTTAAAGACATTAGTTTTTAAAGCTTCTTTGATTTCTTTTTCGTAATTTCTTATTATTTCACCAATTTCTTTAAACGTATGACGTTTGTTGATGATATCTTGATATGAATAAGTTAACTCAGCTTCGGTACGCACTGGTGTTTTAATATTTAAATTATTATCCTGTGCTTCTTTTGCAAGTCTTGAAAGTTTATGATGTAATTTTTCAATTTCATCATTAAATCCTTTTAACTGATTTTCAATATTTATAACTGCTTCGTTAGCGTGTCCTAAGATACGGTAAATACCACTACCTTTAGACTCAATTGAAGCAATAGCAAACTTTTTAATATCACCAGTATTTGTTACATGAGTTCCACCACATAAATCAATTGTTTCATTCATATCAACTACTCTAACTAAGTGGTCATATTTTTCACCAAACTCAGCAATAGCACCCATTGCTTTTGCTTCATCAATTGTTTTTTCAGTTATTTTAACTGCAATGTTCTTATTTATAAGTTCATTAACTTTTGATTCAATTTCTAATAAATCTTCGTCAGTTAAATTATCATAATTATTAAAATCAAATCTTAAGTAATCCTTAGAAACTAATGAACCTTGTTGGGAAACATGTGTACCAACTATGTCTCTTAATACTTTAAATAATAAATGTGTTGCTGAGTGGTTATACATTGTTAAGTTTCTTGATTCTTCATCAACTACTGCAGTAACTTCATCTAAATCTTTTAGAGGATGTTCATCAAGGAAATGGATAAATTGACCATTAGGTAACTTTTGAACATCTTGTACTTGGTAGTTTACACCATTATAAATAATGATTCCTTTATCTGCTACTTGTCCTCCACTTTCAGCGTAGAAAGGAGTTTCATCTAAAATAACACCTTCAGGGAAGCTTTTAATAATTGTAGTGTTAACACTTAATTTATCGTATCCAACAAATGTACTTTCTTGTTTAAAATTAATATACTCCTCGTTTTGTTCTTTCATTGAAGCAGTGCTTTTACGAGCCCCTCTTGCACGCTCTTTTTGTTTTTCCATTTCTTGTTTAAAACCATCTTGATCAACTTTAAAATCATGCGTTTCAGCGATTTCAACTGTTAACTCAACTGGGAATCCATATGTGTCATAAAGTGTAAATGCATCTACACCTTTAATCATTTTATCATCGCTTGACTCAATAATTTCTTCAAGCATTTTTTCTCCTTGAGTCAAAGTTTCTAAAAACTTATTTTCCTCAATAGAAATAATTTTTTTAACTAAATCTTTATACTCATTTAAATAAGTATAATAATTACTCATGTTATCAATAACAGTGTCTACTAAATCACTTAAAAATGTTCCTTTTATTCCAAGTTGCTTACCGTGTTTAATAGCGCGTCTTAATAATCTTCTTAAAACATATCCGCGACCTTCGTTTGATAATACAGCACCATCACTAATTGCGAAAGTTACAGTTCTTAAGTGATCAACAATAACCTTAAATGACATTTGACCATTATATTTAACACCACTAATTTCTTCTACTTTATTAATTAATGGCATAAAGAAATCAGTCTCAAAATTTGTTTTAGTTCCTTGCATTACACAAGCCATTCTTTCTAGTCCCATTCCTGTATCAATGTTCTTAGAAGGTAATTCTTTATACTCACTTCTTTTTAGTAAAGGATCAGAATTAAACTGTGAAAAAACGATGTTCCAGATTTCAATAAATCTTTCGTTTTCAATGTCTTCTTTCATTAAGTTTAAATCAAACTCTCCATATTCAGATCCGCGATCAAAAAAGATTTCCGTATCAGGTCCACAAGGTCCACTCCCAATTTCCCAGAAATTATGATCAGCCATTACTAAATGAGATTCTTTTATTCCAACTTCTACCCATTTATTATATGTTTCAATATCTTTATCATAGACAGTTATGTAAATTAATTCTTGATCAAAATTAAACCATTTTTCACTAAATAATAATTCATAAGCCCAAGGAATAATCTCGTCTCTAAAATAATCACCAATACTAAAATTACCAAGCATCTCAAAAAATGTATGGTGTCTAGCTGTAACACCTACGTTTTCAATATCATTAGTTCTAATACATTTTTGTGCATTTGTAATTCTAGGATTTTTAGGAATTCTTGATCCATCAAAATATTGTTTTAATGGTGCAACTCCAGCTCCAATCCATAATAAAGTAGGATCATTATTAGGAATTAAGCTCGCGCTTTCCTCAACATCATGGCCCTTTTCTTTAAAAAAGTCTAACCACATTTGTCTAATTTCATAACCTTTTAATTTTTTCATGTTTTTCACTCCTTAATAATAAAAAAAGTCCTTTATAATAAAATATAAAGGACGAAATGTTTTCCGTGGTACCACCTTTGTTCTAGATAATCTAGCACTCAAGACCTTTAACGCAGGTATACGGATGGGATTAGCATCTCTTAGAAGTAGCTTCAGTAATATTTTATTGCTAGTTCACACCTTTATCTAGCTCTCTTTAAATAAAATTAGTACTTACTTTTCTTCATCGTTGATTTCAAAATTATTATACATTCTTTTACAAATAAATGCAAACTATATCTATTTTAATAGTTCCTCATCATTTAAATAATATTCAAGTTCTAAATCTAAAATATTATTACCTACTAATAAATCTTCAAACTTAGTTAACTCTTTTGCAGTACTAAAGCTTGTATTCATGATTTTCATTAGATATACTTGGTACTCTTCTTCATATAGCTTATTCCTAACATTTGGTGCTTGATAATCCTCTTTATAAAGAGCTTTATTATAATCAATTGTTATACTTAAATTATCATTAACAATAGCTAATGAAAAATGTGTTTCATATTTTTCATAAAGCGTATTAAACCAAGAAACAAACTCTTGATTTAATAATGTTTTCGTTTTAGTTAAATCTGTTGAATAAACATGTAAGCCACTAGGGAATAGTTCATTACTACATTTAACTCTTCTTAAATCAGTTAAAACTAATGGCTCTTTTGAGAATGTAAATGAAAAACCCAGTGGTGTTTTTAGTTTATAGATAAATGTTTTACCTTTGATAAGGTTATTTCTACCAGCAAGGTAATCAAACATCTCAAACTCAACATTTTCAATTTTTGCTTTAACATAATACATACAACTACCATTAGTTACTAGATAACGTTTTTCCTCATCTACTGCAACTTTATACAAGTAATCATTGTATTGATATTTATAATTAGTAACACCTTCTCTTTTACTTAGCAGGTCATTGTATACTTGTTTATTATAATCATTTGTTATTTCTTTTAGATTATATGTAAATGAAATAACTGCGATTAATAAAGCAAAGATTATTGTTGTGCTTAATAAAGTAATCGGAACTAATAAGCCAACTAATAATAATGCCGCACCAACAATAATTAATAGGGTGTAAGTTCTAATCTTTTTGCTGCGTTTTTGCTTAAAATTACTTATCAACTCTTTGTTCATATAATCATCTCCTAACTAGTTATACTCTATTTAATGACTAATAATTTATTAATCTTTTTTTACCCAGATAAATGATAGAATATCATGCGTATTCTTAAATCCAATTTTTTTTGCTAGTGCTTGAGATTCTTTTCTGAATGGCCATGTTGTCCAGTTTGGAGTAATGTTTGTTTCAATTAATTCTAAAACCAACTTTAAACTAACTTGTAAGGCATAACCTTTTCTTTGATGTGATTGTTCTGTAAAGACATCAATTTCTGCTTCGTTATTGCCAATCATAAATGCTTTTGCATAACTAACAATATTGTCTTTTTCTTTAAAAACGTACTGAACATATGGTTTTTTAGATAACTCATCTTTTTCATATAATCTTTCAATTTTACTTGAAAAATCAGTGTCATAATACACTTCGATTAAATCATCTTTATCAACTTTATAACAATGTCGTTTATCTTCTATATCACTATATTTTTTAAAGACTTTTCTTAAGATTTGATCGTTAATTGCTGTATCGCTTTGAAATACTAACTCACTTGGTCGATGACTTTCTATATATGTATTAAATATTAATTTTTCGATATCCTTAATATCAGTTTCATTGACTTCACCAACTAAGTAGTGAAAATCAAATAAAGTGAATAATATCGCGTACCTTGGCTTTATATCATCATTTACATACAAAACACCATCGTACATATTCTCAAAAACTGAGTATACAACGGGAATTGAATGTTTAAGATTTTTAAACAAATAGGTATATTTATGATAGTCTTCTATATTTATCAGTTTCATATTATCACCTCTTTACTTAATTATATCATATATATAGTGTTTATAATTAAAAGTAACTTGTGTTTGTCAAAATTGCAAAATTAAAAGTTAGTAAATCATAAGATGATTTACTAACTTAGTTTTATCACTAGTTAAATAAGATTAAAAAAAATATTTCATATTGCAATTTCACCTAGAACTACTTTAGTACGAGAGATGTCATAATAGAAGATTTCAACTTTATTTGTTTTAACACCAAACCAAAATTTGTAATTCCCATCTCCACCATCTAAATTATGGATATTTTTTGCCTCTGGAACAATTGGGATTACTCTTGAACCAAGATAGTTTAACATATCCTCAACAAACCAAGATCCAGTACCAGCATAAGACCTTTTTGTAACTGTGTTATATAACTTATTGTTTCTGATTGTTAATGTACCATCTGCAATTGCGAGTTCAATTTTATCTTCTAATAATTTTACATTATATTCATCAACTTGTTCAGATGTATTTGTGATGATATCATCCAGTGCTACAATTGAAAAAGCAGCGATAATTCCCATTACAACAATCACGATTAATAGTTCTATTAATGTTACTCCTTTTTGATTCATTTGTGCACCCCCTTTTAAATGTATCCTATATATTATATCATATTTGTAATATTATTAAACAAATAAAAAAAGGCCTACAATTGAAATTATAGTCCTTTTTTATTTATCTTTTATCTAGTTAAAACTTAAATCAATTTTGCATTCAGCGATTAGTCTTTTTACGATTTCATCAACTGATTCAATTTTTGTGATTAAGTAAGCTTTTGCGCCTGTAAATATTAAACCTTTATTATCTCCATTACTACTATTTCCTAGTTGTTCAGTTATGCAATATGGAATGTTGCTTTTATTACAGGTTTTTAAGCAGTTTACACAGTATTTAGGTTTGATTCTTTTTGTTTCTAAAATGTTAGTTAAGTAGTTTCTAATTGCTCTACCAGGAAGACCAGCAGGGCTTTCAACTCTAACAATATCTTCTTCTTTGGATTTAATGATCATATCCTTATACTCATCACTAGCATCACATTCATCTGAGGCGATAAATCTTGTGGCCATTTGAACACCATCTGCACCAGATTTTAAGATTGATGCGATATCATGTCCATCGTTAATTCCACCTGCAGCAATAATAGGAATTTGTTTATTATATTTTTCTTCAAATGGTTTGATTATTTCTTTTGTAGTTCTTACTATTGATTCTAAATCTTCAACGTTTCCACTATCAAAATCATCCTTTGTAAATCCTAAATGTCCACCAGCTAGTGGGCCTTCACAAACGATAAATTCAGGCATAAAATGATGTCTTCTATCCCAGCTTTTTAGTAATAATCTTGCGGCTCTAGCACTTGATACGATAAATGCACCTTTTACTTTTGTGTTTTTAATATACTCTGGTAAATCAACCGGTAAGCCTGCACCGCTAATAATAAAATCAATATCTTGTTTGCTTAAAAACTCAGCAAACTCTTGATAGTTATTCATGGCATGCATCAAGTTTACACCTAAAATACCATCTGGGTTATTTTCTCTAATATTACTAATTTCTTCACTAAGAGCGATTAAGTTTTCTTTCATTGGGTTATCTTTAAACCCTTTTCTTAAAAATCCAATTTGAGCAGCACTGATAGTTGCAACAATACCACTATTCATACAAGCTTTTGCTAATTTTCCTAAGCTAATTCTGATTCCCATTCCACCTTGGATTATAGGAAACTTAGCTGTTTTTCCATTTATAATTAATTCTTTAATTTTCATATTAACCTCCGAAATAAATATCCTTATTTCGATTAATAATAGCTTAATTTACTTTGAATGTCAAATAAAATTTTTATTGATATTTTTTTGGTTGTTTTATTGAGTTTCTTACTTTATGTTTTAAGGTGTTTTATAGTATCTTTTATCATTATTTTATCCAAAAATATGAGCTTTTAGCGTAAAAAAAGACTTCAAATGAAGTCTTTTAATATTTTACTCTATTTACCTTTTCTGCCCATTCAACAAATGGTTCTTTGCATTCCTCACAATCAATTGTGTGAATTTTAACTTGTTCTTCTGTAGCTGTTTTGTTGATGACATCATAGATGTATTGATCATCAAAATCTATTTTTGCAGCATCAAATCTGTTTGCTCCATAATATAAACTTTTCATTTTAGCCCAGTGGATTGCTGCAAAGCACATTGGGCATGGTTCACATGTTGAATAGATTTCACAATCAGATAAGTCAAATCTACCAAGTAGTTTTGTGGCTTTTCTAATAACTGTAATTTCAGCATGGGCTGTAGGGTCATTTGTTTTAACTACTTCATTATGACCTTTAGCAATTATTTTTCCATCTTTAACAATAACTGCTCCAAATGGTCCACCTTCATCACTTCTCATCCCTTTGAAAGCTTCTTCTATTGCTACTTTCATAAACTTGTTCATATTCACCCTTCTTTCTATTTGTTACCCATTGTCATCGCCATAACTGCTTTAGCAGTATGTAAACGATTCTCAGCTTCTTGGTAAACAATTGATTGAGGTCCATCAATTACACTATCTGTAACTTCATTTCCTCTATCAGCAGGAAGAGCATGCATATATTTTACATTCTTGTTAGCTAAAGCCATTAGTTCTTCAGTACATTTCCAGCTCTTATAAGATTCAAGTAAATCATCAACAACTTCATTTGATTGATTATTTACCCAGCTTCCCCAGTTTTTAGGGATAACAATATCAGCATCTTTAAATGCTTCTTCAATATTATGAGTTATTGTAAATGATCCACCATTTTCAAGGGCATTTTGTTTTGCTTTCTCGATTGCCCATTTTGGCATTTCATAACCTTTTGGATATGCAAGAGTTACATCCATAGCATAACGAGGGAATAATAAAATTTGTGTTAAGGGTACACTTATTGGTTTTTTATGCGATGTAGCATATGCCCATATAATTGATACTTTTAAATGTTTAGTATCTTTTTTAACTTCTTTTATAGTCATTAAATCTGCAAGACCTTGCATCGGGTGATAGAGATCACATTGTAAGTTCATAATTGGTACAGTTGAATGTGTTGCCATATCATTCATAAACTTGTTTCCTATTTCCCAAAAACAATTACGACAAGCTATCCCATGTCCATAAGAAGATAAAATAACAGCTGTGTCTTTTGCTGATTCACCGTGCGAAATTTGCATTGTTGATGTGTCTAAAAAGTTAGCATGTCCACCAAGTTGAGCGATACCTGCTTCCATTGAATTTCTTGTTCTTGTTGATTGTTCAAAAAACATTAAGAATGATGTTTTATTTTTTAGGTATGAAGTATCTTCATTATTATAGAATTTGTTTTTTAAGTCTGATGATACTTCTAATAAACGATCAATTTCGCTTTTTTTCCAATCTTCTAATGTAATAAAATGTTTTCCTTTAAATTCTGGTTTCATTTTTATTCCTCCTCATTTAGTTGATTAAGATAAGTTAAAGGGATTGTTGCATACATAGCACAAGCTTTAACTAATTCTGATTTAAATGTTTTTTCATTTGGAGCATGAGCTTCTTCTTCATGTCCAGGACCAAATCCGATACATGGAATATTATAACGTCCCATTATTGAAACAGCATTTGTTGAGAATGTCCATTTGTCAACAAGTGGTTTTTTGTTAAATAATCCTTCATATGCATTAACTGTACTAACACATACATCATGTTTTTCATCTAAAACCCAAGTTGGGAAATATGATTTTGTAGGATAAACAAGACCAGTATATGAAGGTCTTTTATAATCATACATTTCAACAATCGCTCCGGCTTTTTTAACTGAATCTAAGTTCTCGATTTCTGCGATTGCACTCTCAAATGTTTCACCATCTGTTAATCTTCTATCAATTGAGATTGAACATCCGTCTGCTACTGCACATCTTGAAGGTGAACTATAGAATATTTCACTTACAGTTAGACTTCCTTTACCTAAGAACGGATCGTTTTTAAGTTTAGGATGTAATTCTTGTAAATCAAGTAAGATTGGTGCCATTTTATAAATAGCATTGTCTCCACGTTCTGGAGCACTACCATGACAACTAATCCCTGATGTTGAGACTTTTATTTCCATTCTTCCGCGGTGTCCACGGTAGATATTTAGACTTGTTGGTTCTGTGATAACTACAAACTCAGGTTTTATGTTTAACTCATTAATTATATATTGCCAGCACAGTCCATCACAATCTTCTTCTTGGACAGTACCAGTAATTAATAATGTGTAGTCATCTAAAAGATTTAAATCTTTAATGATTTTGCCAGCGTATACCATCGAAGCCATCCCGCCTTCTTGATCACTTCCACCACGACCATAGATTTCATCACCAACAACTTTACCAATATATGGGTCGAACTCCCAGTTTTTTATTTCGCCAATACCAACTGTGTCGATGTGAGCATCCATTGCGATTAGATGTTTACCATGACCAATATATCCTAAGATGTTACCCATTGGATCTATTGTGATTTTATCAAATCCAACTTTTTCCATTTCTTCTTTTATTCTTAGTACAACTTTTTCTTCATCACAACTTTCACTAGGGATTCTTATCATATCTCTTAAAAAATTAGTGATGTCTTCTTCATAATGTTTTGCTTGTTTTAAAATATCTTCAAAGTTTATTTTCATTTTTGTTCACGCATTTTTATGATTAAATCATTATATTTTTCAATTTTGTGATATTCATTATCCCAAAATTCTTGTTTTTTCATTGCGTCTAGATAAGATTGTTCATAACCAAATTTTAACCAATCATTTTCTTTTTGAGTGAAAAGTTGTTCTTTACGTTCTTTTGATCTAAAATCAGTAACATCTTCTTCACCGATTTTTCTAAAGATATCATTAAACCATCTTCTTAGTACAAAATCTTCTGTTTCTAGGTATCTTCTTTCTAAATCTTCTAAGACACTGTCATAACGATCAAAACCGTCTGTAGCGATTGTTACTACATTATCATCTGGTCCTAGTTTTAAATATTTAGCTATTTTAATTGCGCCAATAATATTACATAAACCAGAAGGTCCAAAGCTTTCTTTTAGTAATAACGCTTTTTCTTCACTAATTCCTTGTTCTTTAAGTACTTCAATACCATCATGGATTATTTTTAACCCTCTTACTGTATCATCATCTTTAATTAGAGCAATAAAATCTGTGTTCAATACATTATGAATTAATGTACACATTTTATCTCCGATTCCTTCAATACGATGTTGACCTCTTCCCCCGTTCATTAATGTCGAACACTCATATGGTTCTAAGGCAACAACTTTAGCTTCTGGATAAACAGCTTTAATTTGATCTCCAGCAGCAATTGTTCCAGCACTACCTACTGCGCTTGTAAATGCAGCAATACGACCATTACCAATTCCTTCTACTGCTTCAATACAACTATTACCAGTTACATGTCGATGGAAACGGTAGTTAGGCATTAATTCAAACTGAGCTAATGATCTGTTTTTAGGGTTACGCTTAAGTTCAAACGTTCTTTCTAGAGTCAAAATTACATCACTCTCAGTACCAGGAGTTAAATCTAATTTTGCTCCATAACGTTCAATTCTTTCATATCTTTCTTTACTCATATTATCAGGCATAATAACAATAGAATCATACTTCATTAAATTACAAATGTATGAAACTCCGATTCCAAAGTTTCCAGTTGATGGACCTAAAATAGTATGTTCTCCTGGAGTGATTTCGCCATCTACTGAACCTTCAATTAGTGTCGAATATGCTGGTCCTACTTTATGAGAACCTGATGGAAAGTTTTTACCAAGAAGAACGACAATGTTTGCTTCTACACCTGTTAGTTCTTTTGGTAAGACAATTTTGTTAACCTCGTTTTTTTCGTTTTTCCATGTAATGTTAAAAAGGTTAATTGGATCTAGTTCATTGTTAACTTTTGCTACTAATGCTTTTTCTCTGATTTTGGGACTGATTTTACTAGGATGAAGCATTTCCTCGTAAGTTGGTCCGAATGGAATTTTATTCATTTCTTCACCTCGTTATTTTTTATATGTTTTTGTAATTCCTTAATATCATTTTTAATTTTATGGATCTTTGAAACTTTTGATTCAATACTTTTTGGATCTTTTAATCCATTTCCAGTTACTATTATTGCGATTTTATCTGTTTTAGTGATTTTGTTTAGTTTTTTTGCCTTCAATAGTCCTGAAAGGGCAGTTACTCCAGCTGGTTCACCGAATAACCCTTCATTTTCACCTAAGATACTCATTGCATCTAATATTTCATCATCAGTTACAGTCATATAATATCCTCCGGTTTTTAATACGGCATTTAAACCTTTAACTGGGTTTCTAGGAATACCAACTGCAATACTATCTGCGATTGTATTTTCTTCAGTTTCTTTTAGTGGTTCACTGTTTAGCCAAGCGTTATAAAATGGTGAGCAACCACTACTTTGAACACCTACAATTTTAGGTATCTTTTTGATTAAATCTAGTTTAAATAAATCATATAATCCTTTATATACTGAACCAATAGTACAACCATCTCCGACACTAACAAATACATAGTCTAGAGATTCAAAGTTAAGTTGTTCCATTACTTCATATATCACAGTCTTTTTACCCTCTACAAGATGGGGGTTGATTGCTGCATTACGATTATAAAATTTGTATTTGTTTATTGCCTCTTTTGATATTTCATATGTTTTTTTATAGTCACCATCAACTTTAAATACTTTAGAACCATATATTACTAACTGTGATAATTTACCAAGTGGAGCTCTTTTTGGAACAAATATCACTGATTTAATTCCCATTTTAGCAGCATTACCAGCTAATGAAGATGCTGCGTTTCCTGTTGATGAACAACAGATTGTGTCTTTACCCTCTTCTATTGCTTTTAAAACAGCAACTGCACTTGCTCGGTCTTTTAAAGAAGCAGTTGGGTTTAGTCCTTCATCTTTAAAATATAGATTATCGATATCAAGTTTTTTTGATAGGTTATATGATTTATATAATGGAGTCCAACCGACTTTCAACATCTTATTAAAGTTTTGATTTTTAATTGTCATTAATTTATGATATCTGAACATTGAATAATTATGGTTATTTTTAAAGTATTCTTTGTTGATTTCTTTTTTCATACTTTGATAATCATAATTAACATCTAGAATTCCTATATCATGACATTCATCACATACTAAATGTTGATAGTTTTTTTCAAACTTTTTATTACATATAGTACATGTATATCCACTAACATATTCCAATTTAATCAGCCTCGATTTCTACAAGTTCAAATTTAGTTACATCAAATAAACCTTTATCAGTAAGTTTTAAATCAGGAATAACAGGAAGACTCATAAAAGCAAGTGATAAGAATGGGTCATCGACTTCTTTTTTTACACCCAGTTTTCTTGCGGCTTGATTTAAGTTTTTAAGTTTTGATTCAACTACTTCAATATCTTGGTTTGTCATTAAACCAGCAATTTCTAGTTGGAGATAATCAATTACTTTACCTTTACTAGCAACGACAATCCCGCCTTCAATTCTTTTTAGTTCTTTGATAACTTCTATCATGTCCTCATCATTATCACCAACTACAATTAAGTTATGTGAGTCATGGGCAATAGACATTCCAATTGCTCCATTTTTTAATCCATAACCTGTAAGTAGTCCTAGACCGATATTTTTTGTATAGTGATGTCTTTCAATTACTGCGATTTTTAAAATATCATCTTCTTCATTATTGACATATATCCCGTTTTCAATTTCAACTTCTTTGATAACTTGTTTTGTGATTACGTTTTGTTCAATCAATTTAATCACTTTAACTTTATTTGATTTTAGCTTTAAGTCTAAGTTTATATCTTTAAAGTTAAACTTAACTGTTTTTAATACATCTGAATTTACATATTTTGTAGTCTCAAATAAATGAACATTATCCTTAGCAACTAATACACCGTTTTTAAAGACCAGGTTTGGCTCAATTTTATCTAGAGTTTTAAAGACGATTAAATCAGCAAAATATCCAGGCGCAATTGCTCCTTGTTGTTTTAAGTTATAACAAGTTGCTGTATTGATTGTCGCCATTTGAATGGCGATTAATGGATCAACTTTATTTTCTATTGCTTTATTGATATTAAAATTAATATGTCCTTCTTTTCTAATATCCTCAGGATGTTTATCATCAGTGCAAAACATTAATCGGTGTGAATTATCCTTTGTTACACCTTTTGACAATGCTTCAACATTTCTAGTAGCTGATCCTTCACGAAGGTGTATATACATCCCACGTTTTAGTTTTTCTTGCATTTCTAAAACTGTCGTACATTCATGATCAGTTTTAATACCAGAAATTAAATATGCGTTTAACTCCTCATTAGTTACATTTGGTGCGTGACCATCAATGATAAAGTCTTTCATTGTTTTTAGTTTTTTTATCATACCCTCTTCACCATTGATAACTGAAACGTAATCCATTACTTCTCCTAAACCTAGTATTCCTTCTGTGGTTTTTAGTTTTTTTATTTCCTTACTAGAAATAATTGCACCATTAGATTCAAAGACGGTTGCTGGAACACATGAGGGAATCATTATGTTGACATCAAGAGGTGTTTTTTTACTTGATTCAACCATATATTTAATTCCTTCAATACCTATTACATTAGCTATTTCATGTGGATCTGCGATAACTGTCGTCGTTCCTTTTGGCATGATTATTTTTGAGAATTCTGATGGTGTTAACATTGATGATTCGATATGGACATGTCCATCAATTAATCCAGGAGCAACAAATTGATTTTTAATATCAATTTCTCTTTTCCCATTATAATTTCCAATACCGACAATATAACCATCTTCTATGGCGATGTCATTATGTTCAATTGAACGATCAAATACATTAACTATTTGACAGTTTTTAAGTACTAACTCTGCTTTTTCTTCTTTTTTTGCTACTTTAGATAGTCTTAGTAAATCCACAAAATCACACCTTTCTTTTTATAGATTATTAATAAACTCTTTTAAAAGATTTAATGATACTTGTTTACGATAATCTTTATTTGAGCGTTGGTCTGTGATTGGTTTAATAAATGGTTCATAGTCATTTAGGATTTCATTGATTCTTGATTGAAGTTCTAAAACACTTAAACCTTTATACTTATTTTCAATTTCTTTTTTTCTAACAACTGTGACATTTACTGCCCCAAATGCTATTCTTATATCTTTAACAATACCGTCCTTAACATTTACTGCACCTGTAAATGATGTTTTTGAGATAGCGTCTGCTTTTCGTCCTCCAACCTTTACAAATGATGTTTTTGTAAATTCTAGGATAGGTATAATTATTTCTTTAATCATTTCATCCTTGTTTATACATGTTTTTCTAACTGATAGAATAACTTCGTTTATTGGAACTATTCTTGAATTGTTTTTAGATACTATTTTGACTAAGGCATCATGAACATAAAGGATAGGAAGTGTATCACCTGCTGGTGATGCATTTCCAATATTCCCAGCAATTGTCGCTAAGTTTCTTAATGCTGGGGAAGCCATTATTTCGATAGCTTTTTTTAATAATATTGGTGTTGATTTAAAATCTTTGATTTTTTCAACAGGGTAGTTAGCCCCAATAATTATTTTGTTGTTTTCTTTTTTTATGTACTTTAAATCCATTAGATTAAATATATAAATTGTGTTTTGATCAAACTTTGGTGGAGTTTCAGCCCAAGCTCTTTTTTGAACCATTAAATCTGTTCCACCACTTACAATTTTATACTCATCTTTTGACATATAATCTAGAGCTTCGCTTAGTGAATTAGGGATTATATGTTTTACCATAATCCTTCACCTTCTTTGCTAGCTAACAACACAGCTTCAATTATCATATTGTAACCAGTACATCTACAAAGATTTCCTGATAATCCTATTTTGATTTCATCAACAGTTGGATGAGCTGTTTTATTTAATAAAGCTTCTGTAGCCATCATCATCCCTGGTGTACAAAATCCACATTGAACTGCCCCGGCTTTACTAAAAGAATCTTTAATTAATTTCCCTCTTTTAGTTTCACTTAAACCTTCAATTGTCATAATTTTTTTATTATGAACATTTGCTAGTGGCACTAAGCATGAGTTAATTAACTCACCATTAATTAATACTGCACAAGCCCCACATTCACCCTCACCACAACCTTCTTTTATTCCTGTTAAAGAGAAGTTATTTCTTAGGATATCAAGAAGTCTTTTACTTGGGTCTTCATTAAATACATATTCTTTATTATTTAACTCAAATTTAATTTTCATCATCATTCATCAACTCCATAATGTATTCTGGTGTAACTGGTATTTTATATACTTTTTTACCAATTGCATTTTCAATGGCAAGAGCAACAGCAGGTGCTCCTCCTACTAAAGTTAACTCACCAGCACCTTTTGCACCATATGGTCCAAGGGGGTATGGGTTATCCATTAAATATGTTTCCATATCTGGTGTATCTACAGATGTTGGAATTATATAATCTGTTACATTTTTTTGTGCTATTTTTCCATCAACTGCATTCATAACTTCTAAATAACCATATCCAAGTCCTTGCATTGTTCCACCATCAGCTTGACCTAAGATTATTTGTTCATCTATTGCTTTTCCAACGTCATAAATACTCCATACATTTTTTAAGTTAACTTGATATGTTGCCTTATCAACTTCAACTTTTACAATGTTGATTCCCCATGAATATGCAGGGTAAGCATCACCTTTAAAGTTTTCTTCATCCCATTTAATATATTCAGGTTGTTTAAATGTTTCAGTAACTGTTTTTTCATCAAGATGACGATAATGTTTTTTTAGTTTTAAAGCCGCTCTTGCGACTAAACCACCAACAATCATTATTGTTCTTGATGCAACTGTTGGTCCTGAATCAGGAACAAAGTTAGTGTCTGGGTTATTATAAACAACTTTTTCAATTGGAATATTTAATATGTTTGCAACAATTTTTTTCATTGTTGTTTTAACACCTTGTCCCATATCAACTGCGGCTATTAAAATATGAACAAGGCCGTCTTTTGTTTTTTTAAGTTTTACTACTGCCTTAATATGAGTTGCTTCTCCACTTCCTGTGAATCCACAACCATGTAAAAACCAACTCATCCCAACGCCTTCATAATACTTAGATTTTAGATTTGGTTTAACTAGTTTTTTATAGTCAGAGATCTCAAGTATCGTTTTAAGCATTTCATTCATTATAATTGGGTCTCTAAACTTACCACTAGTTGATGTTGCATCACCTTGTTTAGCAAGATACTGTCTTCTTAAAACAAGAGGGTCAATATTTAAATCTTTTGCGATATGATGAATAAACATTTCAACTGCAAATAGCATTTGTGGTGCACCAAAACCTCTAAACGCTCCATTTGGAACAGTATTAGTTAAAAATACATCTCCAGTAACTTCTAGATTATCAATTGTATATGCTCCTGTTGAGGCTATAAGCGCTCTTGATAAAACAACTCCACTTAAACCGATATATGCTCCACCATCGATTGCTACATTAGAAGACATACCTAAAATTTTATTGTTTTTAGTATATGCTTTTAATGTAATTTTTGCAGGATGTCTTTTTGTTGTTGTTTCCATATCCTCTTCACGTTCATAAATCAGCTTGATAGGTTTTTTAATTTTATCAACAGCTAAAGCTAAATGGCACGCAAGAAGAGAAGGAAACTCTTCCTTTCCACCAAAAGCTCCACCTACAGTAGCTTGAATTACTCTTACATAATCATCATCACTACCAAGAATTGATACTACAGCGTTTTTAACATAATAAGGACATTGAATACTACCATTTAATACAACTTGATTATCTTCAAAATAACCAATCATTCCTTGGGGTTCAATATACAGTTGTTCTTGGTATCCTGTATCGTATGTGTACTCAATTGTTTTTTCACTATCCATTTTTGCTCGTTCAATATTGCCTTTTGTAAAATGATAGTTTATTTCACTGTTTACATAACCATAAACTGGTTCTAGTACTTCATATTCAACTTCAATTTCATTAATTATTTTTTCGATTATTAACTTATCTTTACCAACTACTAAAGCAATTGGTTCAAGATAATAATTTACTTTTTTATCAGCAAAAACAACCATATCCTCAAATATGATTTTGACAAAGTTTTTACCTTTAATATCATTGTGATCAATAATATAATATCCTTCTTCTAGTTTAGGATATTTGATGCTTTTGATTAAGGCATGTTGATGTTTACTTCTAAAAGTTTTAGCGTAAAGCATCCCATCCATTTTGATATCACTTACATATACAGCTTTTCCAGTAGCTTTTTCATCGCTGTCTACTTTTTTAATTGTTTTACTTATATCAGTCATCTAATCACCTCATCATTTAAGTGCTTTTGTTGGACATTTTGAAATACATAAACCACAACCAAAACATAAATCATCATCAAATGTGATTTTATCTTTTAATTCAATCGCAAAATATGGACATATTTTGACGCATAATTGACATTTAGTACAAAGTTCTTCTTCTAAGATAGGTGTATGTTTTTCATAAGTAACAGGATTGTTTAGTTGATAGTTAATTACTTCTTCTACACTATTAAAACCATATTTTTCTAAAGTACTTGGTAGATCATTAATTATTTTTTTATATAATCCTTTTCCCTTTAGCATTGCTCCACTTAACATTTGAACACCACTAGCACCAGCTAGTAAGAACTCAATAACATCCTCTGCACTTTTAACACCACCAACACCAATAACTGTGATATGTGGTAATGCCTTCTTAATATTGTATACAGTAGCTAATGCAAGATTTTTAATAACTGGACCACTTGTCCAAACAAAACCTGATTCAGCGCCATATTTAATTGATTTTGTTGGTAAATCTATTTTTAATGTCGGTCCTAATGAATTAATTGCAACAATTCCTGATGCACCAGCATTATAAATAGTTTTAGCAAACTCAATTGGAGAAGGAATATGAGGACTTATTTTCATATAAAATGGTTTTTTTGTGTGTTTTCTAATTGTTTTAACTGTTGTTTCAATGACACTTAAATCAGTTCCAACATAATGAGTAGAAACCTCAAATGCATCAGCGAATTTATCCAAAGCTGGAATTAAAATTTCCATATCTTCTTTTGAATAACCAACACTAATTATTATTGGGCGATCTTTATTTTTAACTAGTTCTGGTAAAAACTCATTTACCCATGTTTCTAAACTATGTTCACTCCATAGTTCACTATTCATTATGTAATCTTTGTCACCATATATACATGGTCTTGGGATATGTGGTTCTTTAGTTGAAATGGTTTTAGTTACTAAAGCTCCAACACCTTCGTTTTGAAGAAATAATAGTTTCTTACTATCACCAACTATTGGCCCTGATGCAGGCATTAGTGGATTGTTTAAGTACAGGTTATCGAAATTTGTTTTTAAGTTCATATTATCCCTCTTTCTCTATTTTATTCCATAACTTTTGTGCACTGTTTATTGCATATTTATATTTATGTCTTAATTCTTTATTCACTTGATAATTATTTACTATTTGGTTCCCATTAACAAACACATCACGAGGTTTAAAACTACTAAAAAGACCAAAGAATAGATGCCCAAATATATTGTTTTCATTAATTGGAGTTGGATTATTGTAAGGGACGATTAATAAGTCAGCTACATAATCTTTTTTAATTCTACCGATTTTGATATCGAGTATTTCTTTTGTGTAACTATATGTATCTTTAATGATTTTGATTAAATCATCAAATGTAAATAGAGTTGGTGTCTTATCAAAATGATGCATTGCATAATATAAACTTTGATATTCACTAGCCATTGACATTGAAATTCCATCATTTCCAATAATTGTTTTGATATTATGTTTCTTTAATAATTGGTAATTAGGAAGTCCAACACTATTATTCATATTTGATGTGGCATTTAAGGCAACAACACATTTATTTTTTTTGATTATTTTAGCTTCCTCATCATCAATATATAGAGCATGAGTTATGATTGAGTTTTTATTAAGAAGCTGATGTCTATCTAAACGATTTATAACTCGTTCATTATATTTTTTTATAGAATCTTCTTGATCCATTATGCTTTCTGCAACATGAATATGGATTGGATTATCTTTTATTACTTTCGATATTTTCTCTAATGTTTCCTCTGATAAAGTAAATGCTGCATGCATTCCAAATAATCCTTTTGAAAATGTTGTAGAAGTTTCATTGATAAACTCTAAATTTTCATTAATACATTTATCGACATCAAAACGATCACTAGTTTCTAAACAAAATATTGATCTAATTTTAACATCCTCAACAACAGCTTCTTTTAGACAATTTAATGAATTTGTATTACTTGGTTTATATGCATGATGGTCAATTAGTGTTGTCACACCATTTAAAGCGTAGTCTACACCACTTACAAGACCTTGATAATAATTCATTTCGTTATCTAAATTACGATCAATCTTCCACCATAACTGTTCAAGGATTTCAACAAAATTAGTAGGATTAAAGTTTAAACTTAACCCTCTTGCGAATGTTGAGTAAATGTGAGAATGTCCGTTGATTAATCCTGGCATTACTATTGAATTTTTAGCATTAATTTCAATATAACCTTCATCTTTATATAAAGACATTTTCCCAACTTCAATTATGTTATTTTCAAATAAAACATACCCGTTATCAATATAGTTAACAAAATCATAAATCCTGGCGTTAATAATTGCATAAATCATTATTTCACCTCGTTTATATACTTTCCAACATTGTTAAAAAGTACTTTATCTTTTAAAACAAATTTACCTCTAACTAATGTTGTGATGACCTCACCAAGAACATTAGTGTTTTGGTATACTGTGTAGTTTGCTTGAGAATGATCTTCTGTTATTTTTTTCTTTTTAAGTTTGTAAATGAATATGTCTGCATCACTACCTTCTTTGATAATTCCTTTTTTAGGATAAAGGTTATGAGTGCGAGCAACATTTAATGTCATCTTATCGATTATTGCTTCTTTAAATATTGAATACATTACATCAAAAGAATGTTCTACACCACCGATTCCAAACGGTATATCTTTTAATAACTTTTGATTTTTTTCATCACTATTAAAAGGGCAATGGTCAGTACCTATTGTGTCAATGTAATCAATATGTTTTTTTAAAGTGTTTTGTTCCTTTTTACTTCTTAGGGGTGGGGCCATTAAGTATAAGTAATTATTTTGTTTTTTGTATTTAGAATTATTAAACAAGAAGTAATGAGGACAACTTTCTATCTTAAAATTCTTATTAATGATTTTAGGAAAATCATTAACTAGTTTTTTGATTGTATTGCCACTGCTTAAATGGACCATGTATAAATTACCATTTGTTTCTTGTACCATTTTCGCAATTTTTATTGCCTCATCTGTTTCTGAAGATGATGGTCTACTTACATTAATATCAGAAGGAACAAATGTGTTTGGTATCTTTATTTGTTCATCATCTTCAATATGAGCTGTAACTAAGAAATTATTTGTTTTTGAATATGTTAATAACTCTTTTATTTCTTTATCATATGTTCTTCTTAATGAATCAGAGTATGTAGTAAAAATCTTAACTGTAGAAAGATTTAGGTCTTTCATTTTTTTTACTATTTCCTCAATGTTTCCTTTTGGGTTTTTTAAACAGGCATGGAACTTAAAATCTACTAATGATTTTTTTGCCTGGTTTATTCTTTTATTTAGATTAGCTTCTAAATCTAATGCATTATCTACTGGATCAATAAAGTCAATAATAGTTGTTACACCGCCATAAATAGCGCTTATTGAACCTGTATAAAAGTCATCCTTTGATGATGTGGTTTTTAAATCAAGTTCAAAATGTGTATGTGGATCGATTATACCTGGGATAACTAGATCGTTTTTGCAGTCATATATTGTTTTTGCTTCTAGTAAATCTTTAGATATTAATGATATTGTTTCATCTTCAATATAGATATTGACTTTATTGTATTTACCATCAATATACACTTTACCGTTTATGATTCCAATGTCGTACATCGTATCACTCTTTTCTAAATTCTGATTATTTTCGGTTCTTTGATATTGTACTTTTTTATTATTTGATCTAACAAATCAGTTCGAACCGTAAAGACTATATCTAATCCTGATTTGATTAATTCTTTAAAGATATTATGATAATGTTTATCATCAAGCTCTAGTAAACCAATTTCATCAATATAGATTGGTGAAATAAAATTATCTATCATTTGATGAAATAGTTTTGATGACTGAACTAGTCCTGATTCTAAAAAATTATATGGACCAATTTGGCATATTATTTCATCTTCATTTAAAGTGTGAGTATTTCTTAAAACTTGTGAGAATATTTGATTTGATTTTAGGTGAAGTGATTGATAATTATCAACTGTATTATCAATCATTTCTTTAATTGATATTACACCATCACCTTTTTTATCTTTTTGATATAGGTTTTTAATGTATGTTGTTTTTCCTGAGTTAATCTTCCCAGTAATGATAGTTATCATTTTTTAAAACCTCTCTCATGTTTTTAAGTTCAGTTTTATTATTTGAAACACTCATTATTTCTGATGTTATTGAGATAGCTATTTCCTCTGGACTTCCACCACCAAGGTCTAAACCTATTGGAGAGTAAAAGTTTTTTAGATTTATTTTATTACCAAATGTTTCGTATGTTTTATCAATGTATGTCTTAAGTTTTTCTTTTGAACATAACATTCCGATATAAGCTAGTTTTATTTGCTTCTCCATCACCATATTAATAACGTTATAATCATGTTTATGAGAAGGAGTACAAACAACTACAAAGCTGTTTTCTTTTAACCCTATCTCCTCGATGTATTTAGTAAACGGCATATTCACAAGAACATCTGCTTTCTTAAATACTTCAATGACCTCAGTACGTTCATCAACTACTGTAACGTGATAGTTCATTGTTTTAATAACATTAGTTAATGCTTGACCAACGTGTCCAGCACCAAAAATATAAATATATTCGTTTGGTCCTATATATTCGTAAAACAATGTAACTATTCCACCACAAACCATTGGCAATGTTGTTACATCTTTGATTACCTTGCCTTCATCGAGTAGATACTGTAATGAATAGCTCTTTTTTTCATTAATAATAGTCTTACAATATTCTCTAGCGTTATATTCTAAAGCTCCACCACCAACAGTACCAAAAGCTTCTAAAGTGTCTGTAACAAGCATTTTTTTACCAACATCTACTGGCCCTTCACCTTTTTTTTCTGTTACTGTCACTAAAACCATTGCGATACCTTTGGTTTTATATTCATGTACTCTTTGATAGATATCCATAGTTATACCAACTTTCTATTGAATAAAACAAAGCATACCTTTGGCATGCTTTGCTTTTTATAATGTATAAGTTAAGAATAATGCAGTTAAAAGTAAGAATGAAGCAAGTACTGGTTTTTGGTTTATATTAAACACCGGTTTTTTAATTACGACTTTACTAAGCATAACTAAAATTGCAGCAAATAAACCGCTGATTATTCCTACTATGATTACGAACTCAAATCCTAGGGCAAATGTTTTTAAGTAAGGTGCTAGGTTTCCGGTAAGCGCGTATTGTAATCCCATCCATCCTACAAAGATTCCTCGCCATGCAATACTTGCGATAACTAGACTAAAAACATTTTGGATTTTGTTCTCTTTTGTAACATAATGTATTACTACAACTACTACTAATGATTCAAATAAGATTGAAATCATTGGGTTAATTGTTTTAAAAACTGATAGTTGCGGCATAAGGAAGTTAACAGATTTTATTGCTGAGGCTACTATTCCTATATACATAAGTGATGTTTTTGATTTAGTTTGTTCATAAGCTTTATAAAGGATTAAAGCAGCAATTGGAAACATTATTGAACCAGCTATTGTTGCTGGGATAAAATGTAGAACATGTCCTATTGTAGCTTCTAGTATCCCCCATATTGATCCATAAAATATTACTTGAGTAAATAGTTTTAGATTTTTATTCATCTTTTTTCTCCCTCTCTTTTTTTCATTTCTAATAAGATTTTTTCAGGTGTTATTGGTAAAGAAGTTATTCTAACACCAACTGCATTATAAATAGCGTTTGCTATTGCTGCTGGTGGAGTATCTATTCCTATTTCACCAACACTTTTTGCACCATATGGTCCTGAATCCTCATAACTTTTAGCAAACTCTGTTGTAAGTTTATTAATCTCTTTTCTTGTTGGTATTTTGTAGTTTAATAAATTATTAGTAACTAATTTACCTGAAGAGTTATATAAAACTTCTTCATAGATTGCCATACCAATACCTTGAACAATCCCACCTTCAACTTGACCTTTTGCTAAACTTGGGTTGATTGTTGTTCCACAATCAACAACACTTACATAATCAACTATTTTTACTTCACCAGTTTCAGTGTCTAAATCAATCATTACATAACCAGCCATAAATGGTGGTGGTGATTTTGTTCCAACATAAGATTCTGTTGATGTTAACTGTTTTTGGTCTTCATTGTAATATAATCTATTTGATAGTTCGTTAATTGTCATTTCTTTATCATCAGCTTTTATTGTTGTCCCATCATATTCAATAATCGATTCATCAACTTTAAATGCTAAAGCTGCTTCTCTAACAATCATTTGACGCATTTTTAATGCTGCTTTGTAAACTGCATTACCACTTATGTAAGTAGTACTTGATGCATATGCACCTGTATCAAATGGTGTTAAATCGCTGTCTGATGAGTACACAATAATTTGACTTGTATCACACCCAAGTGTTTCAGCAGCAATTTGTGCTAGGATTGTGTCACTTCCTTGCCCGATGTCAGTTGCTCCAACCATTAAATTATAAAAACCATCGTCATTTAATTTGATTGTTGCACTACCCATATCAATATAAGGAATTCCACTACCTTGCATAGCTATAGCCATACCTACTGATCTTCTTATATTTTTAGAGACTTGAATATATGGATATGTGTTTTTCCAGTTTATCAACTCATAACCTCTATTTAAGCAAAACTCAAGTTCACATGATTCCATGTTCATCGCAGTTCCCTCAGTTCCTTCGCCCATAATTGCAAAGATTGGAGATGTTTCACCTTGCTTAATCATGTTTTTATCTCTAAACTCAATAGGATCCATTCCAAGTTTATCGACTAACATATCTATAGCACTCTCAAGAGCAAAGTTACCTTGGATTGCTCCATAGCCTCTAAATGCTCCTGCAGGTGTGTGATTTGTGTATGCAACATGACCGTGGAATCTTACACTTTTAACTTTATTATATAAAGGTAAAACTTTAGATCCAGCAACCATAAACACAGTAAGTGCGTGTTCTCCATAAGCGCCAGTGTCACTTAGGACATAACAGTCTATCGTTTCAAGCATTCCATCTTTTGATGCTCCTAAAGTAATATCAAAACGCATCGGATGTCTTGAATAACTCGATTCAAATACTTCTTTTCTAGTGAATACCATTTTTGATGGTTTTCCTGTTCTTAAAGTAACAGCACTAACTAACATCTCACCATGTAAAGCTTGTTTCCCACCAAAACCTCCACCTACACGAGGTTTAATAACTCTGATTCTACTTAATGGAAATTCTAATGTTTGTGATAAAATTCTTCTAACATGAATTGGTGTTTGAGTTGCTGAATATAGAACCAGTCTATTTAGGTAGTCAATGCGTGCATTAACTGTATGAGGTTCCATCATAACATGCGCTTGTGCTTGTGTATAAAAACTTTGTTTGATCACTACATCTGACTTTTTAACGTCTTCTTCAGTGTTTCCAACTTCCATTTTATAACTAGCAGCGATGTTTCTTTTTGGTTCAAAACCAATTGGAAACATTTCATGAGCTTCTGGTTCATCATGAATAATACTTTTATTATCAATGGCGTCTTCAAAATTTAAAATCGGATTTAAAACCTCATATTCAACTTTGATTAATTCTAATGCTTCTTCACATATTTCTTTTGTAACAGCAGCAACACAACATACTTCATCACCAATATGTCTAACATATTCATCTAAGACGAATTTGTCATGAGGTGATGGCTCAGGATATCCTTGCCCTGCTCTTGTATAGCTATTTCTTTTAAAGTCTTCGTGTGTCAATATTAACTCGACACCTTCAAGTTCTAAAGCTTTTGATTTATCAATATTTAATATTTTAGCAAAAGGATGAGGACTCCTTAATACTTTAACAATTAATGAATTTTTTTCAGCTAGATCATCCGTAAAAGCCGGACGTCCCATCATTAATCCTTTTCCATCAATTGAAGGAATTGTTTTATTAACACTCTTCATTTATTTATCCTCTAAATACTTTCTTATCGCTATATGTTGTGATTGATATCCAGTACAGCGACATAAATTTCCTACTAGGTAATCCTTAATTTCCTCATCACTAGGATTATCATTTATTAGTTTTAATGCATATACAGTTAAGGCTAATGAAGGATTACAAAAACCACATTGGTCAGCACCTTCATGACCCATATAAACGCTTAATTTTTCTGCTTCTTTACTGATACCTTCAACTGTAGTAACTTCATGATTTTCTGCTTTAACTGATAATAATGCACATGATGCTACAGGTTTATTATCAAGTAAAACAGTACAAACACCACAACTCGAATTATCGCAGCCTCTTTTAACACTTAAATAATCATTTTTCCTTAATGTGTCAAGTAAGTATTCTGTAGGTTCAACATCTAAAACTCTATTATACCCATTGATTTTTATGTTAATTTTCATCTGTCATCACCTCATTTAATCCGCGTTTTAAGTATACTTTAACTAGTTCCTTACGATACTCATCTGAAGCTCGGTTATTAGATCCTAATTTTATTTCATTAAGCACATGAATAACTGTTTCATCTATTATTAACTCATCTATTTTTTCAGCTTTATTTATGTACTCAATTGCCTTTACAGGTTTTAATGCAATACTAGGTCTTGCACCAATTGCGATATCAATTTTAGAACCTTTAGTAATGGCTAAGTTTATAACCGCAAAATCTAAACTTGTTTTTTGAACTTTATGAAAATACCCAGTACCTACTTCTTTTTTTATTAGTATTTTTAATAGAATATCTTTAGGTGATTTTTTTGTGTGTAAAAAATCTTCTAATGATACTTCACCTTGTTTATAAAACACTAATCTTGTATTCATGACTAATAAAGGTGTTATCACGTCTGAAAATGAATATTTCCCCATTATACTTCCAGATAATGTAGCAATATTTCTTATAGATTCCCCCATAATTTTACTAATGGCCTTTGGAAGAATACCACTCATTAGTCTTTTTAATCCTTCGTGGTCTTCAACTTCTTTTAATGTAACTAAGTTACCAATTTCATAATCAGTATTAGTAGTCATTATTTTATTGTTACTTAATAACTCTAAATCAATTGCTTTGTTAATTACTTTATTAGTAAGCCTTAACCAAGCACCTCCACCAATTATCAAATTATTATCATCTTTTAATAGTTCTTGATAAGCATCTTCTAAGTTGGTAGGTTTATAATATTGTAATATTTTCAAATCAATCATTCCTTTCATGATTTTTTAATAGTTTTTCATAATCAGTAAGCGAATCAATATCTAGTAATATTCCTTGATCTTCTACTTCTATATAGTTAACTTCAAATTTATCTCTAAATACCTTTAAGTTTGAAGCAATGCCCTCTTGTTTAAGTAGTGGTATTAGTTCTTTACTTATAAAAATAGGGTGTCCCCTTCTACCACTAAAAGTAGGAACCCTGATTTCTCCATTTGATTGAAGGATTAACTTATAAGTAAACTCCTTCACTAAAGGATAATCACCAGGAATTAAAAATATATCATTGTTTGTATTATCTATCCCTTTTAAAACCGAACTAAACATTCCTTGTTCGTATAACTCATTATGGACAATTTTAATGTTTTTAAACTCTTTGAGAATTGTTTGATAGTCTTCTTGATATTTACCAGTAACAATTATGATACTTTTACAAACGTTTGACATCGATTTGACTGTATGATAAATCAGAGGTTTATTTAGAAATTTTAAAATCATTTTATTTTTTCCAACTCGCGATGAAAAACCGCCAGCTAAAATAATTCCATCTACCATATTTAAAACTCCCATCTTAAAAATAATAAAAAACCATTAAAAAGAAGTGTGTTTTGCTCTTAACTAAGGTATCCTCATCAGGCAAACGCTTACATTTTAATGGTTTTATATTGCTGTATTTGTCGGTAATATTATTATAAATGCGACACGCAACTCATCTTGATAACTTTATATTATATCACATTTTATAAATAAGTTAAAATTATTTTTTAGCAATTTAAAGTGTTTAATTCAATTATTCTATAAGAATAATTGAAAATAAAAAAATCATTCCGTTTAAGAATGATTTCATTTTAATAGTAATTTGGCTTTTCTAACATTTTCTTTTTGTTAGATTTTCTAATTATCAAGGTTAATAACTCAACAACGAGTCCAATTGTTAATAGGAAAAAACCACCAATTAATTTAAGAATAAATAATATCAATACTTCTGAATCAAAATTATTTATAGCCTTATAATAATTGTTATTTGCATTAGTAGATATAGTCACAGTATCATCTTCTATAGCTTTTATATAAAACAATCCGGAATAAGAATCAATATCGACACTTACATTTTCACTCATTAACTCAATCTCAATGTTATTGTTTAATGATGAGTAATCAATTGTGGTTGTTTGATTATAGTATTCGACAGTGATCACGGAACTATCATAAGTTATTGATGTATCATTTTTATTTGCAATTGAAGCTATTAATAACTTTGTTCCTTTTTCCATTTCAATAACTTTAGGTGTGTCAGTTTGTAAGTTGTTCTTTACACTGGTTATATTCATAATTGTTTGAAATTGATTAATAACCATTACTGCACCAAAAACTAAGACTATTAACCCTAGTAGGTAAAATGCTTTATTTGGTTTAATACTCGAATATTCCATATAAACCCTCCTAAATAATCACAAAGTACATAATAAATACAGCTAAATTCAAATAAACTATATACCTGATTATTGACCTATTTTGTTCTATTCTACTTGGAACTATGTTTTTTACGAAACTACTTGGTACTCCAATAATAAGCATCACTAATCCTTCCACTATAGAACCTTCAAAGAACTGTGATAATACTAAAATAATTGTTCCTAAATATAAGAAAATATATAAAACATAAATATACTGTTTTGTTGATTTAAAACTAGCAATTGAAAAAACTAAAAACATACTATTTAATACATATAAAACTACCCCTAAATACACCACTTACATTTCCCCCTAAATATTGTTTTACTTAATTTTTAATCCAAATAATCGACATACTTCACTAGCTTGCCATGAAGCAATAGTCAATCCTTTTATACTATTTTGATCAATTCTAATATCCTCTATATCAGATGTTGAAAAATCAATTGTATTTAGTTTTGTTTTATGAACAAGTGCTTTTTTTAGATTGCACTTTTCAAACTCAACTAATTTAAATAAATTGTCAAACCAATTTGATTCATTCATTTTTACTTCATTAAATAAAATATTTTTCATTTTATTATCTGCAAAATCTA
The DNA here is from genome assembly GCA_002285055.1 of Candidatus Izimoplasma sp. ZiA1. GTDB lineage: Bacteria > Bacillota_I > Bacilli_A > Izemoplasmatales > Izemoplasmataceae > Izemoplasma_C. The sequence goes on from NQYJ01000006.1 coordinate 40,935, forward strand.
TGTATTCAGCAACACAATCATTAAATAAGCAATCATTTAAGAAAGATTCAACAAAGTGTGATCCACTTAGTTTTGAATGGTTAAACTCACACCTAATGAAGGTTGAGCTATAAAAGGATGTGTTTGAAAAGTCACAATTATTAAATATACAATCGATAAACTCCGCTTTTTCAAATGTGTTTTCTGTAAAAATAGTCTTATCAAAAATAACAGTATCAAAGATAATTCTAAATTTATCTTTTGATACTAATTTGTTCCCGTTTATCCTTACATAGTCAACATGGCTTGAATCAATAACACCATTTAAATCTTTAGTGTATAATTCTAGTTCACCTTTTATAATTGGTTTTTTCATTTTCATAGTTACTTAGTCCTTATCTTCGATTAAATTAATATAGCATTTTTATGTCTATTATTATAACATAATTAGCTTATAAGTTGAATATACTTTAAATCTTTTATCTATTAAAAAAAGGTAATGAAAATCATTACCTTCTTATATATTTTACTTAATAATGACTTTGATATCACTTGTTTTACTGATTATAAACAAATCATCAAAGACACCAATCACTTCACTATTATTACCAGTTACAGAGTAGTCCGATTCATCTGTATATAATAACTTATACTCATCTGAGTCAAAATCAATAGTGAAAACCCCAACAAAATCATTATGATTTTGGATGATTGCTCTTACTTCATTATCATATTCTTGAACACCAACAACACCATGAATATATAATTCTGCAACTAAGTTAAGTTTGATTTCGTCGTCTAAAGTTAAGTCTTTATTATATTTAGCAATATAACAATTTGCGTTATCTAATCCATAAATATATACTGTATCTGTAATTTTTATTCCTTCAACTTCAATACCTTCAGGTATACTTATATGATTTAAATACTCAAAATTGTTTGAAAGTTTTAAAAGCACTTGATTTGAAGTTGATTGATAAGTAGATCCATCAATGACAAACTCATTTTCATTAATATCAGCAACTATATAAAACTCATTATTATAAACTGATTCAACTAGATTAATTGATTCAAATTCCATACTGTTTTCAAATGTAATTTCATTGTTTTCAAAAGAATACTTATTAACTGTCCCTGTTTTGATTAAATAGACAGTATCATCTACAACTATAAATTTTTTTGCGATATATCTTTGTAGAGATAATTTTTCGTTTGTGATAACTAAATTATTAGTTATCTCTAAATTGTCATTAAAGATTAAAGTAGTTATTGTTATATCTTCAAGATTAGAATAAACAAGACTTAGAACATCGTTTGTATAAAATAATTTAAATGGTTTAAAAGCATCTGGAGAATCAATTACAAGATCTAAAGACTCTTTTTTGTTACCTTTCATATCATATTTTGCTAGTTTATAATTATCCTCACTTGTAATATATGCAACATAAGTAAACCCATCACCATAAACAGCGTCTAATACTGAAATTTCTTCATCATTAGATACAAACTCACTACCATCAAGTTTGAAATACTCGATATCTTTAGAACACCCTACTAATGCAAATATAAGAAAAATTAATAAAACTAATTGTTTATATATTTTCATAGTTCCCCCCCTTTTTTATGTTTCTAATATATAATCTTTTCCACTAAAAGTCAAACTTATTAATCCAACTAGAGTCACTTGGATCTTGTTTCCATTGTTTAAGTTTTGCAAGATCTTGTTCTTTTATGTAATCTAGTTTTAATGCTTCTTTGATCAATGTATCGTAATCACTTATTGTTGCATATCTTGTGTTTGATTTTTCAAATACTTCTTCTGCTTTTTTTAAGTTGTATGTGAAGATTGCAACTACACCAAGAACATCCATTTTGTTTTCTCTTAATGTTTCTACAACTTTAACAGATGATCCACCAGTGCTAATTAAATCTTCAATTACAACTACTTTTGCGTTTACAATAATTTTACCTTCAATCATGTTTGTTCGACCATGATCTTTGCTTGAACCTCTTACATAACCCATTGGTAGGTTTAGTATTTTAGATACATAAGCTGCATGAGCTATACCTGCTGTACTAGTTCCCATGATGTATTCTACATCTGGGAATTGTTCACGAACTTTAATTGCAAGTGCTTCTTCGATTATGTCTCTTGTTTTTGGAAATGATAATGTTAAACGGTTATCACAATAAATTGGTGACTTAATTCCACTTGCCCATGTAAATGGTTCATTTGGTCTTAAAAATACTGCATTTATTTTTAAAAGTTCTTTTGCGATTAATTCTTTCATTAGATGAACTCCTTTATACATTTAAGGTAAGCTGCTTTTGGATTTTCACTAGCTGTAATTGCTCTTCCAACAACGATAAAACTACTTCCTAGTTCTTTTGCTTTTAATGGTGTTGTTACTCTTACTTGATCATCTTTAGTGTTATCACTAAATCTGATTCCTGGTGTAACACTTATTAATCCTAATTCTTTAATAATTGGTGCTTCTAAAGGACTACATACTACTCCATCTAGTCCTGCTTTTTTTGTGTTAATTGCGTATTGTTTAACTGTTTCATTCATTGTGTTATTTATTAATAGTTCTTCTTTTAACATTTGATCAGATGTACTTGTTAACTGTGTTACAGCGATAACTAATGTATCTTTGTTTATTTCTTTAATTGCTTTACATGCTGACTCCATCATTTTAATTCCACCTGATGCATGTACATTAATAATATCTACACCTAGATTTGCTATTCTAATTGCTGCTTTTGTTACTGTGTTTGGTATGTCATGAAGTTTTAAGTCTAAAAATATTTTAAAACCTTTAGCTTTTAGTTCTCTAACAATGCTTGGTCCTTCTTGGTAAAAAAGTTCCATTCCGATTTTTAAGTAAGGTCTTTCTTCACCGAGTTTATCTAAAAATTGATATAGTAATTCTTTGTTCTCAAAATCACATGCGATTATTACATCTTTCATTGATGAGCCCTCCCAATTATATCTTCTAATTTGTCTATATTTAGTTCTTTCATAACTCTTGGTAAGTCTTTAATAATTTTATATGATGCATAAGGGTCAATTAAGTTTGCAGTACCAACTTGTACTGCAGTTGCTCCAGCATACATCATTTCAATAACATCATAAGCATCTTTAATCCCACCCATTCCAATAACTGGGATTGATACTGTTTTATATACCTCGTGTACTAATTTTAATGCAACAGGTTTAATTGCTGGCCCACTAAAACCACCATAAGTATTGGCTAATATTGGTTTACCTGTTTTTAAGTTTATTCTCATTCCGACTAATGTATTAATTAATGAAATTGCATCTGCGCCCGCTAGTTCTACGCTTTTAGCTATTTCTTTGATATTTGTTACATTAGGGCTTAACTTTACATAAACAGGTAGATGCGTTGATTCTTTTACTGCTTTAGTTAGTTCATAAGCTGTATCTTTATTTGTCCCAAAGCTCATCCCACCGTTTTTTACATTTGGGCAACTGATGTTAAGCTCAATTGCTCCAACCATATCTGATGTAGATATTAATTTTACTGCTTCTAGGTATTCATCAAAAGTATCGCCACCGATATTTGCTATCACTTGTTTATGATATACTTTTTTTAGTTTCTTTAGTTCAGTACTTAATACTTCTTTTACACCAGGATTTTCAAGTCCAATTGCGTTTAACATTCCACTACTACTTTCAGCGATTCTTGGAAGTTTATTACCAAATTTTTTGTTTAGGGTTGTTCCTTTAAAACTGAAACTTCCTAAAATGTTAATATCGTAGTACTCGCTAAATTCATATCCGAATCCAAATGTTCCTGAGGCTGGGATGATTGGATTATCAAGTGTCATCCCGGGAAGTTTAGTTAATAATTTATTCATCGACAACCACCTCACTACCATCTAATACTGGTCCTTCTTTACAAATTCTTTTTTTAGATGTTTTCGTTTTACATGTACAACCCATACATGCTCCAAATCCACAACCCATTCTACTTTCAAATGATAATTGTCCGAATTCACTAGTTTTAACTAATGCGTCCAACATTTTTTTAGGTCCACATGCATAATAATATAACTTATCTAAATCATTTTCTTTAATATAGTCAACAACATTACCCTTAAATCCATCACTACCATCCATGGTAGTGATTACTACTTCTAAACCAAGAGCTCTGAATTCTTTTTCTAAGAATATTTCATCTTTGGTATTAAATCCTAAAATCACTTTTGGTTTAATGTGGTTCTTGATTAATTCTTTTGCCAGGTTATATAGTGGTGGAACACCTACACCACCGCCGATTAAAAGTTGGTGTTCATTTTCTTTTTTAATTGTAAATCCATTACCTAAAGGGTATAAAACATCGATAGTGTCGTCTTTTTTAAAGGTAGATAAATATTTTGTTCCCTCGCCAAATGTTTTATAGTAAAACACTAATTCATCTTTATTATAATCACTAATGCTTAGAGGTCTTCTTAAATAAAACTCAGGATTGTTTAAAGATAAGTTTGCAAATTGTCCTGGGTTTTTTATTTCTTTAATATCACCTTTAAGAACTAGTTTATATGTATCTTTTGCGACAAGCTCATTCGTCTTGATTATTAATATATTATCCATAGTATTCATCATCCTTATATACAACTTTTCCATTAACAATTGTTTTAACACACCAACCACTACATTTGAAGTTTTCAAATGGAGTGTTTCTTCCTTTACTTACAAAACTATTCTTTTTTATTGTCTTTTCAGTATGTAAATCAATAATAGTTAAATCGGCTACGCGTCCTACAACTAATTTTGAGTATCCTAAATTTAATCTCTTTGCTGGGTTTAAACTAAACCATTTTACTAAATCAGATAACTTAGCTATATTGGTTTTAACAAAATGAGTATAGATTAGTGGAAAAGCTGTTTCAAGTCCTACTACTCCAAAGGGAGCTTCTTTAAGACTTTTTGCTTTCTCACATTCTAAATGTGGAGCATGATCTGTAGCAATACAATCTATTGTTCCATCTAAAAGTCCACTGATTAGACTATATTTATCATCTAAGCCTCTCACTGGTGGATTCATTTTGAACTGGGCGTCCTTAACATCAAACTCTGTTAGAAGCAAATGGTGAGGTGTTACCTCAGCACTAACATTAACTCCTCGTTTTTTTGCATCTCTGATGATTCTAACGCCTTCTTTAGTAGAAATGTGGCAAACATGGTAACGAGCTTTTGTTTCTTCTGCGATTAATGTGTCACGGGCAATTTGAATACTTTCACTTAGGCTAGTAATTCCTTCCCAGCCTTCTAACTCGCTACGAATTCCTTTATGGACATATCCTCCATAAAGGATTTCCTCATCTTCACAATGAGCTGCGATTAACGCTTCATATTTATAAGCTTTTGTCATTGCTTCATACATTTGTTTTGTTGATTGAATTCCAACTCCATCATTACTAAAACCAGCTACATATTTATGCATGTTTTCCATATCAACAATTTCTGATGTTTTAGTTAATTCTTTTGTGATTGTTGCATATGGTAAAACCTTAATAACTGCATTTTTTTTGATTAAATCTACAATCGTTAATAGGTTGTCTATGTTTGATGGTGATGGTAAGGTATTAGGCATTGCGCAAACAAGAGTGTAACCTCCTCGTGCTGCTGAGGATGTCCCACTTTTTATTGTTTCTTTATTTTCAAATCCAGGCTCTCTTAAATGCACATGCATATCAATAAATCCTGGAGATATAAATAAATTTTCACAGTTGATAACTCGGTGGTTATCAACTTTTATTGAATCCTCGATTGCAATGATCTTGTCGTTTTCGATTAAGATGTCTTTTTTTATTAAATCATCATCTTGTAGAATTAGTCCATCTTTAAGTAAAATCATTATTGGAGAATCATTACAGAGGAATTTTGATAGTCTTCTGTAATATTAACCTTTATTGTTTCTGTATTACTTGTTGGAATGTTTTTACCAATATAATTTGCTCTAATTGGTAATTGACGATGTCCTCTATCTACTAAAACTGCAAGATCGATTTTTGAAGGTCTTCCTATATGAATAATAGCGTCCATTGCGGCTCTTATTGTTCTTCCTGTGTATAAAACATCATCAATCAAAATAACTGTTTTACCAAGGATATCTTCTTTGTTGATGTAGTTATTAATATCTTTACTTGTTTTGGTTTCGATATCATCACGAAATGGTGTTATATCAATACTGTTTGTGTATAGGTTAACACCTTCGATTTGCTGTATATTTTCACTTAATAACTTTGCCATAATTATACCTTTTTGTTTGATACCAATTAAGACACAGTCATTTAAATTTGAGTTTTTTTCAATTATTTCATAGGCAATTCTTCTTAACGTTCTTTTAATTGTTTCATTATCTAAAATCAATTTTTCCATAATTTTACTCCTCAAATGCTCTTTCAAGCACTGCCATTCTTACGAATACACCATTACCCATTTGTGGGAATATTCTTGACTTATGACATTCAACAACATCATCATCAATCTCAGTTTTACGATTAAATGGTGCTGGATGCATTATAATTGCGTTATCTTTCATTTCATTAACACGTTTCATTGTTAATCCGTAATTATCTAGATATTCTTCTTTTGTCAATGTCATTTGATACCCATGTCTTTCATACTGAACACGTAATAACATTATAACGTCCATATCTGTAACAGCTTGATTGAAGTCAATATATTCACTTGAACCATCATCAAATTCTTTAGGTCCTGAGATAAATACTTCCATTCCAAGTCGTTTCATTACTTCAATATTTGTATGAGCAACGCGACTATGTCTAATGTCTCCTACAATTGTTACTTTTAAACCTTCAAAGCTTCCAAACTCTTCTTTGATTGTCATTAAATCTAGTAAACTTTGTGTTGGATGATTACCAGTACCATCCCCACCATTCATAATTGGAACGTTGATATTATCTAATTCATTAAAGTAGTTATTCTGTGGGTGTCTAATAATAAAACAGTCAAATCCCAATGCTTCAAAGGTCTTAACTGTATCATATAAACTCTCACCCTTTTTTAAGCTTGATGCTTCAGCGTTAAAATTAGTATCAATCATTCCTAGATTTTGTTCTGCTTTAATAAAACTATAATGTGTTCTTGTTGAGTTCTCAAAAAACATATTAACAACTTTTTTGTTTTCTAAACCCTTAAACTCTTTTCCGTTTTTGTACATAATGGCATTATCAATAATTCTGTTAATGTCTACAACTGATAAATCTCTTAAAGTAAATAAATTTTTCATTAAAAAATCCTCCTTATAATATAAAAAAATTCTTCCAGTTATAGACCAGAAGAATTTATAAGTTGAATTATTTGCTTAAAATATACTCCCATCAGGAGTAATGAAATATTCACTCTTATAAGTCTCTCTGGACTAATTTAAAAAGTTACACCTATAGCTTAAACGATTTTGTTTTTTAAATCAATAGTAATTTGTAAAAAATAGTTAAACTTATTTCTTCATGAATGTATATGGGGTAATTCCATCCATATTTTCTTCACCAAGATAATCAAAAGGAATAAGTTTATCTTTTATTAGTTTTTTATTTTCTGTTTTTTTGACTGACTCTGTTTTTTCGTTAACCAATGTATCAATAATAACTTCTTTTAGTTTTGTTTGTCTAAAGTCATCATCTTTTTGGATACCATATTTAAATGAATTCATATCGCCAATTAAAATCAGTAATTCCTTAGCTCTTGTTATTCCTGTATATAGTAACTTCTTTTTAAGCATGATTGAATAACTACTATAGATTGGCATGATAACAACTTTGTATTCACTACCTTGAGATTTATGGATACTCATTGCGTAACTGTGTTTTAAGTTGATTAAATCCCCAATTTTGTAAGTAACTTCAGTGTTATCAAAGGCCACTATTAGTTCTTTTGAATCGGTAATCCCAATGACCTCACCTTGATCTCCATTCATCACTCCATCTTCAACCTGATTTGATAATTGTAACACTTTATCTCCAAGATAAAATTTACGATTGTTATGCTCTATGTATTTATCTTTTAAATCATTAAACTCATCTTGAATATTGAAGTTTGTATTATCAATTCCTGCTTCTCCTTTATACATCGGAATTAATACTTGAATATCTTCTTTTAAGGAATAATTTTCTTTTATTAAATACTTAATAATTGGTTTCAATCTTGATTGAAAATTATTCATTGTTTCATTAACAAAATATAAATCGTGATGTTTTTTAGTGATATCGCCTGGAATGATTCCTTGGTTAATGCTACTAGCTAAATTAATAATATTTGAATCCTCAGCCTGGCGATGAATAGTCTTTAGTTTAACAGTATTAATCATATCTGAATCAATAATATCACGTAAAAATTCACCGATTCCAACACTTGGTAACTGATCCTCATCACCTACAATTATTACTTTCTTAGTTTTAGGAATCGCTTCAAAAAGGTGCATTGCCAAAAACAAGTCAATCATTGATGCTTCATCTATAATGATCATTTCACCATTTACTAAATTGTCTTTATTAAAAATAAATTCACCATCAAAATTATAGCCTAAAAATCTGTGAATAGTTTCAGCGTGAAGGTTTGTTGATTCACTCATCCTTTTTGCAGCACGCCCTGTTGGGGCAATTAGTTTAATATCAAACAGGGGATTATCATATAATATAGGGATTTGTTTAAGTTTTGAGTATACAAACACAATTCCTTTAATTACCGTAGTTTTACCTGTCCCAGGTCCCCCTGTGATTATTTGTAAGTTAGAGTTCATTGACATTGTTATTGCATTACGTTGCATGTTCGTGTATTCAATATTGTTTAACTTTTCAAATAAATCTATTTGTTTATTGATTTCTTCGTCTGTAAAAGATGAAGAGTGGTCATTTAACTCTTTGATTTTTGAAGCAATTGTGTTTCTCGCATAAACGATACTTCCAAGAGTTATTTCTCCATTTTCAAGAACAAACATTTTTTCCTCTACTAATTCTAATATATAATCGTTTATTTCTTCTGTATTTATGATTTGTTCATTCCTGTTTAATGTGTTAAAAATATAATCAACAAGTTGATCTAATGTTAAATATGTATGTCCGTAATTAGTACCCATTAGATTATAAAGGTAAATAATTATTGCTTTTATTCTAAGCGGTGAGTCATCTTTTATTCCTAATTTTTTAGCAATATAATCAGCTCGTTCAAAACCAATCCCTTCAACATCATAAATTAGTTGATATGGATTGTTTTCCAAAATAGCTATTGTTTCTTTTTGATATTTTTTATATATTTTCATTGCCATAGTTGGGGTAAGTTCATATTCATAAAGTTTTATTAATATTCTTTCGCTTGCTTTGTTTTCGATTAACGAATCATATAATGAGTCGCGTAAACTTTTAGTAAGTTTTGGAATATCTTTTAAGACATCTTTATCTTTTATTATTTTATCAATTGCATCTTTTCCTAGCTTATCTGCGATTAAAGTCGCTGTCTTTACACCAATTCCTTTAAAGAGATTACTAGATAAGTATTCTATTAGTCCAGCAATTGAGTTTTCAGATAGTTTTTCGTAATTTTTAGCGTTAAACTGTTTTCCATATTTTGGATGATCAGTAAAACTCCCATAAAATCTTATTTCTTCTCCACGCATTGGTTTTACAAAATAACCAGTTACTGTAACATAATCTTCATACATAAAAAGGTCTAATTTTAAATCAGACTCGCTTATTTTTACTTTTAAGATATTATAAGCGTTACTTTCGTTATAATATACATTTAGTTTAACTTTTCCTTGAATATAATTCATAAAAATCACCTATTTAATTATACCATATTTTGTAGTAGTAATTTATTGAAAAAATTAAATAAAAAAAGAGCCTAAGCTCTTTTCATAAATTCTTCAATGTCTTTTGTTTCTTTAATAATATCTTTACTTAGATTTAAGTGTCCATCTTTAGTCACTAAGATATCATCTTCAATTCTAACTCCAATTCCTTCTTCTTTGATGTATAGTCCTGGTTCAATAGTTAAAACCATTCCTTCTTCTAATACTAAATCGTATTGTCCTACATCATGAACATCTAGTCCTAAGAAATGACCGATTGAATGATAGTAATATTTATTTATTTCAGCATCCTCTTTGATTAATCCAATTGCTTTTGTTTCTTTGATTAATAAGTCTTTTGCAAATTTGTTTAGTTCATTCCAAGAGATTCCTGGTTTAATAAACTTAATAGATTCTTTATTAACTTTTAGTACGATATCATATATTACTTTTTGACGGTCTGTATATTTACCATTAATTGGATACGTTCTTGTGATATCACTAGCATAATTATTATGAAGTGCTCCTAAATCAAGTAAAACCATATTTCCTTGTTTTAGTTCATCATTGTTATTGATGTAATGTAATACTGTTGCATTACCACCATTAGCAGCTATTGTATCAAATGAGTTTCCTTCACTACCTAGCAATGATATTTCATGTAAGAAATCAGCTTCTAATTGTTGTTCGTTTGTTCTGAATTTTAATGCAGACATTAATCTTTCTAAACCTGCTTTTGTATATTCAATTGCTTTTGATATTTCAGAAACTTCAAAATCACTTTTAAACATTCTTAAATAAGATATATGTTCATTAGCATTTTTTATTTTTAACTCTTTAAAGTTTCCAATAATAAAATCAGCATAAGTTAAAGCGATTGGTTTAGCTGTTGGTGTAACTCTATAAAGATCTAAATAAAGTTTTTTTGGAGGTTTAACACCAAGTCCACGACCATAAGTCATAAGACTTCTAATTGTGTTTTCAAACTCAGATAAATATAAGACTTTATCTACTTCAGAAATTTTTGCAACTTCTTCTTTACTAATTGCCTCACCAACCCACTGTCTCATATACTCAGTAGTTTCTTCAATGAATAAATACTCAAAAGTTTTATCTTTTGATTTAATCATTAGTAGTTTACATTTAGGTTCATTTAATCCTGTTAAAAAATAAAAATTACGGTTTGGTGTGTATTTATAAAACTGATCTAAAGTTCGATGAGGTTCTTGTCCAGAAAACAAGATTAACATCGAGTTATCACTCATTCTTTCAAACAGTTTTTTACGATTTTCTTTATATGTATTATTCATACTAATCACCTCTTTAAGTGCATTATATCATAAATCTAATAAAAAAATATAGAAATAAAAAAAACTCGCAAATGCGAGTTTAATTTTGTTATTAGTCTTTTAAGTTTTGAGCTAAATAAGCAATAGTTCTAACCATTTGAGCAGTATAACTCATTTCGTTATCATACCAAGTTAAGATTTTAACCATTTGTTTACCATTAACTTCTAAAACAGAAGTCATGTTAGCATCAAATAATGTTCCATAAGTAATACCAATAGTGTCACTTGAAACGATTGGATCTTCAGTATAACCTAAAGTTTCAGAAGCTTTAGCTTTAACTGCAGCGTTAATTTCTTCAACTGTAACATTTTTTTCAAGTTCAACAACTAAGTCAACACAAGAACCAGTTACAGTAGGAACTCTTAATGCCATACCGTCTAATTTTCCTAATAAATTAGGTAAAACTTTACCAACAGCTACAGCAGCACCTGTTGATGTAGGAACGATATTCCCAGCAGCAGCACGTCCACGACGAGCATAGATTCCTTTTGAATGAGGAGCATCTAATGTATTTTGATCGTTAGTGTATGCATGAACAGTTGTCATGAATCCTTTAACTAAACCAAAGTTTTCATCTAATACTTGAGCGATAGGAGCTAAACAGTTAGTTGTACAAGAAGCACCACTTACTACAGTTTCAGTTCCGTCTAAAATATCATGGTTAACATTAAATACTACAGTTTTTAAATCACCTTTTGCAGGAGCACTAATTACAACTTTTTTAGCTCCAGCTTTAATGTGTTTTTCAGCACCGTCTTTTGATGTAAAGAATCCAGTACATTCTAATACTACTTCAACACCTAAATCTCCCCAAGGTAATGCTTCAGGATCTTTTTGTGCGTATACTTTGATAGCTTTTCCATCAACTACAATTGAATCACCGTCCACAGAAATGCTGTCTGATTTGTAGCGACCTTGTGCAGTATCATATTTTAATAAGTATGCAAGAGTTTCCGCATCTGTTAAATCGTTTAATGCAACGATTTCAAAATCTGGATTTTCATTCATTAATCTGAATGCTAAACGTCCAATACGTCCAAATCCGTTAATAGCAACTTTAATAGCCATTATTTAATTCCTCCTAAAATATATTTTATTTTATATCAACTATATTATACGTTTTTTACTTTAAAAACTCAACTAATACAACTATTATAAAAACGTTTTCTTTTAAATCAGTAAATGTACTAAAAAACGCCTTTTAAAAGGCGTTTTAATTAATTATAAGAAATACTTAAGTGCACCAATTGCCTTTAATATTCCAAAAGCTACTCCTCCTGCAGCAAATAATCCAACAGCGACACCACCAAATGCCAAGCCGCCTACAGCTACTCCACCAAAGGCAACTAAACCGACACTAACACCACCAAAAGTGAAGATACCAGTAGCTACTCCACCGATACTTATTACTCCATAAGAGATATCACCAATAGCGATTATTCCTTTAGCTGCTTTGTTTAATCTAGACCCGCCTGTATGAATATGAACTAATGGTAATCCAAAAACTTTTGTTTTAGATTTATACTCATAGTGCTTTTCACCAATAGTTAATCCCACCTTTATATAAGGATCAGCGGATGAGCCAAGGTTTTCTGCAAACTCTGTAGCTATTTCAGAAGGAGTTCCTAGTTCTTTTTCAATATCAAAATAAGGATCTTCATTAAACCCGTCTTCAATACGCATTTCTAAGTCTTCAATAATACGCTTTCTTGTTGCTTTATTTGTAGTTAATTCTTTCATTACTTCTTTTATATAATTTTCTTTATTATAAGTCATTGTTATTTACCTCACTATTTAAGATTAAATTTATCCCTTTTGAAATTTCTAAATATTCATCAAGCATATCATTAAGTCCTGTTTTACCATTGTCTGTAATCTTATAATACTTTCTTGGTTTACTTCTAGTTGTATCTATTTGTTCCCAGTAACTTTCTATCATGTTACTATCCTCTAAACGATATAAGATTGGATATAGTGTCCCATCCTTTATATCTAGAGAATTATTACTCTTCTCTTTTACTTTTTGGATTAATGAGTAACCATATAGGTCCTCATCATTTAGAAGTTTTAAAATAACAAGTTCTAGTAACCCTTTTTTTATTTGCTTAGTAAATTGTTTCATATGTCCTCCTTTATTATTCATCAATATATATAAAGACAAACAATTTTACTCTTTTTTATAACTTACTTTGTATTACAAGGTATATTATAAAACAACATTAAACTAATTTCAAGAAAAAAGTAAATAAAAAAGCACATCAATTGATGTGCTTAGTGAGCTGTATGTTTTTGTTCCTCGTCTTGTAGTTCTTTAAAGTAAATGTTTAGTGCGTTCATATAATCACAATTTTCGCCCTTTTCACACGAAGTACACATGATAATCTCACGTAAACGTTTTGGAATAAAAGCTCTGATTTCATCATCGTTGTATCCCACTTGCATTTTATTATCATCAATGATGATAGGTCTTCTTAGGACACTTGGATTTTGAATGATAAAGTTTGTTAACTCAGTCATCGTCATATCTTCAATGTTTAAGTTTTTTTCTTGGAATACTTTTGATCTTGTAGAAATAATATCTTCAAATCCTGCTTCAGTATTTTTTAACATTAATATAATGTCGTCTCTTGTTAGTTTAATATTAAATATATTTTTCTCACGGAATTCGATACGATGATCATCAAACCATTTCTTTGCTTTACGACATGAAGAACAGCTCGGAGTTGTATAAATTTGAATCATCTTTCTCACCTCGATTTTATTTATAAAATTTATAATAAAGTTTGTATGCACTTTAATTATAACATATATATTTTAAGTTTCAAGTTAATACAAGCGTTTTCTTTTTTATTCAATTAGTTTGTGATATAATATAAAAGGTCAAAAAAGGAGGAACAAACATGAAATGGAAATTAACTAACTTATATGCTTCACTTGAAGCATGGGAAAAAGACTATGAATCACTAAAAGAAACTATTAAATCTATTAGTGAATATCAAGGTAAACTAGGGGATTATGATACTTTCGTTAAGTATTATGAACTTCAAAAAGAATTAGCTGTTAAGTTTTTAAAAGCTTATCAATATGCCGCTTTAACATTTGATCTTAACCGTAAAATTACTGAGAATGGTGCTCGTGTTCAACAAATGGCTTTCTTACACGCTGAACTTCAAAAAGCTACCGCTTTTGAAAGTCCAGAATTACTAGCTATTGGTAAAGATAAACTAGATGAATTTATTAGTAAAAATGATTTATTAAAAGAATACAAATTTAGTGTTGAGAGATTATTTAGATCTCAAGAGCATGTTCTAAATACTGCTAGTGAATCTTTGCTTGCTAACTATGCACAATTATCTAGTCAAGGTGCTGAGGTATATAATGCTTTAAGTGTCTCAGATAAAACAGATAAAGAAGTAACTTTATCAAATGGTGAAGTTATTACTGTTACTTCTGGTAACTATCGTAGTTATTTAGCTGATTCAGACGATAAAGAAGACAGAAGAATAATCTTTGAAGCTGTTTTTTCTAATTATCAAGATTTTAAAAATGCATATGCTTCAATCTATAATACAATCTTACAATCTGATATTGCTAAAATGAAATCAAGAAACTACAAATCAAGTCTAGAATCTTATTTGCATGGTAATAATATTCCTTTAGAAGTTTATACTAACTTAGTTGAAGTTGCTAAAGAAAATACTGCACCTTTAAAAAGATATTATCAAATGAGAAAAGAATACTTAGGTTTAGATAAACATCACACATATGATCGTTTTATGAGTTTAGCTGATTCAACAACTAAATTCACTTACGAAGAAGGTGTTGATTTATTCTTTAAATCTATCGCACATTTAAGTAAAGACTTTCAAGATAAAGCACATAGCGCTCTTGAAGAAGGTTATGTAGATGTTTATGAAGGTGAAGGAAAACAAACTGGTGCTTACTCATGGGGTGCATTAAACGAACATCCATTCATTTTATTAAACTTTGATGGAACATTAAACAATGTTTTCACTACTGCACATGAAGCTGGACATTCAATGCACTCATTATTTGCTGGTGAAACCCAACCAGTAGCTACTCAAAATTATACAATTTTTGTAGCTGAGATTGCTTCTACTTTTAATGAACATAATCTTCTTGATTATTTCATTAAAAACGCAAAAGGTACTAAAGAAGATAAAATATCATTACTTCAACAATCAATCGATGATATCTTAGGTACTTTCTACCGTCAAACATTATTTGCTGCTTATGAGTTAGAAGCTCATCGTTTAGCTGAACTTGGTGAACCAATAACTTATGAGGTATTATCAAACATCATGGTTGATTTATATAAAGAATTCTATGATATTGATATTACTGAAGAAAATGGTAAAGAATTTGTGTGGGCATATATCCCTCATTTATTTAACACACCATTTTATGTATACCAATACGCAACAAGTTTTGCGGCATCTTTAAAACTATATGAACTAGTTAAAGAAGATCCTAAAAACATTGAAAAACACATTAGTTTATTACGTGCTGGTGGCGATGATTACCCTGTTCATCAAGTAAAAAAAGCTGGTGTTGATTTAACAAGTAAAGAACCATTTAAAGCAGTTGTAAATCGTTTAAACACATTATTAGATGAATTAGAGCTTGCAATTAAAGAATAAATAAGGTATTATGCTATTAAATAAAACGTTGATTAGAAATAGTAATATATTTTAGTTTGACAAAGCGAGTTTAGGATAGTGTAAGCTAAATACAAACAAATATATGAATGGATCTATGAGTGGTATTAATACTACCCGCAATTCCTGCGTTAAAGGATAAAGTGCTAGATTATTTCTAGAACATAGGTGGTACCGCGGTTTATAAATCGTCCTTAATTTTTTAAGGACGATTTTTTTATATTAAAAAAGGAGTGATTTTATGAAAAGAATCGTATCAGGAATTCAACCAACAGGTTCAATAAATATTGGAACTTATTTAGGTAGTCTAAAAAACTTTGTTAAATTACAAGATCAACTACCAGATCATGAGTTTTATATCTTTATTGCTGACTTACATGCAATAACAGTGCCAAAAGAAAAACAGTTTTTACGTCAAAAAATCAAAGAATTAGCAGCAATTTACATCGCATGTGGATTAGACCCTAAACGTGTAAATTTATTCATTCAATCAGAAGTTCCTGCCCATTCACAAATGGCTTATCTTTTACAATGCCATTCATATATGGGTGAGTTAGAAAGAATGACTCAGTTTAAAGACAAATCCAAAAAACAAGAAAAAGGTGTAACTGTTGGTTTATTTAGTTACCCAACATTAATGGCTGGAGATATTTTATTATATGATGCTGAATATGTTCCTGTTGGTCAAGATCAAAAACAACATCTTGAGCTAACAAGAGACATTGCCAATCGTGTAAATAATCGTTATGGTGATTTTTTCACAGTACCTGAGCCACTTATTGCTGAGGTTGGAGCTAAAATCATGAGTCTTACAGAACCAACTTCAAAAATGAGTAAAAGTGATACAAATATTAAATCAAGAATTGAGTTGTTAGACCCAGAAAACATCATAAAAAAACGAATCAACTCAGCAATGACTGATTCATTAGGGACAATCAAATTCGATCAAGAAGCAAGACCAGGGATATCTAATCTAATAACTATCTATTCTTCAATAACAGGAAAAACTTATGAAGAAATTGAAAACATTTATGATGGAAAAGGCTATAAGGAATTTAAGGAAGATTTAGGGGAAATAGTATATCAAGAATTAAAACCTATCCAAGATCGTTATAACGAATTACTAAACAGTAAAGAGTTAACTGAGATCCTTGATAATGGACGTGAAAATGCAAGTAAAATTGCCTATAAAAAAATAATGAAATTCAACAACAAAATCGGATTAGGAAGAAAATAGTGGTTGAAACCAAACCATCTTTATTCCCTTCCTTTATTGAAAACTTAAGATTATCTAGAAACATGTCTCGTGAAGAATTTCTTAAAGACATTCTTTCATTAAGACAATATTCTCGATTCCTTAAAGGTGAGTCTGAAATAAGTAATAAAAAACTACTTTTAATGTCTGATCGTTTGGATTTATCTATATTTCATATATATAATGCATTCTATAATTCATCAGACCACGAATATAATAATATCCATGAAGCATATATTTACCTTGCTGATAGGCACTTAGACAAGGCTACTGAAAAAATTAACCTTATCAACAGAAATGATATATTATCAAGTTACAATAAGAAGTTTTATGATTATGTAGTTTTAGCAACAGCTCATAGAAAAGGTGCAAAATCACCAAATGATGTAATTAGCGATCTAAAAAGTTTAATAAATTACAGTTCAATAAATGAACGCGAAACATATTCCTGGCTTGAAATAGTAATTCTAATTGAAATAGCAGGAGTTGAAAGACGAGAAAAAAGATACACTACACTTTCTGTTTTAGAGTATTGTCTATCTGAAAATAAGATTAATTTTTCAGATAAAAGCAATTATTTATTAATACCTCCTCTTTATTCACAAGTTGCAGCAATATATGGTAATCTCAAACAATATAATAAAGTTATTACAATTGCTGATAATGGTATTAACTATTGTAGAAAATATGGAATATTAAACTCGATTGCACACCTATTCTTTTATAAAGCTTCTGCAGAGTATGATCTAAAAAAATATGATTCTGCTGTTGCTTCAGCAAACCTGTGTATGAATGCTCTAAATGTCGAAGGTAATATAGTAAAAAAAGAAAAATTCTCAAAAGTATTCAAAGAGGAGTTTGGAGATATTATCAATAATCTAAAAAACGATTAGCATATTTGCTAATCGTTTTGTTTTTTTAACTAAATTTTAACATAAATTCCTGGAGTAAACGTTGTGTTTTGTGATGAGAGTCTAGATTAATAATCCATCTATTTCCCTCTATTGCCTTAATATTGTCGGCATACCAGTCATTTAACTTAACTATCATAATTCTTATCATTTCGATTTCTTCATTTTGAATTGCGAATTTCAATCTATTTAGATAGCTAGTTACATATGGATCACATGAGTATTGTTTAATTGTTCCAAGCATTCCTTCAAACTCAATTTCCAACTCTTGAATTGTAGTCATAAAGAACCCTCCTTATAATATTTTATATGTTTAAAAGCATAAAATTTACATTTTATAAGTCAAATTGCATTGATATCTTTTAAAACTGCCTGTTATAGTGTAAAATAGATTAGACTGCTACAGGTTCAGATGGATCCACTCTACCATACTTTGCATCCATTACAAAATCGCTAGTACTAGTCATTCTTGCTACACCTACGATTACCATTGCTATTGCTATTACTAAAATTAATTTTTTCATTATTATCAACTCCTTGACATTAGTATATAATAAAAAATTAGTTATCAAAAGCTCATATGTGAGCCAAGTGAAAGGTGAAAAAATGGAGAATAATGCAAAAGAATTCGCACTCTTTATTGATGGAATTAGAATAAACCGTAACCTTTCAAGGGATGAGTTGATTGAGGGTATAATGTCAATTAGTCAGTATAAAAGATATTTACGTGGAGATACATCTATTCCTAACTCAAAACTAATTGAGTTAGCTGATAAGCTAAATTTAAGTATTCACGATTTACATTTTTTGTTTAGAGACCAAAATAACGATGAGTATAAAAGAGTTTTACAAATTCATAATTTAGTAACTGAAAAAGAATATCAAAAAGCATTGAATCTAGCAATGAAGTTCGATTCAGATATGTTTATCTATAACTATAATAAGATGTTCTATGAATATTGTGTATTACGCTCACAACACGCTATTAACATGGTTAGTGATGTTCATGTATTAGATTTGTATTCTACATTAATCCAATACCCCGATTGTGAAAATAACGAGTCTTTCAACTTTGTTGAGATTAGTACATTACTACAAATCGCTTTAACAAGTGCTAAAATTGAAAACTATACACCTGTTGATTTGTTATATAGGATTCTATCAAGTGACAGATTTAGATATTCATCAAGCGTAGAGACTATGATTATCCCAAGTGTCTACTCAACTCTTGCATCAATACTAGGTATTATGGATGACTATGATAAAATTATTGAAATCACAAACCTTGGTATTGATTATTGTATTCAAAGACAAACTAGTAACGCTTTACCTAATTTATATTATTTTAACGCAATTGCTAATCTTGATTTAGGCAATAAGCCACTAGCTTTAGAAAGTGCTAGAAAATGTTTTATGGCTTTATATTTAGAGAATAAACCTACTAAATTTGATGGCTTCAAACAATATTTTGAAGAAGATTTTAAAATGAAACTTGATGATTTAATCAAGCTTTAGTTTAGATAAATTATATATATAAAAAATGTCTGAGATTATTCAGACATTTTCTTTTTTTTATATAAGTTGTAAAAGCCTTGTAAGATGTAATAAGCAACAAAAACTAACATCCCAATAACACTGAGGATTAACATGTACCTATTAAGCGTTTCTGATTGCCCAACTTTCATAACAAAATAACCACCTACTATGTATCTTGGAACACGTCCAACAAAACCAGCGATGATAAACTTCTTAAAATCCATTTTTGTGATTCCAGCAAGGAACACAACTATTGTATAAGGAATCGGTGTAAACGCACCAATTGCTACTGCTAGTATCCCATACTTGTCAAATAACTTTTGAGCTTTCCCTAATACTTCATCGTTTGTGAAATATCTTAGGACCGGGTACCCAATTTTTTTCCCTACAAAATATCCTAGCATTGATGCTAGAACATTAAAAAATATTACATTTATTAAATATAAATACCAATGATCTACATCTAATAATATTAATGGGTAGTATATAACTTCAATTGGTGGAATAATTAGTAAAACTTCAATCATTGTATATAAAGCTAATCCAAAATGTCCTAAATCTTCTAAAAAATTTATGATTGGATCTAAAAAACTAAAAATACCTGTTGTCTCGGTAGTTAGTAAAAAACTGATAAATTTCATTACTTAATCTTTAAATCAGTAATCATTTTACCAATGCCATTAAGAGCTGCTTCTTCATCTATTCCTGATGTAGTAACACTAATCTCAGATCCTTTTGAAACACCTAATGATAAAACTCCCATAATCGATTTAAAATCAACTGTTGTTTCTTTGTAAGTTAATAAAACATCACATTCAAACTCATTTGCTTTATTCACGAGCAATGTTGCTGGTCTTGCATGTAATCCTTGTTCAAATGTAATCGTAAATTCCTTTTTCATAAAATCACTATCCTTCTAATGTTTTTTGTAATTCATTATAAATTAATTCATTATCTTTTTCAAAATAAAACTTAACTTTATTTCCTACAACTAAGATTCCTTTTGCACCAGAAGCTTTTAATGCTTCTAAATCAAGTTGTTGGTGGTTAATTGTATCTATAACGATTTTGTTTCTAATAAATTCAATTGTTTTAAAGTTACCAGTAAATAAATTTGATATATTAGACACATTAATTGTTTCAACTGGTTTTTTGCTTTTCTTGTAAAACCAGAAAACAACAACAAGTAAAATAACTATTGGAACTGCGTAATATAGTATGTCCATAAAATCACCTCTCATTACATTTTAACATATATCAATTTATTTTTGTATATAGTTATTGTATAATTAATTTGGGTGATAATATGGACATTATAGAATTATTAAAATACTTACTTTTAGGGGTAGTTCAAGGTTTTACTGAACCTCTACCAATTTCTTCAAGTGGGCATCTAGTTTTACTTCAAGAATTACTAGGAATCGGGATTAATGATCTTAACTTTGAGATTATTGTTAATGCTGCTAGTTTATTTGCAATTTTGTTTTTATTTAGAAATGATATTATCAAAATTGTAACTGGATTTATCAATTACATTATTAAAAAAGACAAAACAGAATATAAAGTGGATTTTAATTACGCTTTAATGATTGTAATTGGTGTAATTCCTGCAGGATTGATTGGATTTATTGGTAAAGACTTTATTGAGAGTAATTTAAAAGGAGTAAGCATTGTTGGTATTGGTTTATTAATCACAGCTTTTGCATTACACCTTATTGGTAAGAACGCAACTAAAAATGAAATCACAGATATCACTTTTAAAGATGCATTAGTTATTGGTGTTTTCCAAGTATTTGCATTAATACCTGGAATATCTAGAAGTGGTTCGACAATGGTTGGTGGATTATCAAGAAAAATTAAGTTTGAAGAAACTATGCGTTTTAGTTTTATGCTTTATATTCCTATTAGTTTAGCTGGGTTATTATTAAGTGTTTATGACATGATAACTGCTACTAACACTGATATTTTTATTGAAGGATATGTAGTAGCTTTCTTAGCAAGCTTATTTATGACTTATTTTGCTGTTAAATGGTTATATAAAGTTGTTAGAAGCGGGAACTTAAAATGGTTTAGTTTATATTGCGTTGTTGTTGGAGTTACAGCTATTATTGGGAATTATTTAGTGGAGGTATTATAAATGGATGTTAGAATCGCTACTACTAAAAAAGAAGTTATAGATAATATTATGGTAAGAGGACTTGTTTTTATTAAAGGTCAAAATATTGACTGGGAAATAGAAATGGATTTTTTAGATAACGATTCTGTTTTATTTACTGCATATAAGGATTTAAAACCTGTTGGAGCTGCAAGACTATATAATAATAAAGTTGGTAGGGTTGCAGTATTAAGTGAATATCGAAAACAGGGGATTGGCAGAATAATTATGGATAAAATCCATGAGTATGCTAAAGTCCAAAATATTAAAACATTAAAACTTCATGCTCAACTTCATGTTAAAGATTTCTATGAAAATCTTGGATATGTTACTAAGGGTGAGATATTTAAAGAAGCAGATATCGACCATATATTAATGGAGAAAGAGGTATAAAATGAACAAAGAAGACCACAAAAAATTAGCAATAAGTCTTTTTAATAAAACATGGGATTTTATTGACAAAAGTGATTTAAGTGAAGATGAGATATTTGAAATGATTCATCATGCACATGCATCAAGATATCACTGGGGGATTGCTGGTACAGATTTGAATAAAGCAAGAGGTGAATGGCAAATTGCTCGTGTCTATGCTTTACAAAATATGGGTGAGTCTAGTTTGTTTCATGCAAAAAAATATCTTAAAATGGCCTTAGAAAATAACTACACTGCATTTGATAAAGCTTTTGGTTACGAGGGTGTTGCTAGAGCTTATAAAGTTCTTGGTGATATTGAACTTTATAAACTTAATTTAGAATTAGGTTTTAAAGCTTCAAACGATATTGAGAGTAAAGACGATAAAGATTATACGATTGGCGAATTAAATAAACTGTAAATAAAAAATGATAGTTCAAATGAACTATCATTTTTTTATAAAGTATTAATAATAAGCATTGTAGCTAAAGTAAAATAAACACTTAAAGCTAGAATATCGTTTATCATTGTTACAAATGGGCCACTAGCGACCGCTGGATCAATTTTAAAAGAATTAATGATAATTGGTATTAGTGCGCCTGACAACGTTGACACAGCTAAACTAAGCATGATTGATAAACTAACAACTTGAGTGATTTTAAACGCCTCAGGATTGTGATTTAGGTGCAAGAATAAGTAAGTAACACCAAACAGCATTATACCAATTAGTATACCATTCATAAACCCAGTTCCAATTTCTCTTAAAAGATGTTTAGTAATGCTTGCTTTAGTTTGAAACTCACCATCATTTAAACCTCTTACTGTAACTGCGAGACTTTGTGTACCAGTATTTCCGGCCATTCCTAAAATCATTGGCATGAATAAAGCAATTGTCGGGATTTGATCTAATGTCCCTTCAAATTGAGCAATGATTGTTGATGTAAAAAACCCTAAAACACTTAAAACCAAAAGCCATGGCAATCTTTTTTTAACACCCATTAAAACAGTTTCTGTATCTGAATCAATTTCAGCATCACTAATTGCGGCAAATTTTGAGTAATCTTCTAAAGTTTCTTCTTCAATAACGTCTAATACATCATCAACAGTTATTACACCTAATAACCGATTTAATTTATCAACTACTGGTAAACTTGTAAAATCGTAATCCATAAAAATTGCAGCAACTTCTTCTTGATCTTTTGTTGTTTCAACTGAAACGACACGTTTGTTCATTATTTCCTCGATTAGCTCATTTTTACGTGCTAATATCATTTCTCTTAATGATAATGTACCTAGTAATTTATCATTTTTGTTTGTAACATAAATCGTATAAATAGTTGCGCTAGTAACAGCTTGTTCTAACAGTTTTTTCATACCTGTTGCAACTGTATCTGTTACATCAATATTAATATATTCTGTATTCATGATACTTCCAGCAGTATCATCTTTATATTTTAATAATTCCTTAATGTTTTCTCTATGTTCAGCATCCATTAATTTAAGGTAACCTGCACGTTCAGATTCATCTAGTTCTTGCATTAAATCAACAGCATCATCAATGTCTAGTTCTTGAATAATATTAACAATATATTTTGGTACCATTTCATTAAATAATAAAAACGCATCTTCAATTTCTAAGAACGAAATACTATAACTAATTTCTTTTGGAGATAGAATGGAGTACATTCTTCTTCTTTCTTTTTTTGACAGTTCAAGTAACGCTTCACTTATTTCATATGGATGATATGAAAGAATTTTTTCTTTAAGTTCAAAATCATCAAGTAAGAATAAAGATTTAATTTCATCGACATATAATTTGTCCATATTATTCACCTCCTAATCTCTTGTATTTTAGCACAATAAAGTGATTTTAGCTATATTTCAAACTGAAAAATAGCTAAAAGGTTGTAAAAAAACTAATTTTTGTTTATAATACCTAAAGAAAGAAGGTAGATGTATGAAAGACATATATGAAGCGATAATTGAAATCCCTATGGGAACAATTAACAAGTATGAAATTGATAAAGAGCGTGGAAGAATCAAGTTAGATAGAGTATTATATTCGCAAATGACTTATCCTGCGGAATATGGATATATAGAGAACACACTAGCACTAGATAATGACCCTCTTGACATTTTAGTATTAGCTAGCGCAAAAACTTTTCCAGGTTGTATTGTTGATGCAAGAGTTGTAGGTTATTTAGATATGTTAGATAACGATGAAAAAGATGAAAAAATAATCGCTGTAGTTGAAAGTGATCCTCGTTTTTCTCATATAAATAACTTAAAAGATATTCAAGCTCACACTTTAAGAGAAATAAAACACTTCTTTGGTACATATAAGGATCTTCAACAAAATAAAAAAGTCGAAATCTATGATTTTCACTCAAAAGAAGATGCTCTAAAATTAATCAAAGAATGTCAAGTAAGATTTGTGGAGGAAAACTAATGGCTTACAATTTAAAAGTAGATTTTGATGACTCATTAGAAGGTGTAATCAAAACAAGTAAAGGTAACGTTGATATCAGCTTTTCAGGTAAAACACTTGGACCATATGATTACTTCTTAGGAGGATACTGTGGATGTTTACATTCAACATTTATGGGTATTGCTAAAAAGAAAAAAGTATCTTATGGTACTGTAAACTATGAAGTATATGGTGAAAAACGTGATGAAACACCAACAACACTTAAATACTTAAAAACTACAATCACTTTTACAGGTGTTAATGAAGAAGATCAATCAAAGATTACCAAATCAATGGAACTTGCTGAAAGATATTGTAGTATTTCTGTTACTATATCTAAAGTAGCTGAAATGGATTTTGAAATAATCTTTAACTAATTAATAAGTTAAAAAACACCCTCATACAGTTAAGTATGGGGGTGTTTCTTTTATTTAATAATCAATAAATTGTAGAGAGAGGTTATTAAGATTATTTTTATAGATATAATAACATTGATAATACAAACATGAATATTACACCCGAAACCATTGGTACACTTGTTCGTTTAACTATATCCATTGGGCTTAGTTTTGTTGTACCTGCGACAATTACGACAACGGCCGATACAGGAGATACAGCTCTTAATAGATTTCCTGCTAATCCCATAGGTACAGTGATTGCAAGAGCACTAATTCCAGCTGCTACAGCAAGTCCATACATTAATGGTACCATTGAATAGAATAATGCAGTTCCACTACCACTTAAGATAACGATAACAGCTGTCACTAATACTAAAATTAATGGTAAAATAAATCCGCTGCTTGAACTACCTTGCATAACTTCTTGTAATGTTGTAATTAAACCAATTGATTTTAATCCAGCAACAAATACTGTTGCTGCTACCAATAAGGCTACAATTCCAAATGCATTTCCCATTCCTTTAAAGAATACTTCCATATCGTCCATAACTACTTTTGAACTATTTTGTCGTACTAATTCACAAATAACAGCTACAACTAAACTTACTAGAACTGATATTTCAACACTTAAGTTTGCAGAAGTGTTTGTGAATATTCCAACTAAGTAGAATCCTAGTAATAATACAATTGGGAACACCGGTAATAATGCATATACAGTTTTGTATAGTTTTCCACCAGTTACATTAATTGCATTTGAAGTATCAATATCTACTTCAGTATCAATGATACCTTTTGCAATTTGTCTTTTATCCATATGTTTTTGCCAGAAGTAATGTACTAATGCCATAAAAAACAGAGTCGGGATTGAAATAATAGCATGATAGCTAAATACATATTCAGTTGCAGTTAATCCAGCGAAATCAGCGTACTGTGCAAGTTCTGCTGCTATCGCTACATTATCTCCACCTAATGGTGTTGGCATTACTGTAGCTGTTGTTGCGATTACAGCTGCTGCAGTTAATGTTGTCATACCAGACTTTTTTAATACTGGGAAAAGTGTAGCTAACAAAATAATTGATAAATTAGATGCACTAGGAACTACAAGTGATAGTAAGTTCCCTAATAAGAATACAATTGGTACTAATACATATGCAGATTTTACCTTTTTAAGAGGTTTTGTTAATGCATATACAGTAACTTCGTTTGCACCGATTTTACTCATATACGCTGTGTAACCACCTAGTATTAAGATAATTAAACCAGCTCTACCTAAAGTTGATTTGAATTTATCAACGATAATTTGAAATGGTTCTAACCATACATAACCAGAAGTTGCTTCAATATTACCCATTAATACTGCTATATAAAGTAATATTAATCCAACTAGAAATAACGTTATCTTGATGTTTGCTTTTTTTATTAGCATATACACAACAAGACCTACTGCTAGTACTGCGAAAAGATACATGATGATAGTTTCCATAATTCCTCCATTATTTTCTTTTATTTATTATATGCACTTTTTTAGTGCTTTTAATATCCAGTCTTTAAATATTTCTTGATCGATATCCATGCAAACCCTTACATTGTTAGGTTGTTTTAAATAGCCTTTTAAATCTACTAATGTAGTTCCTTTAGTAAATTCTCCATTTAGTTCTACATCCACATAAGTATCAACAATAGTATACATTTCTGGTTTTAATAAGTATGCAATAGCGCAGCTATCATACATTTTTAAACCATTTTTCAGTCCACCACCACGATAGTGTTGGAATAATGAATATATCATTTCTCCAGTAGTTCCGAATGTTTTAATTAGTTTTGAATCCTCAGGATATATCAATGCTTTCCATCCTACATCTAATCCTGCCATTACGATGTTTAACCCTGATGAAAATACAATTTTAGCTGCTTCTGGATCAACTGCTACATTAAATTCAGACATTACACCTTTGTTCCCTCTTGTAGCTGAACCACCCATAATTACTATTTCTTTTATGTTTGATTTAACTTCAGGATAAACCTTAAGTAATAGTGCAATATTCGTTAATGGGGCAATTGGGACTAAAGTGATAGGTTCATCACTTTCCATGATGGTTTTATACATAGCTTCTATTGCATGAGTTTTTAGTAAGTTTGATGAATCTCCTTTTTCAAAGTTGTATCCATCCATGCCACTCTCTCCATGTACATTAGTTGCGTAAACAGGTTTTTCAATCAATGGACATGAGGCACCTTTTGCAACAGGAATAGACTTGTTCCAAAACTTCAATAATTTTAAGGTATTTGAAGTCACTTTCTCTAAATCTACATTTCCTGCTACTGTAGTAATTAACTTTACATCGAGTTCTTCACTAAACAGTGCAATTCCAATTGCTACTGCATCATCAATACCTGGATCTGTATCAATAATTATTGGTCTTTTTTTCATCTTGATTCCTCCAATGCTCGTATTTTTCAACTTCTTCTATAGAAGGCATAGAACTTTGTGCACCTTCTTTTGTTATTGCTAAAGAGGCTACTTTTCCAGCATACTTAGCTGCACTAAAAATATCTTGCCCTCTTGCTAATTTGTATGATAGTCCACCAATATATGAATCTCCTGCTCCAACAGTGTCTACTACTTCTACACTCTCAGGATTTACTTTTAAGTAATGTTTTTCATCAAATACATAACTTCCACTTTTTCCTAGTGTAATTATTACTTGTTTAACACCTAGACTTAAAAATTGTTTGTATGCTTTTTTGCACTCAACTTCCGTTTCTGGATATATTCCAAGCAGAATTTTTGTTTCACTTTGATTTAATACTAATATGTCTATGTTTTTATAATCAGCTTCACTTAACATAACTGCTGGAGCTGGGTTAAGTACTGTTAACATATTTTTTGATTTTGCATAAGCAAGAGTATCCATAGTTTTACTAAAATCATTTTCAAGCTGAGTAATAAAGATTTCATTATTGATTGAGTGTTTTTCATTAAACTCCAATAATTGTTTTTTTGATAAATATTGATTTGCACCTTTATCAATTATTATTCTATTATTTACTCCTTGCCTAACTATAATAGCAACTCCAGATGTTACTTCTTCTAAAACTTTTACATAAGTTGTACCAACATTATTTCTTTTTAGTGATAAAAGTGTTTCTTTACCAAATGAGTCATTACCTATACAACCTAACATTTGCACGTCTGCGCCAAGTCTAGCAGCTGCAATTGCTTGATTTGCTCCTTTACCTCCACACGATCTGTAAAAGCTATCTCCATTTATTGTTTCTCCATCATTTGGGATTCTTGGAGTATTTATGGCTAGATCAACATTGATACTTCCATAGACTATAATTTTTTTCATTTAAAATTCTCCTTTTTGTAAAACATAACCATACCAGAACCATATTTTTCATTTGGTCTTCTTATAAAACCATATTTTTCATAAAAACCTTCTTTATGGATAGTGCTCATTAGTCCAATATATGCATTTTCACATGCATGCTTACTAATATATGCAAAGAGGTATTTAATTAAAAGTTCACCAATGCCTTGTTTTTGATATTCAGGTAGAACAACTACATCTTTTATAATAAAAGTTATTCTATTATCACCAATAATTCGAGCTATACCAATAGCGTTATTTAAATCATCATATATTACAATTGAATACAAAGAATTCTTAAGAGAAATATCTATATCATCTTCTAAATAAGGCATAAATGGGCCTGTATTTCTTAACTTTGTATAGATAGCAGCAGTTAACGCGTTTTCTTGAATTTTCATGTTTCCACCTCTGGTAAAACGTTTTATCAGTAACCTATTACAGTATATCAAGTCATGTAAGCGATGTCAATTACAAATAAAAAAAACTTGCTTTTGATAAAATCAGCAAGTTTTAATTTATAACTAGTTGTGGTTTTAATGATATTTTTTTTGACTCTAGTTTTGTTTTACTGTTTATTTGATTATATAATATATTACATACTTCTTTACTTAGAAGTATTGAATCTTGTTTTATTGAATCAATCTTCTTCTCGTTCATTGAAACTAACTTAATATTATCATAACCAACAATCTTAAACTTGTTTTCTTTATGTTTATTAGTTAGATTAGATAAAGCTCCATAAGCCATTAAATCATTAAAAGCAAAAATAGATGTGGCATCAGTATTAAGAATTTCATTTGTTAATAAATATCCACTTTCAAAATGATAATCCCCTTCTTTTATATAGTTTTCATCAATTTTAATATTATGTTCAGATAATGCTTTTTTATATCCGTTTAATCTATTTATTGTACTCTTTGAAAACTTAGGACCTGTAATGCAAGCTATTTTTTTTTCTCCTTTTTCTATTAAATGTTTTGTTGCCAGGTAGCCACCAAGTTCGCCATCAAAAGTAACACTATTAACATCAAACCCATCTATTACTCTATCTACTAAAACAAGTGGGATATTGGTTTTCTTTAAAAGTTCTTGAAACTCTTTTTGTTTGTTTTCTTGATATGTTTCATTTGCGGTAACTACTAATAACCCATCTACTCCTCTATCTATTAGCATCTTAGTTACTTGCATGCTTCTTTCATGAGAATCATTTGAGTTCACTAATAAAACCATATAATCATGTTCTAAAGATATATCTTCAACAGCTTTAGAAATGCTACTAAAGAAAGCATTTTCAATATCTGGGATAACAAGACCTATAGTGTTTGTTTTATTTGTAACTAGACTTTTAGCATGGGTATTAGGTATATAGTTTAATTCCTTAGCCACTTTGAAGATACGTTCTTTAGTATCAAGAGATACTCTTGTTGGTTTATTATTTAACACTAGAGAAACTGTTGTTGTTGATACTGAAACTTTTTGTGCTATGTCTTTTATTGTTGTTCTTTTCATTTATAAAACCTCATTCCATGCAAACAAAATATCAATCTATCACTAAACCCATTTAATAATTAACTTAAGTTATCATTAAATCAATTATAACATAAAGTTAATTAAACTTTTATAGTAAGTAATATCCCGATTGATTTTCATTGATGATTTTAAGTTATAATGTACCTAGCTTGCTAAATAATTTATTTATACTTAAACTTTAATTAAAGATCAAACTATGTTTTAAAGGAGTTATATATGAAAGCGATTAAATATATTAAGTACGGTTTACCTAAAAATGTTAGTTATGAGGAAATAGAAAAACCTACTATAAATGATGATTTAGTACTTGTAGAAATTCATTCTGCTAGTATAAATCAAGCAGATTTATACTTACTTCAAGGAAAGCCTTTATTATTAAGACTATCTACAGGGTTATTTAAACCTAAAAATAATATTCTAGGCTCTGATATATCAGGTGTTATTTCCTTAGTTGGTAAAAACGTTACTGAATTTAAAATTGGTGATGAAGTATTTGGTGAACTTGGAATGAATCAAGATGGGGGTTACGCTGAATACGCTCTTGCTAGTCCAAAACAATTAACTAAAAAACCTAAGGAAATATCTCATTCAGTAGCTGCTTCTGTCCCAATGGCAGGTTTAACAGCTTTACAAGGTCTTCGTTTGGCAAATATTAGTAAAGACTCTAATATCTTAATTTATGGAGCATCTGGTGGTGTAGGCACTTTCATGATTCAAGTAGCAAAATCATTTGGAGCTACTGTAACTGCAGTTGTGAGTACTAGAAACATCGAAGTAGCAAAAAACTCAGGAGCAGATCATATTATTGATTATAATAAGCAGGTTTGGTATGAGAGTAATAATACATATGATATTGTTATAGCCGCAAACGGTGAAAATAAATTAAAGGTATATCGTGATAAATTAACTGATAGTGGAATATTTGTTATGTCTGGTGGTAGCATAAAACAATTATTAGGTTTTTTTATTAAAAAACCGTTCATGAGAAAGAAAAAAGAAAGACAATTTCTAAATTATGTAGCCAAGGTAAATAAAGATGATTTAGCTATATTATCTAATATGCTTAAAAATAATCAGTTAAGACCTTATATTGATAAAGAGTTTTCTTTAAAAGATACAGAAAATGCATTAAGTCATTTCTATGAGGGCAAGACTATAGGAAAGACAATAATTAAATTAAAATAGATTAAAAGCATATTAGCTAGACTAATATGCTTTTTTTATGTGATACTCCTCGTTTTATCATAATTCAAAATAAATATATCTGAATATAATCGTATTTTTTACATACAAAGCTTAAAACAAGGCTTAACTAAAACAAAAAAGTTTATTTCACTTAGAAATAAACTTATTTAAAAACAATTAGTTTTATAGACTACCCTAATCTAATGTTACTGTAAATTTGCGTTCTGAACGTTCTCTAATCATAAAAGCTATACTACCAATTAGTCTAAAGATACTTGTGATTATTAACGCAAATACAATTCCTTTTAACTCATAAAAGAAATGCCCAACAAGTGGTGAGATTGCCAATGTGATATTTGTTAAAACATTATAATATCCTACATAGATTGCACGGTTATTCTTTGGAGTTACAGCAAGCATATCACTAAATAATACAGTAATAGTCCCAGCTGTAAAGAATCCTGTAGATGTTGAAAAGATAGCAAGTACAACCAGATTTTTTGATAACACATATAATATTGGTGTTAATGCCATTCCTAGAGTACATATAAACACTATTTTTTCATTACCAAATTTTTCAATCAATTTCGGCCAGATTCTATGAGCAATCAGCATAACAGCTGCACTTCCTACACTAATAATTGCTAGCCAAAACTCGTCTGCACCTAATGTTTTAATTGTATAGATTGAAAAGAGTGGCCATCCCATTTGCCATCCAAAATGAAAAATTGTAGAACTAATAATAAACTTTCGATATCTTTTGTTCTTTAATACTTTTTTTAAACTTCCTTTAAATGGAATTAATTCCTTGTTTTCTTTTGGTGTGTATTTTAATTTTTTAAACATAAAGTACGCTGATACCCCAGAAACAAAAGCAAGAAAATAGAATACTCTATAAATAAATATGTAATCAGAATTATCATCTGCTAAATAACGAAAAACAAAACCAGATGAGAGAGTTACAATTGTTGTAAAGATAATTGTGTAGATACTTCTTTTTGATAAAACTCTAGCGCGTCTTTTTGGGAATACTTCACCTGTCATATTCTGATAACTAATATTAAAAACGGCAATAGGTACCATTAATATTGTCATAATAATAATGAACGAAAGTACTTTATACTCAGATGGCAAGATTGGAATAAATACCATTGATAAAATAATAAAAGCCATTACCAAAACAACATTTGCAGTTATTTTTTGCTTATCACGGACACGGTTAATAAAGAAAGCTGCGGGAAGTGCGGTAAAAATCATAATAATCCCTTTAGTAGAGTTAATTAAAGAGATATCAAACTCATTACCACCAATTCTTTCTAAAAACTTCATAGCATACGGATTATAAAATACATTCATAATCTCAAATAATATCCCAAATCTAATAAAAACCTTTAAATTATATTTAAAATCATCACTCATTAGTCAGCACCTATATAATCATTTTATTTTAATCCATATAGATTATATATCTAATATTACTTTCATTCAATGATAAAAAATAATTATTTATAGTATAAAAAAACTAAAGAAATATAGAAGTTAAATCTAGACTCATAAATTCATTACTTGTTATCTTAATCAATTAAAACAGACTCTCTAATTTCACTTGTATAATTAGGTTCAACTGAAAAATTATATAGATTTCATTTGTGTCAATAATAGGTACCTAACACATTATGTTTGAATTCTTTTCAGCTAAAAAAATTATCAATTATAGATTATCAACTTTATATATCAAAAAAGGTTTGATACAAATGTATCAAATCTTTGATTTAATATGTCTCGTCATTAACGAATTGATGAAATTAATATCAATATAAATGTATAGCTTTATTCTAATACTAAATCAGAAATAAGTCTTACAAATTTAGTATAGTCATAATTAGTATGAGCAGTGTCTATAGCATCGTAATACTCCAAACGATTTTCTTTTTTAATGACGATTGGAGGATATCCATTTTTCATAAGCTCATAGTTTAGTAACTATCTTGCAGTTCTACTGTTTCCATCAATAGGTTTTTTTGCATCAACTGGGATAGACCAATTTATTCTGAATTTCAGTGCACCTTCAAACTTACCTTCAGTACATAGTACTCTTATCCTTCTATCTGAAAAACCTCATTAAATACAAGCCTCATTTGATATCATATATTTCATAGAATCAACTCAACTAGATTATATACCGATACCGGAATAATGGAATAGTTTTAAATTTCTTTTTCCCAAAACTAAAAAGCAAATAAAAAAGGATTCATTTTGAATCCTTAAATTTTAAATGGAGCAGGTGAAGGGAATCGAACCCTCGCAGTCAGCTTGGAAGGCTGAAGTTCTACCGTTAAACTACACCTGCACAAAGTCTAAAAAATGAATATACTTAAATTCGCTTAAATAAATAAGGGGATAAAAAAAATCCAGCTTTGGACTTGTTATACCGACAATAAAAAAATTGGAGCAGGTGAAGGGAATCGAACCCTCGCAGTCAGCTTGGAAGGCTGAAGTTCTACCGTTAAACTACACCTGCGTTTTGTCAGCATAAGTATAATATCATAAGTGGATTTACTTTGTCAATACACTTACGATATTTTTTTAAACTTTTTTGATTGCTCTTAGCTTTGCACTATGTGCTCTATTGTTATTCTCTAATTCCTCTTCACTAGGCAAAATAACCTTTCTATGAAGAAGTTCATAATCAGGTTCAAAATTAGTTGTTATTGGAATGTTTTTAGGGATATCAATTGTTGTGTTCTCTTTAAAAACAGTTTTGCATATTCGATCTTCAAGTGAATGGAAAGTTATTACGACAACTCTTCCATCTTTATTTAACATTGTAAGGGCATCAGTAACACTGTCTTCAAAAACTCTTAACTCGTCATTAACAGCTATTCTAAGAGCTTGAAAAGTCTTTTTTGCTGGATGACCTTTTTTGCTTAAGGCTTTGTGAGGAATTGCACTTTTAATTACATCTACTAAATCAAATGTTGTTTCAATTATTTTTTCTTTTCGAACCGCTTCAATTCTTCTTGCGATTTGCTTTGCAAATTTTTCTTCACTATATCGATAAAGGATTTTTACAATATCATGATAATCATACTCATTAACTATTTTTTTTGCAGTTAACTCTTTAGTTTGATCCATTCTCATATCAAGAGGTGCATCATATTTATAACTAAACCCACGATCCGGTATATCAAACTGAAAACTAGAAACTCCAAGGTCATATAAAACACCATCAACCTTTTCAATTCCTAAGTTATTTAGCTTTTCTTTAATATTTACAAAGTTCGACTTAATAATAGTATAATTTTTATTAAGCCTATCAAGTTTTTCTGAGGCTTTATCAATTGCATATTGATCTTGGTCAAATGCGTATAAATGCCCTTTATCTAGTCTTTTTAATATCTCAAAAGCGTGACCGCCACCACCAAGTGTCATGTCAACGTAAATACCGTCTTTTTTAATATTTAAATACTCAATTGATTCTTTTAGTAATACTGATACATGTTTATACATATTATTCACCTCAAACTGTGATTAATTTTAACATATCATTGATTTTTTGTAAAAGAAAAACGCTAATTTTAGCGTTTTCTTTCTTTTAAGAAACTATTCAGCTTCTACTTCTTGTTTTTCTTCTATAACTGTTTTACCGTTATAAGTCCCACAAACTTTACAAACTCTATGAGCTAGTTTCATTTCTCCACAATTTGGACAAACTACCATACCAGGTACATTTAATTTGAAGTGTGTACGACGTTTACGTTTTTGAGTTTTAGAAGTTCTTCTAAATGGTACTGCCATTAGTAAACACCTACTTTTTGTATTCTATTAGATTTGCGAATGCATTTGTTTTTTCAGTATCACTAAATTCGACGATTTCATCAGTTTTTAATGAAACTCCTTCTTTAGTAACACGCATTGGCTTTTCCAATATAATATTAGACCATATTATCGGTAATAAGTCAATAGTTATTCCCTCAATATGTATCGAATCATCACTTTTGTATGTTGTTAGTACTTCTTCAATATCTAAATCTAGTTTTACATCGACTTCTTCAAGCGTAATTGCGCATAACATTTTTAATGTACACTCAATATTCATATAGAAAATAAACTCTTCATTATCATAGATTTCATAGTCACCTTCGACTGAAACTAAAGAGATATCAATAATATCATCAATTTCTTTGATTTTATCACTAAAATCAACACTAAACTTAAATGTTGGATCACTAGTAACATGTTTAATTAATTCATGTATTGTCCATTTCATAATGATCCCTCCTTTATGAATGTAAATTATACTTTTATTATATATAAATGTCAATTATAAGGTATAATGAAATTGGTGATAAATATGAAAATAGCAGGGATTATTGTAGAATACAATCCATTACATAATGGACATCTCCATCATATAATGGAAACTAGAAGGTTATCTGAATGTGATTGTTTGATTGCGGTAATGAGTGGTAACTTTACTCAACGCGGAGAACCAGCAATATATGATAAGTTTCTAAGAACAAAAATGGCACTTTATAATCATGTTGATTTAGTGGTAGAAATACCATATATTTTAACAGTGCAAAATGCTGATGTTTTTGCGTATGCTTCTGTTGATTTATTAAATCATTTAGGTGTTGATGAAATTTATTTTGGTAGTGAATCTGGAGATGTTAAATTACTTGAAGAACTTAGTGAAGTTATCGTTAGTGATGAATATAATTTAGCAATTAAAAAATATCTTAAAGATGGTGATTCATACCCAACCGCATCAAATAATGCGATGAATGATATTTATCCAAATACAGAATATTCAAAACCTAATAATATTTTAGGTATTCAGTATTTAATAAGTCGTAATAAAATAAACAAAAACATCAAAATTAAAACTATTAAAAGAATCTATAATGATTATCATGATACTTTATTAAATAATTCTCATATTCAAAGTGCTAGTGCAATTAGGAAATTAATAAAGGATGATGATTTTGATAATTACCCTTATAAAGAATTTATTCCAGAAAATGTTTTTGAATTAATTAAAGATAAAGCATATAACGATATAGAGCTTTTTTACAATGAGCTTAAGTACAGGTTAAACTCAGTCAAAAAAGATGAGTTAAGCCAAATTTTAAGCATTGATGAAGGAATTGAGAGTTGGTTTATTAAACATCGTGATTTTCCTAATGTTGAGTTCTTAATTAATTCACTTTTAACTAGAAGATATACTAATTCTAAAATCAAAAGAAGTTTGATGCATATCTTATTAAATACTAAAAAAAGTGAGCTGACTACATTTGATGTTCCATATGTTAGAGTCCTTGGAATGAACAATAAAGGTAGAAGTCATTTAAGCAACATAAAAAAGGAAATAAAAGTACCTTTAATAACTAATGTATCAAGCAACATTCATCCTTATTTAGAACTAGACCTATTGACTTCTAGAATCTATTCACTAGGCGATTCAAGTGATTTAATGAAAGAGGAATTAAAACCAGTAATTTTTTTGCGTTTTGATTGAGTTTGCGAACCATTAGCGTTATAATTTATTTCGGGTGATAAAATGTATACAAAAGAACAAATAATTGAGCAACTTAAAAATGTAGTTGATCCATCAAACAACGAAACTTTAGGTCAAAACGGTGGCGTTAAGTTTGTTGATGTTGATACTGAAAAAGAAACTGTAAATATGGTTATCGGAATTTCAGTTGATGATGATAAAACTAAAAGAGAATTAACTAGAAGTTTAGCTAAATTAATTAAAATTGATTTAGGATTTAAAGGATTAAAAGTTGATTTTGAATTACTTAAAAAAGCTGGAAGTATTTTATCAAGAAACGTAAAATACATCGGTGTTGCTAGTGGTAAGGGTGGAGTAGGAAAATCTACTGTAACTGCTAACTTAGCTTACGCTTTTAAAAGTATCGGTAAAAAAGTAGGGATTATTGATGCTGATATTTATGGTAGTAGTATCCCAACAATTATTGGTATTCCTGTAACTTTACCAAAAGCTACAAAAGATGAAAAAATAATTCCATTTGAAAAAGATGGAATAGAGTTAATTAGTACTGAGTTCTTTATGCAACCAGATAAACCATTAATGTGGAGAGGACCAATGTTAGGTAAAATGCTTAACCACTTCTTTTATGATGTTAAATGGGATGAAGAAATCGAATATGTATTAGTTGATTTACCACCAGGTACTGGTGATGTAGCAATGGATATCCAAAACTATATTCCTGAATGTAAAATGGTAATCATTACAACTCCACATCCAAGTGCATCTCACGTTGCAGTTAAAGCTGGTTTTGCAGCTGAGCAACTAGGACATGAAATCTTAGGTGTAGTTGAAAACATGAGTCATTTAATGCATATGAATGAAAGATTAAATATTTTTGGTGAAGGTGGCGGAAAAATCGTTGCTGATAAACTAAAAACTCAAGTATTAGCTAATATTCAAATTGGACAACCTAAATCAGGTCATCCATCAATATTCGCTATGGATGAGGAAATTGGTTTAGATTATATTGGTCTTGCTAATAAAATCATCAAAGCATTTTAATTCAAATAAAAATCCGAATAATTTATTCGGATTTTTTTATACCTCTTTTTTTGATAACTTTTAGTTCGTAAACTAAAACTAGAAAGCTAATTAGCCCTGCAGTTATATCGCTTATCGCAAATGTCCACCATAATCCATCAAGACCTTTAAGACTTAACATTATAAAAACGATTGGGACAAACAAGAATAATTGTCTAGATAAACTAACAAGTAAAGCTCTAACTGGGTATCCTAAAGCTTGATAAACAGCACCAAGAACAATTTGGAAACCAACTAATATAAATCCATATGATATAATTCTAAATGCTTTTGTACCATATTCTATAAAGAAAGCATCATTATTTTTACTAAATAGATCAAATACACTTTCACCAAAGAACATAACAAATACAAATCCAAAGAAGAAATAAAGAACTATCATTTTTGTTGCATAGACAGTTACATCGTATAAACGATCAAACTTCTTAGCTCCATAATTAAATCCTATTATTGGGCTAAGCCCTTGAACAAGTCCAAATCCTGGCATAAAGATGAAGAAAATTACACGGTTGATAACTCCATATATTGAAACATATAAAGTTGGATCTGCAACATATTCACCTAATAACTTAATAATAAACATCGCAAGGAATGCACCAACACTGTTTCTTATAAATGTTGGAAAACCAATAACTAAAATATCTTTTAAGTTACCCAAATTAATATAAAAAATATGTTTTAAGTTTATGACTAATTTTGATCTTTTAGATAATGATTCTCTAAATATATAAATAAAACTAATTATTTGAGAAGTCACTGTCGCAATCGCTGCTCCTTGTACTCCTAAACCAAAACCAAAAATAAAGATTGGATCTAAAACAATGTTTAACCCAGCCCCTAAACTCATTGCTATCATTGCTGTTTTAGCTCTTCCCTCAGCTCTAGCTAAGTTATTAAGAACCATCGATAAACTAAGTGGTACTAACCCAATTAAGATAATCTGCATATACTTTGTTGCAAATCCAATGTTATCAGGAGTAGCTTCAAAAAATAATAGGATATCTTTTAAAAATATAAAACCAAGAACACTAAATGTCCCAGCTAATAAAAAATCAATTCTTAATGCCGTATTAACACTTTGTTCCATTACAACTTCGTCATTTCTACCAAAAGCTCTACTAAACACACTTGCACTACCAATACCGATCATTAACCCAATCGCCATTAAAATCATTTGCATTGGGAATGCATATGTTAAAGCACCTATAGCTGCCTCACCTTCACTTAAAGCAACAAATAAAGTATCAACAAAATTATATAAAGCATTAACCATCATCCCTATAGTTGCAGGAACTGACAATTTAATTAACAGTTTTTTTACATCGTAATTACCAAGTAATTGACTTCTATCGTCCATCTTTTCACTCCATTCATGAGTTGATTATATCAAAAAAGAGCGTGTTATTATACAACAACACGCTCTTTATTTATTTTTCTACTATTTTCCTTATTCAATTTCTTTAAATATTGGAGTGCTTCTTTATACCTAGAGTTCTTAATACAAATATCCATAATTGCTTTAATATAATATTCGAGCATATAATAGTCCTCTGTTTTGATTGAATATGGGATAGCTATTTCTCTTAAATAATCTTTTTTATCACATTCATCATCAATTAATTTATACTGAAAATTAACACGTTCTTTTACAAGTTTATCATTTACTACTAAATTTTTAATTAGGTTTTCAGTTATAGTGTACTGATAAGTATCGTTTAACTTTTTATATATCGCCAACTTAACTAGCAGTGATACAGTATAATATCTTGAATTTTCATGAACACTCTCTAAATCCCTTATAGCTTCTTCAAATAATTCAAGTTTATACATACAAGCTCCAAGTAAATAATGAAGTTTGTTTTTTTGGGATGATGTCATATGTCTTGGACTCATATATTTTAATGAGTTAAAAGCTTTAATTGGATCTTCTAACAATAAAAACTCGGATTTAACAAGTTTAAGATTATTTAAGCGAATATTGTTATTGTATTTAACTGATAAACTCAAATATTCGTTATAGTCATTATGGCTAAGGTTTTTGAGCTTTAGTTTTTGTGAAACTATGTAACGATAGTAATGCATTAGAAGCATTACTTTTTTATTCCTTACTTCAACATTCTCTAATGAGTTCAATATTTGAAAAGATAAGCGGTTTTTCTTTATCGATAAGTAATAGACACTACTAAATAGTAAGTATACTGCTAACTCTTCAGTCCTCATTGTTTTAACTATGTTTTCTAGAAGTGATACATATTTTTTAGCTTTTTGTTTATCAAAAACTAAAAAGTAGATTAATTCAATCAATTCTTTTTTAATCGATTTTTCAATAACTTGGACTTCATCA
>NQYJ01000007.1 GCA_002285055.1 Candidatus Izimoplasma sp. ZiA1
ATCTCACTGAAATCTATGAAAATAAGTGGTATTATGTTTTTGTTAAAGACAATATAATAGCTGTTGTGCTTTACTCAGGAACAGTCTCAGAAGAATTATTCATTCAGAAATTAGAAGATGGATTTAAAGAAAATAACATATAAAATGAAAACTAAATTATGGTATAATATTACTGTAAAACATATGAGCGGAGGAAGAATATGAACAAAAAGGTAGAGTATATTTTAAATGAAAAACACTTAAGTGAAGACAAGTTAATTCTCTTAGTTGTATCTGGTGATGCTTCTTGGTTACCAAAGAAAAATTTTACACCATTTTCAGAGTATGTAGTATATGTAGAAGAAGAAATGTTAACTTTCTTTTATGTAAAAGCTAAAGGTGTATTTAAGAAAACATACGAAATTGAAGAGGTAACAACACTTAAATATTCAGATGTAGAACATGCGGAATTTGGGATTGGATCAGGAAAAATGATTTTCTTACAATTAGTTGTAGATGGAGAATTAAACGCAATCGTATCAAAGAAAGATGAACAGTATCAATTGCTGGTAAAATATTTTAATGCAAAAAGAGAAATAGATGGTCTTGATGTTTATAGTAATTTTATAAAGTGATTTTCAAGAAGCTTAATCAGCACATCTTAGAATGGTTAAAGAAATTATAGATATTAAGCTCAACAAAAAAAGTCCAATAGAGGACTTTTTTATTTTAAATAGAATTCTTTGTAGTTTCTTTTCTAAAGAGTAAATAAAAGATTGTTGTACCAATTATGTAAAATATGATTGTGAATATATAAGGAGTATTGTAAGTATATCTACTCATTAAAATACCACTAACAAATATACCTAAAGCTCTTGATAGATTATTTACCATAGCTCTAAGAGCACTCATCATTGATCTGTTTTGATGCTCTACTAGTTTCATTGAAATATTTCTTATAAGTGGCTGACTCATATTCATCAAAGAGCTTCTTAAAAAGAATGCAACTGCGACGATTATGATACCTTGTGGGAGACCAATCATTATTAAAAGTGGGATACTTAATAATTGTGTTGCTATTATCGTTTTATAACTACCTATACGTTTACTTAGAAGGGGAACACTAAGTCCACCAATCACTGTTCCAAGTTGAGCAATACTGAGGATTATACCTACAGTACCCTCAGTTGTATCTAACATATATTTTAGATATATCCCAAAGAAAGGAACAACTAAACCAGCACCTAATCCAATAAATCCTGAATAGATTAAGAACAATATTATTCTCTTATTTAAGATACCCTTAAAATCTGATAATTTTATATCGTTTCTTGTTGTTATCGCTTTAAGCTTTAATCTACTTAAAGGAATAACTGCAAGTAAACTAATTGAACTAAGTACAATAAGCGCATATCTTATTGATACAGCACTAGTAGTGGTGAAGGAAGAAAAATATTCTGCTAGTAACCCAGTTAATAATGAGCCTGTAACAAAAGCAGCATTTCTAGTCGCAAAAGCTAAACTAAAAGCGTGTACCCTTTCTTCTTCTTTTGTTTGTGAGTAGATGAAAGGAGATTCTACAGTCATCATTGCTGCTTGTCCGAATCCAAACACAACAGCTAATATCTTCATTGTAAAGACGTCTTCAACTAGCACAATTAAGATACTACTAATACCTACAGTAAAAAGACCAATCAAAAGTGATTTCTTGTGGCCAATTCTCTCTGAAAGTATCGCAATAACAAATGCAAGTATACCTACAGATAGTCGTCTTAATGACAAAATCTCTCCAACAATGTGTTCAGAGTATCCTAACTCTTTTATATAAATTCCAAAAAAACCATTAAATGATGCTGAAGTAAGACCGTACAAAAATACGACAAAGATGAACTTTTTAATTATGGGGTTTAACTTTTTATAACTCATAAAATTAATTGTATCACTAAACAAATGGAAAAACAATTTTATATTTCTAATTAAAATAAACATCAAAATAGGGATATTTATTCATGACATTAAGTACCTTATAATAGTACTAAAGTATCTATTATAAGGTTTTATAATGAGTTAAAATAATTATATAGAAATGATTATATAGTTAAAGTTATGTCATATTAATCATGGTATAATAAATATAGATGTTTATATATATATATTCAAATTATAATCAGGGAGAAAAAAATATGAAAATTTACTTTGATAAAAGATTAGCCACAGATGCACAATATGATAATTTAATTAAAAAGTATAAAGAAGTCGATTTTATTAGTGATCCATTAAGAGCAAAAGAGGCAGAAGTTATCGTACCATTGAAACCTAATCTAGTAAGAGATATTAATTTAGTTGAATACCCTAATTTAAAATGGATTCAGTATTTTTCCGCAGGGTTTGATGATGTAAATATCAATCACATTAAAGAACATGGGGTAATGTTTAGCAATGCTCAAGATGTATATTCAAAAGCTATTGCTGAGGACGTTATTACAAAGATAATGTATTTTAATCGTTCAGTTGGACATTATGTAGATGCAATGAGTAAAAAAATATGGAAAGCTGCAACTTTCCATCAAGAACTAACAAACTCTACAGTATTAATTATGGGTGTTGGTTCGATTGGTAGAGAACTTGCAAAAAGATTAAAAGCTTTTGAGATGAAAATTATTGGGTATAGAAAAACAAATAAACCAGAAAAGAATTTTGATAAGATTGTTACTACAAATGAAGATTTAAATGATGCAATTAAGATTGCTGATTATGTTGTTTTAGCATTACCATTAAATGACGAAACATTATATATGTTTGATAAATCAAAACTTGATTTAATGAAAAGTGATGCGCTACTAATTAATGTAGCTCGTGGTAAAGTTGTTAAACAAGATGACTTATATGATGCACTATTAAATAAAAGAATTAGAGGAGCAGGATTAGATGTGTTTGATCCTGAGCCATTGCCACAAGATAATAAATTATGGGATTTAGATAATGTGTTTATAACTCCGCATAACGCATCTTCTAGTAACTTAATGATGCAAAATCTTTTTAACATGATTGCATATAATCTTGATTTATATATAAGAGGCGAAACTGTAATTAACAGAATAGTTTAGAGATTTATACAAAGCCTCAGTTCAGAAAGAATTGAGGCTTTTAGATTTTGATTGTTTTTGAAGCAATCTTAATATTATTTAATCATGGTATAATATTAGTAGTTAAACTTATATGAATAAGGAGGTGTATTATGAGAAGCGAACTAATTAAGACAAAAATTTCTATTCCAAATATTTGTGAAAATCACTTTAAAAGACCTCATTTAGTGGAGTTGTT
Organism: Candidatus Izimoplasma sp. ZiA1; assembly: GCA_002285055.1. GTDB lineage: Bacteria > Bacillota_I > Bacilli_A > Izemoplasmatales > Izemoplasmataceae > Izemoplasma_C. The sequence goes on from NQYJ01000007.1 coordinate 3,304, forward strand.
AAACAGTTCAAGTCAAGGTAAATTGATATTACTTAATGCACCTGCTGGTTATGGTAAATCCACATTAATTGTTGAATGGATTCAAAATAACAAATGTAGTTTTGCTTGGTACTCATTAGCTGAAACAGATAATAATGTTAGAACATTTTTATTGTATTTAGTAGAAGCTTTAAAAGAAATTGAATCTTCAATTGGTAGTAAGTTGCTTGATGAGATTGAAATAATAGATACAATTGGGATAGAAGCAATTCTTATTTCATTAATTAATGATCTAAATAACTTTCAGGAGCAAGTAGTAATTGTTTTTGATGATTATCACTTTATTGAAGATATAGATATCCAAAAAGGAGTTGCTTTCCTCTTAGAACACATCCCTAACAATGTGTCTTTAGTTATAACAACTAGAAATTCTTTACCTTTACCATTAACCAAAATGAGAGCTAAAAATAAATTGATTGAGATTACTGAGAATGAGTTAAGATTCAGTAAAGAAGAAATTGGTTTTTTTGTTAATGATTATCTTCCATATAAACTTTCATCTAAAAAAATAGAAATCATTGAGGAAAAAACTGAGGGGTGGGTTACTAGTTTGTTATTGCTAATAATGTCAATGAAAAAAGACCAAAACATTGATGACTTTATTAACTCGATATCTGGAAACCACCTATTAGTCTATGATTACTTATTAGAAGAAGTACTAAAGAACCAACCTTTAGTCATACAAGAATTCTTGATGACAACATCATTGCTTGATAGATTTAATCAATCAATTGGAAGTTATTTGTTAAGAATCACAAAAGAAAAAACTAAGGAAATAATCGAGACATTAAATGCTTCTAACCTATTTATGATTAATCTTGATAACCAGCGTGAGTGGTTTAGATACCACCATTTATTTAAAGACTTTTTACAAAAAAGATTTATTGAGTATTATAATCAAGAAGCAATTGACTTAAAAACATTCAAAAAAGCAAGTAATTGGTTTGTAGAACATGGATTAACAGAAGAGGCCATTACCTATTCGTTAAAAGCAAAAGATTATGTTTTATCCGCTAAACTAATTGAGCTTAAATGGGTAGATATGGATCTGAATTTTAAATCAAGTATATGGTTAAACTGGGTTAAACAAGTTCCTGAAAATATAATTAATAAGCAGCCTGTTTTATTAGCAGGATATGCATGGGCACTTCTTGATAACAGTATTACATTAGGAGTTAAAGAACTTCTTAATAAAACTATAAACTTATGTGAGGAAGAAAATACTTCAGCTATCATTTATGACAATGTAACATACCAGAAAATGCCTTCAATAATATACTCAGCCAAAGCATATTTATTTACAATGTCAAATGAATACGATAAAGCTCACGATTATATTCTTAAAGCAAAAAGATTTAAGAAAGAAAATGTATATGAGAAACGTGTTGTTGACTCAATTATGGGGTTAGCTTTGTGGTATAGGGGAGATTTAGATTCTGCATATAAATTATTTACTAATAATATAACTAGTATAAAAATGAAAATAGGAGTTTCTTCTGCAGTTGGTAAACTCCTAGTTGAACAAGGAAAATTGTTTGAAGCAGAAGAGTATTATAAAGATGTTATTAACTTGATTGATAATGAAGAAGGTATTTGTAATCAATTACAACCAAGTTTACTTCTTGGACTTTCTAATATAAGTATGTTAAAGGGTAATAAACTACAAGCTTTAGATTACTTAGAATTAGCCAAGGAGATTGGAAAATATAATCATATACTTTCATTTAAATATGAGTATTATAAACAACTTTCATATATTCAAAAGTATAACTTTAATTATACAGACTCATTGTCTAGTCTAAGTAAAGCTGAACACTATTATCATAATCAAGCTTCACCAGTTCTTCATAGTGTTGAGTATTTAAAATATGATATATATTTAGAACAAGGAAGAAACAATAAAACTAAAGATATTAATGAACTTATTAATATAGATGATTTATCGTATATGAATCAGCAAAAACTAGTCTTTAATTTAAGGCACTTATTACTCTTAATTGTTAAATTTAAAAAACATGAGTTGCTTAAAGAAACAATTAAGATTTCAGAAATTTTACTTAAATTATTTGATAGTGAAGACAGAGTATTAAAAAGAATTGAAGTAAATATTATTCTATCCATTCTATATGAGTTAGACGATAAGGAAACCCAATCAATAAAATCAATCGATAAAGCATTACAAATAGCAAGTTATGAGGGATTTAAATTACCATTTATTGAATATGGGGAGTTCATTATTAATATGTTTTATGAGTATAAGAATAGTTTACCAAATACAAAATTTGTGTTTGAAGTAAGAACTCAAATTGAAAAAGTACTAAAGTACAAAGAAAATAAACTGTCTCCAGCAAGAATAGAACTTCTAACACCTCTTAGTAAAAGAGAGTTAGAAGTACTTACATTAATCTCTAGGGGCTCGAGCAACGACGAGATAAGTAAAGAGCTGTTTTTAGCTGTAAGTACTGTGAAAAACTATAATCGTAATCTATTTGAGAAGTTACAAGTGAAGAATAGAACAGAAGCTGTTAATAAAGCAAAAGAGTACAATTTAATATAGACGTATCCAATCTGGATACGTTTTTTTAGTACTTTGATAAGTACTTTAGTGTCTAATGATATTAGTGTGCTTAAAGTATACTTATCATATAAGAGTGATGAGAAAATCCTCTAAAAAGTTATGCGTTCATAAAGGAGATTATTATGGAATTAAAAATTTTATTAAAAGTGTTTTCAGAAAACAATAGTGGAATTGTATTTGAAAAAAGCAGTCATGCTATTCAAGTACCTAATGTTGGTGACAAGGTTTATGATCCCTTGTTTCCAGAGTTAAAAGAAGTAAAACAAATAATTTATAATTATAACTGTAAGTATATCTTTATTATTCTAGATAAAAAAGAAGTAGAAGATAAAGAGTTAGAAGGACCTATTCAAGAAAAAGCTAAAGAAACAAATTGGGAAGTAAGTAAATCCGTAATTAAGTGATATTTTGAGTTGAGGTGTACCCAAACACACCTATAAACCACGATATATGTTTAACCATTTTACCCTGATAGAAACTCGAGTACAGTCAAATGTATTTGGGTTTTTATTGGTTAGTGAAAAACCCTTAAGTGTTTTGTGATTAAAGTTTTATGCGAAAAAAAAGACAAAGTTCTAAACTTTGTCTTTTTTATTTTATAGTGGTAATAATACTTCTGTAACAAAAACACCTGGTTCATTTTTTCTGTTTAGATAACCATCATATTTATTAACTATTAAGTTAATTCTTTTTAACCCGTGTCCGTGATTTCCGCGTTTTGTACTTATATATTCCTCATCCATTTTTTTAACTACTTCATTAGTTGCATTTGATACAGAAATATATAGTTGTTTTTTAAAGATACCAATATATACTCTAATAAATTTTGGTATGTCTTTTATCTTTTCATTTGCTTCTACAGCGTTATCAATTAAGTTACCAATTAATACACATAAATCAATATCACTAACAGTTAATTTTTTTGGAACAACAGCTTTATAGTTAACTTCTATATCGTTTTTTATAGCTAGTGATATTTTAGAATTTAAGATGGCATCAAGATTTACATTTCCTGATTCTACTAATTGATTAACGTTATCTAAATCTACTTCAAGATCATTTAAGTAAGTACTAGCTTCCTTAATTTTACCCATTGAGATTTGAGCTTTTAGAGATTGAAGATGATTATGGTAATCATGTCGCCATCCTCTCATTGTTAAATAAATATTTTGAACTTCACTAACCTGTTTATCTAGTATTTTATTTTGAAATTTTGTGGCAGCTTCTTCATATGAGTTCTTCATAAATAATTGATTATCTTCAGCAATAAAAAATATCATCGCTGAGATATATAATAAGTAAAAAGCAACATCGCTAAAATTTATTCCAAGGATTAAAATGCTTATTGATAAAGATATATAGAAACCCATAAAAACAAAAGAAACTTTATTTTTTATATGTAATACAATAAAGATTAATATTGATTCTATTGTAAAAATGTATAAGATAACTACACTTGTAATGTTATAGTTATTAGTTATAAAGTATGTTAATGTCATTAGGACTATGATTATTAAGGCTAGCCAATATGTATGGTTCCCGTAATTTCTTGATATTAAGTATGCTCCATAAACACCAATAAGTATTAACGGTAGTAAAGATAGATACAACATTATAAAGGACCTGCTTTGTAGTACTTAATAAAAGCACTATTTACATCTTTGTATGAGTTTCTACTTATTGGAATTTCTACTTTATTGGATAATACACATTTATCCTTAGATATTTCTTCTAGGTGTTTTAAGTTTACTAAGTAACTTCTATGTGTTGATATAAATCCATGTTTGCTTAAATCAACAAAGATATCTTTTAGATTATTCTTCCATATAATTGATTCATTCTCTAAATAGACAGTAACATAATGACCTACTGATTCAATATAATAAATATCGTCATAGTTAACTTTCTTTTTTTCTCCAGACACGCTAATTATTAAATGTTTATGTTCTTTGAATGTTATGTCTTTGGCTAAATTAAGAAGTTTTATTAGTTTTGATTCATCTAGGGGTTTAAGTAAATACTGGATGGCTTGAACTTCATAACCCTCAAACACATGATCTGATATTCCTGATAAAAAGGCAATAATCACAGATTTATCAACTTCTCTAATTTTTTTTGCTAGCTGGATTCCATTAATTTTATTCATTTGGATATCTAATATCATTAAATCAAAAGGATATGAACCTGGATTTTCAAACAAAATCTCTTCTGCACTGTGATAAATTTCTAGATTAACTACTGTATTAGTATTACTAGACCACTTTTCAATTAAAGTTTTTAAGTAATCAAGTTGTATTGAATCATCATCTACTAAACAAATTCTCAAATTCATCACCTCCAAGTTATTTTTTTATAAATATACTTTAGAATTTTTTTAAAGTATCCTTGTCTTTATAATATCATTCATACATAAATATATCTAGTTGTTTTCTTATATTTTATAAGCTAAAATAGTTTTCTTTTTTAGATTCAATTTAGGAATGAGTAAACTTCTTTTTAGTAATCTCAACACTTTTTGATATAGCTATTAATAAATCAGAAAATAAAAAAAGAATAATAACGTTTAGTTATTATTCTTTTTATTTTAAATCATAAAAACAAACAAAAGTGATGTAGTTATAAATAAAATTAATATAGTGATAATAGAGGATTCAATCCCAAAAACTCCACCAGTTAAAGCGTTTGAACCTTGTAACTCGCTTTTATAAGAAGACGGCATCGTATCTCCACCAGATACGTCTAACCCTAAGTAACCTTGAACTAGGTTCCAAAAGATATGAAAACCAATAGGAGCAATAATATCACCACTATACTCCCTTAGTAATCCTAAGATAATCCCTCCTAGTAAAATACTGATTACAGAGTAAGGTGTTATTCCTTTGTTCGTGAGATGAGGTAATATAAAAACTGTTGAAGTTAAAAGAATAACAGGAATAGCAGTATAGTCTGCTCTTAATATTCCATAAAGAATACCTCTAAATAATACTTCTTCAAAAACAGCCATTACTGTAAAAAACATTAAGAGATTAAAAATGATAATCACACTTGTTTTGGATGTTTTTGTTATCTTTAGAACTTTTAGTTTAGATAACAATACGGAACTAAATAGGATTACAAATAATCCAGTTAAAGCACCAAATATAAATTTTAGAAGGTGATTACCATGTGCGATAAAAACAATTGAACTATTTTGTCTTGTGATTAAGTAAAAGACTAATAATTGAAATGTTATTAGAATAATTGCCTGAACAGCCTTTGAATATTTTTTAGATATTAAACGATTTAAGATAGGTTTTATAACTATTTTTTTAGTACCAATAACAATAATAGTAAAAGTTGATAAAGTAATAATTATAATTAGTATTTGTTTTAAAATTACTAAGATATTATCTACCATGAGTATAACCAATTATAAAACAAGATGTTACTTGTTTTAAGACTTCCTGATATTCTTTTATATCAATAACATCTTTAAACTCAGCTGTACTTTTTTCAACTAATCCTGTGATATATATCATTAAATCAAAATGTAATGATTCTAATTCTTTTTCTGTAAATGATTTTAGAGGATCTTCTAGTTTCATTAACTTAATAGTATCATCATATAACTTATCAAAGGATTTAAACTTATTTGATAGTTTCCTTATGTCTAGATATAGATTTGGATAAGTAAGACCATAAACTAGTACGTTGTTATTTCTTTCAAAATAACTTCCTTGATTGTTTTGTCTTGCGATGATAGTTTCAAACATTGCCTTTTCAAGATCATCTCTAGAATCATAGGCATCATATATTGGTGAAACTGAACAACCTAGTTTTCTAGCAATCATCCTGATGCTTACTTTTTTTATCCCAATTTCCTTAGCTAATTCGATAGCTGTTTCTAAAACCATATTTTTTCCATATATTTTAGCAGACATTGATATCACTCCTTTCTTCAATAATAACGGGTGTAACCAATATTTTCAATAGAGCTTTTTTAAGATTGTTACCAATGTATTAAAATAAAGCTTTAAGAAATCTTTTATTAAAATATTTTCATAAAATAAAAGTATTTGACAAAATATAATTATAAAAAATATTTTACTAACTTGTTAGTACACGATTAATACAAAACATAATTTTTGTCAACCAATGGGTAACTAGACAGGTGTGTGATTACCCATTGGTTGAGTGATTAGTCAGTTCAGTCTACCTTTGTATACGAAACATTTTCTCCTCGAAAAATAGCTTTATTAAGGGGTTGACAAACATATTTTAGAGGAGTATTATTTGTGTGGATTTAGAATATTAATTAACAAAAATATATATAACACGGAGGAAAAATACATGATTACAACATTTAAAGCAGTAGCTACAAAATTACCAGAAGGTATGCAAGTTGAAACAAAATCAAGAAATTTCACTTATCTTTTAGATGAACCTGAAGAATTAGGTGGAACAGACAAAGCAATGAATCCAGTAGAAGCATTATTAAGTGCACTTGGAGGATGTCAAGCAATCGTTGCGGCTGCATTCGCAGAAGCTAACGATATTAAATTTGAAGAATTTCATGTTGAATTAGAAGGTGACATCGATTTAGACGGTTTTATGGGATTATCAGATGTTCGTCCTGGTTTCCAAGAAATTCGTTTCGTTATGCATTTTAAATCAAATGAACCAAAAGAAAAATTAGATAAATTTGTTGAGTTTATTGAAAAAACATGTCCAGTTGGAGACACATTATCAAAAGGTGTTAAACTAGTTAACGCTGGAGTAGTAATTAACAATTAATTTAGGCTTTTAGCTTTTATAATTGAAATTAAAAGTGGCCGTAAGAAGCCACTTTTAACATATAAGGAGAGTACTATGAATATTAAAATGGGTGTTATCGTAGGTGCAACTGAAGCTAAGATTGGGAAAGTCTTAGTATCAGTAGGAGATAATATAAGTAAAGATCAAGCATTACTTAATTATGAAACTAAAAAAGGGAACTACACATTAAAATCACCTTTAGAGGGTGTAATCATCAAAATGCATTTTGATGACGGAGACATTATCAAAAAAGAAGATATTATTTTTACTATTGAAGAAGAAAAAGAGGTTATTGTCGCTAGTGGTACTAATATCACTAGTATAAAAATGGGAGTTATCCCAGGCGCAAAAGAAGCAATTGTTGGAAAAATTAATATAACTTGTGGAGAAACAGTAAATAATGGAGATGAATTATTCCAATTTGAAACTAAAAAAGGTAGTCGCGCTTATAAATCTACATTAACAGGACAAGTAGTAAAGATATTAATTGAAGAAGGACAACAAATCGAAAAAGACACTCATGTCTTAGACATTATTCAAAGTAAAGTTGAAGATGTAAAGGATAGTGAAATAACATTTGATAAGCAAACTAATCTAGAAACAGATCTATTAATAATTGGAGCTGGGCCTGGAGGTTATGTTGCTGCTCTTTATGCAGCTAAACATGGAAAAAAAGTTATCTTAATTGAAAAAGAATCACTAGGTGGGACTTGTTTAAATGTTGGGTGTATTCCCACTAAAGCTTTAGTTAAGTCTTCAGAAGTACATCATTCTGCTTTGAACGCTGAGGAGTTTGGAATTATTATTGATAAATCAGCAATCAAACCTGATATGGATAAAATAATTGAACATAAAAATAGTGTTGTTAAAAGACTTGTAGGCGGTATTGAAGGTTTAATGAACAATAACAACGTGCAAGTTATAAGTGGTTCAGCAATGTTTATATCTGATAAAGAAGTTGAAGTAGTAAGTAACAACATAAAAAATATCATTAGTGCAAAAGACATAATTATAGCAACTGGTTCAAAAATTTCATCTGTTCCTATCAAAGGATTAGATTTACCTTTTGTTCTTAATAGTACACAAGCATTAAGTCATAGAACATTACCAAAATCTATTGCTATTATTGGTGGTGGTGTAATTGGTATGGAATTTGCTTTTTTATATAATAATCTTGGTGTAGAAGTTACAGTTATTGAGTACATGGATAGATTACTAACAATGCTTGATGAAGATGAATCAGCTGAAATTAAACGTATGGCTATTGATAAAGGCATTAAAGTATACAATAATTCAAAAGTACTAGAAGTAGGTTGTGACGTTTATAATAAAGCTATAGTTACATTTGAAAATAGAGAAGTGAAAAAAATGCTTGTAACAGATAATGTCCTTGTAGCAATCGGGAGACAACCAAACTTAGAAGGATTAAATCTTGAAGCCTCAGGAGTTATTATGGATCCTAAACGTAGAGGGATTAAAGTAGACAGTTTCATGCAAACAAATAAATCCAATATTTACGCGATAGGTGATGTTACAAATATTATCCAACTTGCACATGTGGCAAGTCATCAGGGAATAATTGCTGTTGATAACATCTTAGGAAATAAAAAAGAAATGAAATATAATGCAGTTCCTAATGTGATCTTTACTTCACCAGAAATAGCTACTGTTGGTATGAGTGAAGCATGTTGTAAAAATGAAAACATCGAGTTTAAAACTAGTCGTTTTTATTATTCAGGTAATGGTAAAGCCATTACTATGGAGGAAACTGAGGGTTATATTAAATTAATTGAAGAAGTAAAAACAAAAAGATTATTGGGTGCAGCTATTATCGGTGTTGATGCTTCTAATCTAATTAGCATTATAACTGTAGCGATTCAAAATAACTTAAGTGCAGAACATTTAAGAGAAACAATCTTCCCCCATCCAACAACTTCTGAAATTGTACATGAAGCTGCAATGGGTCTTGGAATCGGGACTTTACATCAATAATGAATAATGTATATATATCTACATTAAATAACCCATTTTTAAATATTGCATTTGAAAGACAATTATCTGAGACATTTACAGATGAGGTTAGTTTATTCTTATGGCAAAATGAGGATTGTGTTGTTATTGGTAGAAATCAAAATCCATTAGCTGAGTGTAATCTTGATTACTTGAAAAACAACAGTATTCATTTAGCTAGAAGATATTCAGGTGGAGGTGCAGTCTTTCACGATTTAGGAAATATAAATTATACACTTGTGATTAAGGAAAAAGATTACGACCTAGAAAAAGCTAAATACTTTTTGTTAAAAGTATTTGAGTATTTAAAATTAGAAGTTGAATTTTCAGGACGAAACGACATGACAATTGATGGCTGTAAATTTTCTGGACAAGCGTATTACTCTCATAAAAACATGTATGTCCTGCATGGGACATTGTTAGTAGATTTAAAGTTATCCACTTTATCTAAATGTCTCACACCTTCAAAAATAAAGTTAGATTCAAAGGGTATTAAATCAGTTAAATCACGAGTAATTAATTTAAAGGAAGTAAAACCTGAAATTGCTATTAATGAAATTAGTTTATTTATGATTAAAGCTTTTAATGAAGTTTATGGAGATTCAAAACCAACAATTGAGGTTAATGAATCACATATAAATAAAGAGCTATCAGATTTTATTCAAACAGATGATTGGATTTTTTCACAATCACCTAAATTTAATATTGAGCTTGAAAAAAGATTTCCTTTTGGAATAGTATCTCTACAATTATTAATTAAGAACAATAAGATTATAGAAGCTAAAATTTTTACAGATAGCTTAAATACAAAATGGGATGATCTAAGTGCTAAACTTATCAACGTTTCATTTGATGAGGAACATATCTGGTCTATCATCAAAGATTATTCTATAAGTATGTGATATATTTATTAGTCAAACTGAATGTAAAGTCTAAAATTTACATTCAGTTTTTATATATTTTTATTAGAAGACTACATTCTTGAATTTGTATTATCTTTGACAGTAATAAGGACATTGATTATTATAAAAGTAGAGGTGATACTATGAAAAAATACATAGTTTTTGGTTATACAAATATAAATTTGCACGATAATTTAAATGAACCAACATCAGAAGAAAGACAAAATATATATAAAGAATGGGAAAATTGGCAAAAAGATATAGGAGAGTTATTAGTCAGTATTGGTTCTCCACTTCATAAAGGAAAGGTTATTAACAGTGAAGGGATAGTTGATGAAAAGGCAAGTGATTTATCTGGTTATATGATTATTAAAGCTAATGATTTTAACCACGCCATTGAACTACTAAATAAATCTCCATTATTTGGTAAAGGGCACGGACAAAAATATGAGATGTTTGAGTGTTTGATGTGACTTAGTAAAATTGAGACTAACAGAAATAAAGGATTTCTTTATTTCTGTTTTTTTTATAAATAAGTCTTGAGACATGTTATAATTACTTGGAATGTAATTATTACATATTCTTGATAAGTGGGGTAAACAAATGAAAATAATTAGAAAAATTAAAAAAGGGATAAAGGCAGTAATTTTTACTGTGTTATTATTGTTGATTGCTATTAATCTACCTATTATTTCGCTTAAGAATGAAGAATCCACAAATGATTTTAGTAACTGGATGAGTGAAAGCCTTTCTTCTGAAACCAAAGTTAAAGAAGTAAAAATGATAGGAGCACATGATGCATTTTCAAAAGACATAAACCTGTTTAGTAAGGTTGATGAATTATCTGCCCCATCAATAATGACAGGAATTCCAGGAACTTTAATTAAGGGGTTTTTAGTTAGACAATCTGTTACACAAATTGCAGAAACTAATAAACTACTAAGTAGTGGTGTTAGATACTTAGATATTAGATTAACAAAGACTGGTGATGTATGGAAAACAAAACACAACTTTATTGCTAGTGATTTTAAACCTATTGTAGAAGACATAGCTTTATTTTTAGATGAAAACCCAGGAGAATTTTTAGTGTTAGATTTTCAACATATTCATGGTGTTAATTATGATAGTGCAAGTGACTATACTAGTTTTTATTTGATGTTAGAGGATTACGGACTAATAGATTATTCATATTATGATGATTCAAGTATTGAGAATTTAACATATGGTGAAGTTACAAGTGACAAAACATTATCAAGAGTATTAATTGTTGATAAGTTTGAGGTTAATGGTAAATCTACTTATAACTATGATGAAACAATAAGATCGAGCTGGGCTAATAGTGACAGTTTTGAAGATGTCGTTGAGTTTTTAGAAGCAGAAAGGTTAATCATTGAAGGAAGTAGTAATAATAATGGATTTAACGTTATGCAGGCAGTAACCACAATGAGTATGAGTCCTAATGGAATTATAAACTCATTTAAAACTTGGTCTTTAGTTGAACGTGCTGAACGATTTAATGAGTATTTATTAGATTGTGACAACCTTGAATTACTAATGGAGAGTATGCCTATAGTCATGGTTGATTACGCCACTGATAAAGAATTTGTTGATGAAATAATGGAGTTAATAATTGATTTAAACCAAGGATAGGAAATATAAAAAAGCCTCTTTATAAGAGGCTTTTATTTTTTCTATTTATAATTCAGAATCATTAATACTATTTAAGTATTTAATTAGTGGCTTCATAGTTTTGCTTATTACACCATCATTAAATGGATTCTCAAGTTTTGCAGTTTTTAATAAATTAAGGAAACTTTTTGAACCACCAAGTTTACATAATGCTAAATATTGGTTAAAAGCTTCGCTATGATTAGATTGAGATTTAATCCAATATTGGAAAGCAACTACTTGAGCTAAAGTATAATCAATGTAGTAAAAAGGCGCTGTAAAGATATGACTTTGGCGATACCAGAATGTTCCTTTTTCCAAGAAAGCATCATCATCATAATCTTTGAATGGTAAGTATTTCTTTTCAATTGATCTCCATAACTCTTTTCTTTCTTCTTTTGAAAGATTAGGGTTTTCATATATACCATGTTGGAATTCATCAACTGTAACGCCATATGGTAAGAAAGATAAAGCTCCAGCAAGATGATCAAATTTGTATTTATCTGTATCTTCTACAAAGAATTTATTTATCCAAGGCCAAGCTAGGAATTCCATACTCATAGAGTGAATTTCAGCACCTTCATATCCTGGCCAACGGTAATCAGGGATATAATTTTGTGATTGATATACTTGGAAGGCGTGTCCAGCCTCATGAGTTAATACATCGACATCACCACTAGTACCATTAAAGTTAGCAAAGATAAATGGACTTTCATATTTAGGAATAAAAGTACAGTACCCTCCACCTTGTTTTCCTGGTTTTGAATCTAGATTTAGTAAGTCTTTATCAATCATAAAATTAATAAACTCACCAGTCTCTTTACTCATTTCTTCATACATTGTTTTAGCATGATTTAATTGCCATTTACTATCACCTTTTGGTGTAGGATTACCACTTAAGAATGATAAAGCTAAATCATATGATTTTAAGTCTTCAATATTTAATCTTTTTCCTTTTCTTTCAACTAACTCTTTAACAAAAGGAACAACTGATTCAAATACTTGTTTACGGTAACCTTTTACTTCTTCTGATGTGTAATCAGTTCTACCAAGACGATCATATCCTAGTTGCACATAATTTTTATAACCTAATTTCTTAGCGATAGTAGTTCTTAATTTAACCATTTCATCATAAATACGGTCGATAGCTTCTTCGTTTTCATTAAACCATTTGGATACAGTTAATTGTGCTTGATGTCTTACTTCACGATCCTTATTTTGTGTAAATGGACGCATTTGACTTAAATTATAAACTCCACCTTGGAATTCAATTTTAGCACTAGCTAATAATTTACCATACTCAGTATTTAATTTGTTTTCCTCTTGTAGTTCAGGAATGATTTCCTTACTAAATGTTTTTTTTGCTATTTCATATTTCTCAAAAATGTATGAACCAAATTCTTTTACTAAATCATCACGCTTTGATGATTCTAATAATTTATTGATGAATTTTTGATTATATTCTTGAATATAAGGACTATTTTCATCAAAAAATTCTTGTTCCTGCTCATAGAATTTATCAGTCGTATCTACACTGTTTCTAATACCCACAAGTTGATTCATTGAATCAATTTCATCGATAATTTTAAACACATTATAAATCGCTTTGATTTCCTCATTTACTGGTTTTTCTTGTGAAATATTTTGTAGCTGTTCATCCATATCTTTTTTAAATTGCTCGATATCTGGACGTTGATACTTATAATCATTAAATTTCATATAATACCTCCATGTTTTTTTATCTATGTATATTATAACTTATAATTATGTTAATTATTAAAGTTTTTCATTTTTGTTTTTTTCCTTATTTTATAGTAAAATAAGTTATACACAAACTTAAGAGGTCGATTATGAGAAGAATACTGAGTATTAAGGAAGGTAAAGTGTTTGTAAGGTCTTTTCTTTATGGATTCCTTTTTTTATTTTTTGTTCTTGTTATATTTCTTATTAGTGAATATAAAGGAGTTGTTTCTAGAATTCATCAAGTAATCCAAAGTGATATATACACTTACTCTTTTGATTTTGATGATGAGATTGTTTCAATATCTTCAGATTTATTTTTATTAGAGGAATTAACACTCAATTACTATGCTCTTTATTTTGAAGATGACAAGACATTGTTTACTGACGAAAATTCTAAAATGGATTTAAAGGAGTTTTATGTTAGCTGGATGAATAATAAAACAATATATGATCAAATAAGGATAATCGATAACGATGGAATGGAATTATTAAGAGTTAATTACAATGAAGGAGTTTCTTCACCAGTAGAAGAAGATTCTCTTCAAGATAAATCAAGTAGATATTATTTTTATAATTCTATCATTCTTGATGACAATTTTTTGTATATTAGCAAGTTAGATCTTAATGTTGAAAATGATGAAATTGAACTAGTAGATGGTAAACCAAAACCAATGTTAAGGATTGCTAGTACATTTTTTGATGAGAATGGAAATAAGATGGGGTTAATTCTTGTTAATTATTTAGCAAGTAATTTACTTCATACAGTTGATGAACTTGAACACTCAAGTTATGCGGATTTTGAAGTTCTAAATAAAGATGGTTATTACTTACACTCTAATAATGAGGGAATTGAGTTTGGTTTTATGTATGATGATTTAAACGATGAAGTATTTAGTAAGTATCACGATTATAAGTATTATGAGTACGATAATAATTATGTTAATAGTGATCGTGAGTTAAAAGAACTTTATACATCTATCGTTATTTCTGAGGAGTCATTGTCACAAAAGATATCACAACAACTAGGTGTTCAAACTGAGGTGGTTTCTGATAATGGTGATATATATATTGTGGGAGAAGTTGTTTTGTTTGAAAATAGCGAAGTGAAAGATTTGATTGTTCGTTATAGTTTTGGTTTTCTTGTGGTAGTGGTACTTGCATTAGGTATAGGTAAGATATTTGATGAATATATGGCTAACAGAAAACAAATAATAAGAACATTAGAATTTTCATCATCTCATGATATTTTGACTGGATTACCTAACCGTAAAAGTATATTTGATAAAATAGAATATCGGTTATCAAGAAAAATTCAAATGGCAATTCTATTTATTGATTTTGATAGATTTAAAAATGTAAATGATACTCATGGACACGAAATTGGTGACAAAGTTTTAATTGAAGGATCAAAAAGAATTAAAGATTGTTTGAGAAACGACGATTTTATTGGTCGAATCGGTGGAGATGAGTTTGTTGCTATTTTGAACGATGTTGATAATAATAAAGTTATTGATGATGTCTGCATAAGAATAATTAAAGCAATAAATGATATTAATCTTATAGATGGTAAAAAAATAGATATCGGAGTATCAATTGGTGTATCCTTGAGCAAAGATTTTAAAGACGTTGAGGATTTAGTTAACTACGCTGACATGGCAATGTATGAAGTTAAAAAGAAAAGTAAAAATAATTATATAATTTTCAAAAAGTAAAAAGAAAGTATTTAAAATACTTTCTTTTTTTGTTAATTGTAATTTTATATCTTAATTATATTAAAATGCATCTATTTAGAACAATTATATATATGATGGTAAACTATGAATATCAAGATAGGAGGCAATAAAATGAAAAAAGTATTATTTATGTTCGCTTTAGTTATGAGTGTCTTTTTACTAAGTGCTTGTAGTACAGATAGCAATATGGAGACAGATACAACAATGAAGTTAACTATTGAGGAACTTGCAGATTATGATGGAATGGATGGAAATAAAGCATATATAGCAGTAGACGGTATCATTTATGATGTAACAGGAAACGAAGCTTGGACTGGTGGTTCACACGCTGGTAGTATGGCTGGAACTGACGTTAGTAGTGTTGTAGATGCTGCACCACATGGTAGAGATGTTTTAGACGATTTAGAAATTGTAGGGGAAATTAAAGACTAAATCATTGTATTTTTTGTTTAGTAACTAGAAAAAAAGACCTAGATTGATTCTAGGTCTTTTTAATGTTGTTTTATAGTCCAAGTGCTTTTGCTTCAAAATATATTAATCCAAACATAATTCCGTAAAGAAGCACTGAATAGATAATTATTTTAATCAATCCTGATTTTCTTCGCATTGCTCTATTGGCGATTATTAAAGATAATAAAGCTGCGATTCCGGGATAAAGGAGATAACCCGATTCTTGAATGTAAGTAATAAGTGAAGTGTTAAATGTGTCTATTGGTAAATCTATTGATACCATTTGTAAGTGTAAAGATATAATGATTGTTATTGAAGATATGTAGATTAGCGCTTTTTGAATTAGACCTTTTTTATAAAGAAAAAATATTACAAATGATCCAATCGCATAACCTTGCGCAATTAAGTATAATCTCGGGAGTGTCTGCATGTTTGTAAGAAAACCAAATGATAAAAAGTTTTCATTTATTACATTTGAGTTTACATAAGTAACTTCTATAACTACTAATAAAAACATAATGATTAAAAAAGTATTAAATATTCTTCTCATATTTTCCTCCTATTAATTGTTCTCGTATCTTAATTATAACATATATACTTATCTGAAAAAACAAGGACTGATTTATAAAGAAAAGTAACTACTAAATAGTAGTTACTTAAAATTTATCAAAATAAATGAAATCCTTATTTATTTTATTGTTTTCTAAGACATTGCAACATGCATCAATCATCCCTGGTGAACCACAAAGATAGGCTTCACTATTTGTTAAATCAGGACAGTGTTTGTTTACCACATCAGTGATTAATCCAACTTCACCATCCCAGTTATCTTCTTTTAATGGTTCAGATAATGCAGGGATGTATTTAAAATTTGGGAACTGCTTTTCTAGAGCTCTAAATTCTTCTGTATAGTACAAATCTTTTTTTGTTTTTGCTCCAAAGAAGTACTTGACTTTTCTTGGCATTCCTTGGTCTTTTAAATAAGAAAGAATTGATCTGATTGGTGCTTTTCCACTTCCCCCAGCGATACATATAATTTCTTTATCGGATTCTTCTTGTAAAAAGAAGTCGCCGTATGGTCCAGTTAAGATTAATTTATCACCAATATCAAGAGCTTTATGAACAAAAGAAGTAGCTTTACCTTTTGGAACCATTCTTATGATAAATTCTAGATGACTTTTATCTTTTGGGTTAGACGCTATTGAATATGCTCTAATTACTTCAATACCTGGAACTCTAAGTTGTGCATATTGTCCGGGTTTAAAATCCATATGATCTGGTTCAATAAGTTCTACTTTAAGAAGTTTAATGTCATGAGTTAAATCATCAAGACCAACTACTTTTGAGTGATATTCTTTTGCATTCATCATTTCTTCTGGTATCTCAATTTGTAAGTCCCCACGAACTTTTACTTGGCAAGATAGTCTTACTCCATCTTTTTTCTCTTGTTCGCTCATAAATGGTTCCTCTGTAGGTTTTAAATCACCACCACCACCAATTAACTTAAACTTACAAAAACCACATGTAGCTTTTCCTCCACATGCAGAAGGAATAAATATTTTTTCTTTGTTTAATGTATTTAAAACTGTTTCATCACCTTGAACAGGTATTTTAACGTTATTGTTTATTGTAACTGATTTTTCGGCGTTTCCACCTATTATTTGTTCAAAGAAAATTAGTAGAATTGTTATTATAACTAATAATCCGATTATAATGATAGGTACAAAAAAGTCCATAATTTACCTCCTAAATACTAGCTAGACCAGTAAATCCAATAAATGCAAGTGATAAAATTCCAAGAATTATAAATGTAATTCCTTTACCTGCTAGACCACGTGGTACATCGCTTTTCTTTGCCATTTTCTCTCTAATAGCTGCTAATAACACAATAGCAATTAACCATCCTACTGATGATCCTACTGAAAATGACACTGTTTCTATAAATGAATATTCTCTATTAACAAAGAATAATGATACTGCAAGAACAACACAATTAACTGTAATTAAAGGTAGATAAATACCAAAAGTATTATATAGTTTTGGTAAATATTTTTCTAAAAACATTTCTAAAAATTGAACTGTAGCTGCGATTGTGATAATGAATACTAATAAAGATATTTGTGTAGTACCAGTTGTTTTTAATAAATGATATATAGGGTAATTAATGATTGCAGTTATTGTTACAACAAAAATAACCGCAAGTCCCATACCTTTTGCATTTTTAATACTTGTTGATATCGCAATTAATGGACACATACCAAGAATATATATTAAAGCAATATTGTTGTTTGTCATTGATGAGATAAATATTTCTATTGAATTACCCATTAGTTAACCACCTCATAATTCTTAGTTAATTCTCTTATTAGCCAAATGAACATTCCAAGAATAAAGAAACCACCTGGAGCCATTGCCATTACTACCCAGTTTTCCCATGTATCAGGAAGCACTTGATAATTTAATATTGTTCCAAAGGCTAACATTTCTCTGATTATAGCCACAACTACTAATACATATGTGTAACCAAGTCCATTAGCTAAACCATCAATAATTGAATAATGTACAGGGTTTTTAACAGCATATGCTTCTGCTCTACCCATTACAATACAATTTGTTATAATTAATCCAACATATGCTCCAAGAGCAGTTGCTATATCTGAATAAAATGCTTCTAAGAACATTTGGACTGCGATAACGTATGTTGAAATTACTACCATATATGTAACCATTCTAACTTTAGAAGGTATAAAATTTCTCATCAGTGAAATCGTTGCTGAACTAGCAATAATAACAAAAGTTACACCTAGCCCCATTGCAATTGCGTTTTCAACACGGTTTGTAACAGCAAGTGCAGAACAAATACCAAGAACAGCAATGGCGATTGGATTAGATTCTGATAATCCTTGTTTCATGATGTTATACCATTTTGTATATTTTAATTTAATTAATCTCATATTGTCCTCCTTACTGGTTATCCCATATAGTTTTGTAAGTACTATATGTTGTGTTTAATATTGTTTCAAAAGCATCACTTGTTTTTGTTGCTCCAGTAATTGAATCTACTTGATTGTTTTCAAGAGTGATTGCATCCTTTATAATATCAATTGAAGGAAGCATTGATTTACCAACAAATGTTTCCAAATATTGATCCTCAGCCACAATACCACCAAGACCAGGAGTTTCCTCTTGAACTAAAACGATAATGTTTACTATTAATTCAAAATTACTATCTAGTGTTATAATTCCAGAAATAGGTCCCCAGACACCACCACCAGAAAACTCAAAAGTAATATTACCCGTTGTATTTGATACATAAAATGTTACGTCCTCTAGATCTAATTCTGTAATTTCTGCTTCATAAATATCATTAACATTGTTTTGTGTATAAGATAATGAATGAGCTTCTAATACAGATTGTTTAAAACGAGCAGCTATAACAGCCTCTATTTTTTTATTTGTTATATATTCCATTCCTAATAATATAGTTGATGTAAATAAACCTAAAATAACAACAAATCTAATTGTTTCAAAGTATTTTCTCATTAAATCACCTCTTTAGTTTTAGGTTTAAAAATATCATCTAATAAAGGTGAAACAGCGCTCATAATAATAATTGCAAATATTACACCCTCTGGGTAAGCCGAGAAATGTCTTAATATAACTGTAAAGAAACCAAGACCTACTCCAAAACTAATTTTTCCTAAAACTGAGAGTGGGGCAACATTATTATCAGATGCAATAAAAAATGCAACAAATAATACTGATCCGGTAAACAAAGAATATATAGGTTCTCTAAATGTGTCAGGAGCAACCATGTTTACTACAAAAGTAAATAATAAAAAGGATGCTATAAAGCTTAAAGTAACTTTGTAATCAATTATTCTTAATATAAGTAATATTAACCCGATTAAAATGATTGGTAATCTAAATGTAACTCCAAGTGGTCCTGGAGTTTGTCCAAATAGTAAATCCATAAATGTATATCCAGAGTTAGCGAAGTCACCAAGATAATTAATTGGAGTTCTAGTAACTGTTTCTAAAGTTCCAGGATCTAACCACATTGTGTTTAGAAATGCTGGAAACGATATAGTAATAAATAAAACTCCAGCTACACTTGGTGGAAAAATATATTTATCCCCACCACCAAATAAACCTTTAGCAAAAAATGTACCAAAGAATGCACCAACACCAACAATCCATAATGGTAAAGTAGGGGGTAACAATAAAGTAAATACAATTGGAGTAAGTAAATAACTATGTCCAAGTTCTGTTTTTCTGATTTTAGCGAATAGGTATTCTACTAATATTGAAACAATATAAGCAGTAACACCAATAAAAAACACATGAAAACTATAAGTAAACATTGCTAAAACAAGAATAATAGCAAGCAATGCAGAATAGATAATTGTGTTCTTTTTAGATAAACCTGTTTGTAAATATAGATTAGAATTCGCTTCCATATTTTCACCCTTTCAAATAATTATAAAATTAACTAGTACTATTTATAAAAATTATAAATGATTATTGTAATTATTTAAAGTAAAACAATAATAATATTATTTAAGTTGATAAAATTTTAATTAAGAAATAAAAATAGTATTTTTTTACTTTTTTAAGTTTACATAAAATAAAAATAGTGATAGTATATATAAGTTATATTTTATAACACGTTGAAATAGCTTTAATATAAGACTAACCTACTTGTTAAGAGTAGATTACAAATTTATGTTCTATTATCAACGATACTCGTAACTAGTTTTTCTACTATGTATATAAAACCGCTTCCCAGTCGAAGCGGTTTTTGCATATTTATATTTAATTTTTAAATTAATACTGGTAATTAAAAATAATATTTAATAATTTTTATTGCAATGCAAGGTTATTAGTATTATAATATAAGTATATTTTGGTATGAGAGGAGATATAAGTTATGATAACAAGAAAAGATTTATTAACAATTAATGATTTCCCAGGAAAAAAAATCGTTGAGGTTTTAGGTTATGTTAAAGGATCAACAGTTCAAACTAAAAATGTTGGTAAAGATATAATGGCTGGATTTAAATCGTTGGTTGGTGGCGAAATTCATTCTTATTCAGAAATGATGAATGATGCTCGTAAAGTTGCTACTGAAAGATTAATTAAAGATGCTGAAGCGTTAGGTGCAAATGCTGTAATTGGTTTTAGATTACAAACATCTGCAGTTATGGGTGGAGCAGCTGAAATTATTGCTTATGGTACTGCAATAATAGTTGAATAGTTAGAGGTGAGATGATGAACCACATAATGGATAGAACACCTAGAATAGTTACAATAATCGGTTTAGTATTTGAAGGCATATCTGTGGTTGTAATGGGCTTTATTGCATTCTTATTTAAGTTTTATTTAAATGCTGATAATGAATCTTTAGTAAATTTACTTACTGAAGATGGAGCAAGTACAGCTGACATTGATTTTGTTTTTGAGATTTATGGTTTTATTGGAAACTTACTAATTGGATTAGCAATAGTTATAGGGATATTTTTTATAGTGAACCTAGTATTATTTACTAAACTCATTAAAGGTAAATATTCAGAGGAAACTGCAAAAAAAGTATATTTATATCAAGCTATCTATGGTGGTGTTAACATACTATTTAATACTTTTGTTGGTATTCTTTACTTAATTTCTGGTGTAATGGGACGTCAAGGGAGACGCGATGAAATTAACGTAAGAGAAGGTATATAAAAAAATAAAAGTCCAATTTGGACTTTTTTTTATTTTAAAGTTTTAAAGAATAACTCTGCAGTATTTACATTTGATGCAAGAGGGATTTTATACACATCACTTAATCTAAATAATGCTGAAACATCTGGTTCATGTGGTTGTGCAGTCAGTGGATCTCTGAAGAAAATAATTAAATCAACTTCACCGTTTGCAACCTTAGCTCCAATCTCCTGATCACCACCAAGTGGACCTGATTTAAAGCAATGAATAATTAAATCTGTGTTTTCCATTATTTGATGACCTGTTGTTCCTGTTGCAAGTAATTGATGTTTTTTTAATGTGCTTTCGTGTCTAGAACAAAAATCTAACATTTCTTTTTTCTTTTTGTTATGTGCTATTAGTGCTATCTTCATAATATTCACCTCACCTAATTATACCAAAACCAGACATTAATTAATACAAATTTAGGATAAGAAGTGTTATAATTCCAAATAGGGGTGATATTATGTACTCAAAAAAATATAAAATTAGTAAAGCCGAATGTAATCAAAATCATACATTGACTATTTCAAATTTATTTAATTATCTTCAGGATATTATGTCAAGAAACGTTAATTATCTAGGTGCGGGTAGTGAGTATCACCATCAAAGAAACTTGGCTTGGGTGTTTGTTGATTACGAAGTTAATATAATAAATTTACCAAAACAAGGAGATATCATTAATGTTGGAACTATCCCTTTTTCCTTTAAAAGATTTTATGCTTTTCGTAAGTATGAGATTACTGATAACGAAGGGAATATTTTAGTTACTGCTATTGGGAAATTTGTTTTGATTAACTTTATAACAAAAGAAATAGTTTCACCAAGTAGCGAGGTAATCGAACAGTTTAAAATGCTAAATAAAGATCAGTTAGCATTAAAAATAAGTAAACAGGAAAAAGTTGATGAATTATTACTTGTAAAAGAAATAGTGGTTAAAGAAAAAGATATAGATGAAAACAATCATGTTAATAATGCTGTTTATTTAGAATATGTTGAAGATGATTTACATAACATTGAGACTATTAATCATATTAGAGTAACATATAAGAAGGAAGCAGTTTTAGGAGATTTATTACATATATTTAAGTCTGTTGATCCGAAATCAAATATTTATGTTATTAAAAGAAAAGAAGAAGTGCTTACGCAAATTAGTTTTGCTTAAGCACTTCTTTTAATTTTTATATAAATCAATTAAACGTGATATTTTTGAGTAATTAATATATCTTGATTCTCGTAATAGTTCTTTCCCTTCAGAAAAAATCAATACGGTAGGAACACTAAAAATTAAATGTTCACCTCTAAATTCATCCATATCATCAATATAGATATTGTACTTCTCAATTTTTTCTAAACCAACCACGTTATTGTTAAGCATATCACCAATAGTTTGACACGCACTGCATGTATGTGATTTAGCAATAATCATTACAAAATCTTTATTAATTATGTTTTTAACATCCTTATAATTACTTATTGTGTTATTCATTATTTCACCTATTTTCTTATTAATCCACTTTATTATATAGCTTTGTATATATACAGTCAATTAGTTTGACTAAGAACTTGTAGCTTATTTATAATTTTTCGTATATTCCTTGTACGGAATATAAAGATGGTGTACTATATAGGCATCAGAGGTGATTGTATGAAAAGTATGAAAATATTAAAAGCGATAAGTAATAATACAAAACTCAGGTTAATCAGTTTATTGCTAGATGCTGAGTTATGTGTTTGTGAACTTGAGGAAATTTTAGAAATTAGACAGGCAAATATTTCTAAGAATCTAATTAGTTTAAAAGAAGCAGGTATTGTTGATGTTAGAAGAAATGCACAAAGGGGTTTTTATTTTTTGACAAATGACTTTCTTTCAAATACAAATTTGGTTGCTTATATTAAGGATGTTAAGAAAAAAGAAGATATGTTAGTTAATGATTATTCAGTTTTCATTGAACATGAGTCTAATAAAGATACAAAAGTTTATGTTTGTAATGCATTTAAAAAGGAGAGTAAATTATGATAAAAAAATCGATGAGAGTAGATGGAATGACTTGTGCGATGTGTGCTAAAACTATTGAAAATACTTTTGCAAGTTATGATAATATATCAGCCAAAGTAAATGTCGGTGCAGGAAAAGTCTTGTTTACTTACGATGATAAAGAATATAGTCTTGTTCAAATAGCTGATATGGTTAAAGAAGTAGGGTATTCCCCTGTTTTAGAAGAAACATTAGAAGATAATAAATTATTAAGAATCAAAATGAGAAAAGAAATTTACATAAGTGTATTTTTTAGTATTCCTCTTTTATGGGCAATGTTTTCCCATTTAAAAGGTTTTGATTTCTTATATGTACCAGAACTATTTAAAAATGGTATTTTCCAGTTAGTTATAGCGGGAATTGTTCAAATATATATTGGTAGAAGATTTTACATTGGAGCTTATCACGGTATTAGAAAAAATAGTTTAGGGATGGATATATTAGTTGTTATTGGAACAACAAGTGCTTATTTATATAGCATGTATTTACTATACATCCAGCTATTCACAAGTAACCCACCAATGCATGCTGAGTATTATTTTGAAATTAGTGCATTAATAATAACTATGGTCTTAATTGGTAATTATATTGAACATATAGCAAAAGAAAGAACTACAGATGCTTTAGTTGAATTACTAAACTTAGGTGCTAAAGAAGCAAGAGTTATCAAAGATGGTATTGAACAAATGGTTAATATTGAGGATGTTGTTTTAGATGATCATATAATCGTTTTGGCTAACGAAAAAATACCAGTTGATGGAAAAATTGTTAGTGGAAAAAGTTATGTTGATGAATCAATGATAACAGGAGAAAGTATCCCTGTTGAAAAAACAGTTGATTCCAAAGTTATTGGAGCAACATTAAACTTAAGAGAAAAAATTGTTGTTAGAGCTACTAAAATTGGTAGTGATACAATGCTAAGTCAGATAGTTAGTCATGTTGAAGAGGCTAGTAGTGAGAAACCTCCGATTCAAAGAACAGCTGATAAAATAGCTGCCTATTTTGTTCCTGTAGTTGTTGGTATAGCTATTCTCAATTTTATTGTTCAGTTTGCGTTTTTAGATGTAGGTTTCACAGATTCATTTACTAGAACGATAGCTATTTTAGTTATTAGTTGTCCATGTGCACTTGGACTTGCAACACCAACATCAATATTAGTTGGTAACGGAAAAGCTGCAAAAAATCATATCTTATATAAAGGTGGAGAGTTCTTTGAACTTGCTAATAAGATTGAAGCAATAGCATTTGATAAAACAGGAACATTAACAATTGGTAAACCTATTGTTACAGATTACTTTGGTGATGATAATGTACTTGATCTTTTATATAGTATAGAAAAAGAATCAACTCACCCAATCAGTAATGCAGTAAAAGAGTATTGTAATGAAAAAGAAGCTCAACTACTTATCATAAAGGATTTTGAGACAATAGAAGGAAAAGGTATCAAAGCTTTTATTGATAATAAAGAAGTATATGTAGGTTCTGTAAAAATAGTTAATGATCTAGAATTAGATTTATCAGATTTTGAAGATAAATATAATAAATATTTAAAAGAAGCAAAAACAGTTAACTTTGTAATTGTGGATAAAAAAATAAGAAGCATATACGCTGTAAGAGACGAAATTAAAGATACATCATTAAAAGTAATAACAGAAATGAAAAAAAGAGGATTAATTCCTTATATGATTACTGGTGATAATAGCGTTGTGGCAAACGCAATTGCAAATGAACTTGGAATAAAAAACGTGTATAGTGAAGTATTACCTCACGAAAAAGCAAAAATTATTGAAGAAATAATGGCAAGTGGTAAAATAACAGCATTTGTTGGAGATGGGATTAATGACGCCCCAGCATTAAAACTTGCAGATGTGGGAATAGCCATGGGACATGGTACAGACATAGCGATTGACTCGAGTGATGTTACATTAATGAGTTATGATTTAGGGCTTGTGATAAAAGCAATTGATATGAGTAAAGCTACACTTAGAAATATACATCAAAATTTCTTCTGGGCGTTCTCATATAATCTAGTCGCTATTCCACTAGCAGCTACAGGTAGACTATCAATGGTAGTAGCAGCTGCAGCAATGGCGTTCTCATCAATTATGGTGGTACTAAATGCCTTAAGACTTAAAACATACAAATTACCAGAATTTAAAAGCTTAGGAGGTGAAAAAATGAAAGTTGAAGTTACTAATATGACATGTGGACACTGCAAAATGACAATTGAAAAAGCATTAAATAAAAATGGTTTTGAAGGTGTGAACATTGATTTACTTGCTAGAACTGTAGAAGTGGATTTAAAAGACAGAAAAGAACAAGAAGTTATAGAGATTATTGAGACTGCTGGTTATGATGTAAAAAAATAGATTAATATAAAAAAGAAGTTTCTAATTGAAACTTCTTTTGTCTCTTTACTACAATAAAAAACGATTTATTTATTGATTTTTAAAAATGGGTTTGCTATAATGAAATAGCACAAATTTATTTCGTGCTCGGTGGGCGGGTAGCGAAGAGGCTAAACGCGACAGACTGTAACTCTGTTCCTTAGGGTTCGGCGGTTCGAATCCGTCCCCTCCCACCATTTTTTTTAGGGGCGTAGCAAAATGGTTATGCAGCGGTCTCCAACACCGTCTACGGGAGTTCGATCCTCTCCGCCCCTGCCATTATAAATATATTGCAACTTAAACATTTAGAGGTTTTAGTTGCTTTTTTATTACCTAAAAGCATGTACAGCGGTCTTTTTCACTTTTGTTTATAAGCCATTTACTGCCTTATTTTTATATGATAGAATGATAATTAAGGGAGTTGATGTTATGATAAGAAAATTTATGATTTTATTTCTTTTTGTAGTCTTATTAACTGCATGTAACAGAAATGATGATTATTTTTTAAGTAATCCTAGCTTTAATAGTTCTGCTGAGTTAGAAACCATATGGTATAAAATTGTTGATGAAAATGGACATAGTAAGAATACAACCGTCCCATATGAAAAGATAAGTGTGTTATTGCACTTTGATTCAGGGAGTTTTTCTGTAGGTGCTATAGTCTATAGCTTACATACAGGAGGTAAAGTAGGAGATTATAAGTTTGATATTTTTACTTGTTTTGACCGTGGTTCGACCTTAGAATGTAGCAATGGTAAAATTTCTAGTGAAGTAGAGGAATTGCCTGAAGAAATCATGATAGAGGATGTTATGGATATATTGTCAGAAGTTGACTTGGATCAACTCCTAACGTACTTGCGTGATGAGTACAATATCTTAAATGTAGAGGATACAATTGTATCTATCAGTTATAGGTCATACAATAATGAAATGATAAATAATTTAGATAATGATGAGTATATTAATGTGTTATACAGTGATGGATATTACCATATTGGAGAAAGTTTTGCTCTAAATGGAATCAAAGTTGAGATATCAGTAGGTTTTCGCATGGGAGAGCAAGAACAGAATTTTAAGGTATATTTTGACTAAAAGTAAGGTTGGAAAATCTCGTAAAGCCCTTTTTTGATACGCTTTCGTATTCAGTAATCGACTTAAAATCTATTTGTCTAAGCGCATTTTAGGTCTCCAACACCGTCTACGGGAGTTCGATCCTCTCCGCCCCTGCCATTAAGATATATAATAACTAAACTATTTAAAGGTTTAGTTATTTTTTTTGTTTACATTGAAATTGCACAACGGTAAATCGAATATATATGAGTCATTTACAGCCTCCTTTTTTTATAGTAAAATAAACTGGGAGTTGGTTTTATGATTGAAGAAGAATTTATTGCAAGGAATTTTGCTATCTCAGAAGAAACAGTTATTGGTAAGTACAAATTCGTAATCTATGACATATCCGATTGGCCTAAGGGGGCAAAAATGTATAATTATTGTCCAGGTAATATGGATGTATATTATGAAAATGAGTTTCTATTCAATAGTAATACACTGATTAAGATGTTTCTAAATCAAAAAAATCCCAAATGGAAATCAGATTATTTTTATGATATATCTTATTTTGAAGATAGTATAGTGAAGTTTAATGGTAACTTGTTTACTTGGGACTTTGACATGCAAACTAAAAGAAT
Source organism: Candidatus Izimoplasma sp. ZiA1 (assembly GCA_002285055.1). Classification (GTDB taxonomy): domain Bacteria; phylum Bacillota_I; class Bacilli_A; order Izemoplasmatales; family Izemoplasmataceae; genus Izemoplasma_C. The sequence continues at coordinate 31,079 of NQYJ01000007.1, forward strand.
AGTGTCAAGGACAATTAATAAATAGCTATGAAATTTTGCATTTTAGGTCTGAAAGACCATCTACGGGAGTTCGATCCTCTCCGCCCCTGTCATTATAAATATATTGCAACTAAACCATTTTGAGGTTTTAGTTGTTTTTTATTTCCAAAAAATAATGAGCAACTGAGTTTACACCTATTATATCTAATAACTATTTGATATAATAAATGGGAGGAGATGATTAAAATGATTGACAACAAAATAGTAGTATTGAAGAAATTAGCAACACTCTTTAACAAACATTCAATAACATGGAATGTAGGAGCATCATGCATGCTATATTTAAGAAATATAATTGATGATTTTAATGATATAGATATTATGATAAGTTTAGAAGACGTATCATTGGTAAAAGAGCTTTTAAAGGAATTTCACTTAGAGGAAAAACAACCAACAACGAAATATAAAACAAAAGTATTTTTAGAGTATGTTATTGATTCTGTTGAGATTGATATAATGGCAGGATTTCTAATAGTAAAAGATGATAATGAGTTCTATTTTCCACTACAAAAAGGATTAGAAATGGAACAGATAAATATAGATAACTGTCCTGTAAATCTAGAATCAACTCATAACTGGTTGAAGTATTATGACCTTATGGGTAGAGATGATAAAGTTGCGATTATTAAAGAACATATGAAGAAAATTTAACACTTTTAATGTTTGAAATAAGTTAATAATTTATGTAATGAAGGTACACTTTAGGTCTCCAACACCTTATACTGGAGTTCAATCCTCGCCGCACCTGCCATTATAATATATAATAACTAAACTATTTAAAGGTTTAGTTATTTTTTTATGATTTATGAAGCTGGGTTATAGCGCATCTAATCATATTCAAAAGTTATTTACTGGATTTTTTAATTATGATAAAATATAGATAAAGAAGGTGGTGTTCAAAATGAAGAAAATTATAACTGTATTGATTTTGTTTGTTGTAATGATATTACTTACTGCTTGTTCATATGAAGGTAAATCAATAGATGATTGTAAGAATCATGGTGGCAAATGTTATTACAACAATGAAAGTGTAAAAAATGATGATTCAGAGCTATCAAAAGGATTGTTAAATCTGCTTTTAAATTCTGATCATGATATAAGTTTTTACTATGATATATATCCAGGAGAAGATATATTGTGGATTAAGTATCAAACTGATGAAGAAATATCACATAACAGTTTTACAGAAATGATTTCTTTACATGATGAAATTATTGCCTTTGTTAATAGCCTTTATGATATTGCAGTTATTGAGTTTACTGTCTCATATATGGAAGATATAAATATGGACATATTGTACGATACTGATAGTGAACTTGCAGTTCTATTTAGTTTTGATGAGTTTGTCATTGAAAACTCAAGTGATTTGGATGATGATGAGTTATTTAATGTAGCTTCTAATTACATTGATGAGTTTTCTGATCCAATTAAGATATGTCTTGATTACGATAAAACTATTTTGGTTTCCATTATCTAGAAGTTGAAAATGATGTTATTACATATAGACTCCCAACTAGATTGGATACTGAATCATTTGAAAGTAAACTTCTAGAAGTGTTTGGCGAATATAACTTTGTAAAATATATAGATTAGGATTTTTTTTTATTAAGAAAGGGGACTTTAATGAATAATAAGAAATACATAGTTAAGCTTAAGTTAAAAGAAACTAAAGATAGAATCATCGATCTTTTATTGCAGTATGATTACTATAATTACGAAAGATTTGTTACAGATATAAATGATAACTCAAACTTAATAGTTTTGGAGTATCGAAGTGCTTTTCAAAACGTCTATCAATCCATTACTATTGTTGTAACTAGTGATAATGATGAATGTGATGTTCTTATTTATGAGAGTAAAACTACTTTATCAATCAGTAACATGTTAAATAGTAAAAAAGAAGTAGAAAGAATAATTCAGTTTTTACTTAAACAAAATGTAGAAATTTTATACAAGGAATATATCTAATATAATGGCTGCATTTGAACATAATAATGATCCGTCAACTTCTTTGTTAGAAAAGTTAGAGTTTAAGTATTTAGAGGAAAAGGATGAAGAAGCATTATAAATATATAAGAGAATTAAAAGTGATGTTTTTTGATGTAATTAGATATGATATAATGATAAGAGGATGGTGATTAAATGAAAAAAATTAACAAGTTTAGAGTGATAGGGATAATCTATAGTTTCTTTTTCTTTTTATCAGCAATAGTTTTGACACATGATTATTTTGATGACTATAAAAACAGAGATAATATCTTGATGTTTTTATTGATTATTCAACTGTGCTTGATAATATATACTATAATTGCTCGAGGCAAAAGAAGGACAGAGTAAATTTGATTAATATAACTAAAAAAGATAAACCATTAAGGTTTATCTTTCTTTTTTTTGAATGCTGCTTTCAATCCTAATTCTTCTTTTAAGTAAATTCTCTTATAATTTGGATAGTGTTTATAAAAGGAAATTGATGAGTAAAGTAACACTAGTATGATTGAAATATAACTAAAATCTAAGAAGAACATAACTATAGGAACAACTATTATTACAAAAAGTGTTGCTAACGCTATAAAGTCTGATATGAATAATACAACGAAGAACAGCATTAATAGAATCAGTGCATGTATTGGCATTATTCCAAGAACAAGACCCCCAAAAGTTGCAGTACCTTTTCCACCTTTAAACCCAAGGTAAAATGGATATAAATGACCCATAATTGCACTTAGTCCTCCTAAAATCCATAATACATCATTGTCTGGGAAAATGAATCTAAGAATGAATACCGGTAGAAATCCTTTTAAAATATCTAGGATACCAACTAAAACCCCCCACTTTAAACCAAATGTTATTGCCATGTTTGATGTTCCAGCATTTTTGCTGTTTACATCTCTAATATCTATTTTATTTTTGTGCTTACTTATTAAATAAGCGGGATTGATAGTTCCTAATAAATAACCAAGAACAACTACTATAATGTAATTCATGTAATTTCTCCTTTTATGAATCTCTGAAAATGCATATAAAAAAATGAGATATTGATTTTACCCCATTTTAATATTTAACTTTTTAAGTTCTATTTCATTATTTTTTTGAGTAGACCATATATCAATAAACCAGTAATAACTACAACAAAAAATAAATTATATGTATTAAAATAATGCTCAGGAACAGATGTACCTAATGATCCTGAAAGTTGATAAGTATAGTCGATTGTGAAAAGTCGATTAGTGAACTCGTACTCCCCTAATGCTTGAAAAAAACCAGATAATGCCATATTGTAAAAAACAAAATACATTATTGTGGTAACCAAAATAAATCTGTATCTAAATTTTGCCTCTTTGTCCATGAATATCTCCTCCTTTATTAAATATTATACACTAAAACAAAAAAAAAATAATAGTAAAAATCTAAAGCTTAAAAAATGAAATAAATATCGTGTGCAAACCATTAGACAAGAGCCACAACTTATAGGATAATATGTATAGATAAATAAGGAGTGATAATAATGATAAAAATAGAAGTATGGAGTGATTTTGCCTGTCCTTTTTGTTACATTGGTAAAAAACGTTTTGATGCAGCATTAAGTAAATTCGAGCATAAAGACCAAGTAGAGGTAAGTTTTAAGGCGTATCAGTTAAACCCTAATGCCCCGAAGTTAATGACAGAAAGTGCAGAAGCAACATTTGCTAAAGGTCATAGAATAACAGTTGAGCAAGCCAAACAAAAGTTTGATATGTTTGTTACAAATGCAAAAACAGTTGGACTTGATTATAACTATGATATTATTCAAATGACAAATTCTTTTGATGCTCATAGAGTCGCAAAATGGGCAAGACAATTTGGTAAGGAAGAAGAGGTTACAAATAGATTTATGAAAGCCTATTTCACAGATGGATTGAATATTGCAGATCATGAGACGTTAATAAAACTAACAAAAGAATTAGATATTAATACGACTGATTTAGATAATATTTTAGTTAGTGATGCTTATAAAGATATTGTAAATAGCGAGATTACTGAAGCAAGAGAAGTTGGAGTAAGAGGAGTACCATTTTTTGTACTTAATAGAAAGTATGGAGTTTCAGGTGCTCAACCTGAAGAGTATTTTACTGAAGTTCTAAATACATTGTGGAAAGAAGAAAAAGAAGTAAAACCTTTAAAAAGCACTGTGAAAGGTCACACTTGTGATGATGAAGGTTGTAGTATTTAAGAAAGAAGCGTAGGCTTCTTTTTTTATATTTACTTTAGATAAAATCAAAGTATAATATAAGAGAAAGATACTTATTATTTATATGGAGGGGAATATGGGAACTGATGAACATTTAAGATTTGCAGATAACGCTTTTTATTTTGCAAACAGTTATTTTAATCGATTAGACGAAATTACAGAGAAAGAAAAAATTAGTGCTTTAAATTATGCTCATACTGCAAGGATCCATTATGATTTTGCTAGTAATGACACAAATGAGGATATCCTAAAAGAGTTGATTGAGAAGTGTGATCACTTAATTATTTCTTTTTACCAGAAGTTAAATTTTGAAGAAATTGCTGATTGGTATAAACATACTACACATTATTAAACAATGGCTTAGTCATTGTTTTTTTATTTATAGAGAATTTTTATAAGGTACCTTTGTATGCAAAGTATTTTTGTCAAAAATAAAAAAGCGCTTGCATAATGTTTGAATTTGTTATAACATATTCACAAAGAAACAAAAACGCACATTAAGAGGAGATTGATTATGAACTATTTATTAGCTTTAGATTTAACGCAGATTGATCCGCAAAGAATGTTAATTGGTTTATTAGTTGGTGTTGTTTTATTAATAACATTAGTTACTATGACTAAAGTACATGCATTCCTAGCAATATTACTTTCTGCAATGACAGTTGCATTAGTTGGTGGAGTTCCGGGTGGAGAAATTCCTGGTATCATCACTAGTGGTTTTGGAGGGACTCTTGGTTCTATTGGGATAATTATTGGACTTGGGGTTATTATGGGGAAAATTTTCGAAGTTTCTGGAGCTGCTGAAACTATGGCTCGTACATTTATCAAGTTATTTGGTAAAGGTCGCGAAGAAATAGCATTAGCTGTTACAGGATTTATTGTTTCTATTCCTATTTTCTGTGATTCTGCTTTCGTTATATTATTTCCGATTGCAAAAGCTTTATCACAAAAAACTAGAAGAAACTTATTAGTATTATCTGGTGCCTTAGCAATTGGTCTTGGAGTTACTCACACTTTAGTACCACCAACACCTGGTCCGTTATTTGTTGCTGAAGCATTTGGTGTTAGCATCGGTTCTATGATTGTTTGGGGTATTATTGTAGGTATTCCAATGACAATTACTTCAGTTTTATACATCAGATGGGTTGGGAAAGATATTATCTTAATTCCAAATGAAGATGGTGTAATTGAAGAAGTAGATGTTGTAAATGTTAATTTAGCTGACTTAAAATTAGATGAGTCTAAAAAAGATTTGCCTAGTGCTTTAATGTCATTCGCACCAATTTTATTCCCACTTGTTTTAATACTTATGAAACAAATTTGGGGACAATTTGGAGATGTACCTGGTTTCGTTCAATTCATCGGTCATCCGGTTGTTGCTGTAAGTTTTGGTACTTTAATTGCTATTTATGGATTAGCACATAAAACAGAAAAAACAACTTTATTAAACTATATGGATGCTGGAATTAAATCAGCAGGGATTATCTTACTTGTTACTGGAGCTGGTGGAGCTTTAGGAAATGTAATTAAAACTACTGGTGTTGGAAACTATATCGCTGAGGGTATTACTGATTGGGGAATTCCTGCAATCTTATTACCATTTATCATTGCAACATTAGTTAGATTTATTCAAGGTAGTGGTACTGTATCATTAATCACTGCAGCATCAATCAGTGCACCAATTTTAGCTACGCTTGATGTAAATCCAGTTTTAGCTGCATTATCAGCAATGGTTGGGGGAATGTTCTTTAGTTACTTTAATGATTCATACTTCCATGTAATTAACAGATCTTTGACTTTAACTGATTCCAAAAAACAACTTAAATTCTGGAGTGGAGCTACTACGGTAGCGTGGGCCACTGGGATAGTGGTTGTATTAATACTTAATATCTTTATGTAAATATAGCTCTTGAGACTACATGAAAATGTAGTCTCAAGATAAATTTTAGACAAGTTAATAGTTGATAATAATGGTATAATGTATTTATAACTATGAGGAGGAATAAATATGTTTGATAATGATAGACAACAAAAAATAATTGAGGTTTTATCTGAAAAAGGGAGTATTACTGTTGATGAATTAAAAGACTTGTTTAGAGTTTCTAATATGACAATAAGAAGAGATTTAGATCGTTTGCAAGAAATGGATTATATAACTAGATTTCATGGTGGAGCAATGTTAACTGATTTTATGTCAAAAGAAATGACATACTTTGAAAAACAATGTGAACATGTAGAGGAAAAAAGAGAATTAGCTAAAGAAGCAGTAAATTATATTAGAGAAAATAGTGTAGTTTATCTTGATGCAGGAACAACAACTTTAGAAATTGCTAAATTGTTGTCTGGCAGACAGGACTTAAATATAGTGACTAATGATTTACGAATCGCGATTCAACTTAGCAGTTCTGGTAATAAAGTATTCTTACCTGGTGGACTAGTTAGTAATGACACTGGAAGTGTATATAGTCCTGATGCAATCCAGTACTTAAAGAAACTTAATATTGATATTGCCTTTTTGGCAGCATCAAGTATTGATAAGGATTATAATGTTTGCACACCAGACGAGGAAAAAATGCATCTTAAGAAGTTTATTATTAACAATGTACCATTTAAAGTATTAGTTGTTGATAAACACAAATATAGTAGAAAATCATTACACAAAATATTTAGTTTAAATGATGTTGATATGGTAATAACAAATTACGAAAAAAATTAGAATTTATAAGCAGGTGATTTAATGAAGAGTATATATATCATTGCTGATGATACAACAGGAGCAAATTCAAGCGCTATCTTGTTAAATAAGTTAGGGTATAATGCAATTTCACTTCATAAGGAGTATGAGGATTTTAATCCGGCTAGTGTTTATGCTTTAAGTACAAACAGTAGAGGTGTAGATAAAGACACAGCATATAACCGTGTTTTTGATACATTAAAAAGAATTAATGATCAAAAAGCAATATTAAATAAAAGAGTAGATAGTACCTTAAGAGGAAACATTGGATATGAGTTAAATGCATTCTTAGATGTTTACCCTAATAAAAAAGCAGTAATTGTTCCTTGTTTTCCAAAATCAGGAAGAATATGTAAGGAAAACATATTATATGTTAATGGGGTTAAACTCCATGAAACAGATGTAGCAAAGGATCCAAAATGTCCAATAAACACATCAAATGTTTACGATCTATTTAAATCTCAGATAGAAAAAGATATAACAGCTATTTCAATTAAAGATGTACATGGACAAAATCTAGCAAGAGTAATTAACGATAATTTATCTGTTAGTGACATCGTTATTATTGATGCTATTACTAATGAGGATATTGAAAAAATTGCGGATGTGATAACGAAATTAAAACTTGATATTATCACAGTAGATCCCGGACCATTCACATATTATTATGCAAAAAGTCAAAAGAAACATAGAAAAATATTATTAAATGGACTAGTATGTAGTACTACTCCATTATCATCATTACAAATGAAGTACATTGAAGAAAATGATGGGTATGTTTATGAAATTGATTTTAATAAAATAATAGGTCCAGAGTATTTAAAATATAAAGATGAAGTTTTAAACGTTTTAAAGAAGGTTGAAAATAATATTGTAATAATCACTTCAATTAGTATTAACGAAGATAAAGTTATTTCTTTAAAAGACGTGGGTCAAGATATTGGTTTAACTCAAGAAGAATTATCTGATTTATTGAATAACAGAATGAGTGAGCTATTTATTGAGTTTAGCAACTATCGTACTCCCGATGTTTTTTATACAAGTGGAGGAGATACTACACTTGCTTTCTTAAATATGATTAATTCTTATGGATTAAAACTAAGTGAGGAAATAATCCCATTAACAGTATATAGTGAAATTTTAGGAGGTACTTTTAATGGTGTTCACCTAGTATCAAAAGGTGGACTAATTGGAGATGAATTTACAATTAATGACATATATCAGTTTGTGAAAGAGGGAAAAAATAATGAATAGAGAGTATATTGCAATAACTTTAGGGGATCCATCAGGAGTTGGGCCAGAAATAATATTAAAATCATTAGCAGATGATGATTCAATATATAAAGTATGTAAACCAATCTTAGTTGGTGATTTAGGTGTAGTAACAAAAGCAATTAAAGATTTTAATATTGATGTAAAAATAAATACAATTAACCATTCAGAAAATGGAGTTTACACATATAAAACAATCGATTTGTTTGATTTAGGAAATATTGATATGAGCACATTTAAATATGGTGAAATTAGTGCACAATGTGGAAAAGCCGCTTGGGATTATATAGAAAAGTGTGTTGAACTATACAAACATGAAGGAATAAAGGCTATCGCAACATCACCAATAAATAAAGAAGCATTAAAAGCAGGTAATATTACTTTCATTGGACATACAGAAATGTTTGGACATTTAACTAATATTGAAGATCCTCTAACAATGTTTGAAGTAGATAGTTTAAGAGTATTCTTTTTATCAAGACATCTAAGTTTAAGAGATAGTATTGATATGGTAAAAAAAGACAGATTAATTGATTATATTACTAGAACAATCGAAGAACTTAAAAAACTTGGTGTAAAAGGTTCTTTATATGTATCAGGTTTAAATCCACATAATGGAGAACATGGTTTATTTGGAACTGAGGAAATGGATGAAATTGAACCAGCAGTTAAACATTGTCAAGAACTAGGGATGGACGTAATAGGTCCGATCCCTGCAGATAGTGTATTCTATAAAGGTTTTAGTGAAAAATGTGGTGCTGTATTAAGCCTTTATCATGACCAAGGACACATTGCTACAAAAACTTATGATTTCCATAGAACTATTTCCTTAACTTTAGGGATGCCTGTTTTAAGAACATCAGTAGATCACGGAACAGCATTTGATATTGCAGGAAAAAATATCGCCGATCCTGTTAGTATGAAGGAATCTATTTTGTTAGCCGCTAAATATTCAGGTTACACACTATAAATCCATCGTATTTCCAGAATATAATGTTTGAGAAAAAACCTTCCCTCAAAAGGTTTTTTCTTTTATTTATAAAAATGTTATAATTAAGAAAAAGGAGGAATGACATGAAACTTAATATTTTAAAAGTAGCAAGATATGATTATTTAAGTACTTTTATTACAGTAATCGGAATTATCGTTTTTATTTTCTTTGTTTTAGTACTATTAATTATGCCATCGATGTTTTTGCCGTTCCTATTAATTTTACTTGTGCTAGGTGTTTTATTTTACTTACGATATCGCTTTTTACAAGGTGAAATTAATAGGTTAAAAGATAATGTAGCAATAGCCAAACTAAAAAATATCGGCGGTGAAAGAGCTAATATATTTATTAATTTATCATTTACACATGAGGAAGTAGATTATCATAAAAGAATTATGCTTCTAGGTAGTGTTTTATTTAGAAAAAAACTAGAAAAAATTGACGAGTTTAAAGTAGTTTTTGACAAAGAAAATAAAAAACGTATTTACTTAACACATTTCTATTAAAAGATTAGCACCTTATGGGTGCTTTTTTTATTAGTTTCACTTCATCACTATATCGCTCTAAAGCGCTCTAAATAGCCGTTTTCTTATTGAAAACGCTTTATTTATTTAACTATTTAAGTTATAATAGTGGCAAGATATATTTTGGAGGTAATAAAATGATTAGAATTGATGGAAATAACCTTACTTTAAGCGATTTTGTTAAGGTTGCAAGATTTAAGGAAAAAATTGAATTAACTGAGGAAAGCAAAGTTTTAATTCATGAATCTAGAAAAATGGTTGATGAGATTGTTAATAATGGGAAAGTAGTTTATGGAATAACTACTGGATTCGGGAAGCTTTCAGATGTTTTTGTTAAAAAGGAACAAGTTGGTGATCTCCAAAAGAACCTATTAATGTCGCATGCATGTGGTGTAGGAAAAGAGTTATCTGATGAAGTAGTAAGAGGTATGATGGTTTTAAGAGTTAATGCACTAGCTAAAGGTGTTAGTGGTGTAAGACTTGAAACTTTAGAAAAATTAATTGAACTTTTAAATAAAGATATTATTCCAGTAATCTTTGAAAAAGGATCTTTAGGAGCAAGTGGTGATTTAGCACCACTAGCACATATGAGTTTACCTTTGATTGGATTAGGTGAAGTTTTTTATGATAATAAACGTTATCCAACAATGGAGATTTTTAATGAATTGGGTATTAAACCGATTGAAGCACTTGGTGCTAAAGAAGGTTTAAGTCTAATTAATGGTACACAGGCAATGACAAGTATTGGGGGATTAACATTATATGATGCATTAAGATTATCAAAACTTTCAGATATTGCAGTTGCATTAACAATGGAAGCTTTGAACGGAATTACTAATGCTTATGACCCTCGAGTTCATCAAGTACGCGGGCAAATAGGACAAATCGAAACAGCTAAAAAAGTATTAGAATATTTAGAGGGTAGTGAAAACACTACTAAACAAGGTGAGTTGAGAGTTCAAGATGCTTATTCAATTAGATGTGCACCACAAGTTCATGGAGCAACAAAAGATGCACTTAGTTTTATTTTAGACAAAGTTAACATTGAATTAAATGCTGCAACTGATAACCCTGTATTATTTACAGACACATTTGAAGCAATTAGTGCTGGAAACTTCCATGGACAACCAATGGCTTTACCTTTTGATTTTATGGGTATTGCACTTAGTGAGTTAGCTAATATTAGTGAAAGAAGATTAGAAAGAATGGTAAATCCACAATTATCTAATGGGTTACCAGCATTCTTAGTAAATAAACCAGGGATTAATAGTGGTTTTATGATTGTTCAATATAGCGCAGCTTCACTAGTTAGTGAAAACAAAGTTTTTGCGCATCCTGCTAGTGTAGATTCAATTCCTTCAAGTGCTAATCAAGAAGACCACGTTTCGATGGGAACTATTGGAGCTAGAAAAGCTAGAGGAATACTAGACAACGCAGAAAAAGTTATTGCAATGGAAATAATGACTGCTTGCCAAGCAATTGATTTAAGAAATGGTGGTAAGTTAGGAAGCTATACACAAAAAGCATATGACACGGTTAGAAAACACATCCCATTTATTGAGAATGATGAAGTAATGTATAATCATCTTCATAAAATGGATGATCTAATTAAATCTGATTTATTATATAACGCAATATTCAAGGAGGATTAATATGATTGATAATAATTTTATTAAAGCTCACTCAACGTTTTCATTAGAAGATATTTATAGTGAACTACCTGAGTATCCAAAGTTTGTAGAAGGAATAAGAAGAGCTCCAAAAAGAGAATTTGTTTTAACAAAAGAAGAAACAAGTTTAGCCCTGAAAAACGCATTAAGATATGTACCTGAAAAATGGCACAGTGTTTTAGCTGAAGAATTCTTAAATGAACTTTTAACAAAAGGAAGAATATATGGTTATCGATTTAGACCTAATAGATTAATTAAAGGTTTAAGTGTTGATGAGTATAAAGGTAATATTTTAGAAGGAAAATCATTCCAGGTAATGATTGATAACAACCTTGATTTTGACATCGCATTATATCCATATGAGTTAGTTACTTATGGAGAAACTGGTAGAGTTTTTCAAAACTGGATGCAATATCAATTAGTTAAAAAATATTTAGAAGAAATGAACGATACACAAACATTAGTATTACAATCAGGACATCCAGTTGGATTATTTAAATCACAATTAAATGCTCCTCGTGTAATTTTAACTAATGGTTTGATGATAGGACAGTTTAATGATGTGGATAACTGGAATCGTGCTGCTCAACTTGGGGTAGCTAGTTATGGTCAAATGACTGCTGGAGGATGGATGTATATTGGTCCTCAAGGAATTGTACATGGGACATATTCAACATTATTAAATGCAGGAAGAAGTAAATTAGGAATACCTGAAAATGAAGATTTAAAAGGTAAACTGTTTGTAAGTAGTGGACTTGGTGGTATGAGTGGTGCTCAAGGAAAAGCAGCTGTAATTAGTGGAGCTGTTGGAGTTGTAGCAGAAGTAGACTTATCTCGTATTGAAACAAGACATTCACAAGGGTGGGTTTCAAAGGTAACTGATAATTTGGAAGAATTATTTGTAATGGTAAAAGAATCAATAGAAAATAAAGAAGCAATTGCAATTGCTTATCATGGTAATATTGTTGATGTTATAGAGTATGCAAATGAATTTGATATCCATATTGATTTATTAAGTGATCAAACAAGTTGTCATGCTGTTTATGAAGGCGGATACTGTCCAAAAGGTTTAAGCTTTGATGAACGTACAAGATTGCTAAATGAAGATAAAAACCAATTTAAAAAACTTGTAGATAGAGGTTTAGTTGCTCATTATGAAGCAATCAAAATTGCTGTTTCACGTGGAACATACTTCTTTGATTATGGGAATAGTTTTATGAAAAGTGTTTTTGATGCTGGCGTAATTGATATATGTAAAAACGGTAGAAATGACCTTGATGGATTCATTTGGCCAAGTTATGTTGAAGACATTATGGGTCCGGTTTTATTTGATTATGGATATGGTCCATTTAGATGGGTATGCTTAAGTGGTTTAGAAAGCGATCTAGATAAAACTGATAAAGCTGCTATGGATTCAATTGATAAAGATCGTAGATTCCAAGATTTAGATAATTATAACTGGATTAAAGATGCTAAAAAGAATAAATTAGTAGTTGGAACAAAGGCTAGAATTTTATATCAAGACGCATATGGAAGATTAAAAATTGCCTTAAAATTTAATGATATGGTTAGAAAAAATGAAGTTGGACCAATCATGTTAGGTAGAGATCATCATGATACAGGTGGTACTGATTCACCATTTAGAGAAACATCAAATATCAAAGATGGTTCAAATGTAATGAGTGAAATGGCAACACATATCTTTGCTGGAAATGCTGCAAGAGGAATGAGTTTAATCGCTCTTCATAACGGTGGCGGAGTAGGTATTTCAAAAGCAGTTAATGGTGGATATGGTATGGTTTTAGACGGTAGTAAAAGAGTTGATGAAATCCTTGAAAATGCAATGCTATGGGATGTAATGGGTGGAGTATCAAGACGTGCATGGGCACGTAATGAGAACGCGATTACAACATCAGCAGCTTATAATAAAGATGATAATAACTCACATATAACACTTCCATATTTGACTGATGAAGTTAAAATTGAAGATTTAGTTGAAAAAATGTATAAAAAAGGTGGATACTAAAAATGAATAAAATTGTACAATGTGTTCCTAACTTTTCTGAAGGTAGAGATTTAGAAAAAGTTGAAAGAATTGTAAGTGGATTAAAAAATCAAGAAGGATTTAACTTAGTTAGTTACGAACCAGATGGTGATTATAATCGTACTGTAGTAACTTTACTTGGAAACCCTGAAAAAATTATTGATGCTCTTGTGGATTTTACAAAAGTTGTAATTGATGAGATTGATATGAATGTTCAATCTGGAGAGCACCCTCGTATGGGAGCAATTGACGTAATTCCATTTATTCCAATCGAAAATGTTACAATGGATGAATGTGTAGTTTATGCAAACACAGTTGCTAAAAAAATTAACGAAGCTTATAACATTCCGATTTTTATGTATGCAGAAGCTGCAAACCAAAAAATCAGAGTAAAATTACCTAATATTCGTAAAGGTGAATTTGAAGGAATGAAAACTAAAATTAAAGAAGATAAATGGGCTCCTGATTATGGAACTCAAGAAATCCACCCAACATTTGGTGTTATCGGGGTTGGAGCTAGAATTCCTTTAGTCGCATATAATATAGACTTAAATACTACAGATATTGACGTTGCTAAAAATATCGCAAAAGCGATTAGAAATAGTAGTGGTGGGTTTACTTATATTCAAGCTGGGCCTGCAATGTTAAATGAAAGAGGACATGTTCAAGTAACAATGAATATCTTAGATTATAAAAAGAACCCAATTTATAGAATCTTTGAAACAGTAAAAATGGAAGCAAAAAGATATCATGTAGAAGTAACAAATAGTGAACTTGTTGGACTTGCTCCAAAAGATGCACTTAAAAGATCAATAAAATATTATCTTCAAGTTAATAATATCGAGTATAATAAAGATATGACTTTAGATGAAATAACGAAATATTCAATTGAATATTTAAAATTTAGAGATTTTGACAGATTAAAAATCATTGAGTCAAATATTTAAAAAAAAGGAGTGGTATTATGCAAGCCGATTTGATAATATATAATATCGGAACATTAATAACACCTAAGACAAAAACTTTACCTGTTAGAGGTAAAAAAATGTCAGATGTAAAAATAATTAAACACGCTTTTATAGCTATTAAAGACGGTAAAATTAAAGACTTTGGTGGCTATGATTATCAAAATTTGGTTGGACCAAATACAATAATGCATAACGCTGAAGGTAATTTAGTATTGCCAGGATTAGTTGATTCACACACCCATTTAGTATATGGAGGGAGCAGGGAAGACGAGTTCATCGATAAGATTGAAGGAGTACCTTACTTAGATATATTAAAACGTGGTGGTGGAATTTTAAGTACTGTTGAAAAAACTAGAAAAGCATCATTTGACGAACTATATGACAAAGCGTTTAACTCTCTAAACGAGATGTTATTACTAGGGGTTACTACAGTTGAGGCAAAGAGCGGTTATGGATTAAATGAAGAAACAGAATTAAAACAATTAGAAGTTGCAAAAAAACTAAATAAAAATCATCCAATTGATATTGTATCAACTTATTTAGGAGCACATGCCGTACCAAAAGAATTTAAAAAGAATACACGCGGATATGTTGATGAAGTTATTAGAATAATGGAAATAGTTAAGGAAAAAGAATTAGCAGATTTTGTTGATGTGTTTCTTGAAGACTCAGTTTTTAATAAGGAAGAAACTGCTCGTATTTTAATAAATGCAGAACGTTTAGAATTTAAATTAAAACTTCATGCAGATGAGATTGTTCCCTTAGGCGGAGCAACACTTGCAGCTAAACTAAATGCAGCAAGTGCAGATCACCTTATGGCAATAGATGAAGAGGGAATATTGTCTTTATCAAAAGTTAATACAGTAGCTAACTTATTACCTTCAACATCTTTCTATTTGAATAAAGACTTTGCACCAGCTAGAAAAATGATTGAAAATAATGTAAGTATTTCAATATCAAGTGACTACAACCCTGGTTCTAGTCCTAGTGAAAATTTCCAGTTTTCAATGCAACTAGCTGCTAATAAACTTAAAATGTATCCAAATGAAATTGTAACAGCATCAACAATTAATGCAGCTTATAATTTAAGAAAAAGCGATTTAATCGGTTCAATTGAAGTTGGAAAAAATGCAGATATAGTAATATTTAACAGTAAAAATCTAAATTACCTTTTATATCATTTTGGTGTAAATCATACAAAAGATGTATTTAAGAATGGTGTAATAGTTGTTAAAGACAGAAAATTAGTGGAGGAAAAATAATGTTAAAGGATTTAAAAACTTTCGAGTTTGTAAATACAGTAGATAGTAAAAGTCCAGCACCTGGTGGTGGAAGTGTCAGTGCTCTAGCAAGTTCATTAGGAGCAGCATTGTTAAGAATGGTTGGACATTTATCAATTTCAAAGAAAAAGTTTAGAGAACTTGATGAAACAGTTCAAGCTGAGTTTATTTCTAGGTTTGATAATTTATTACCATTAAAAGAAAAACTTATCGATTTAATTGATAAAGATACAATGGCATTTAACGAGATTATGGCAGCATTTAAATTACCAAAAGAAACAGATGAAGAAAAGAAAGAAAGATCAAAAGCGATCCAAGAAGCAACTTTGTTCGCTACAAAAGTACCCTTTACAGTTGTAGAAATTTCTATTGAGGCACTAGAAAATATTGAATTCATATTACAATATGGGAATAAAAATACCATTTCCGATATTGGAGTAGGAGCATTAATGCTATACTCAGGAATCGAAGGAGCTATCTTAAATGTTAAGATTAATCTATCAGGTTTAAAAGATGAAGATATTAAAAATGATTTTACCAAGAAAATCAACAGTGCTCTTGAAGAAGCGACTATACTTAAAGATAGAATTTTAGAAGAAATTCACAACGCGTTATAAAAAAATGCCATATGGCATTTTTTTATACCCAAATTGTGATAGAATGATACTATAAAAGTGGAGGTGGACCATGGAGGAAAGAATGTATAAAAATTACGATTCTTTTACTGGGATTGTTTGCTTTTTTGATAATCAGGATGTTATTACTTACTCTAATGATTTCTTTGCTAAAATGCTTGGTTACAATAAATTTGAAATGGTAGGTTTAAAGATTACCGATTTAATTGTGCCCGATGAAAAGGCCTCTTTTTTTGATATGGTTTATCTTGATAACATTACCCATAATATAACTGTGAAGTTTTATCATAAAACCGGAGCCTTTAGATTTTTCTCGATAAGGATTTATAATTTAGATAATCAAAAGCAAATATTAGGGCATTTGATAAAAAGAAAATACTCAGGTTTTGATTTTGAGTCAATAAAAGATTTGCTTGTTGATGATCAATTACTTCAAAAAATCGAATCAGATAATCTTGAAGATTTTATTAAACATGATTCAATACAACTTAAACTAGTCTTAGATTCTTTACCGATTGACGTATGGATAAAAGATAAATATTATAGATATATTTTTATGAATAATTCATTAAGAGCTCATACAGGTATTAAATCAGATGAGTATTACTTAAAAACTGATTTTGATTTATATGAAAAAGATGTTGCTAATGAGTTTGTAACTAGTGATCAATCTGCTGTTGATGCAAAAAGAAAAATATATTTTACATTCGAATCCAAAACAACAAGACTCGTTCAATGGACTGAAGTTGCTAAGATTCCTTTATTTAACAAACATTCAAAGCATCTTGGATTGATTGGATGTGCAATTGATATTAGTGAGCAAAAGAGAATTGAAGTTCAACTAGCTGATGAAAAAAGAAGATTGGAAAACATAGTAGAAAATATTCATGGTATGGTTATTGAGTTAAACCAAGATGGGACAATAATTTACCAAGCTGGCCCACTAATAAAAGATTATAATATGATTAATAATAATATATATGAATATTTTACAAAAATAGAAAAAAACTCTGAGTTAATTGAAAAAGTTAAATTAGCTTTTAGTGGTTTTGAAACATCTTTAGTTACAACAATCCACGGTGTAAAATTCGAGATAAAGTTTAAACAAGTGATATCTGAACAAGATCAAGTAACAGTCATTGGTTTTGGAAACGAAATCAATGAGTAATATATTAGATAATGTTTTAAACCTTATTGAATCTTACACAGGTGGAGTAGCAATAATAAAAAACAAAAAAGTTTTACATAGAAATAATGTGTTAATTAATATGTTGGAAATCGATAATACACAGAAATATGATCAACCTTGGAATTATGTGAATGCTGAATCCAAAGAAATTGTTTTGGGATTGATAACTGACAAGTTATCGGGCACTCAAGAGGTTTTATTAGACTTTAATAAAGATAACCCAAAATGGATGTTAATTAATAAGTCAGTTTTTTATACTGAAAACAAAGAAAAATATCTTATGATTATTTTTCATGATATAACTAAAAGGAAACTAGAAGAAATTGCATCTAAAAAAAGAAAAGAGCTCCTAGAATACACTTTTGAGTCTATAAATGAAGCGGTTATTGGCTTTGATAATGAAAAAAACATAATTTTGTTTAATGATGAATCTGAAAAAATAACCGGATATTCAAAAAAAGAAGTAATGAATAAAAACATAAATAATTTTGTTTCATTTTATGATAAAAATGAAAAAAGACTTTATTTTGATGAGTATGATAATTATAGAAATGAAGACTTAATTCTTGAATCAAAGGATTTACTTTATCGTGAGGTTGTTTTTAAGATTGCAAAAATCAAAGATGAAATAGGTAATGAATATGGAAGTGTTTTAAGTATTGTCGATATTAGTGAAAACAAAAGAAGAGAGAAAGAAATATTGTTTTTAAGCTATCATGATATACTTACAGGACTTTATAATAGAACATTCTTTGAAGAGGAAATCAAAATCCTTGATAATAACAGACAGTACCCTTTATCAATTATTATGGGAGATGTTAATGGGCTTAAGTTGACGAATGATGTTTTTGGACATAGTGAAGGCGACAGATTACTAAGAGATGTTTCAAAAGTTTTAAAAAATACTTGTAGGCAAATAGATGTAATCGCAAGATGGGGTGGAGATGAGTTTATAATCTTATTACCAAAAACCACCGAACAACAAGCGACACTAATAATGAATAGAATACTTATTAATATTGATAGAATGTATAAAAATAGAGATGTAACTACAATAATCCCGAGTTTAGCTCTAGGACTAAGTGTTAAAAATAGCGAAAGTGATGATCTATATAATGTTATAAAAATTGCTGAAACTAATATGTATAAAAGAAAAATGCTTACAAGTTCAAGCGTTTTTAGCTCAATAATCAATTCAATGAAGAATGCACTTTATGAGAAAAGTAACGAAACTGAGGAACATGCTGAACGACTTTATGAGACATGTAAAAAAGTCGCTTATAAATATGACCTCAACGAAAATCTTTTAAATGATTTGGAGTTATTTTGTATGCTCCATGATATTGGAAAAATTGGAATAAGTGATGATATCCTTAATAAAAATGGCCCCTTAACAGACAGTGAATGGGACGAAATGAAAAAACATCCTGAGGTTGGATATAGAATCGCCAACTCATCAAAAGAGTTAAAAAGTATAGGGAATTATATTTTATCTCATCATGAGAAATTTGATGGTACAGGATATCCTAGAAATATTAAAGGGTATAATATTCCTTTATTATCAAGGATTTTGAGTGTTGCAGATGCGTATGATGCTATGACTCATGATCGGAGTTATCGAAAAAAACTTTCGACAGAGGAAGCTATAGAAGAGTTAAAAAGAAATGCAGGAACACAATTTGATCCAGAAGTTGTTAGTGTGTTTATCGATGAGAACATATTAAAAGCCTAAATATTTTATTTAGGCTTTTTTTAATTCGTCATTCATAATATCTTCAACAAGAGGTCGACAAAGACCACAACCGCTAGCGGCTTCTGTTTCTCTTTTTACACTAATAAATCTTTTAGCACCGCCTTTAACAGCTTTTCTAATTTTTCTTTCAGTAACTTGTTTGCAAACACAAATTACTCCATCTTTTATTGCTTGTTCTCTTTTTATATTGTTGTATGCTTCGTATTTATCCATGTTATCACATCCTAAATATAATATATCACATTTCATATTTTTTTAATATTGTTTAAGCTTTCATTATGATATAATACATTAGGAAAAGGACTGATTATATGAAAGAAAAAAAAGCTTGGGTCACTTTTATTATTAGAAATGACTCATATATACCAGGAGCACTAATTTTTGCTTATGCTTTAAAACTTCAAAACACTGATGCAGATTTAATCTGTATCGTTTCTAGTAATATGCCTGATTCTGCTATTAAAGCCTTAAAAGTTATATATACAGATGTTATTGCAATTGATGATTTATTTGTGCCCCATGATAGAAGACATGAACGCCAAGATCGCCCGTTTTTATTTTCAAGATTTCATGCACTTAGACTTGGTAAAGATGGAGATTTAGGGAAAGATTATGATAAAATATTAATTGCTGATTGTGATTTATTACCTCTTACAAAGTATGATTTGTTATTTGATCTGGAGGCACCTGCAGGTGTGATTAACGAAAAAAAAGAAAACTGTTTAGAGTATGTAGATCAAAAATATATTATTCCTGACTCAGTGTACGAAAAGAACGAGTGGATATGGCATGATGTTTATAAAGATTTTCCTCATGGATCTAAAATACCAAAAGAAGTAACAGACAGAGTAATTCATGAAAAAGATAATATGGGTGTTAATGCAGCACTATACTTGTTCAAACCATCAATGAAAATGTATAACTCAATATTAGATGATATAAACAATCCTGAAATACAAAAAGAAATAAGTACATATAACTGGCCTGAAATGCAATATATTACTTTGAAAATGTCTGGTAAATGGACAAATATGGATTTGAGATATAGTTCGTTTAATGGTTATCCAAATGTTGATAGCTTATATGGGATTCATTTTGCAGGACTAAAACCTTGGAGTATTAAAAATAAATCAGTTAAGAGTTTTTCAAAGTTTGAGGATTATCAATTATGGAACCATACTTACATAAAAATGTGTAAGGATTATCCAGACCTACTTGAAAACGGAAAAATAAGAAGATTAAATAATCATCTTGTGGATTTATTAAAGGATCCAAAGTATCAATTTAATAAAAAATACCTACCTCAATTAAACCACTTTTTTAATTAAAACCACTTTTAATTAAAGTGGTTTTTTTAATAATTATTAACGATTATGAGTAACTTTTTTATGATATTATTACTTATGTTTCAATTACCTTGACAGATAGAGTAATGTTTGGTAAATTATTATGTGAGATAGAGTAATTTGTATGGAGGGAAAAATATGAAAAAAACGACATCTTTAGGCGAATTAATAGCTAATGCAATATCCCATGGGATAGGTGTATTATTAAGTATTACAGCATTAATTTTATTACTTGTAAAAGCAAATACAACATTAGAAGTTATAAGTGGATTGATATTTGGGATATCTTTAATTGTCCTATATCTAAGTAGCACACTATTTCATTCTTTTCCTGAGAAATTAAAAACTGTCTATACAGTTTTTCAAAGATTTGATCATTCAAGTATCTTTATTTTAATTGCGGGAACATATACACCATTTTTACTTTTATTAGTTAATAATACACAAGGGTATATAATGTTAGCATTATTATGGTCTTTTACATTAATAGGTATCATAATGAAATCAATTTGGATTTCAAAGTTTCAACTTATTCATCTTGCAATATATTTGATAATGGGTTGGAGTGTATTAGCGGTTTTTAATGAAGTCTACAACGGTCTTAATCAGTATTTTTATTTCTTGTTGTTTGGTGGAATTAGTTATACGATTGGGGTAGCCTTTTATTTAGCTAGATTTAAATACTCGCATTTCGTATGGCATATATTTGTTTTGGGTGGATCAGTGTTCCACTTTCTATGTATCTATTTGAGTTTATATTAGGAGGAAAAATTAATGAAACAATACGGAATCATTATTGACAGCACAGTTTATCTAAGCCAAGAAGAAATTAAAAAGTATAATATCGAACAAGTAAGTTTGAATATAATAGCTAAGGGTGAAACATTTAAAGAATTAGAAGTAGACAACGATTTTGTTTATGGAAAGCTTGATAACGGAATTAAACTTACAACAAGTCAACCAGCTCCAGGAGAATTCTTAGATAAGTATGAGGAAATGTTAGCAAAGGGTTATGAGAAATTATTTGTTATTTGCTTTGGTGAAAAATTAAGCGGAACTTATCAAAGTGCAATTCTTGCAAAAAGTATGCTAGATAATTCAGATTTAGTACATGTTTTTAATACTAACTCTGCAGCTTATGGCTTAGAGTTATTGACTTTGGAACTTGCAGAATTAATTGAAAAAGGAAAACCAGCTAATGAAATAATTGAAAGATTAGATAAATTAATTCATAATAGCAACCTTTTGTTTACACTTGAAAACCTTATATCACTTTTAAGAAGTGGAAGACTAAGTAAAACTAAGGCTGCAATTGGTACAGTTTTACGTGTAAAACCTATTATCAGAATGGTAGAAGGTAAATTAGAACTTGTTAAATCAACAAGAACTCATAAAAAAATTACTGATTATGTACTTGAACAAATGCGTGAGACGTTGGACGAATCAAAAGAAATCATTATTCGTGTTTTAAGCAAAAATTCAAGTGAACATACAAGAGAATTACTAGAAAAAATTAAAGAAGTTTATCCAAAAGCTAAAATTACATTTAATGAATACTTAGGTCCACTATTCAGTTTACATCTAGGAAAAAAAGGTTACGGAGTAGCTTGGACTAACGCATAGGAGTAGAGTTATGGAAAAATACGGAATAGTAATAGATAGCACAGTATATTTATCAAAAGAAGTAGTTGAAAAAATTGAGGCAGAAGTCGTATCTTTAAATGTTGTATCAGGTACAGACTCATATAAAGAAACAGAAGTTAGTAATGAGTTTATATTTGATTTGCAAGATAAAGGACATCAATTAATGACTAGTCAACCAGCACCAGGTGAGTTCTTAGAAACTTATGAGGGAATGTTAGCCAAAGGATATGAAAAAATATTTGTAGTTACCCTATCAGCTAACATCAGTGGAACTTATCAAAGTGCAAACCTAGCAAAAAATATGTTAGAAGATCCTAAAAAAGTGCATATTTTTAACACAATGTTATGTGCTTTTGGTAATGAGATGATTACTGTTGAACTTGCAGATATGATAAAGAATGGTAATTCAGATAATGAAATTGAAGAAAGAATTACTAATTTAATCAAATCAAGTAATCAAATGTTTACAGTTGAAAATTTATTTAGCTTAACTAAGGGTGGCAGACTGAGTAAAACTAAAGCAGCTATCGGAACAGTTTTACGTGTTAAACCAATTATTAGAGTTGTTGATGGTAAACTTAGTTTAGTTAATAGTGAACGTACATATAAAAAAGTGCATCAATATTTTATTGATAAGATAAGAGAAACAACAAAAGGGTTTAGTAAAATATCGTTCTATGTAACAAACACTAATTCTCTTGAAAGTGCAAAGGTTTTAGAGGAAGTTCTAAAAACTGAGTTTCCAAATTCGAAAATTATTTTTACAAGCGTATTAGGACCTGTATTCTCAATACATATAGGAAAAAAAGGGTATGGGTTAAGCTGGTTTGCAGAATAAAAAACAAGCACTTCCAATGAAGTGCTTATTATTTTAGCAATTTTAATCCATATATTATTTTACCAATTATTGGGGTTTTTACATCAATAACTTCATATGGACACATTTCTTGGCAACAATAACATCGTATACATTTTAAATAGTCATAAACAGGAACAGTGGTTTTGTCGTTATTCTTAAATGATATTGCCTTATCATCTAGAGGACAAGCCTTAACACATATTCCACATTTTTTACACTCACTTTTTTTAATGTATGGACGTCTTATTACATATTTAGCTAACAATTTTACTTTTGTCATGTCTTCAGTTCTTAGAGGTGTTTTGACAATATCGAAGTTTATGTTGATAAGGTCTTCAAGATTGTCACCTAACAACTCAATGTCATGATAACTACCTACACCCATTCTTTCTCCATATGTGATTAGTGGTAAAAGTTCAGGGTCTAGATTAATTAATTTCGCAAATACTGCATCCATTGCAACTGGATCAGTGCTGATTAAAATAACATTCATTTTCACTGGATTTCCATTGCGGGGACCATTACCTTCCATCGCCATTATTCCATCCATAATGTGCAAATCAGGGATAATTAATTTATTTAAGTCAATTATCATTTCAGCAAAATTAAAGGCGTTTGTATATTTTGCATGCATTGCTCCTTTGTTAAAACCAGTAACAACACCAAAAGTATTTTTAATAGCTCCAGTTGTTCTTTGAAGAGCGTGAGATTTCATTTTTGGTAGATTAATTATGGCATCACTTTTGATTACTCCAAGAGCAATATCAAATTCTTTATTTATTAAAGCATTTTGTAATGATATTTTTTTTGAGTTAACAAAATCAGCCTCTTCAATATTTAGTCTTTGGGCTACACTTTTTAATCCACACTTTTCACTTACTTTTGTTGGGTTGCCAAAACCAGGACTATCACCATAATGAAATTTATATTTATGATCAATTAGAATTTGACTTATCGCTTCAAATATAACTGGATGTGTAGTCGCTGCTTTTTCTGGAGCAGCTGCACTAACTAAGTTCGGTTTTAATAGCGTAAACTTTTCTAGAGGAATGATTGATTCTATTCCACCAAGTAAATTTAATCCTTCATTGATTTTATCTTTTACTTTTAATAAATTATATTCATCGCATTTTAAGACTACCACTTTGCTCATTTATATCACTCCTAATATACTAATTATAACAAAATAATTTCTTATTCAATAATTAATATAAAAATGTTAAAATGGATATAGGTGATTTTATGGAACTTAATAAAAAGATTGATGATTTACTAAAAAGAAAAGACAAGATATTTATTGCTATAGAAGGCTCGTGTGGTTCTGGAAAAACTACTTTAGCAGAATATTTAAGTAAACACTATCCTGCAACTATTTTTAGAACCGATGATTATTTTTTACCATCAATCAGAAAAACAAAAGAACGATTAGAAGAACCAGGAGGGAATATTGATTATGAACGAATGAAAACAGAAGTTTTTAATCATTTGAAAAAGGATGAAATAAGTGTAAGAAAATTTGATTGTAAAACCAATGTTTTAGAGGAATCTAGAATGGTACAATTACAAGCAGTAAACATTGTAGAAGGAGTGTATTCTGCGCACCCGTATTTTAAGTTTGAGTATGATTTAATCATATTTATTGATATTGATAAGGAAAAGCAATTAAAACGCTTAGAAGCAAGAAATAAAGCGTTGTTGAGTAAGTTTGTTAATCAATGGATACCACTTGAAAATAAATATTTTAAATATTTTAAAATTAGAAACAAAGCAAATATAATACTAACATTAGAAAGTAGTGATTTATAATGAGAATAGGTTTATTTTCTGATTCATACAGACCATCAATTAGTGGGGTTGTTATTTCAGTAGATACGTTAGCAAAAGAATTTATGAAGCAAGGTCATGAGGTTATTGTTATAACTAACGAACATGACTATGCTGAAGATGAAAAAAACGTTATTAGGTATAAGGGTGCAAGACTCCCAATGAAGGGTTTAAAAGAGTATAGAATTCATAAAGTAACAAAAAGAAAAGTACATGAAATTGGAAAGTTGGAACTTGACATCATTCATTGTCATACTGAGTTTACAATTGGTAGACTAGGTAGAAAAGTGGCAAGAATGTACAATATCCCTGTTGTTCATACTTACCATACAATGTATGAAGATTATATTCATTTTGTTACTAAATTATTTTATTATCCACTTCGTTGGATCGCAAAAAAATATAGTAAAAAATTTGCTTCTAGTGTTGATGAAGTAATATTTCCAACCGTTAAAGTTAAAGATAAGTTTGATGAGTATGGATTTAGAAAAATATCGCATATTATTCCAACTGGTATTTATCTAGAAAGATTTAATATAGAAACTTATGATGATACAAAAATTTGTTCTTTTAAAGAAGAATATAGTATTGATGAGTCTAAGCTAAACTTATTATTCTTAGGAAGAATGTCACGTGAGAAAAGTGTTGATGTATTATTAAGAGAGTATAAAGAATTATCACTAAAACATGACGATGTACATTTATTATTAGTAGGTGGTGGACCAGACTTAGAATATTTTAGAACACTAGCTACTAGTTTAGATTTAGATAATAGAGTTACGTTTACTGGCATGGTTAGTCCTGATGTGGTAGGGTGTTTTTATCATCTTGGTGATATCTTTGTTAACTTTAGTACAACTGAAACTCAGGGGTTAACATATATTGAAGCTTTAGCTGCAAATCTTCCAATTGTTGTAAAATATGATACAAATCTTGAAGGTGTAATTTTTGAAGGTGTTAACGGATTTAGTTTTATTGATGATAAAGAGTTTATCCCTTTAATTGAAAAACTTAAAGAAGATAAAGAATTAGTCTCTAAACTTTCGTTAAATGCAAGAGCGACAGCTGATGATTTTAGTGCTTTAAATTATGCAAATAAAGTTTTAAATATATATGATGAATTATTAAAAAAATAAAGCAAAGTTCTTTTGAACTTTGCTTTTCATTTAATCGTCTTTTTTATTGAAATAATCGATGCTTAATATGTAATCATTAATAGTATACTCTTTTAGGTAACTATTATTTAATATCATTACTTCTTCTAAAGTAAAGCCTCCTGCTGTATTTATATCATAATCGTTTGTAGTTACACTAAATGAGAAATTCTCACTTACAAAACTTCTTTCTGCAAATCTAACAACATTTTCAGTGCCATCAAATGCATCTTGTCCCATAACTGTGTTATAAATACCTCGATAATCAGTGCCATCTTCATTGATTGTTGCTAAGTTAAACATATTAGCTATTGTTGGCATGATATCAATCGAAGACATATAGTTATCAATGTTTTGTTGTTCTAATAACGGGTTATAAATTAACATAGGCACATTATGAATGTCTGTTTGAGAATTATCATCTTTTACATCATCAATGTCCCAAATCGTTTCTTGATCAAGACCATAAGCATAATGATCACCATAAATCATAATAATAGTTTCGTCAGCTTTGTTGTTAACTAATAGTTGTTCTTGTAGGTATTCAACTGCTTTATCTAGTTCAATTTGGGCAGCCATATAATACATGTAATCTGTAGGCCAGTCTAAATTATTTTCTTCTACATAGTCTTCAACAACTTGAATATTTTTGGATGCTACTTCGTGTGTTGAACCATAATTTAAGTGACCGCTAACAGTCAATATATTCGCATAGAATTTTTCAGCTGTAATAAATTTTGGAATTGCCTGATGCATAAGTTCTAAATCACTTTGCCATTCATGATCAAATAAAATACCTGTTGGTTCTTCTTGCATTCCGAGTTGAACTGAACCGTAATATTTATCAAAGCCAAGTGGGCCTTTTTTTATTAGGTTTCCATACTCATCGTAAGTTCCATCATGGAATTGCTGACGAGGGTAGAAATAATCAGTGTAGTTATGGAATGAATAAGTGTTATATCCTTGAGAGTTAAACATTTTAGCCATTGTATATGGGAACTCGTTATCAATATATTCTGACATACTTAAGGCAACACTTTTATTTGGGAAGAAACTTGTTTGTGATAAAAACTCTGTATCAGCTGTGTTACGATAATATAGTGGAGAATAATAGTTTTCAAAGTTCCAATAACTTTGAGCTATATGATATAGTGTTGGAGTTAAAGTTTCATCTATTGCGTATGTATCAAAGCTTTCAGCAACTATAATTATTAAGTTTTTGTCTTCAAAGATCCCTGTGTAATCATTATCGTTATGAATTTCACTAGATCTTTCTTCATAATAATCATCTATCATATCTATGATTTCTACCTCAGTTAGAGTATCAACTTTGAACATACTAAACATATCTCGTTGTGTGTAAGTAAACAATCCAAATTTGTATATCGCTGAATCACTACTATAGAGATTTATATATAAGTCTCTATCTGTAAAAAATTCTTGATTATCAGTTCCATCAATAGGGCTTTTTGCACTTATAGATAAAACACCAGTAAAGTAAATCCCTAAACTAATCATAATAACAAATAAAGGTTGTTTGATTTGGAAATACTGAATATCATAATCTTGATGTTTTATATTTCTCATATATAAAGATAAAACAAGTAGAGGGAAGAAATATTGAACATGTTCTACTCGAATATTTTTAACAAAGTCATTAAAAAATGCAAGGGCCTTAAAAAAATCACTAGCTATTGAAAATGAATAGTATCCACTAACAATATCGTGATACATTTCTTGATTAAAGTAAACTACTGTTAATAATCCAGTAGAAATAAGCAATAAGGCTTTTACAGTCTTTGGAGTAAAGAACATTAAAATAAACATTGCTAGTAATGAGTAAGCTAAAGAAAATAGCAATATTCTTATAAGATTAATATCAAGTACTAAGACAAACATCCTAGTTCTAAAGACTAGTTCTAAGTAAATAAATGTTAGAAAAATGAATAAAAACACTTTTCCAATTGTAAATAATTTATGTTTAAACATATAACCACGACCTTCTCAATTTATTATACAAAACTTAAGCTAAAAATAAAACCACAATACAAAAAAAATATGAAATTGTTTTGTAAATAATTTGCTTGACAAAAGGCTTGTAAAAGAATAAAATGTTAATAGTCTTAAATTTTAAGATGGCGATTGTGGCGAAGTGGTTAACGCACCGGATTGTGGCTCCGGCATTCGTGAGTTCGATTCTCATCAGTCGCCCCATAATAATGGGCTGTGGCCAAGTGGTTAAGGCACCGGACTTTGACTCCGGGATCGATGGTTCGACTCCATCCAGCCCAGCCATATTTATGTGTTTTATTTGCGGGTGTGGCGGAATTGGTAGACGCGCTAGATTTAGGCTCTAGTTCTTATGGAGTGCAGGTTCAACTCCTGTCACCCGCACCATACTAAAAAAATTAGGTTGCGTACGCAACCTTTTCTTTTTGCTTATAATTGGATTGTATAATATAATGATATGTATACAAATAATAAGATAAAAAAGAGGTGAGGATATGCAAAAAAATTACAATTTAGAAGAGATGGCTTTTTATGATCATTTAACTAAATTAAAAAATCTTAATAGTCTTTACAAAGATTGTGAAGGTAAGTCGTTAGATAATACCCATTTTATCTATGTTGATTTAGAAGGATTTAAAAAAATTAATGAAATTTTTGGATATGATGCTGGTAATGATATATTAGTTGAGGTTTCTCAAAAGTTAGTTGATTATTGTGGAAAATCAGAAGTTTATCGAATTGGTGGAGATGAGTTTATCTTACTTACAGATAGTCACATTAAATGTGAGCCAAGTGAACTTGCAAAAATATTTGAGTCACCTGTAAAACTTGATAATATGCAATTTATGATAAAGGGAAAAATTAGTGTTTTAGATCATGATGATTTTCCAAAAAATGATTTGAAAGACGTTCTTAAGTTTTTAGATTTTTCAATTACTGATGCTAAAAAAAATAACCTTGGAAATTTAATTTATGCAACAGCAGATTTGAAAGACAAGTACAATGAAAAAAGAGAAATTGAAAAACATTTCTTTGAAGCGATTCAGGCTGATGAATTTTATCCAAAATTCACTCCTTTTGTGGATACTTTTACAGATGAGTTAGTTGGCTTCGAAACAGTATCAAGATGGAACTTTTATGGTGAAACATTAAGACCTAATATGTTTTTACCAATTGCTATTTTCACTGGACTTATTTATGATATAGAATGTAAAATGTTTAGAGAAACAGTTAAGTTTATTAGTGAAATTAAAGGAAACAAACATTGGAAACACGCAAAAGGATTTAAGGGGGCTGTAAACTTTACATGCCAGACTTTAAATCGTTTGGATATTAGTGATTTGGTTAAGGTTTTAAAAGAGTATGATGTACAACCATCTGAAGTTATTATTGAAATGAGTGAAAAGTCAATAAGCAATGATTGTGCTGTTGATAGGTTTAATGAGTTAAGAAAAGCTGGATTCTATATTATCCTTGATGAGTTTACTACTGAAAATTCATCAATCTGTTTTTTAGCTGATTCTGGAGTCAACGCAATAAAACTTGATGAGTCATTACTGAAGAAAATGGACGAGAATCAAGAGTTTAAAAGGATGCACAGTGTTTATAAATTTATGACTGAACTAGCTCAAAAAATTGATGTTAGAGTTATTGCTGATGGTATATTAAATAAAAAACATATAAAGGTTGTTAAGGAGTTAGGAATTAATATTGGAATTGGACATTATTATTCAAGACCAATAATAAAAGATGAGTTCATCGAAAAATTCTTTGAAAAGAAAGGTAAATAAAAATGACATTTTTTAGCTTATTAAGTGCCGCAGGGGGAACAGATTTATCTTTTATGGAGAGATTTTCTGAGAATGTAACAGCTAATTTAGCAGTATTGCTAATTTTAGGTTTATTAGGGGGAAAGATTGTACACAAAATGGGATTACCTAAAGTTACAGGGTATATTATTGCCGGAGTGATTATGGGTCCTAGTGTGTTAAACGTTATAAATGAACATATGGTAGAAGACTTTACAATTATCCGCGAAGTCGCTATTGGATTTATAGGGTATACAATTGGTTTAGAATTAAGATTTAAGAAGATGAAAGAGACAGGGAAAATGGTTTCAATCATCACTTTAACACAAGCAATATTTACAGCTGTATTTGTTTGTCTAGCTACTGCGTTTGTAGTAACAGAACATAACTGGACATATGGTTTAATTTTTGGTGCTATTGCAACAGCAACTGCACCAGCACCAATTATAGCTGTAGTAAAAGGATATCGTACTAAAGGTCCTGTTACCGATACATTGCTTCCTTTAGTTGCTTTAGATGACGCTATTGGGATAGTGCTATTCTCAATATTATTGTCATTTGGTGTAAGTTTACTAGGAATTGAAGGACAACATGTTACTTTTTGGACAATGATGAGTGTACCTTTAAAAGAAATTGGTTATAGTATTTTCTTTGGTGGTGTGATAGGAATTGTTTTATCGAGAGTATTAATTGCACTTAACCGTGACGAAGATAATATGTTAATGATGGTTATCATTGCCTTTGTTTTACTGGGAATCGGTGTTGGACATTTAGTTCATGCATCTCCAATTTTATTACCTTTAGTTATTGGGACTGTGTTAACTAATTCTGTTAATGAGAAATATGAACACAGATTTACCAAGACAACAGATTTATTTACTGCCCCAATATTTTTAGCGTTTTTCACTATTGCTGGAGCAGAACTTGATTTGGCTATCATTCCAACAGTAGGTTTAGTTGGAATTGCATATATACTCGTTAGAGTTGTTGGTAAAGTTTCTGGGTCATATGTTAGTGCAAAAGCAGTTAAGGCACCACCAACTGTCGTAAAGTATTTAGGATGGACTTTAATACCACAAGCGGGAGTTGCCATAAATATGGCTATTACTACTGAATTAAGATTTGGTGGGTTACCTGGATATGAGACGATTGGATCAACGATAATGACTGTAGTTTTGGCCGCCACGTTAGTATACGAAGTGTTCGGTTTGATTATTGTTAAAATTGCCCTTACAAAAGCTGGCGAAATTCATGCTGGTGAAAAGAGCTGGGATATGTAAAAAGGAGCTTTTTGCTCCTTTTTTTTGTGGTAATTGGAGTTTTTTATTTTTTTCTCTTGAAAAATGATAGTTTGAGGAGTAAAATATCACATGGTGAATTTATATTATATATATGAAAGAAGATGACTGATTTGTTGAATATTTTATCAAGTAGTAATGTTGCGAACTACGAAGCGTTACTTGTTATGGGTACTATCGTAGTTGTAGGAATGTTTGTGGGAAAACTTTTTGAAAGAATTAAAATCCCAAACATCACAGGTTATATTTTTGCAGGATTAATTTTAGGTTTTGTTTTATTCCAAATTGGTCTTGATGATATTGTACATATGTTAGAAATAGTTTCAAGTGTTGCATTAGGATTTATCGCTTATGGAATTGGGAGAGAACTTATTTTCTCTAAGTTAAGAAAAAGTGGTAAGGAAGTCATCGTTATTACGATAATGCAAGCAGTATTTACAACTGCAATTGTTTCACTTGGATTAATTTTATTTAAAGTTCCAGTAGCTGTAGCATTAATTTTTGGTGCAATTGCAACTGCAACTGAACCAGCATCAATTATGTTGCTTACAAAGAGAATGAAGACTAAAGGACCTTTAACAGATACTTTAATACCTCTTGTAGGGTTAGACGATGCTGTAGGGATTGTTATCTTTGGTATTCTACTAAGTGTAGGTAAATCTCTTAATAGTGGAGCAGAGCTTCATATAAGTGAAATTATACTAGATCCAGCCTTAGAAGTAATCTTTAGTATTCTAATTGGTGTAGCTATTGGGTTATTCTGTGGATTTATTATTAAAAGTGTTAAAGCAAGAAATGATGATAAGTACGAAACATTTTTAAATGTTAGCATCTTTGGAGTTTTTGCTGCTGTAGCAATTTCTAAAATTGGATTTAATATTGGTGATTTACAAATACATTTATCACCTATCTTAACACCTATGGTTCTTGGGGTAACTGTTGCTAATATCGTTTCTAGAGTTAGATCTCACGAAATGGATTTAGCTGTGGATAAGTTTACACCTCCAATTTTAATAGCTTTCTTTACTCTAGCTGGTGCTGAGTTGATAAGTGCATTTTTAAATCAAAGCAATATTGCATACGGGGCAATGATAACTACTATTGTTTTATATATTACTTTAAGAATAGTTGGTAAGATATCTGGAGCATGGGTTGGTGCAAAAATGATGCATTCTGTGGACTCAGTTAGAAAATATCTTGGAATCAGTTTATTACCACAAGCAGGAGTTGCTCTTGGTATGGCTTATCAAGCGAGAACTGATTTTGCTGAACATGGTGTTACAATATTAATAGTTATTTTAGTAGCAACATTATTCTATGCATTAATTGGACCTATTGGGGTTAAATACTCATTGATTAAAGCAAAAGAAACAAACGTATAATAAATTAAAAGCAGTTCACAAATTAAGTGAACTGCTTTTTTTATAGTTATTAAATTATCATTAATAATTCTCTTATGACTTTAGTAGCGACTAAGTTAGAAGATTTAGAAGGGTCGTGTTCAGGAGATAATTCAACAACATCAGCTCCAACGATATTTAAACCTTTTAGTGATAAAATTGCATTGTGTAATTCTTTGAATGTTAATCCACCTGCTTCAGGCGTACCAGTTCCTGGCATAATAGATGGATCTAAAACATCTAAATCAATCGTAATGTAAACTGGTTTGTTGTTAAGTAAGTGAAGAATATCTTTTATTGTATTAGCACTAAATTTTTCAATGTAATTATGTTTTTCTGCAAATTGAAATTCTTCCTTTAACCCTGAACGAATACCAAATTGGTAAATTTTATTATCACCAATAAGATCATGAATTCTCTTCATAACAGATGCGTGAGAGAATTTTCCACCTGAAAACTCTTGTCTTAAATCTGTATGAGCATCAAAATGGATAATTTGACAATTAGGATATTTTTCATATACAGCTTTAAATGCAGGGTAAGTAACTAAATGTTCTCCACCTATCATAAAAGGGGTTTTATCATCATTAAGTATTTTTTTTGTCGCGTTATATAACTCGTCTAATACTTGATTTTTTTCACCGTATGACAATTCAATATCACCAATATCAGATATTTTCATATCCTCTAGATCCTTATTTTGATAGGGGCTATATGTTTCAATAGCATCACTATCTAAACGAATAGCATTTGGTGCAAATCTTGTTCCTGGTTTAAAAGAAGTAGTACCATCATATGGAGCACCAAAAACAACTATTTCTGATTCATCATATAGCTTATCACAACCAAGTAACTGTAATCTATTCATTGTTTAGTAAATCCTTTACATATGTAGGAAGCATAAATGCTGCCTTATGAAGGTCACTGTTGTAATATTTAGTCTTTAATCCAAATTTTTCCCAAACCTCAGGTTTATGATCTGTTAGTGGATTATATTTTTTTGACGCAAATCCAAATAACCAATGTCCTGAAGGATAAGTTGTTTGATGGAATTGATAAACTTTTGCAATTGGAAAAGTTTGTTTTATTTTGCTATGAGAACGTTTCATTTCTCTTTGATCTCTTTCAAAATATGGAGACTCATGTTGGTTAATTAGTATTCCATCTTCTTTTAAAACGCGATAACAATTGTTGTAAAAATCAAATGTAAACAATCCTTCACCAGGACCAACTGGATCAGTTGAGTCTACTAGAATTAAATCATAATAATTTTCCTCATGGTTTTTAACGAATGCTAAACCATCTTCAAAATATAAGTTTATTCTAGAATCATTATCTAGCTTGTTTGCTGTAAGGGGTAAATATTTTTGACTGAGTCTTACAACTCTTTCATCAATTTCAACCATATCGATTTGCTCGATTGTTTTATATCTAGAAATTTCACGAGCAGTACCACCATCACCACCACCAATAATTAAAACTTTTTTGATGTCTGGGTTCACGGCCATTGAAACATGGCTGATCATATCGTGATAACAAAACTCATCTTTTTCATTTACCATCATCAATCCATCAAGTGTAAAGAAAGTTCCGAATGTATTTGATTTGAAAAATTCAATTTTTTGAAATGGTGTTTGTTCTTCGTACAATTTTTCTTCATATTTAATCGAAAAATGACATTCATCTGTCCATGGTTCTGTGTACCAGTTTTCTTTTTTCATATGATTCACTCCTATTCTTTAATAACACTAACTAAGATAGAACTTTTAACTTCGTCACTACCTAAGGTTACATTACCTTGTTTG
The DNA here is from genome assembly GCA_002285055.1 of Candidatus Izimoplasma sp. ZiA1. Taxonomy (GTDB): domain Bacteria; phylum Bacillota_I; class Bacilli_A; order Izemoplasmatales; family Izemoplasmataceae; genus Izemoplasma_C. The sequence goes on from NQYJ01000007.1 coordinate 65,554, forward strand.
TTTAAAAATAAATAATACTCAATTACTTCTTTAGAAATTAGTTCTCCAGGATTTACTAATGGAATTCCTGGTGGATATATCATAATAGATTTTCCTGCAATTTTATTTTCGGAATCTAGTAAATCAACAATCTCTTTTTCCATAAAGAAAGCCTCTCTTGGTGTATAAACCATTTTCGGAATAAATGTAGGAATATGAATCTTATATTTTTTAGTAGTTGAATATTTATTTGAAATATCTGTTAATGCTTCAAGAAGTTTATTTACTTTATTTAAATCATCACCAATACTAATTATTACAAGAACAACATTTGTTTCACCAAGTTCAACTTGGATATTGTATTTATCTCTTAATAAATCATAAAGTTCAAAACCAGTAATTCCAAGTTTTTTTGTATTTAAAACAAGTTTTGATGGATCATAATTAGTTACTGAATCATTATTTAATAACGGATTTATATATGATATATTTGGTAATTTATCAATTTCGCTTCTTAAATAATTTGTTAAGCTGATTATATTTTCCGTAATTTCATCTTTATGTTTGTAAAAATGATATCTAGCAATATCAAGTGATGATAGTAATAAATAACTCGCGCTTGAAGTTTGAGCTAAGTTTATTACACTTCTTACTGTTGAATGAGAGATTCTTTTCTCGTTATGTAATAAGACGCTAGCTTGAGTTAAGGCACCTGCAGTTTTATGAACTGATGTAGTTGCCATATCTGCACCATATTTCATAGCTGAATCTGGAAATTTATCACTATAAGGAAAATGAGCACCATGTGATTCATCAACAATAACTTTGATGTCTAATTTATGGCAATGTTCAATAACTTCTTTTAAGTTTTGAGTATGACCAAAATATGTTGGATTTAAAAGCAAAATAGCTTTTACATCCTTGTTTTGGTTAATTGTGTTAATTATATCACTTGTTTTTAATCCTTCACTAATCCCTGTTTCTAAATCAATTGTAGGATTAATGTAGATAGGAATTGCACCACTAAAAACAAGAGCATTAATAGCTGATTTATGGATATTTCTAGGGATAATGATTTTTTCATTTGGTTTTACTGCAGAAAGAATCATGTTTTGAATCCCTGAAGTACTTCCGTTAACTAAGAAATACGCTCTGTCACAATTATATAATTGTGCATATAAATCCTCAGCCTCTTTAATAACACCGGTTGGATGGCTAAGCATATCTAAAGGTTTTAAACTGTTGATGTCAATTTTAAATATTTCCTCACCAACTAAGTCTTTAAATTCACTTGATATTCCTTGTCCTCTTTTGTGACCTGGGACGTCAAATGATAATTTCTCATCATTTAGACCGTACTTAAGAAGAGCATCAAATAGAGGTTTTTTTGATTGGTTAATCAAAATTCTTACCGTAAAAAATTTCTTTCATTTCTGTTTCTAATAAATCAATCATTCTTTTTTGTTCTTCAACCGGATATTCTGATACATCTTTATCAAGAAGATAATCATCTAGGTTTAAGTTGTTAAGCATCATTTTAGTGTGGAAAATGTTTTCTTGATAAACATTAACATCAATTAGATTATATCTCTTAATTGTTTCTTCTGAGATGAAGTTTTGGATAGAAGAAACAGCGTGATCTTTAAATAATTTTTTACCATCATTATTTCTAGTGAAACCTCTAACTTTATAATCTAAAGAGATAATATCAGAATCAAAAGAATCAATTAAATAATCAAGAGCATTTAGTGGTGAAATCTCACCGCATGTTGAAACATCGATATCTACTCTAAAAGTGGATACCCCATTTTGAGGATGACTCTCTGGATATGTATGAACTGTTAGATGTGATTTATCTAAGTGAGTAACTATTGTTTCATTTAATGGTGTTAAGATACCATTATTACAAGAAGGATCAATTGCGTAAAGAGGAACTTCCTCTTCACTAATTAATACTGTTACGCTTGCCCCTTGAGGTTCGTAATCTTGTTTTGATACATTTAAGATACTAGCACCAATACGATCAGCTACATTTTGTAGGATGTTCATTAATCGTTGTGAGTTATATATTTCATCGATATACTCGATATATTTTTTTCTGTCTTCCTCAGTTTCAGTTATACAAACATCATAAATATTAAAACTTAATGATTTTGTAAGATTGTTGAATCCATATAGAGCAAGTTTATTTTTCATGTTTCTCACCTGTTATAAGTATTTTTTTAATGCTTCGACTTTATCTAGTTTTTCCCATGGAAGGTCTAAATCTAATCGACCAAAATGTCCATATGCTGCAGTTTGTTTGAAGATAGGTCTTCTAAGATCTAAAGTATCAATAATTCCTTTTGGAGTTAAGTTGAAGTTTTCTTCAATTGCTTTAACGATAACATCTTCACTAACTTTTTCAGTTCCAAATGTAAATACACGGATACTTGTTGGTTGAGATACACCAATAGCATATGATAATTGAATTTCACATTTATCTGCTAAGCCAGCTGCAACTACATTTTTTGCTACATATCTTGATGCATAAGCAGCACTTCTATCAACTTTTGTACAATCTTTACCAGAGAATGCTCCACCACCGTGACGGCTAAATCCACCATAAGTATCTACGATGATTTTACGACCAGTTACACCAGCATCACCATGAGGTCCACCAATAATAAATTGTCCAGTAGGATTAATATAAATTTTTGTTTCTTCATCAACTAATTCACTAGGAATTATTAAGTCAATAACATGATTTCTAATATCTTTTCTGATTTGATCTTGAGATACTTTATCACTATGTTGAGAAGAAACTACAATAGCATCAATTCTCATTAGATTATCTTCTTGATCATATTCAACAGTTACTTGTGTTTTTCCATCTGGTCTTAAGTATGGCAATGTACCATCTTTTCTAACTTTAGTTAATTGTCTTGCTAACTTATGTGAAAAGTTAATAGCATGAGGCATATACTCTTCGGTTTCATTTGTTGCAAAACCAAACATAATCCCTTGATCTCCTGCGCCTTGAGAATGATCATCACCCTCACCCTCATTAACACCTTGAGCGATGTCTGGTGATTGTGGATCAATTGCTACTAAAACAGCTAAATTTTCAGCATCAAATCCATATTTTCCACGGTCATAACCGATTTCTTTTACAGTTTGTCTAACTACTTTTTGAATGTCTACATATGCAGTTGTAGTAATTTCACCTGCTATTAATACTAGACCTGTTGTTACACTTGTTTCACATGCAACACGTGCCATAGGGTCTTTCTCTAAAATTGCATCTAAAATTGCATCACTGATTTGATCACAGATCTTATCTGGATGTCCTTCAGTTACAGATTCAGACGTAAATAATTTTCTCATAATAAAACCTCCTAAGTGTTTTTCTTTATCTTTATTATATTACATATTATTATTATGCTAAATTATTGTATAAATAATCTTAAAAAAAGTCAACAAAAATATATATAAAATAAACTCTAGGTTTAGTTATACTAAACATTTACCGTAAAAAATAAAGGATTGTCAAAAATCGACTATCCTTTTATATAATCTAAAACGTTTTTTGCATGATCTTTCGCAGTGATTTTTCTCCACTCTTTGATAATTTTTCCTTCTTCATCAAGAATGAATGTGCTTCTTAAAATTCCTATATACTTTTTACCATACATACTCTTTTCTTTAAGAACATCAAACTCTTTGACTAATTCCTCATTAACATCACTTAATAATATTAAATCTAGTTCTTGTCTTTTCATAAAGTTTTGATGTGATTTTACAGTATCTCTACTTACACCGAATACTTGGTATCCTAGTTCGGCAAATTCATCTTTTAAACATGTAAAATCTTTTGCTTCTAAAGTACAACCAGACGTATTGTCTTTTGGATAAAAGTATAGAACTACTCTTTTTCCTAAATAATCTCTTAGTTTATACAATTTATCATCACTACCAGTGACTTCTATATCTAAATAATTCATTTGGATTCCTCCCTTTCTTTTTTAGATTTTGGGACTGGATCATATCCACCTTTACTTAAAGGGTTACATCTCAAGATGCGCCACACGCTAAGCAAACTTGCGTAAAAGAAATTATGTTTTTCGTAAGCTTCCTTAGAATAACTTGAACAAGAAGGGTGGTATCTACAGGTTGGATTAGAGTTTTCAGTATTTTTTTTATATGCATTAATTAGTTTTAACATTATCTTGTTCATATCTAACACCTCTACCTCTATTCTAACAAACGCCAGCCAATAGTACAATTATTTTGAATTTTTATTGTTTTTTAGTTTCAAAAAGGATATAATTTTTACGAAAACATGAATAGGTCTTCATGTTTATGAACTGTTCTTTTTTAAACCTTCTTTTTTTGTTAGACAAAACAACTAAAAAAATATATAATACATTTGGTGATAAAATGGTAGATAAAATTAAAGTAGAAAAGTTTTACGACTATTTTGATGAAGTAGCTAATTTACTATATGATTTTAATGGAACATCTTATATTGAAGGTATGATTTATGCTTTTGATTTATTGATGGGAAAATCAGATGTAAATAGCGAATTTCCTGATGATATAAAACTTAAAATTCAAGAAGCTTTTGATATGATTTTACAAATCAAATTAAATGCTGAGGAATTACGAAAAAGCGTCCAACTAGGACTTTTAAAAGGATTTAAACATGCTAATTATTCTAATGAAATGATGACTCCTGATTCAATAGGTATATTCATTGCATACTTAATTAGAAAACTGTATAAGGATCAAAAAATTAATTCAATATTTGATCCACTTATAGGTACCTCAAATTTAGTTTTAACAATCCTTAATCAATTAGGCGAAGACATCAAAGTAGTTGGTGTTGAGGATAATGAATTTAGTGCTAACTTAGCCAAGTCATTCATTGATTTAGTTGACTATGAAAATGAGATTTTTATGCAAGATACATTATCATTTTTAAATGGTAATTTTGACTTAATAGTTACCGATTTACCAAAAGATGATAAAACACATCAGTTTTACTTTCCTTATGGAGTAATTAGTCATCATATAAATAATCTTAAAGATGGTGGTTATTTTATAGCTTTAATTGAAAATGATTTTTTTGAGAAAAAAAACAGTGACGTTTTTAAAAAGCAAATTGATGAGAGTGCTTATATATTTGGGTTAATTAAACTAAGTGAGACTTTGTTTAATAATAGTAGTAAAAGCATTTTAATCTTAAGAAAAAAAGGAGAATTAGTTTTTAAGGAAAACAAATTCTTGCTTGTAGATTTACCGTCATTTAGTGACTTAAATAACTTTAATAAAGTTATAAATAATATAGACAATTGGTTTAAAACAAGAGAGGTTGAATTAAATGAAAATAATCGCAGTTAATGCAGGTAGTTCATCACTTAAATTTCAATTATTGCAAATGCCTAGTGAAACAGTAATCACTAGTGGATTAGTTGAAAGAATTGGTTTAAATGATGCAGTGTTTACTATTAAAGTAAACGGAGAAAAAATTAGTGAAGTATCAGAAATTCCCGATCATCAAGTTGCTGTACAATTATTACTTAATAAACTATTAGACTTAAAAATAGTAGAATCTTTTGATGAGATTACAGGTGTAGGTCATCGTGTTGTTCATGGTGGAGAAAAATTTAGTGATTCAATTTTAATTACTGATGAAGTTATTAAAGCTATTGAAGAAGTTAGTGATTTAGCTCCATTACATAATCCAGCAAATTTAACTGGGATTAAAGCATTTAATGAAGTTTTAACAAATGCTCCAAGTGTTGCTGTGTTTGATACTGCTTTCCATCAAACAATGTCAGAAGAAGTTTATATGTATAGTGTTCCTTACGAATGGTATGAAAAATACGGTGTTCGTAAATATGGTTTCCACGGTACAAGTCATAAATTTGTTTCACAAAGAGCAGCAGAAATGTTAAATAAACCAATAGAAGATACAAAAATAATTGTATGTCATGTTGGTAATGGTGCTAGTATTTGTGCTATTGAAGGTGGTAAAAGTGTTGATACATCAATGGGGTTCACACCTTTAGCAGGTATTTCAATGGGTACAAGAAGTGGAGATATTGATCCAGCTATCGTTGAGTATATTTCTACAAAAGAAAATAAGAACATTCAAGAAGTTATGTCTGAGTTAAACAAAAAATCAGGTTATCTTGGTTTAAGTGAATTATCAAGTGATTCACGTGACTTATGGGCTGCTGCTGACAAAGGTGATAAAAAGTCAATGTTAGCAATAAAAAAACAAGTAAAAATGATTTCAGATTATATTGGGGCTTACTATTTATTAATGGGTGGTGTTGATGCAATTTGTTTCACTGCTGGTGTTGGTGAAAATGCTGCTGAAACTAGAACTATGATTGCTGATAAAGTTGCTGTTTTAGGAGCAATTATGGATGAAAGCTTAAATGATGTAAGAGGAATTGAAAGAATTATTTCTACAGAAGATTCTAAAGTTAAACTTATGTTAATCCCAACTAATGAAGAAGTAATGATCGCAAGAGATACTGTTAGATTAATTAAATAATAAATTTTAAAGTAAAAGATAGTTTTTAAGAGTATTATCCCAATAGGAGGGAAAATATGAAAAAAACTATCTTTTTTATTATACTTTTATTTGTGGCAATACCAAGAGTTAATACTTATGCAGCAACTAATCAGTATGAATATGTGTTTGAATCGTATCAAATTAATACTGAACCGTTTTATGAAAACAATAAACGTGGATACACAATAACAAGAACTGGTAATCAAAATTATAGTAAAACAGTTATCAATTCAAAAATTAATTACACTATAAACGGAATAATAAACCATAAAAATAATACTATCATATATGGTTATTGTGTCAATGATGATACCGATACATTCTATGATGTCTTTTATACAGTATTTGATGCTAGTGGAAATATTATAAATGACTATACTAATGATTTTAATAAACAAGAAGAAATAATTAAGTTCTATACACTAGGAAATGATGTGTTCTTTTATTTTAATCAAGCATCCTTAGATTATGAGCCAATAACGGAATCGTTTTATGTGGTAAAACTAGATAATCAATATGGTGTAGATGACTATATAAAAATAGAAGGTGTTGTTGAAAGTAGTGATAACGATGAATATTTGATTAAATTCAATTTTGAACACCTTGGTAATTATGACTTAGGAGTTACAAAAAATCTAAAAATTATTGATGAAACATATACCATAGATCTTAATAATCGTAGTAACTTTGAGGATGTAAAAATACTAGTGTTAAATCCAGTAACACTAAATAATGAAGTTATTTATGATTCTATTTTAATTGATTATCCTGGCCACTATGAAATAATGATTAATAATGCAACACATACTTTTGATGTTGAAGCATTGATTGAAGGAGTAATCGCAAACAGTATAGTGAAAGAACCTATTATAGTTACTTATAATAAAGGACAAGTATTCTTGAATGATGATTTGTATTTAAGTGGAACTATAATTGAAGAACCAGGCTTTTATCAACTAATTGTTAATGGAATTAATGATTATCAAAAAATAATTGAGTTTACAATAAAACCCGAAGTAAATGGAATTATCAACAACACAGTTTATAAAGAACCGATTACTTTAGATTTTAATGGTGAAGGATATTTAAATAACCAGTTTATAGAAAGTGGATTTTATGTTGAAAATGAAGGTGAATATTTACTCAAAATCAAAGGCGTAAATGGGTATTTAGAGAATTACTACTTTCAAATAATTAGTGAGGAAAATCAAACCTCAATTATGGATATCATAACCAAATATGATATATATGTACTTGGAACGGTAGTTTTAATTGGCATTGTGATACTAAAGAAAACAAAAACAAAGTAAAGTTTTTGTTTTCTTTTAATCTATACTATTGATTATGATATAATTATCATAAACAAAGGTGATAATATGAACTATATAAACTTATACAATGAAACTCATTATTCGATGAATGGATCATTATTAAAAATTGAAGACTTAATTGACTACGCTGTTTTGAAAAAAAACAGTTTTTTGGCTATAACAGATAACAAATTACATGGTGCAATTAAATTTTATAAGGCATGTATTAAAAATAATATTAAACCTCTTATAGGGATTAATACAAAAGTTGTGTTTAATGAAATGACTATCAAGATTTTAGTTTACCCATTAAATTATCAAGGGTATTTAAATCTGTTAAGTATTTCATCTATTAATGGAGTTAGCGGAGAATTTATCGTTGAGAATAATTATAATTTATTTACGGATAATATAATCATTGTTGATGATAATAAGTTAGATGATGAAATTCTAATAAAACTATATGAAGTGTTATCTAAAAGTACACCACATTTATACTTAGCATATTCAAATCAAAGAAACCAATATAAACCATATGAACCAATAGCATTTCTAAAAACAAGATATATCGTTGATGAAGATATTGAATATTCAAAAACACTCGAAAAAATTCTAGCAAATCAAACTGATAGTTTGTTTTCAAAAAACTTATTCAATTCGTTGTCATCCTTAGATGGATATTTTCAAACAATTAATAATCAAGAAGCTATTAGTAATTCATTAAAGATAGCTAATTTAATCAATCTTCAGATAAACTTAGGAGAAGTATTTTTACCAAAAGCGATACTTCCTAAAAAAGGTGTTAGTAGTAAAGAGTATTTAGATGCTCTTGCTTATAAAGGACTAGAACTAAGAATTAAAAATAAAAAAGTAAATAAAAGAGAATATTTAAACAGATTAAAATATGAGTTAGATATAATTGATGAAATGGGTTATAATGACTATTTTTTAATTGTTTATGACTTTGTTAAATATGCAAAAAATAAAGGGTATTTAGTAGGACCAGGACGAGGTAGTGCCGCAGCAAGTCTTGTTAGTTATTGCCTAGGGATTACTAGTGTTGATTCAATAGAATATGAACTGGTTTTTGAAAGGTTTTTAAATCCACAAAGAGTAACAATGCCAGATATCGATTTAGATTTCCCAGATGACAAACGTGATGAAATCATTGAATATGTTCGTGATAAATATGGCAATGATAAAGTGGCTACAATCTGTACCTTTGGTACTTTCAAAAGTAAAAGTTGTTTACGAGATACAGCCCGTGTTGAAAATGTCAGCCAAGTAATGTTAGATGAAGTGTTAAAAGAGAATAAAAATTACGCTACTATTAAAGAAATGGTAGAAAACAGTAAGTATATTAATAACATAATAACTGTTGATAAAAACGCTGCTAAATTTATATTGTCTGCAAAAAAAATCGAAGGATTAGCTAGACATATCGGAACCCATGCTGCGGGTATTATTCTTACTCAAAATAAAATGACAGAATACACACCTGTTCAAGCAGGACTCCTAGATATGATTCAAACACAATATGAACAATCAGATTTAGAGGAATTAGGTCTGTTAAAAATAGATTTTTTGGGCCTTAGAAATCTAACAATCATAGATAAAACCCTAAAACTGTTAAAAAAATATGAAAAAATAACCATTAATATTTATGATGTTCCACTTGATGATAAACTAACATATAAATTATTACGAGAAACAAATACAACTGGAGTATTTCAACTTGAATCCCCAGGGATGAGAAACTTATTAAGACAAATGGAAGTAAACTGTTTTGAGGATATTGTTACAGCGCTAGCTCTCTTTAGACCAGGTCCTATGGAAAATATTCCCGAATATTTAAATGTAAGGAATAAAACTAAAGAGATAACCTACTTAAATAAGGTCTTAGAAGAAACCTTAAAAAAAACCAATGGAATAATTATCTACCAAGAACAAATATTAACTATATTAAATAAATATGCTGGTTATTCTTTAGGTGAGGCGGATGTTGTTAGGAGAGCTGTTTCTAAGAAAAAAAGAGATATCTTAGATCAAGAAAGAGCTAGGTTTTTAATGAAATCAAAAGTCCTTAAACGCGAGGAAAAAGAAGCTAATGAGATATATGATTATATAGTTAAGTTTGCTAATTATGGCTTTAACCGTGCTCATAGTGTCGCTTATGCATATGTTTCATATTGGACTGCATATCTAAAAGCTAATTTCCCAAAATACTATTTATCAGTTTTAATAAGTAGTGTTTTAGGTAGTGAAAAACAAACGAAAGATTATATTTTCGAGGCAAATAAACTTAAGATTAGAGTAAAAAGTCCTAACATCAATACTAGTGCATACAATGTAATAGTATATAAAGATGAGTTATTATTTCCGTTACTTGGGATAAAAAATGTTGGACTTAGTACAGTTAAAAAGATTATCGAGGAACGCTCAAAAAATAAGTTTAAGTCTTATATTGATTTTATCAGTAGAACTCATAGTTTCTTAAATAAAAGAATTTATGAAGCATTGATTGCAGTTGGGGCATTAGATGAGTTCAATTTAACAAAAAAAGTAATGATTGAAAAATTAGAAGAAGCTATCAATTTTTCTACATATGGTAATTATATAAAAAATGAGGACTTTGTTATCGAGAATATAACAGAGTATTCTATTGATGAGTTAATTGAACTAGAAAAAACAGCGTTAGGATTTAATCTTAGTATTCACCATCTAAGAAAGTTTGATGAATATATTAACACCCATCAACTACAAAAAGTTAGTGATATTGACGAAAGCTATACAAAAAAACCACCATTTAGAATAATTGGTGTTCTAAGTCTAGTTAAAGTTATAACAACTAAAAATGATAAAAAAATGGCTTTTGTCGAAATAGAAGATGAATTTATGAAGTTGAGTGGTGTAATTTTCACAGACACTTATCAAGAACTAAAAGACTTACTTATTTTAAATAACGTCTATTTATTTCAAATAAGAGTTGAATTAAGAGGCGAAAACTTACAATTAGTAGTAATGAAAGCGCATAACTTAACATTATCATAGATTATTTTTTTGATACTTGCTATAATAATTATGGTGGTGACTTATATGAAAAAAATTGGTGTACTAACTTCTGGTGGTGACGCTCCAGGAATGAATGCTGCTATTCGTGCAGTTGTCAGAAGTGGATTACATTATGGATACAAAGTGTATGGTGTTTATGATGGATACCACGGATTATATGATGGTTATTTAAAAGAATTAACTCGTTATGATGTTTCAAGAATTATTAATCGTGGGGGAACTGTTTTAGGAAGTGCTAGATTCCCTGAGTTTAAAGAACGTAAAACTAGACAAGTTGCTGTGGATAAATTAAACAATCTTGGGATTGAAGCTTTAGTAGTAATTGGTGGAGATGGGACGTATAGAGGTGCCCAAGCTTTAACTGAAATGGGTATTAATTGTATTGGTTTACCAGGTACGATTGATAATGATATATCTTCTACAGATTACACTATAGGTTTTTTTACAGCTTTAGACACAGCTATGCAATCTATTGATCGATTAAGAGATACTTCAATGTCTCATAAACGTTGTAGTGTTGTTGAAATTATGGGTAGATATTGTGGTGACTTAGCTCTTTATGCTGGGATTGCTGGTGGTAGTGAATTTATTATCACTCCAGAAACTGGATTTAATAAACAACAAACTTTGGATGCAATTAAAGAATCACACGATAATAATAAAAGACATGCGATTGTTGTAGTAACAGAACACATGTGTGATGTTCACAAACTTGCAGAAGAAATTGAAGAATACACAGGTTATGAAACAAGAGCTACAGTGTTAGGACATGTTCAACGTGGGGGTAATCCTGTCGCGTTTGACAGAGTACTAGCTACAGAAATGGGAGAATACGCTGTTGAGTTAATTTCCAAAGGTATTGGTGGAAAAGCAGTTGGATTAAGAGGGATGGACCTTATCGATTACGACATAAATGAAGCTTTAAGCCAAAAACGAAAAATACCTAACAAACGCTATGGACTTGTAGGTAGGTTAAAATAAGGAGGAAATTATGATTCCATTTAATCAAACAAAAATTATTTGTACAATCGGACCAGCAACAGAGTCAAAAGAAATGATGACTTCATTAATCAATGCTGGAATGGATGTTATGAGAATGAATTTTTCTCATGGTAACCATGAATCACATTTAGAGAGATTAAAAACATTATATGAAATAAATACAGATCTAAATACTAACGTTGCATCGTTATTAGATACAAAAGGACCTGAAGTAAGAACACATTTATTTAAGAACTCAAAAGTCTCTATTGAGAAAGACTCAATAGTTACTATTTATATGACTGAAATATTAGGTGATGAAACAAAATTTAGTGTTTCATATGAAAACCTTTATTTAGATGTTTTAGTTGGTGGCAGTATTTTAGTTGATGATGGATATTTAGAACTAAAAGTAATGGATATTGATCTTGATAAAAAAACTATTAAAACAAAAGCCTTAAACACTCATATCATAAAAGATAGAAGAGGGATTAATATTCCAGGGGCTAAACTTAATATGCCTTTCATATCAGAAAAAGATCATGCTGACTTAAAATGGGGTTGTTTAAACCGTGTTGATTATGTTGCTGCATCTTTTGTTAGAAGAGCTAGTGATATTAAAGAGATTAAAGACATCTTTGCTAAATGTGGAAATGATCACACACAAATTATTGCTAAAATTGAAAACGCTGAAGGTGTTTTAAATATTGATGAGATTATTGAAATTGCTGATGGAGTAATGATTGCTCGAGGTGATTTAGGAGTAGAAGTACCTGCAGAGGACGTTCCAATTATTCAAAAATCAATTATTGGAAAATGTCATATCAAAGGTAAAATAAGTGTAACAGCAACACAAATGCTTGAATCAATGATTGATAATCCAAGACCTACAAGAGCTGAAGTTAGTGATGTAGCTAACGCAATTTATGATGGAACTGACGCTATTATGTTAAGTGGTGAAAGTGCCATTGGGATTTATCCAATTGAAAGTGTTGAAGTTATGAATAACATCGCTCAAAGGATAGAACGTGAGTTAGATCGTGCTAGACTTGTTAAAAGAGCAAATAAAAATTCTCATGATGGGATTGAAACTTCAATCGCAGTCAGTGTTGCATATTCAGTAATTCAAGGTGATACAGATATTATTGTTGCACCTACAGTTTCAGGTAATACTGCAAAACTTATATCTAAGTTTAGACCCGATGCAAGAATCATTGCATTAACGCCAAATGCTGAAAAAGCTAGAAGTCTTGCTTTATATAATGGTGTTGAGGCTCGAGTGTTTAATTTAGAACCTGATACTGAGTATTTAATTAAGGAAGCTATAAAACTTGTTAAGAGCGAGTATAATTGTAAACCAGGTACAAGAGTAGTTGTTACTGGTGGTTTCCCAATTGGAACACAAACAAACAGTTTTAGAATTATCGATATTAAGTAAAAATTTAACCTTAACTTTGTTAAGGTTTTTTTATTTGTAAAATATTTTTATTAAAACTATTTACAAACTATACATTGTATGCTACTATACAAAGTATAATACTATACAGTGTGAAGGAGGCATAATATGAGTACACAGCTTAAAAAGGGTGTTCTAGAGATGGTTGTGCTATCAAGAATTAACGAAAAAGACCGATATGGATATGATATTTATCAGGAAATTGACTATTATATGGTAATTAGTGAAAGTACAATATACCCAATATTAAGAAAGTTAGTAAAAGAAAATTTATGTGAAACTTATTTAAAAGAATCTAAAAATGGGCCACCACGTAAATACTTTAGAATTACAAAAAAAGGAAAAATAAAATTAGAAGAACTTATTGAAGATTTTAAAAAATTCAATAAGGTTGTTAATCGTATGATTAGAGGTGAGAGATATGAATAAAGTAGATTTTTTAAGAAAATTAAACCAGGCTCTTGGTATCTTAGAGCCAAACGAAAGAAAAGAGATTTTAGATTTTTATGAAGAAAGATTTTACTCGGGTACAGTTTATGAAAACAAAAGTGAAGCTGAAGTTATATCAGAGTTAGAAAGTCCAGATGTAATTGCTAGAAATGTACTTAGTGAGTATGGGATTAATTCCAAATATGTTAAAACAAAAGAAGAAAGATATGAACATGTGAGTGTTTTTAGAGTTGTATTGTTATTAATGTTTGATATGTTTATCTTAACATGGTTAGCACCATCATTATTAGCTGTTTCATTTAGTTTGTTTGCTTCATTAATTAGCTATATACCTACAGCAATGGCTATCTTAGGTGAGTTTGGTAGTAATGCTACATACATATTTATGTTTGTAACTGCAATATATATATTCTTATTATTGTTTGCAATGGTAGTGTTTGATCTGTTTGTGTTTGTATGTAAAAAAACAGTATTATGGCACATGAATGTGTTTAAAATTAGAGGTAGAGCAAAAGTTGCTAAAAAAATGCATAGAGTTGGCGTTGAACCTTGGTTTAGAAGACATAAAAAAGCAAGTGGATTTAGAAAATTTCTATTTGTTGGAGCAATCGTTGCAGTAATCTTTAGTGGTTACCAAATATATAAAGATGATGCTGGAATAATTAGTGAATATCAAAATCAAACATTGATTACTGATGAGTACACTTTAGATGTATCTTCAGATATTGAAAACTTAGTAAGTTGGAATTTAGATGTTGATTATGATGATTTGGATGTTGAAATAGTAGCAATTAATGGTGATTTTATCAAAGTAACTCATAATTACTATGAAAAAAATCAATTCTCATTATTATTTAATGAAGAAAGTAATCTTTTAAAAACATCAAACAAAGTAAAATTTGATTTGTTTAATATTGATTTCTTTAAATATTTGTTTATGGATCGACAAAACGTTGTAATTGAAGTTCCAAAAGAGTTACTAATTAATATTGTTGATGTTGAGACTGCAATTGGAAATGTTGAAATGTTAGCAATAAATACAGGGACATTAGATGTTATAACAGCAACTGGTAGAATAACATTGGATACTATGGAAATTAGTGGTAAAGTTGATTTAAATGTTGCAACGGGTAATATAAAAGCAACTAATATTGAATCAACTAATAGTGATGCAACTGTTATTTTCTCTGTTACAACGAGTACAGGTAATATTTATCTAAATAATGTAGAGTTCTTAAGAATTAATGTTAACGTAGAAACTGGTCGTGTAACTATTAAAGATATTGGTAGTGCAACTTCTCCGGTTACTTATGTAAACACATCAGGCGGAACAGGAAGTGTTAATTACGAGGAAGTTTATAGTGAGGCTGTTACAATTACAGCTTCAACTGGAAGTATAAGTTATTACAACGATGATGAGTTCACTCCTACAACATTAGTTTTGAATACAAATACAGGTCATATTGATCAAAACATAAATTAATTTTTAATCAACACTTTACAAGAATAAAAACTATGGTATAATTAAACCCGACCGAACATTCGGTCGGGTTTTTATTTTGAGGAAAAAGGTGATTACATGAAAGGTATTGCAAAATTTAGTGTTGAAAGAGCAATAACGGTATTTATGGCAGTTATTTTAGTTGCTGTATTTGGAGTTGTTTCTTTTACTAGATTAACAACAGATTTATTTCCAAGCATGAACATACCATATGCAGTTGTAATAACTACATATCCTGGAGCAAGTCCAGATGAAGTTGAAGAAACAGTTTCTAAACCTTTAGAAGCAACATTCTCAACAACAACGAATATAAAAGAAGTTCAATCAACTTCTCAAGAAAATTTATCAATTATAACTCTTGAGTTTAATAGTAGTACAAATATGGATAGCGCAATGATTGAAATGCGTGAAAATTTAGATATGATAAAAAGTAGTTTACCTGACTCAGTATCAAATCCAATGATCATTAAAATTAATCCGGATATGATGCCAATAATGAGTTTTAGTATAACTAAAGAAGGATATACTCAAAAACAACTAACAGAGTATATTGATGATGACTTATTACCACAAATAGAAAGAATTGGTGGAGTAGCAAGCGTTAGTGTTAGTGGTGCATTTGAAAGTGAAATTCATGTAATTATTGATGAAGTAGCTTTAGCTGCTAAAAACGCTCAACTGGGAGCAATTATTCCTGGTTTTGAAATAACAAAAGGAATGATTTCAGGGATTTTAGCTACTCAAAACTTTGGATTTCCAACTGGATATATTAATGTAGGTGGAAGTAATTACTTAGTTAGAGTAGGAGATAAGCTTGAGGATAAAGAGGCTATCGAAAACTTAACGATATTTAATTCTATACCTGGTATGGAAGTTTCAATTGCTGACATTGCAACTGTTGATTATATCAGTGCTGCTGATAAGGAATATAGTAAAGTTAATGGTGAAGATGCAATTACACTAACAATTCAAAAAAGTAGTAATTTCGCAACTACAGATGTTACAAAAGAAGTCTTTAAAGCATTAGAATTATTAAAAGCTGATGATAGTATTGATTACACAGTTCTACTTGATCAAGGTGAATATATTAATCAATCTACTGGTAGTGTTACTGATAATTTGTTGTATGGTGGTTTATTAGCACTGATAATATTATTTGTTTTCTTAAGAAGTTTTAGAGCTACATTTATTGTTGGTATTGCAATTCCAATAAGTTTATTATTTGCAATTGTATTAATTTACTTGTCAGGAATAACATTAAACATCGTATCACTAGGTGGTCTAGCACTTGGTATTGGGATGCTAGTGGATAATAGTATTGTAGTTATGGAAAATATATTTAGATTAAAAAAACAAGGATATTCAAATAAAAAAGCAGCGATAGAAGGAACTCATCAAGTTGCTGGAGCAATCACTGCAAGTACATTAACAACTATTTCTGTATTCTTACCGATTATCTTTATTGAGGGATTTATCAAGGAAATATTTATGCAAATGGCAATGACAATTGCATTTAGTTTATCTGCTTCTTTAATGATTGCATTAACACTTGTGCCAAGTGTTGCATCTAAGGTTTTAAAAGAAGAAACAGTAAAAGAAAATAAAACATCTTCAATCAGTAAAATTAAAAATGGTTATGAAAAAGTATTTAATTTTGCGTTTAAGGTAAAATATATTGTTTTAGCATTAGTAGTAGTATTGTTTGGTGGATCAATTGGTCTTGCGCTTACTAATGGTTTTGAATACTTCCCTGCATCTGATGAAGGGGGAATCAATGTTTCAATCTCAGTACCTGAAAATGTTGAGGGTGAAGAAAGATTAAGCTTTGATGATTTTACATCATTACTAGATAGATTAAGTGAAGAACTAAGAGAAAACGCAAATGTAGAAACAGTAGGAATCTCTCTTGGTGGTGGACAAATGATGTTCTTTGGTGTTACTGACGCATCTAGTGCTACTGTAAACATTATTTTAAAAGACAATCGTACATTAGAAACAAGTGAATTCCAAACTGTTGTATCTGACATCTTAGATGAAAGTTATACAGAAGTTGAATATGAGATTTCTGGAACTCAAACGATGACTTCGGCAATGACTGGTAGTGGTATTCAATTACAAATCAGTGGCTATGATTTAGATGTTTTAAAAACTGAGGCTACAACAATTCAATCGTTATTAATGGGGATTGATGGGGTAAAAGAAGTTGATCCTGGTATTGGGAAGTTATCTCAAGAAATCAAAGTTACAGTGGATAAAGACCTAGCTATAGCACAAGGATTTACAGTTGCTTCAGTTCTAGAAAAAGTAGCTGCTGAAATTAAGACAGATAGTAAAATATCTTCTATTACAATTAATGGTAATATGTATGATATTTATATAATTGATTCTGAAACTAAGGATTCAAATACTGAGTATGATTTAACTAGTATTGAGGAAATTCTTGTGGGTGAAAATGCATTAGACCAAGAAGTCTTTGTTGGTGATATTGCAACAGTAGAGTTTGATGAAGGTTTTGGATCAATCTCAAGAGTTAATAATAGCCGTGTTTTAACTGTTAGTGTAATTTTAGAAGATGGATATAATGTTAGTTTAGTAGCTAATGATATTACATCAACATTAGAAAGTGATTATCAAGTTCCAACAGGTTATGAGTTAACTGAACTTGGAGAAAACGAAGAAATAATGGAAGCTGTTAATGTATTATTACTAGCAATGGGATTAGCAGTAGTTCTTATTTATATGATAATGGCGAGTCAATTCCAATCACTAACTTATCCATTTATCATTATGTTTACAATTCCTTTAGCTTTTACTGGTGGATTCTTAAGTCTTTATATTTTCAATATGCCAGTAAGTGTTGTTTCGTTAATTGGTTTAATCATATTAACTGGGGTAGTTGTTAATAACGGTATTGTACTTGTTGATTATACTAACCAATTAAGAAACAAAGGATATAAAATTAAAGAAGCATTATTAGAAGCAGGAAAAACAAGATTAAGACCAATCTTAATGACAGCATTAACAACAATTTTAGCACTATCAACAATGGCTTTAGCTGTTGGTGAAGGTTCTGAAATGATGCAACCAATGGCTTTAACAACGATTGGTGGATTAATTTATGCTACTGTTCTTACATTGTTTATTGTACCAATTATGTATTACTTAGTATCATTCCACTCTAAAGGATTACTTGGAGCTATTGCTATATTAATTACACTTTTAGGATTTGGTTATTTATATTATACAGACCCTAAAGTTATGTATATTGTTATCTTCGCAGTTATCATAGTTATTGAAATCTTATTAACAATTTTCTTACCTAAAAAAGAAGTTGATGAAGTCATTATTGTTGAGGATAGTAAACCTACAGATGTTGATGAATTTCTTAGAAAAGTAATGAGTAAATAATGGGTAGGAAAGAGGAAATACTAGCTTGGATTGTTGAAGATATAAAAATGAATGGTTTAAGACCAAACGTTACAATAAGTTCTATCGCAAAAGAATTAGATATGGGAAAAAGTACTCTTTATGAGTACTTCCCAAGTAAAGATCAAATGTTTATTGATGCTGGTTGTTTAATTATTCAAAGTTTGTTCACTGAGTTGATCGGGGTCAAAGATTTAGATTCACTAAGTTTTGAGGAGTCATTTAAAGACTTTATTGGAAAATTTGTAAATCTTGCAAAACAAGGAAGAAACATTCATAAATTATTTGTTAATGATTTGATGGTTGATTTGTCTGAAAATATTAAAATTAATTTAAAAGATAAAGTTGAAACTTTCAAAAAACAAGTGGAGCACAGATTTACTATAATATTTGAAAAGGGAATCGCAGAAAATTTATTTACAAAAGAATTTACACCTTTAAAAGAAATGACGATTTATGGTTTCATTATGGGAGTTATTATTCGCTATACAACAGGTGAATATGAAGTAGATGAAAATAACTTCTTAGATAGTTTATATAAAAACACTATTTTATTAATCAATAGCTAAAAAAAAGAAAAGACCTTTAATTATAAAGGTCTTTTTACTTGGTATTTTTTCATAGAAAGGTTCTTATATGTGAAGACATAATAATAATCATCAAATATAGCCAAAACACCATATTTGTAAAAGTAATTTATATCTTTCCCGGTTTTGTCGACTAAGATATTATAAATGTCTTGTTTTAGTTTTTTGTCTTCCTTCTCGTGGAAAAATAATTTTGGTTTAATTTTAGATAATGATAAATACTCAATCTTTAAAAGGTCGTAGAACTTTTTATATAGAGATGGTTCTAAATTAATTTTGAGAAAGTTTATGAGATTAATATATAAATCAAATACCTGATATCTTAAAGTTGGTAGATTGTTTTCGTCATAGTATGCGTATAAAGCATTAAAGAAATCATAGGGAGAGTTAAATGCTTTTGTAATATCAAATATCACATTCTTAAAAAAGCCTCTGTTATGGTAAATTTCAAGCATTTTCTCAGTGTTGTGAATGTCGTTTAAGTCATCATTGGATAAATCTGTGTTTGATGTAATTTCATATGGAGCTGTTTCGTTAAATGTGTAATCAAATATTTTATACTCATTTCTAATTTTAGTACCTCTTAACATTTTTAAGAATCCAAGTTGTAGTTCTTTTACATTTAACTGGTAAACTTCATTAAACGTATTTTTAAATGATTCTAGATTTTCTTTTGGTAAACCAGCAATTAAATCTAAATGTAAATCAATTACGTTTTGATCTTGGATTAAGATGATATTGTTGAAAAGTTTTTCTTTATCTTGAATTCTGTTAACTAGAGAGTTTGTATGTTCATTAGTTGATTGAATACCAATTTCGAATCTAAATAAGTTTTTAGGTGCAAACTCATTTAGATATTCAATGATTTTTGGATCTAAAATATCTCCAGTAATTTCAAACTGAAACACTGTGTTTGGGTAGTGATTGTTGATGATAAAATCAAATAAATCTAATGTCTTTTTATTTGCATTAAAGGTTCTATCTAAAAACTTAAATGTTTTAACATTGTTTTCCATTAAATGCAAAATTGATTTTTTTACAGTTTCCATATCAAAAAATCTAAGTTTTTCCTCTAAGGAACTTAAACAATAACTGCATTTATAAGGACAACCTCTAGATGTTTCAATATACGCTATTTTATTTGGTAAGTCATTGATGTCTTCAATCAAATAATAGGGTTGTTTTAAAGTGTTTAAGTCTTTTATTTCGACAATTGGTTTGTTTATTATAGTATCATTTTTCTTATATGAGATATTAGTTAAAGGTGATATATCTAAACCGTTATTTAATGAAGTTATTAACTTATCAAAAATAATTTCACCCTCACCCTTTAAAATATAATCAACAGGATAATCTTTTAATAAGTACTCTGAATCATAACTAACCTCAGGGCCACCAAGGATTATTGTAGAGTCAGGCAAGTTGATTTCTTGGAGTATTTGTTTAACTTGCTCAATATTCCATATATAACAAGAGAATCCTAAATATTTAGGACTAAATTCTTTTATTTCTTCTATAATTTTTTCGTTTGAATCTTTGATTGTAAATTCTTTTAAAGAAACCTCAAAAGAAGCATTGACTTTTAACAATCTTATAGCGTTATTTGTGTGGATATATTTTGCATTGATACCAACTAATAAAGTCTTCATATTATCACCGATTTAATTTTAGCACATATCTAAGAAATAACAATTTTTTATGTTAAAATATATCTAGGTGATATGATGGAAAATTTTAAATTAGAGTCAAAATATTCTCCTAAGGGAGATCAAGTTAAGGCAATAAAAATGATTGTGGATAACATTGAAAATGGTGTTAAAGAACAAGTTTTATTAGGAGCAACAGGGACTGGTAAAACATTTACAATGAGTAATGTTATTGAGCAAATTAATAAGCCAGTATTAGTTTTAGCACACAATAAAACATTAGCTGGGCAGCTTTATAGTGAGCTAAAAGAGTATTTCCCTGAAAACAGAGTGGAATACTTTATTTCATATTACGATTATTATCAACCAGAAGCATATGTTCCTTCGCGTGACTTATACATTGAAAAAGATTCTCAGACTAATGATGAAATTGATGAAATGAGACATAGTGCTACTGCAAGTTTATTAGAGAGAAAAGATGTTATTGTGGTTGCTAGTGTATCTTGTATTTACGGGATAGGTGACCCTGAAGATTATAAAAACAGTATGCTAACTTTAAGAGTTGGTGATGCGTTTGGTAGAGATAATCTTTTAAGAAGACTAGTTGATATGCTTTTTACAAGAAATGATATGGATTTTAATCGTGGATCATTTCGTGTAAAAGGTGATGTAGTTGAAATATTACCAACTTATCAAAAAACTGTGGGGATAAGAATCGAGTTTTTTGATGAGGATATTGAAAGAATTAGAGAATTTGATATTGTTACTGGTGAAGTATTAAAAGAATACCAAGTAATAAGTATCTTTCCAGCCACTCAGTTTGTTCTTAATAAAGAAAAATTAGAGGAAGGGATTAGTAGAATTGAAACGGAGTTGGAATCCCAAATCAAGTTTTTTAAAGATAATAACCAAATATTAGAAGCAGAAAGAATAAAACAAAGAACTAATTATGATCTTGAAATGTTAAGAGAAGTTGGGACATGCAAGGGTGTTGAGAACTATTCAAGACATTTGAGTTTACGAGAAGCAGGTGAAACACCATCTACACTTATGGATTTTTTTGGTGATGATTATTTATTAATAGTTGATGAATCACATGTTACTTTACCTCAAGTAAGAGGAATGTATAATGGTGATCAATCCCGTAAAAAAACACTTGTTGATTTTGGGTTTAGACTACCAAGCGCAATGGATAATAGACCATTAAATTTTGATGAGTTTAATGAAAAAATTCATCAAGTAGTTTACGCTAGTGCGACACCAGGTGATTATGAACTTGAACGAACAGATCAAGTTGCTGAACAAATAATTAGACCGACTGGTTTATTAGATCCTGTAATTGAAGTTAGACCTAAAAAAGGACAAATAGATGATATTGTTACTGAAATACTAAAAAGAATAGAAAACAACGAAAGAACACTTATTACCACTTTAACAATAAAAATGAGTGAGGATTTAACTACTTATTTAAAAGAACTTGGAATTAAAGTAACATATCTTCATTCGGAAATAAAATCATTAGAAAGAATTGAAGTAATCAGAGATTTAAGACTTGGAATCTATGATTGTATTGTTGGAATTAACTTATTAAGAGAAGGTTTAGATATACCTGAGGTTTCATTGATTACTATTTTAGATGCGGATAAACAAGGGTTCTTAAGAAGTTCAAGAAGTTTAATTCAAACTATCGGTAGAGCTGCTAGAAATAGTAATGGGCTGGTTATAATGTATGCTGATAAGATGACAGATGCTATGACTTATGCTATTGAGGAAACTAACAGAAGAAGAGAAATTCAAGAAACCCACAATATTAAACATAATATCACTCCAACAACGATTATTAAGGGAGTTAGAGATTCAATTAGAGTCAAATCAGATGTAATAGAAGATACTAAAGATTTAAACAAATTAACTAAAAAAGAAAAAGAACAGCTTCTTAAAGATTTAAACAAAGAAATGCGTAGTGCTGCTGGAAAACTTGATTTTGAGAGAGCTGCAGAACTAAGAGATATTATCATAGAAGTAAAAACGATGTAAAAAAAGAATTTATGGATAATCCATAAATTCTATTTTTTTATTCTTTTATCTAAAAAATCTTTAAATGAAATTGATTTTAAAGTTTGTGAATTTGGATATTTATTAAACAATCTTCTAGGATGCTTAAATTTATCAAAACGAGTATTAAAACGGTCTAATTTCTCTTTGAACTGAATTGAAAGTGGAGTTCGCTTATCTAAAAAGTTATTATAGTACTCATTTAATTCTTTATTGATATTTATTATCTCGTTCACAAAATCAATCCCAAGTTTTCTTGCTCCTTGTTTAGTTTCTTGAACTTTAAGTTCAATACTATCAACAAATTCCTCTTTCATATTATTAAGGATATCAATTACATTTCTAACTTTGATTAAATCAATTAAAGTTAAGATGTTATCGATAATAAAGAAAAGATAGAAACCTGATAGGATAAAGAATAAAACATCATTAGAGATTGAAAAATATAGTTTATCAAGTAAAGGTAATACAAATTTATATAAAAAGAATCCACCTAAACCAAAGAACACAGTAACATGTAAACTGATTCGGCCATTAATATTATACTTGTGATTACTATAATCCCACCATCTTGCGTGGAATAATTTTTCTAAAACATAAGAGGTAAAGTACTCCCAAAAAGCAGTTACTAAACCCATAAACAACATTTCTATTAGGATAATTGGAAATGTTTCATTGGTCACTGAATCAAAAATACTCATTGACAATACAATTGTAACTATAGCACAACCGTATATAGGAATATAAGGTCCATGAAGAAAACCACGATTAACATATTTTTTCATTTTAATTGAGACATAGGGAGTTTCCCACATAAAACCGATAATACTAAACATCATAAATAAAAATAATACTCTGCTCATTAATAACACCTCGAATATATTATACTTAAAAATGTTTAAATAGTCACTTATCTTTCTATATATAATAAATAAAAAATAGTAAAGTGATTTTAAATTGAAATTATTAATCAAATTAATCATAATATTAATAAAATCAATAAACATATTAATAATTTTAATTTTTTTAATAAAAAGTGTTGACAAAGCATACAAAATTGTATATTATTAAGGTGTACTTAAGAAAAATTAACTTTTAACTAAATAAAATTAATGAAAAAAGGATGTGAAAAGATGGATTATCTAGAAGTGCTTGAAAAACTAGAAAAAGATGAAATAACAGTTTTAGAAGCAGAAAAACTTTTGGAAAGTAAAAACAAAATTAAACCGGGTAGAAGAGCACACTTTGTTAAAATGAAAATTCATGTCCCTAATGAAGGAAAGAATATCAATTTATTCCTTAAGATTCTATTCATTTTACCTCTCCCAATCATTTTTGCAACAATGGGGTTAAGATTAGGGAAAAAATTTATACCTGATATGGGTGATGATGAAAATTTTGATGTAAATGATATTATCAGACTATTAAAGTATTCAAAAAATACAAGAATCAATGTAGACAGCAAAGATGCTCACATTGATATCAAGATCATTTAGAAGGGATGATATTATGAATAAAAACGTTATCGGTGAATGTCCAATTTGCCAACATGATTTAGTAGTAACAAAATTACAATGTACAAACTGTAAAACTGAAATTAGTGGTGAATTTAATTTATCTAAGTTTAACTACTTATCAAAAGAACATTTATACTTTATTGAAGTATTTATTAAAAACCGTGGAAATATTAAACATATTGAAAAAGAGTTAGGTATATCATACCCAACTGTAAAGAAAAATCTTGATGATGTTATTGTAGCCCTAGGTTACGAGGTCAGTGTTGAAGAAAAAGCGAGTAAAGAAGAAATTTTCAAGAAACTTGAAAAAGGTGAAATTACTGCAAGTGAAGCTGCTAAACTAATTAAATAGGAGGTAGTGTTATGAACGCTGTAGATTATATTGAACTTTATGAATTAAGCAAAGATGTGGAAAGAAAATCATTTGTTAATTGTGAAGAACTAAATAAAAGATCAAATAGAAAATAAAAAAACTAAAAAATAGGAGTGATTTTATGAGCGACGATAGATTAAGAATTTTAGAAATGATTCAATCAAAAACAATAACAGCAGCAGAAGGTGCAGATCTTCTTAAAGCTTTAGATCAAAATGACCAAAAAGTAGCTATACCAAAAAAACAAGCATTCAAGATGTTTAAAATTAAAGTTAATTCAGCAGACGGTGATAAAGTAAATGTTCAAATTCCAATTGAATTTGCGAAAGTAGCATTAAGAAGCGGAAAAGGATTCATGAAAATCGATCAGTTAAATGATTTTGATTTAGATTTAGATATGATTTTACAAATGATTGATAGTGGATCATTAGGGAAAATAGTAGATATTGAATCTGCTGATGGTGATAAAGTAGAAATTATAATAGAGTAAATTTTCTCCCCCAAAAAAGAAGTCGATGACTTCTTTTTTTATTGAGTCTAAAATGAAAAAAACCCGAATTTGTGTTATAATGTTTATAAGTACTAATTGCGGAGGTTTTATGCAATCAATAAAGGAATTATACAAGATAGGAAGGGGACCTTCAAGTTCTCATACAATGGGGCCAGAGAAAGCTGCCCTTATTTTTAAAAAACGATATCCTGATCTAAATTATAAAGTAGTACTTTATGGATCGTTAAGCCTTACAGGTAAAGGACATTTAACAGATGTTGTTTTAAAAGAAGTATTAGAAACTAATGATATTGTTTTTAGTAGTGATTTCATTATGGAACACCCAAATACGCTTGACTTCTTTGCGTATGATGAAAATGGTAAATTAGTTGGAAATATGCGTGTATTTAGTGTGGGTGGTGGAGCCATTAAGATTGATGGAGAACCTTACTCATTAGATAAGAATATATATGAATTAAATACTTTTAGAGAAATTAGTGATTATTGTCTGAAAAATAATTTAAAACTTTATGAGTATGTTTATTTAGTTGAAGGAAAAGAACTTTATAACTACTTAGAAATAGTTTGGAATCAGATGAAGGACAGCATTCACAATGGTTTGTCTAAAGATGGTATTTTACCAGGGGTTTTAGAAGTTGAAAGAAAAGCAAAAAGTTTATTAAAAAAATCTTTTGCGCTTGAACCTCAAGAAATCAAGGAAAAACGTCTTGTAAGTGCTTATGCATTTGCAGTTAGCGAAACTAATGCCAATGGTGGTTATGTTGTCACAGCTCCAACATGTGGGGCTAGTGGTGTATTACCAGCAGTATTATATTACTTACAAGAAAGATATAGTTTTAGGGATGAGGATATTATTAACAGTTTAGCAACAGCGGGTTTGATTGGAAACTTAATTAAGTTTAATGCCTCAATTAGCGGAGCTGAAGCTGGATGCCAAGCCGAAATTGGTAGTGCATGTGCTATGGCTGCAGGAGCTCAGAGTGAGTTGTACGATTTGTCATTAGAACAAATCGAATATGCTGCAGAAATCGCTTTGGAACACCATTTAGGTTTAACATGTGATCCAATATATGGGTATGTACAAATACCATGTATTGAACGTAATGCAGTTGCTGCATTAAGAGCAATAGATGCATCTAGTTTAGCGTTCTTTTTAACTGGTAGTAGGAAAATATCTTTTGATATGGTTGTGGAGACAATGCTTGAAACGGGGAAAGACTTAAATAAAAATTACCGAGAAACTAGTGGCGGCGGGTTAGCTACTAATTATAAGAAACCGAAGAAAGTGTGATAAATATGGTTCTAAAGAATGAATACTATGAAGTAGAATTTACTGATATGACTCATGATGGGATGGGAATATGTAAGATTGAAGGATTTCCAGTTTTTGTTAAGAATGCATTAAAGGGAGAAAGAGCACAAATTAAAGTAATAAAACTTAACAAATCTTTTGGATTTGGTCGTTTAATAAACATCCTAAACGAATCACCATTTAGAAAGTTACCTATTTGTGAACACTATCACGAATGTGGTGGATGTAATCTAATGCATATGAATTATCAAATGCAATTAGATTTTAAAAAACACCGCACATATGAAACACTAAAAAGATTAGGTAAAATTGAAACAACTGTTCACGATACTGTAGGTATGGGTAACCCTTATTACTATCGTAACAAAGCTGTTATACCTTTTGGTATGCATAACAAAAAAATAATCGCAGGGCTATATAAGAGTAGAACTCATGATATCTTTGATATGAAAAGATGTTATATTATTCCAAAAATAGATTCTGATATCATAAGATTCTTAAAAAATGTATTTACTGAGTATAATATTGAACCATATGATGAAGTATACAATACTGGTTTAATTAGACATGTAGTCTTAAGAAACTCTTATAAATATGATGAAATGAGTTTAACAATAGTTACTTCTTCGCCTAAACTTCCAAAAAAAGAAGAAATTGTTAGCCGTGTCATTGCAAAATTTCCAAGAATTAAGACGATTGTTCAAAATATTAATCCTGAAAAAACAAATGTTATTTTAGGTAAAAAAAGCAAAATAATATATGGTGATGACGTAATTGTTGATGAAATCAATAATATTAAATTCGAAATATCGCATCGATCTTTTTACCAAGTAAATCCAATTCAAACAGAAGAACTATACAAAAAAGCTATTGAGTATGCTGATTTATCAGGTAAAGAAGTAGTTATTGACGCTTATTGTGGAATTGGAACTATTGGTTTAAATGCAGCTGCTTATTCAAAACATGTTCTAGGTGTAGAATCGATACCATCAGCTGTAAAAAATGCTGAAAGAAACGCTTTAAACAACAACATTAAAAATGCTAAGTTTGTTGTTGGTAAAGCCGAAGAAGTTATTAAAACATGGAAAAATTATGATGTTGATGTTTTATTTATCGATCCTCCACGTAAGGGTTGCGACAAAGAGTTTTTAGAAACTGTCGCAGAGATGAAAATTAAACGTATTGTTTATGTTTCATGTAATGTATCAACGCTTGCTAGAGATTTAAATTATCTTCAATCAATGAACTATCATGTTGATCAAGCTACACCATTTGATATGTTCCCTCAAACTTCGCATATCGAGGTTGTTGTAAAGCTTACATTAAATAGAGAAATTTAGGTGATATTATGAACCCATTTGTAAAAGATGGACACATTATCCCACTAGCTTCAATTAATAGTGTATACATAGATGATACACTTGCTAGTGATCTGTTTAGAATAGAATTATTAGTGAATGACATAGAAAACAACCGAGATAATCTCGGTTTTTCTAGCTCAATTTTACGAGATGAAATTATTAAAGAATTTAAAAAAGCTTTAGTGAGTGAAATACCTAGTATTAAAGAATGTGCTTTAAGTATTGCATCAAGATATGGGCATAACCTTAGTATGGTTATAAAGACTTTAGTTAAGCCGTCCTTAATGTCTGTAAACAAAAGAAAAGATTGGACAGATATCCATTGGGGATATTGGAAAACTATTAATCAAATCTTTATTTTAGGTGGATTAACTTCACCACTACTTACTAAGATTTTTATAGATGAAATCAGTAAAACATTTGAGAAATACAATATAAAAAATTTGAATATTACATTTATAGAAGATTCTCAAGATATGGGAACAAAAGGGCTATGTACTGAAGTAGATGAAGGTGAGTTTTTAATCTTTGATTTTGGACAAACTTATATTAAAAGACGACATTATATAAAAAACGGAACATTTCCGAGTCTCGATATGACCTTAGACCCAATCAAATCAGACTTTTTGTTTTATAAACATAAAGATGATGATGAACTAAAAATTATTGCATCTAAATTAGATGATTTTATGGTTGATACAATTATCGATACAATGAATGAAGTAGATTTTTCAGGCAATAAATTACTTATTGCGATTGCTAATTATGTCTATAAAGGTAATATTTACCCTAGTAGAGGTGGATATGCAAAACTCTATAAAGTAGCAAAAAATTACGAGAATTACTTATCTAAAAAACTAAGTAAACGTCTAAACAAAGAGATAACTGTCGTTTTATACCATGATACATCTGCGATGGGCTTATTGTTTAAAGAATACAAAAATACAGCAGTATTAAGTTTAGGAACTGCGTTTGGGGTTAGTTTCCCCAAATAAATATTTACATAAATATATTTAAAAGGTATAATATTATGAAAGTTGGTGCAATATGGAAAGTATGTTAGAAAAAGGACAAGAAGTATTAATTACTATAAGAAGAATGGGTATTAACGGAGAAGGTATTGGATTTTACAAAAAGCAAGCAGTTTTTGTAGATGGCGTATTTCCACCTGAAGAAGTAGTAGTTAATATTACAGATATAAAACCAGGGTATGCTATTGGTGAAAAAGTAAGAATTAAAAAGAAAGCTTTTTATAGAAAAAGTCCCTTTTGTAAACACTATTTTGAGTGTGGCGGATGTCAAACTCAACATATTCAATATGAAGAACAACTTAGATTAAAAGAAGACATGTTGAAACAAACATTATTAAGATATTCAGGATTAGATTTAGATAAGATAAAGTTTAATGAGATGGTTGGTATGAATATTCCAAAACAATACCGTCACAAGGCTCAAATGCCTGTAAGAAACACTAAACTTGGACTTGTTACTGGTTTATACAAAAAAGGTACAAATGACTTAATACCAATTGATGATTGTCCAATACATAATGATAGAATTAATCAAGTTAATAAACAAATATTAGAGATTCTAGATAAATATGAAATCTTTGCTTTTGACTCTAAAACTATGCGCGGTTTATTACGTTATATTGTAACTAGAGTTAGTAGTCATAATCAAGAGATTCAAGTTACTTTAGTTATTACAATATATAACCAAGTATTAAAAACTGCTGCAAAAGAGATTATGGAGATTGCAGACGTTGTAAGTGTATCTATTTCTAAAAATAGAGATGCTAAAAACGTTGAAATATTTGGAGATACTATTGAATTATTAGAAGGAAAAGAAACAATTACAGAATCAATTGGAGATGTTAAATACCTTCTAAGACCTAAGTCGTTTTATCAGTTAAATCCAGAGCAAGCAAAAAAACTTTATAGAATTATTAAAGAAAATATAGATTTTAGAAAAGAAAGAAAAATAATCGATGCATATTCAGGATCTGGTGCAATTTCTATGTACCTTGCAAAAGATGCAGAATATATATTAGGAATAGATGCAAACCAAGATTCAATCTCAAGTGCGCTTTTAAACAAAAAAGCAAATAATTTTGAGAATCTTGAATTCGAAGTTGGAAATGTTGATGAAGTTTTAAAATCATACTACAACAAAAACAAAACAACTGATGTAATTATCTTTGATCCTCCAAGAAGTGGATTAGATTATAAAACTATTGATATCCTTTTAAGAAAACCTGTACAAAAAATTATTTACGTTTCTTGTAATCCAAGTACTCTTGCAAAGAACTTAAAAGAGCTTCGTAAAAAATATGATGTGTTAAGTGTAACTCCACTAGACATGTTCCCACAAACTGCTCACATCGAAAGTGTAACAGTTCTGAGATTAAGATAACTTAGGACCATATTTTGAAAAATCTCAAAATATGGTCTTTTTTTTATACTTTTTTTAAACAGTTTATTTTATCCCCAATTACTACTTTATTAAGTTATGAAAGCCTCAAGAGGTTTTGTCCACACAGTTATCCACAATGTGAGAGCGATTGAAATATATGTGTTTAGATGATTACTCACTTCATCATTTGATTTCCTTTGACAAGTCGCAAAATATGATTTATAATGAGTATATATTCAGTGAGTGGGTGATTATATGAATCAAAGAGAATTATCAAAAGAATTTACAAGAAAACAGATTTTAAAGAATACGGCTTTACTACTAGAAGAAAAAGGTTTCTTCTTTGTATCAACTAAGCAAATAGCTGATAGTTGTGGGATTTCTCAGGGTTCCATTTTTTTGCATTTTCAAACAAAAGACAATTTATTAAACACAATTATCAACATGTATACAGATGAAATTACTGATAAATTGATTAAAAATTGTAATCCAAAAGAAAACAGTGAATATTTCTTGAAAAAATATTTAGATATAATAATTGAATATGAGGGTATCTTAAGTAGATTATTTAAAGATTATCCCTATCTATCAGATAGTTTAAAGAAGAACATTGATAATCTTTTAAATGTTACAAAAAATTTATTTTTTGAGAATACAAGAAATTCTGTTCAAGGGAAAATTAATATTGTAGATATTTTTATTCATATTGATGCATTTATGTCCCAAATATATAAAAATCTGGTTGAGAAAGATACTTATACTCTTTCTAATAATATAACTAGACAAAGAAGAGGGAAACTTATTAAACTACATAAGGCTTTACTTCAATAATGTATACTTTTAAATTAGTTACATTATATGACTTGAGGATGTTATATATATGGCTTAACTATGCGCATGTATGCGAGTTTTGGGACGATAGTAAAGGTTTGACGTATGAGCAGTTCAAAGCAGTTTTTAAGAAAAAATTACTAGATAAAAATGTTAAAATGTATATTATATATTTAAACTGTAATCCTATTGGTATGATTCAAAGATATTACGAGACACCTAGTGAAAAATATGAACTAAATGAAACAGCTATTGGAATAGATTTATTCATTGGAGAAATAGAATTTTGTTACAATGGATTTGGTCCGAGGATAATTAGGAATTTCATAAAAAAACATGTGTTTAACCATAACGAGATTAACTTTTGTGTTATTGATCCTAATATCAAAAACGAAAAAGCAGTTAAAGCTTTTAGTAGAGTAGGTTTTAAAGGTTATAAAAAGTATCAAGAAAAGGATACATATTTACTGATGAAATTGTCACGAGATGAATTTTATTTGTAAAAATTGAGGGATGTGCTATAATTATTAAGATTTTAAAGGAAGTGATTTCATGAGAAGTAAAATAATGAAGTTTTTCTTTGGTACTTATGTAAGAGGTTTTGTAGTTTCATACCTACTATTCCTTTTCTTTGGAGCATTTATGTTAATGTTACCTGTATCAATACAAGATGGACAAAGTCTTTCATTAGTTGACGCAATATTTGTTTCAGTTAGTGGAATGAGTACAACCGGATTAACAACAATTGTCGTAAAAGATACTTTTACTGTTTTTGGGCAAACAGTATTAGCGTTTATCCTTCAGTTTGGAGGGATAGGGTTAATTATGTTTGTTGCTATCTTCTGGTTATTAATTGGTAAAAAAATTAATTTCCGAGAAAGAACAATGATTATGCAAGATCAAAATCAATTAGGAAGAAACGGTATTGTTAGGTTCATTAAGAATGTTTTATTAATGATAATAACTATTGAACTAATTGGATTTTTAACAATGGGTACTTATTTATTCTTAAGTGGTTATTTTGAATTTAAACAAGCATATTTCCAAGCATTCTTCTTAACAATATCAATGTTTACTAATGCAGGATTTGATATTAGTCCTACTTCTAGTTTATTTATGTATAAAAATGATTATTTTATGCAGACTTTAGCAATGGTTTTAATGTTTCTTGGGGCTGTTGGATTTTGGCCTTTGGTTGAACTTAAGGAAAAAATTAAAGCAAAACGAAATAAAACAGAATATGAGTTTAGTTTATTTGCCAAAATCTTAGTGTTTGCACATTTAGGTATTTGGATAATAAGTGCTTTAATTGTATTCTTAGTAGAATATAATGATTTCTTAATTGATAAATCATTCTTTGAAGGTTTATATTATTGTCTGTTTATGTCTTTAACAACAAGAAATGCTGGTTTTGCAACAATGGATATGAATAACTTTACTAACACTACTCAAGTATTCTTCGGAATCTTAATGTTTATTGGATCAAGTCCAAATAGTGCTGGTGGAGGAATTAGAACAACAACTTTATTAATGACAGTTCTTGGGATTAGAGCCTTTGCTAAAGGTAAACAACAAGTAGTCATTAAAAATAAAGCAATAAAACCTGATGCAATATATAAATCACTTATGGTATTTATAGGTGCAATTACATTAATAATAACTGCACTCTTTGTAATGACTATCTCTGAACCATTTACGATTCAGCAGCTATTCTTCGAAATTACAAGTGCCTTTGGAACAACTGGACTAAGTCTTGGAATTACTCCTGATTTAAGTCTTGTTGGTAAAATAGTTTTAATTGTAGTTATGTTTATTGGTAGAATTGGTATCCTAGCATTGTTATTAATGTTTAGAGGCAAAGGAACATCAAATAACATAAAATACCCTGAAATTGATATGATAGTTGGTTAGAGGCGAAATTTCGCCTCTTTTTTTGTATAAAAAAAGTAGACTTCAATAAAGTCTACTTAGTTGAGTCTCTTTCGATTAATGTTACAGGTAAAATTTCATGTATTGTTTGTAATGGTTTATTGTCAATTAAAGCTCTTAGAGCTTTTATGGCAGCTAAAGACATTAAATCTAATGGTTGAGCTATTGTTGATAATGTTGGATTTGATATTTCACAGAAATGAATATTGTTATAACCAATAATATTAACATCCTTAGGGATATCCATATTTAATTTAGCTAAGACATTTATTAAGCTAATCGCAATAAGATCATTACTACAAAAAATTCCTTCAACATTATCATGAAGTCTTATAAATTTCTCAATTTCAATTAAATCAGGAGTTTTACTACTTAATGTTAGAGTTATTGAATTGACGTTATTTTTTTCTAATTGATCAATAAAACCTTGAGTCCTTGATTCATGTGTGAAGAGTGATGATGAAGACTTAATGTGGATTATATTTTTAAGGTTTAAAGATAGGAGTTTTTTTGCAGCCACTATCCCTCCTTGATAATTATCACTTGTTACACTAGGAATGTTGTTGTTATACACATGATCAATAGTGACTAAGGGAATCTTTAAGGAAATAAATTTATCGATTATTTTTGAGTCAACTGCACAGATAAAACCTTTGATATGATAGTCATCAATCATTTTAATAAATTCATTAGTTGACTTGTTCATCTCTTCAGAGTTAAATATCATAAGCTTAAAATTACTTTTTATTGAAGAATTCTCCATACTTTCGATTAGTTCTTTATAGTAATATGTTGAAATTAAAGGCACAATTAATCCAATAATTGTGGTTTTGTCCTTAATAGATTGTTGTTCATATTTTTGGTGTTTATAACCTAATAAACTTATCGCATCAGTGACGATTTTTTTTGTTTCTTCATTTACAGAGCTTGAGTTGTTGAGAACTCTTGAAACAGTAGCAATACTGACATTAGCCTGTTTAGCTACATCCTTAATAGAAGGCATATAATCATCTCCAATCTTTGGTATATTATATCTTACTATAAGCCTTTTGCAAAACAATAGAAAATGCTATAATATTTTTAAGGAGATATTTTGCGCCTTTTTAAGGTGCGTTATTATTTCTTTTTTTTATTAATAAGAGAAAAATAATTAATGGACTAGAGGTTTAATTACTATGAGAAAAACTATTATTGTATTATTGATTTCACTATTGTTTGTACTAAGTGGATGTAAAAAAGAAAAAGAATATGAGTATGATGACTTTAGTGATCATTACTTAGATAGTTATCAAAGTGTTTACGAAATCAAAGGGACATATGTCCTTTATTACTTTTTTGAGTATTGTCAGGATTGTAATTCTATAAAACAAACGATACTACCATTTTTAGATACATATGAAGAACTTCCTTTTTATTTACTTAGTAGTACGCTAGCGACTGATGAAAATGTATATTCAGATTTTTTTGTTACACCTACTGTTTATATATTTGAAGATGGTGTAATTATCGAAAAATACTTTGGTACTCCAGGAGTAAAAGAGTTTATAGAGTTAAATAGTTAAAACCAGTAATTTGGTTTTAATATATGTTATAATAAGATAAGGTGATTATATGAAAAAAGTTATAGTTATAGGAGCAGGACTTGCTGGTAGTGAGGCTGCTTATCAACTTGCAAAAAGAGGTATAAATGTTGACTTATATGAGATGCGACCAGTTAAATCAACAGAGGCTCATAAATCAGCGCTTTTTGCAGAATTAGTTTGTTCAAATTCCTTAAGAAGTGATTCTTTAGAAAACGCAGTAGGCTTATTAAAAGAGGAAATGAGAATGCTTGATTCTTTAATTATTAGAGCTGCTGATAATACAAAAGTCCCTGCAGGAAGCGCTCTTGCTGTTGACCGTGATTTATTTAGTCAGTATATTACTGATGAAATAAATAATAATCCATTAATAAATGTTATTACTAAAGAAGTTACAGAAATTCCAAAAAACGAACATGTAATAATTGCTAGTGGACCATTGACTAGTGATTCACTTAGTGAGAGTATTATGAAGTTAATAGATGAAGATTATTTATACTTTTATGATGCGGCTGCGCCAATTGTCACTAAACAATCTATTAACTTTGAAAAAGCTTATTTTAAAAGTAGATATGATAAAGGTGAGGCTGATTATATAAACTGCCCAATGAATAAAGAAGAGTTTATGAATTGGTATCATGAACTAATAAAAGCTGATACTGTAAAAGTTAAAGATTTTGAACTAAAAGTATTTGAAGGTTGTATGCCCTTTGAGGAAATTGCTAGAAGAGGTATTCAGACTCTTTTATTTGGACCTATGAAACCAGTAGGACTTGAAAAAGAAGGGGAACTAAGACCACATGCAGTAGTTCAACTTAGACAGGATAATAAAGAGGGGACTCTTTATAATATTGTTGGTTTTCAAACTCATTTAACATTTGGTGAACAAAAAAGAATAATAAGAATGATTCCAGGTCTAGAAAACGCAGAAATAGTTAGGTATGGAGTTATGCATAAAAATACGTTTATAAACAGTCCAAAACTATTAACTAGAAATTATCAAATGCGTTCAAATGAACTTATTCATTTCGCAGGTCAAATTACTGGTGTAGAAGGATATGTGGAGAGCGCAGGTAGTGGGTTATTAGCTAGTATATCTGTTGCTAGAAAACTACTTAATAAACCTGAAATTATCTTCCCTGAAACTACGATAATTGGAAGTGAATCAAATTATATTTCTTTTAGTGCGATTTCTCACTTTCAACCAATGAATGCTAACTATGGTATTCTACAAAAATTAGATTTTAAACACTATAAAAAAGACCGTAAAAGACTTTATAAAGAACGAAGTATCGAAGTTATGAAAGAAATACTAACTAAACTAAATGACTAATGAACAACTAATTATTTTATTTACGGACTATCTTAGTGTTGAAAAGAATTATAGTGATTTAACAAAAAAATCTTACAAAGATGATTTATATACACTTATTCACTTTATAAACAACGAAGAGTTTGGAGATTTAATGACAGTTTCAAACAGAATAGCTAGGTTTTATGTAACTAGTTTATATAATCAATATTCTGCGAAAAGCATTGCTAGAAAGATTAGCAGTTTAAGAAGTTTTTATAATTTTTTAGTTAAAGAGGATATTTTAGTAGAAAATCCTTTTTTAGATATTGAGTTACCAAAAAAAGAAAAAAAACTACCTAAGTTTATTTATCCAGATGAAATTGAGGCTTTATTTAAGTCGATTGATATATCTACACATCTTGGAAAAAGAGATTATGTAATTTTTGAGTTTTTATATGGAACAGGAGTAAGGGTTAGTGAACTTTGTGCCATTTTACTAAAAGATATCGATTTTGATATGCAAACAGTACTCATCCATGGTAAAGGTAAAAAAGATAGATATATACCTATTCATAGTAATTTGTCAGTATTACTACAAGAATATATCTTAACGACTAGAGCCGAACTGAAGAAACACAATCAAAACCCAACAAATTTTTTGTTTTTAAATAACCGAGGTAGTAATCTTAGTGATCGAGGAGTTAGACTTATAGTTAATCGAATAATGGATAACTCAAACGAAACACTTAACATTAGTCCTCATACACTAAGACACACATTTGCAACCCATCTACTTAATAATGGTGCTGATTTACGAAGTGTCCAAGAACTTTTGGGACATTCACATTTATCTAGTACCCAAATATATACAAAAGTTTCAAAAGAAACATTAAGAGATAGTTATATGAGTGCCCACCCAAGAGCTAAGAAAAAATAAAGTTCTGTGGCAAAATAAAGTGTAGGTGATTATATGAAGAAAAGTGATTTGTTTACAAGAAATAGACTATACATAACTGTTCTGACTATGGGAACAATTCTTTGGTTTGTAACTATTTTTCTATATGTTTCAGCATCTTCAAAATCCCATGATCAATTAGTGAATCTTGAAAAATTAAGGGCTGAAGATTTCTATATTAAGGTTTTAAATGATATAACAGCTGATATTGAAAAACTTGAGATATTCACAAATTCTACAATTGGTAACATAGATATACAAGAACGTCTCGAAGTTTTTTATGATGAGATTGATGGAGAAAACAAAGGAATAGTTAACGTATCAATCGCTATTGATGGTATTCAAACTTATGTATCTCCCTATGATGCTAATTTATCGGTGGTTGGACATAATCTATACACAGATGAAAGAGATTTTGTTAGAGCGAGTGTTTTTGTGACAATAATTTCTGGTGAGATTGAAATTAGTGGACCATATGAGCTGCGACAAGGCGGAGAAGCTGTTGTTCTTAGGAAGGCTGTCTATATAAATGATGTTTTATATGGAATTATGAATTATGTTATTGATAATGACTATATACAAACTGAGTTTGACAAGCTTGAAAGTGATATTGTACATGTTGTCATTCAGGATGGAGAAACATTAATATATGGATCACACTACCATAAAAGTTATGTGCTTTCTAATAGAGAATTAAAAGTAGATGGTTTGGATTGGGATATTATCATTTGTGAGAATGAAGCATATAAAAATAATTATCTGATAACAACATCTGTTTTTGGGGTAATCTCAGTTGTTATTTACCTAACGAGTGTTTTTCTAGGATATATATATTATCGAAAAAATAATCAGTTATTTGAATCAATTACAAGACTTAATAATTATGATAGCCTTACAGGTCTTCCAAATAGAGTCTTTTTATCAAAACATATAGAAGAACTAATAGCGAAAAAAGAACCATTCTTCTTAGGATTTGGAGATTTAAATAACTTTAAAAATCTAAATGATATCTTAGGCCATACTATTGGTGATAGATATTTAAAAGATATCTCAAATCGCTTCCACGAACTTTCTAATGATTATCTTTCAATATATCGATGGGGTGGAGATGAATTTATCTTTGTTATTAAGAAACAATTCAGACATGAAGCAGTTATGGAAATGGAAAAAATATATGAGACTTTTAAAGATCCAATTGAACTTTACGGTAATGATTATTATGTTTCAATGTCAACTGGACTTGTAAATTATCCAGCTCATGGAATAGTACTGGATGATTTAATAAAACGCGCAGATATTGTAATGTATGATGTTAAAAAAAATAAACAAATTAGATACTCTTTCTTTGAAGATAAGTACCTTAATAACTTACAAAGAGAAGTTGATTTTGAGAACAAGGTCAACCAGTATACCATTGATGATTTTGAAGTTTACTTACAACCTATAGTTGATGTTAAAAGTGGTATTATAAAAGGGTTTGAGGCTTTAACAAGATTGTTTGATAAAGAAGGAAATTTAATTGATATATCTGAAATTATTAAAATTTATGAACGAAAAGGTCAAATTCATTTATTAGATAAAAACACATTTGAAAAAGCTTGTGAGTATTATCATGAGTTAATGGATAAGTATGACACTGAGTTTAGTTTTAGTTTTAATATTTCACCGCTTACTTTAACTAATGAGCTTGTTAGCTATTTAAGAAATTATGTTAAGAAATCGAAAATAAACCCAAGTAAATTTGTGATTGAAATTATTGAAACAACTGGATTTAAAAATATTGATGATTCTATTGATCTTTTAAATAGAATAAAAGAAGTTGGGTTTACAATTGCTATGGATGATTTTGGTATGGGTTATTCAAGTCTTAGTTATATAACAAGATTACCATTGTCAGCTATTAAGATTGATCGTAAATTTATTCACAATTATGCGACAAATGAATTTGATAGATTATTGATTTTAACAGTTAAAGAAATTTCAAATTCACTTAATTTAGAAATAATAGTAGAAGGTATAGAAACACCACAACAACTAGATTTTATTAAACAAATTGGTTGTCATTACTATCAAGGTTATTACCACTCTAAACCAATGAGTATAAGTAAAATTCATGAGTTCTTAAGTAAATACAATTAAAAAAGGTAATCTTACATTTGTAAGATTACCTTTTTCTATCGATAACTTTTGTCTTTGTCTTTGTTTTTTGACTTTTTAATAATTTTTGTTTTATACATTGAGTAGTCTGCTTGTTTAATAAAATCGTCTATTTCATTACCTTCTTCAAATAATGAGTAACCCATTGATGCTTCGATTTTGATCGATTTATCTAAATCTTTTCTATAATTTATAATATTGGATTTTAACTCTTTTTCAAATTTCTTTGCTTCTTTTTCATCAGAAGTATTTAGATAAACAAAGAACTCATCTCCATATAAACGATAACTGACTGCATCCTGATATTTTTTTTCAGTTTCTCTTAATGCATCACTAACAACTTTTAAAACTTTATCTCCAACTAAATGACCATGAACATCATTTACTTTTTTAAAATCATCTAAGTCAAAAAATAATCCCATACCACTAGTTTTTTTTGCTAAATCTTTTATAAGTTTTCGGTTATTAGGAAGCAGTGTTAATTCATCACGATATGCATATAATAACTGATTTTTTTCATTGTTAATTCTTTCAGTTATATCTAAGACAATACCACCAAATCTTCTTGGACTACCATCTTCATATCTAGATGCAATTTTTGATGATGATAATAAGTATTTAAACTCACCTGTTTTTAAGTTTCTTACTTTCAAGATATCGTCAGTTGTTCCTTCTATATCACCATGAAGGAATTTTTTTAGTGAAGATTTAACATCCTCATTTGTACTTATGCCTTCTTCTAAATCTTCAAGAGTTTCTTGGAAATCACTAGTTAAATAATAACCATCACTATTTTCAGTTAGACCAAACATATTTGCATAAATATCATTAGCCTCAAATACCTCACTATCATGTTTATCAGAATCATAATGGAATATTCCAATACCTCCACTAGTAATGGCTAATTCGTAAATGGCTTGAAGATTTTCAATATCCTTATAAACACGATATTCAGTAACGTCATACATCACTCCACCAATTAAAGTTGGTTTGTGATTTTCATCAAACTCGATGACTTTAGATTCTAATTTTATCCAAGAATCTTTAATTAACCATTCATCATTTAATTCAGTAATTTCTCCATTGATTAGCATTTCAGCAGCTATAAAGAAATTATTATCTCTTATGATATAGTTATTGTTCATCGGTTTATCAGTTCCCTTAGCAACTATATATGTATTATCAATTGAATGATTTATATGAAGGAGTTTTGGGATAACCTCATCTGCATAAACTAAATTTTTAGCGACTTTTATATCAATTAAAAATCTACCGATTTTTTCTTGTTTTGATAATATTTCAAAATTATCATTTAAACCATTTAGAATATTATTATACTTACCTTCAGTTATTGGTTTTTTTTCAAAATCAACAAATTTTAAGATCAAGTATTCCTCATTATCAATAGAATATAGATCTAGTCCAAGAATGAATGTGTATAGGTGACCATCATCTAGAGATTCACTACATATATTATATCTATCTAGACTACTTTTTTTAAGGTTAAATGATTCATTAATTAAGCCTTCTAGTGATTCAATGTACTCTTTACATTCAGTATTATTTTCATCTAAAAAATCATTTAAAACATCTAAAATATTTTTATTTAAAAATCTTTCTTTAAATACAGAGTTTGACAAGTTATAAGATAGTCCAGTAACAGATAAGTCTTTGTTGATTTTAAATGAGAATATTTGATCTTTTAATAAAAATTGTTCAAGTGTCATTAAAATCACCTCCATAGTATTATTATATAATTTAATGTAAGCAGTTGCAATAAAACCGATTTTTTATATAATTTAAAAAGTTCACATAAACTTCACATTGATTTGTTAGATTAGTTGTGAACTGGAGGTTTTAATATGCTAGAATTAAAAAAAGTAACAAAGGTATACGAGGTTGGAGAACAACAAATAATGGCTTTAAATAATGTTGATATTACATTTAGAAAAAATGAATTTGTGTCAATATTAGGACCAAGTGGATGTGGTAAAACAACTCTCCTTAATATTGTTGGAGGTTTAGATAAATACTCAAGTGGAGATTTATTAATTAACGGTGTTTCAACAAAAATGTTTAAAGATAGTGATTGGGATAGCTATAGAAATACAACAATTGGTTTTGTGTTTCAAAACTATAACTTAATCTCACATTTATCATTACTTGATAATGTGGAAATGGCTTTAGCTTTATCAGGGGTTAGTGTTAAAGAAAGAGTAAACCGTGCAACTAAAGCATTAGATTCAGTTGGACTTATTGACCATATCAATAAAAAACCAAATCAGTTATCAGGTGGACAAATGCAAAGAGTAGCAATAGCTAGAGCTCTTGTTAATGATCCTGATGTATTACTTGCTGATGAACCAACTGGTGCACTTGATTCTAAAACAAGTGTTCAAATTATGGATTTAATTAAAGAAATATCTAAAGACAGATTAGTAATTATGGTTACTCATAATAGTAAAATTGCTGAGGTTTATAGTGATCGTGTAATTAACTTACTTGATGGTAAAGTTATTAATGATTCAAATCAAGTAAATCATGATGAAGTATTAGAAGTACAAGCAAAAAAAGATATGAAAAAAACAAAGATGTCTTATATTGCAGCTTTGAAATCAAGTTTTAAAAACTTGTTTACAAAAAAAGGTAGAACATTAATTACAGCACTTGCTGGAAGTATTGGGATTATTGGGATTAGTTTAATATTATCTTTATCTAATGGAACAAATGCAGAAATTAATCGAACTCAAGAAGAAGCATTTTCAAATTTTCCAATTACTATTTCAAGAATGACAATTACAGATTTCTTTAGTAATACAGCAAACGATGATTTAACTAGTTATC
This sequence comes from Candidatus Izimoplasma sp. ZiA1, assembly GCA_002285055.1. Classification (GTDB taxonomy): domain Bacteria; phylum Bacillota_I; class Bacilli_A; order Izemoplasmatales; family Izemoplasmataceae; genus Izemoplasma_C. The sequence continues at coordinate 107,661 of NQYJ01000007.1, forward strand.
CTGATTCAGACGCTGTAATTACAGAAAGTAATGATGGTGGGTTTGCTACTCACTACAATAATATCTCAACTGATTTTGTTGAATATTTAAGAGGGTTAAATAGTTCAACTTATAGTGAAATATCTTATCAATATAACTTCCCTTTACATATATATAATAAAAACGGGAATATTTATAAAGAAGTACTTGAGAATGGTTTTAGTTACACAAGTGGAACTAAAACAGATAATTTAAGTAGTTATGATTTATTAGAAGGTGAATATCCTGAGTCAGAGGATGAACTTGTATTAGTAGTAGATCAATATAATCAGATAAGTAGATATACATTATCAGATCTTGGACTTAGTGTTAGTGGTAGTTATACACTTAGTGATTTTGTAGGTTTAACTTATAAAATAGCTACAAATAATGTTTACTTTAAACAAGTAGATGGTGTTTATACTGAAAACACTAACTTAGAAGAAATGTATAATAATAACGAGAGCTTAGACTTAGAAATTGTTGGGGTTTTAAGAATTAAAGAGGGTGTGGAAAACGGGAACTTAAATGAAGGAATAAACGCACTTCCATCTTTACAAACAAAACTTCACGATAATGCTCTTGCATCAAATATTGTTATCGCTCAAAATGCTGATAAAACAATAAATGTTTTTACAAATGAAGCATTTAATGATCAATTAACATTTGATGAAATTAATAATGCTATTGGTGGGGATGAATCACCTGTGAGTATTAACATTTACCCAAAAGATGTTGATACAAAAAAAGATATTAAAGATTATTTAAATGCTTATAACATTGGAAAAGCAGAAGCTGATAAAGTGATATATTCAGATATGTCTGAATCATTCACTGGAATGATTACAAAAATAATTAATACTATAGCTTTAGTATTATCTGCACTTGCTGGAATAAGTTTAGTTGTATCTTCAATAATGATTGGTATAATAACTTATGTAAGTGTAATTGAAAGAACTAAGGAAATTGGAATTATGAGATCTCTTGGAGCTCGTAAAAAAGATATCTCTAGAATCTTTAATGCTGAAACATTAATCATTGGATTAACAAGTGGACTGCTAGGAGTAATCACATGTTTAATCTTAATCATCCCTGCAAACATGATTATTGAACATTTCACAAAAGTAAATGGATTAATGAAATTAAATCCATTACATGCTTTAATATTAATTGCACTTAGTAGTGGGTTAACACTTCTTTCAGGAATTATTCCTTCAAGAATTGCTGCTAAAAAAGATCCAGTTATTGCACTTAGAACTGAATAATTAATAAAGGAATGATAATATGTTTAGAATATT
>NQYJ01000008.1 GCA_002285055.1 Candidatus Izimoplasma sp. ZiA1
TATTTCTTTTTATATATTTACTAATGGTAATCCTATTTTTAGTATCAAAGAGGATCAAACACCTTGGAGTTTTAATACAGATTACGATATTTGGAAATATGCGATTATGTTTTTGCATCTTACAATACTACTAATATCTTTTTTCTTACTATTTCAATATAAGAAAATATTTAGAACAAAACAACTTAAGAAAATGAGAAGCATTATAAACACTATGTATATTATCTTAAACTCTTTATATCTACCATTAGCTTTCTTTTATTATTTACTTATTTTGTTTATTTGGACTTCTGAATAATATGTTCAATTGTATTAAAAAGAGATTATAGAGTGCTACTAGATGTAACTTATGTCAGCAACTTCAAATAAAATATTGATATTTAGTTAAACCCCAATTCAAGTATAGCTTGAATTGGGGTTCTTACTTTTTATATCATGATAGACATTCTCTTTACATATGCATAAATATACTTATCAAACTCAAAAGTATATTCTCCATACTCTTCTTAAACTGCAATAAACATAATAAGAATTCTACCTTGTTGTTGCTTGTTTTATAAGATAAACAGCAAATCTGATTTAATTTATTATAGTTAATGAATAACTCTATACCTAATATTTTTTCTATCTAAAATTCCAAGAATACTATTCTCAAAAGAACCAGATGCTCCCCAGTCAAACTTAAAGAACATTCCTTGTCCACCACCAGATCCAACAACTACTGCATTACAGTAGTCACCATCTGCGGTTAATAAAGCTGTTAGTGTTGCTCTATTTGAAGTTCTAAAGAAGAACTTCTCAACAATAAACAAATAGTTATTCTCATCTGTCTTACCTCTAAATATTATATTATAATCATCATAATGATTACTAAAAATTTCATAAACTTTTGCGTATTCCTCGTATATCTGTAGTCTCATATTTACACCATCCTTCTTTATATTTTAACATAATATTTATAATTAATAACTAAAATAAAAAACCACCAAATTGATTTGGTGGTTTTGCTTTATTTAATGTTTTTATTGTATAAATGAACTAATCCTTTTAATAATAAAAATTCGTCTATGATATATTCTTTGTTTAATAACTCTTTAACTAATAATGATGCCCCGCCTGTAATAACTACTTTACAGTTTGATAGATTATTCTCTTCTTTCATTTTATTTATTATGCCTTCCATCATATATGCATGGCCATATAATAAACCTGAGTTTAGACTATCTATTGTGTTAGTTCCAACAATTCTTTTTGGAGCTTTAAATTCTATTTGTGTTAACTGGCTTGCGCCACCAATTAAAGCATTCTTTTGTGTAATTAATCCAGCAGCAATAACAACACCTTTAATTTCACTATCTTTTACTAGTGTAAAAGTAGTTGCTGTTCCCATATCAATTACAATACAAGTATTAGAATACTCTTTAATAGCTCCCACAGAACCAGCTACTAAATCAGCACCTACTTCTTTAGGATTATCAGTAACAATCTTTAAACCTGTTTTTACACCTGGTCCAACAACGATTGGATCAAGGCTTAAATATTTATTACTAAGTTCTTTAAAAACGTTATTAAGTTCAGGAACAACACTTGAGATGATGATTCCTTTTGCGTCTTTTAAGATATCTTTTAAATAAATATAGTATTCATCTGCAGATTTTAATTTATCAGTTAAGAAGCGATATGTTTTTGTTATTTCATCTTTGTACTCACCAATAACAATATTGGTATTTCCGATGTCAATTAATATTATCATAGTATCACCTTTTTTTATTTTTCTTTAAATACTCTATTTAATGTTATAACAATTGGTGTTCCTACTAAGATAGTTACGATAAACTCAATTAAGAAGTTTATACTAAACACACCAATAAAAAATGTAAAGAAACCATCAGTTAATAATCCTGATACACCATCTGTCATATCAGCATCAAATGAACTACTTAAGTTAAATATTCCACTTGAATTTAATGAAAGATAAATGAATAGGAATAAGATTGGCACTACTAGTAAAGTATGTACTAACGTTGATACTCCCATTGCATATGGGATTGCAATTTTATCATTTTTAAATATTCTATTAAAGAATCTGAAAATATAATAAATTGAAAATCCAAAGATAACTCTTGGTAAAACACTTACTAAAGGATTAATAAAGAAAACATTTAATCCTCCTGGATAAAGTATAGCAGCTCCTAAAGAACCTAACCCAAAGATTAATCCTAAATAAACTCCTACTTTTTTACCGCCAAATATTGCGCCAATTAGAACCGGAATATGAACAATTGTTATTGCAATTCCTCCACCAATTGTAATGAATCCCCATGGCATTCCCCATGGTGCTGGTACTAGTGCAAGTAATAAAATTATCCCGCCAAATATACCTGATAATGATAAATCTTTAACTCGTCTGTCTGACATTTTTAATTCTCTCCTTTTTAGGCCTTTAAAGGTCCCATAATTTGAAATTTATGCTTAATTTTTATTAAACATTACTCTTAATTTCTTCAACAAGTTCATTATTAAACATTTTCACAATTGTGAATAACATTTTTTTAAGTTCATTATAATCATCTTCACTTATCATTGAAGTTGTTGAATGGATGTAACGTGCTGGCATTCCTAGTGTAGCTACTAAAACACCATCACCATAAGTTTGAATACGGGCAGCATCTGTTCCACCACGTGATTGATAATATTGGTATTTAATTCCTTCTTTATCTGCTGTTTCTGTAAAGAATTTTTTCATACCATTATGCATAATACAACTTGGATCGATAAATCTAATTAAGAATCCGCCACCAAGTTTACCACTTATCTCATCACCACCAAATGAATCTGCACAAGGTGATGCATCAATTGCGATAAAGATATCTGGTTTGATTAATCCAGCTGCAGTTGCTGCTCCTCTTAATCCTACTTCTTCTTGGACAGTAGCACCAACATAAAGCTCACAATCTAAATCTTCTTTTTTAATATATTTAGCAAGTTCTAAACTCATACCACAACCAAAACGGTCATCCCATGCTTTAGAAATATGTTTTTTTCCATCTTTTGTTGTTACAAAATTATTTCTAGAAATAACTTGTTGCCCAATTTTAACACCTAATTCTTTAGCGTGTTCTTCATTTTCAGCTCCAATATCTAATAATAATTCTTTAAACTCTAATGCTTTAGCTGCATTTTTATCTCCTCTTGTTAAATGTGGAGGTTTAGATGCAGTTACCCCAGGGATAACTTCTAAATCATCAGTATAAATATCTAAGATTTGTGAAAGATAAGTTTGTCCACTTACTCCACCTAAATTAGTTATTTTAACTAATCCTTCTTTTGTAAACCCAGTAACAATTGCGCCAACTTCATCCATATGTCCTGCAATCATAACTCTAGGTCCTTTTGATCCTTTATTGATAACACCAAAGATACTTCCTAATTTATCTTCAATGATTTCTTCAACATAAGGTTCTAAGTTTTTTCTCATATAATCTCTTACTGGTTTTTCAAAACTTGGTGCTCCTGGTATTTCTACTAATTCCTTAAAAACTTTATCCATAATATCCTCCTAAAATTTAGCGGTTAATTTATATATTCTTTGACCTTTATTCTTAAACTTTTCCTCAAACTCAGTTTCTACATTTCCAATGTATTCACTATTATGTAAATCTAAATACATTTCTGTGATTTGCATTGGGTAATTGCTTACTGACATAATTGAATACTCAAATAAACTTTGATTATCAGTTTTTTGATGAAGCTCACCATCTTTAACTAAAACTTCTTGATATTGTTTTAAGAATGTAGAACTTGTTAATCTTCTTTTTTCATGGCGTGCTTTTGGCCATGGATCTGAGAAGTTTAAATAAATTCTAGTTATTGAATTTTCTTTGATAATGTCTCTTAAATCCGAAGCATCAAATCTTAATAACAATAAATTATCAAGTGGTTCTTCAATTACTTTTTCAAGAGCTCTCACAATTACACTATCAAAACGTTCTATTCCAACATAAAAAACATCTTTGTTTAGCTTAGCTAAAGTATGAATAAATTTACCTTTACCCATTCCTATTTCCATATGAATCGGTAAATTATTATGATTAAATTCTTTTAAATCTAGTTTAGTATCTTCTAATATATCCACGATATATTTTGGGTAAGAATTGATTAAATCCTTTGCCCCTTTTACATTTCTTAATCTCACTGTTTATCACCGACACTATTATAACAAAAGTATATCAATAAAAAAACCCTAATGATTAGGGTTTTTTAAGATTTCGATAAATAAATCAACATATTCACTATCAAATTGTGTTCCACTATGTTTTTTTAGCTCGTTTATTGCTTCTGTCTCGGTAAACTTATCTTTATAAGGTCTTTCACTTACCATAGCGTCATATGCGTCTGTAATCGCAATTATACGAGCAAATAACGGAATTTGACTTTGAATTAAACCATACGGATATCCACTACCATCAACTTTTTCATGATGATGTAAGACAGCAAGCGCGATATTTTCTGAATCGATGATATTTTTGACGATTTTATACCCAGCCTCAGCATGAGTTTTAATTCGTTCATATTCTTCAATTGTTAATGAGGCAGGTTTGTTTAATATTTCCTCTGCGATTGTGATTTTACCAATATCATGAATTCTCGCTAATAATCTTATTTCCTCGATATCTATTTGTCTTGTATAACCTATTTTTTTTAGAAGTTTCTCACTATAATCGGCAACGCGATCACAATGTTCTTTTGTTTCTTCTGTTTTTTCATTTAAGGTTTCCATTATTGTATCAAGTGTTTTTGATTTTCTTGAAGAACGCTCTGTGAGCTTTCTTCGGTACATAATATTTTCGGCTTTAGAATAAACTTCAAAGAATGTTGTTTCATCATCTTCAATGATGTCATAACCTACACTTACATCAAAGCTAATTCCATATAAATCTAAGGCTTGGATTTCATCTTTGATTAGTTTTTCTTTTCTTTCCATGTTTTCAACTACTGCATTTTTTATAATTATACAGAATTCATCGCCACCAATACGGTAGACAAGATCATTTTTATAAACTTTTTTTAAGATTGCTGCAAAACGAATTAATAGCTCATCACCTTTTAGATGACCAAATGCATCATTTACTAGTTTTAATCCATCAACATCACAAACAACAACCCCATCATTCTCTTTAAATTTCGTTTTTTGAATATATTCCTCAAAGTTATTACGGTTATAAAGGTCTGTGAGAATATCGTGGTTAGCTAAATAATCTATCTCTCTAGTTTTTTCAACATCACTAGTTACATCTATCATTGTTCCTTGGTAATTATTAAAGAAGGCTTCATCAATTCTTTGAATAGTTATGTTAAAGAATTTGATATAACCATATAGTTTATATTCTATTCTTAAGTTTTTAACTATTCCTTTTTCTTTGATTTCTTTAATTACTTCTTCATATTTTTTACCAAGTAATTGTTTTAAAGTTAAATCCTTTTCACCACTTAATTCTAGAAGTTTTACATATGTTTTATTAACTCTAGCTATTTTAAAGTCATCATCAAGTAAAAATATCCCTGCAGGACTTGAGTTAAATATATGTTCAAATGCTTTTTGGTTATGAAGTGCAGCGATTCTACTTTTTTCAATATCAGTGATATCTTTTAGTAATCCATATACTGTTTCTGTCTCACCATAATCATTCGTTTGTCCATAAATACTTGATTGAATATATCTGATGTCTGGACCATTAATTAAACGGTAATTAGTAGTTTTACCATCAGGATGATCAATAATATAATCAGTTGCATAATCAAAGACTGCGATATCATCTTCATGAATGATTGTTCTAAACTGTTCAAGTTCTCTAAAGTTAGGTACTTCTAGAAAGTCAGAAAGTTCCTTTGATTCTTCAAATGTTTGCGTCTTTGCATTATATAAAAATCTCGCCATATTCGCAACTTTTGTAGTTTCACTTAGAAGTTTATTTCTTTCTTTTATTAGTTCTTCTTTACGCATTTCTTCAGTAATATCAGTGAATAATCCAATCATTTTATAACTTCTTAAATCTCTTGATTTAACAATTATTACTAGTGTTCTTATCCAAAGATGTTGATTAGTCTTAACATCTAAAAACTTAAATTTATGTCTAATTTCTTTTATTTCGCCACTAATTAGTCTTTGAATTAAAGTTGTGAAGATGATATCACCATCATACTTTAAACGTTTTGAAAACTCTTCTTCATAGTTCTCAAAAGTGATTTGTTCTTTAAATAATGATTCAACAAATTCATCAACTTCAACAGTTTTGTTTTGAAAATCAACTTCAAAAAATCCAGTTTTAGCATATTCAAGTAACATATTATGTCTTATTATTCTGTTTTGTAAGTCTTGATTTACTCTAACAAGAGCAGTTACATCACTAAAACTAACGACAAACTGACCTTTAACAAAACTAAAAGCATGAACTTCAAAATATTTATCAAAGGCATCACTATATTCAACAAGTTTAACGGATTTCAAGGTTATTGCTACTTGCCCATATAATTTAACCCATTTTTTATTCATAGTTGGAAAAACATCGCTAACTTTTTTTCCTACCAAATCTTTTTTCTCTTTTTGAACCATATTACAAAATTCACTATTTACATTGATATATCGATAATCAATCGGTGTACCCTCTTCATCTAAAATAATTTCATGATTAGCAACACCAAAATCAATACTGTTCATAATTTTCTCAAGTTCGTTTCTTTGAGATAAGATTTCAAGTTCATTCATTTTTAATAATGTTATGTCTTGAAAAGTAATTATGGTACCTGTAATTTCATTTTGATAATTAAAAAATGGCGCAATTTTAATGTTGTAGTAATTATTATCTAATGTTTTTACTTGCATCATTTTTGTGTAGTTATGTTCGATAACTTCTTTTATATATGATAACAATCTTGGAAAATCATATATTTTTGGTTCTAAACTCTTTAATTGTTTGCCAATTAAATCACCTTCAAACAAAAACAGGTTATCTATATCTTTTGAATGTTTAAAAATACTAAATTGATCATCAATCACAAACCCTGTAGTTTGGGCGTTACTTAAGAAGTTATCAACTAATGATAATTTCTCCTCAAGTGATGCACTCATTTGTTTATTATAGTTTAGGACTTGATTAAGTCTTATATATTTTTTTTCAAAAATAACTAAAAAATACGTTTCAAAAACTAGTGGCATAACGATTATATTATAATGATAATCATTAATATCAATGCTTTTTAAAACGTATTTATTTTCCTCATTAATCTCTTTAACAGCTTCAGTTATCAACTTTTGTTGTTCAAGTGTGAACATAGTAAAACCTGTTAATTCTTTTGAATTAACAAAGTCGCTATAATCCCCTTTTTGATAGAGTAAGTCAAATGTCTGATTAACGACAAGACCTCTTTCAATGAGATTATTAGTTATTAACTCTAATAACTGTCCTTTTTTCAACTTCCTTAGGCTTTGTTTTTGTTTTAATCCACTCATATGTAAAGCCTCCCTGGGTAAAGACTCAAAAAAAATACTCTAAAGCGTTAAATTTAACACTATTTTATCATATTGATATGTTAAATTCAAACTCTATAGAGTATTTGGTTTTACTTAGTAAGTTGGTAGATAGCTTCCATATAAATTGCTGTCGACTTTAATAAGTCCTCAACATGAAGATATTCATCAACTTGATGAGCAACATCTTTACGTCCTGGCATAGTTGGACCAAATGCTACTGCTTTACTTAAAGCTCTTGAATATGTTCCTCCACCGATAGTTATTGGTGGATTATCATAGTCTTCTGTATACTTTTGATATGAGTCCATTAAGATTTTTACTAGTGGATCTGTTTTTTCAACATAATGCACTGGTGAATCACTTAATAATTCATATGTAAAATTATGGTTTTCTGTGATTGTTTTAACTTTTAATAATGATTCTTCTTTTAACCAACCTTTTGGATAACGACAATTTACACCAATTTTGAACTCGTTATTTTGGTAATCAAATACACCTGGGTTCATTGTTAAGTCTTTCATCTCATCATCGTGGTGGTTAATTTCATATTTTTCAGCTAAATGATCATATGTTAAATATTTACAAATATAATCAATAAAAGGGTTTTTAATATGTTCACTTAAGAATTCAGCTAAGATGAATGCTGCATTCATTCCTAAATTTGGTTGCATTGCATGGGCTCTTTTACCAAACACTATGTATTTGTCACCCTCAACGCGACCTTCAAGAGAGTTAAATACTAAATAATCTTTAAACTCTTTTCGTAAATCTTTATTTAAAACACATTCAGCTAAATCTGGAACAACATTTAATCTGTCTCCAGCAGAAAAGCTTACTAAGTCTTTATCTGTAGTTTTACCAGTAATATTAAATGATAAAATACCTTTTTCACCATAGATTAATGGGAAATTAGCATCAGGTGCGAAGCCTACTTCTGGCATTTCTTCTGTTTCAAAGTATTTATTAATACCACGCCAACCTGTTTCTTCATCTGTACCTAAGATAATACGGACTCTTTTATTAGGCATAATTTCTAACTCTTTTAAAAATTTAAGGGCAAAATAAGCAGCCATTGTTGGTCCTTTATCATCACTTGCTCCTCTTGCATAAAGTTTTCCATCTTTTACTAATGGACTAAATGGTGGATGACTCCATCCATCACCTGCAGGAACAACATCTAAATGACATAGTACTCCAAGAATCTCTTTTCCTTTACCATATTCGATATGAGCAGCATAATTTTTGACATTTTTTGTCACAAAATTATCTTCGTGTGCTAAATCAAGCATATAGTGCAATGCATTATTTATTTCTTCACCAAACGGAGTTTCACTTTTTTCATCAAAAGCTTCTAATACGCTAGGTATAGCTAATAAGTGCTTTGTTTTTGCGAGTATTAAGTCTTTGTTTTCTAAGACATATTTATAAAAATCCATATCATCACCTCATCAGGTTTAAATCATATCATTTTTAAATATATTTTTCAATAATTATATATTCTTATTGATTTTTAAAAATAGTTTAATTCTTATTTATAAAGTGTTATAATTAAAGAAGTTTTTATACTTTTTTCTATATTTATAATGTTCTTGACATATGATTGTTTGTTCATATAAAATAGAGAAGAGTTTACGAAGAGGTGACCGTATGATAAAGAAAGTAATAATGAAGAACTTGATATGCTCAAATTGTGCGGGAAAGATAGAGAAGGCTTTAGGGGAGCTAGACTATATTAATTCAGCTAGTTTTAATTTTCCAAATCAAGTTATGTTACTTGACACTACAGAAGATTATGATAACGAAACTGCGATTATTCAAATTAAAAAAATTGTTGATTCTATTGAAGAGGGTGTTGATACATTTATGTATGAAGACCGTCATATTGTTAAAACCAAAGAAAACGTTGAAAAATATTCAATATTCTTTATTGGTTTAGCAATATTCTTAATTGGATATCTTTTTGAAAGATTTGAAATCAAATATGTTAATCTACCGTTTTACTGGATAAGTTATTTACTAATCGTTGAAAAGATACTTAAGAAAACAATTAAAGGGATAAGAAGAAAAGAAGTATTTAATGAAAACACTCTGATGTTTATAGCTACTATGGCTGCGATGTTTTTGGGTGATTATTTAGAGGCTGTTAGTGTTATTATTTTATATACATTAGGAGAACATCTTCAACACCGTGCAGTTAACAAAAGTAAAAGAGAAGTTAGTGGATTAATGGATTTGCATATTGAATATGCAAATGTCAGAAGAGATAATAAAGTTATTATCACAGACCCACATTCTATTAAAAAAGGTGAAACAGTAATTGTTAAAAACGGTGAGAAAATTCCCGTTGATGGAATTATTATAAAAGGCTCAACTAGTTTAAACACTTCTGCTTTAACTGGTGAGGCAAAACTTCAGATGGTAAAAATAGGAACATATGTACTTAGTGGTAATATAAATGTTGGTAACGTTATTGAAATGGAAGTTTCAAAAGAATATAATGAATCAACAATTGCTAAAGTTATTGATTTAATAGAAAATTCTACTTTCCATAAAGCAAAAACAGAAAACTTCATTACTAAGTTTGCTAAAGTCTATACACCTTTAGTTACACTACTAGCAATCCTGATGGTAGTGATACCGAGTTTAATTAATCCTGATCTTTTAGAAGATTATGTTTATCGTGCTGCTACTTTCTTAGTTATTAGTTGCCCTTGTGCACTAGTATTAAGTATTCCGCTATCTTATTTTGCTGGAATCGGAAAAGCTGCTAAGAACGGAATATTATTCAAAGGAAGCACATTCCTTGATATGATGAATAATGTTACACATATGGGCATCGATAAAACAGGAACTTTAACACATGGTAATTTTATCGTTACTGAATATACTGATGAAGAAACTTTAAAAATTGCTGCTTCCTTAGAACGCTTTAGTAATCATCCGATTGCTAAGAGTATTGTAAGTAATTATGATAAGGAATTTTATGAATATGAAAACGTTGAAGAGATTGCTGGTTTCGGAATCAAGGTTGAAACTAAAGATGGTATCATCTTAGCTGGAAACAGAAAATTGTTAAAACGTTATAATGTTCGTTTTAAAGAGAAAAAAGTAATGGTTGGTTCTAATGTTTTTGTTAGTGTCAACGGTAAATATATTGGTAAAGTAATTGTTAAGGATCAAATAAAAGATTCAAGTAGAAATGTTATTAGAAGATTATCAAGAAAATATGACATCACAATGTTAACTGGTGATAATGATTTAATAGCTAAAGATGTATCCGAATCACTTGGTGGAATTCATTTCCATAGTAATTTATTACCAACGGATAAAGTTAAGGTCTTTAATGAAATTGAAGCTAAAGGTTTTAAAATGTATATTGGTGATGGAATTAATGATGCACCACTACTAAACTCTGCAGACATCGGTGTAGCGATGGGTGGAGGAAGTGACATAGCGCTTGATGTTGCTGATGTTATCATAATGAACGATGACCTTAAATCACTTGAAAAAGCATTTCGTATTGCTAAAAAGACAAAAATAATTGTTATTGAAAATATTGCTTTATCATTAGGGATTAAATTTGGGTTCTTAGTTCTTGCTGCCTTTGGTAGTACTATGATGTGGCAAGCAATATTTGCAGATGTTGGAATTACAATAATCGCTGTGTTAAATAGCTTAAGAATTATTTATAGTAAAAAGGGGATTGAGTAAATGAAGAAAAAACAACCAAGAACAGTACTTGAAATTGAAAATACTGTATCATTGTTTAAAATTTTTAGTGACTTAACTAGACTTAGAATCCTTGACTTATTAGTTCAAAGGGAATACAGTGTTCTTGAAATTGCTGAAACATTAGATGCATCACAATCAGCCATAAGTCATCAATTAAAAATGTTGAGAGATTTAAATGTTGTTAAAACTAGAAAAGATGGAAAACAAATATTTTACTCTCTAAAGGACAAACATATTAAAGAACTTTACTTAGTTGGTTTTGAACACGCTAATAAATGCTTAGACTAAATAAAAAAAATACTTTCATTTGAAAGTATTTTTTATTTAAATTTTTTTCTTTTATTAACTAAAAATGTTTAACTAGAGAATATTTTTTCTTTCCTCTTCTTAATACAGTAAATGATTGATCAATCCCATTTTCTCTTTTGACCATAAACTCTAAATCACTTACTTTTTCTCCATTAACGCTAACTGCATTATTCTTAATAAACTCTCTTGATTCTCTTTTACTACTTGCAAGTCCAGCTTCAATTAATAAATCAACAAGTAGTTTATCTTCCGTAATTTCGATTGAAGGTACATCTTTAAATCCTTCGCTGATTTCGCTAGCGTTTAAGCTTTTAACATCTCCACTAAATAACGCTCTTGAAATATTAAGTGCACTTTCATACGCTTCTTTACCATGTACTAATACAGTAAGTTCCTCAGCAACTTTCTTTTGCGCTAAACGTTGATGTGGTGCTTCTTCAAAAGCTTTTATAACTTCTTCAGTTTCTTCTATACTCATAAATGTGAATTTTTTTAATCGATCCACTGCATCTGCATCTGGAGTATTAATCCAGTATTGGTAAAACTCGTAAGGTGAAGTTAAATCTTTATCTAACCATACAGCTCCACCAGCCGATTTACCAAATTTAGTTCCGTCTGATTTTAGTAATAAAGGCCATGTTAAACCATAAGCTTTTGCCTCAGGTCCATTTACTTTTCTGATTAAATCTAAACCAGCAGTGATGTTACCCCATTGCTCTTGACCACCAATTTGTAAACGACAGTTTTCTGTATCGTATAAATGTAAGAAATCTAGTGATTGAATGATTTGGTAAGAAAACTCTGTAAAACTAATTCCGTTTTCTAATCTTGATTTTACACTGTCTTTATTAAGCATATTATTAATATTAAAGTGTTTACCAATATCTCTTAAGAATGTAATTACATTAAACTTAGAAATCCAATCGTAATTGTTTACAACTTGAGCGTTTGGTAAAATTCTTCTAACTTGACTTGCGATTCCTTCTGCGTTTTCTAATGATGTTTCAAGTGTTAATAATTGTCTTTCACTACCTCTACCACTTGGATCACCAATTAACCCAGTTCCACCACCAATAAGTAAAATTGGTTTGTGACCTCTTTCAAGTAATCTTTTTGATACTAAGTAACTAATTAAATGTCCTACATGTAAACTTTTAGCAGTTGGATCTGCTCCTACATAAAATGTCATTGATTCACTTTCTAATTTATCTCCAATTGCCTCATCAGTAACATCTGATAATAATCCTCTGTATTTTAACTCATCTATTAATCTCATATTTTTTCTCCTTATATTTTTGAAATAAAAAAATCGTCCTTAAAAAATTAAGGACGATTTATAATTAACCGCGGTACCACCTTTGTTCTAGTTAGACTAGCTCTTAGTAAACGATAACGAGTTTAGCCGGCTATACTTTTCATATAGCACTCATAAGATGTATCGGTATAAAGTCCTTCTTAGTTTCCACCAACCACTAAGTCTCTAGTAAATTTCTTTATGCCCTTTTCTTAATCAAAGATTTATAATGTTGTTTTTCTTAAAACAATTGAATGAGGAAGTTTAACTACTTTCTCAACTACTTCTTCATTGTTCATTAGTTTTGTTAATAATCTCATTCCAACTGCACCTAAATCATAAATAGGTACATCAACACATGATAATTGTGGTCTTGCTAACATTGCATATTTAGTATTTTGGAAACCACAAACACCGATTTCATCAGGGATTTTCACTTCGTTATCTCTTGCTACATTCATAAATGAAATTGCAATTGAATCACGCACAGCAATAACTCCATCAACTCTGTGTCCTTTAAAATATTCATTAAAATGTTCAGTGTTAATAGAAATTCTACCTGAAGTTCTCATTATTTTAGGTTCTAACTTAGCTTCTTCAATAGCTTGTAAATACCCTGCTTCTTTTAAGTCATTAACCATATATTTTCTAACAGTAGAAACCATATAGATATTTTTTCTACCTTCATCTATTAATTTCTTTGTTATTTCATATCCTGCTTGTTTGTAGTCAATTGACACACTTGGAATATCATCTGATTCAGGATAAATAGTATTAGTAAGAACTATCGGAATTTGGTATGAGTCTTTAATTTGTTTTAAAAATTCATATTGTTTCTCAGTAATTTCATCGTTTAAATATAAGATTCCATCAACTTGAGCTGCAATAATCTCTTTTAAAATGTCTTCTTCTGGTGTATCTTCGCTTTCAAGTACATAAAGTAAAATAGAATATTTGTAGACTCTTGCGATATCTGCAATTCCATTCATCATTTCTGCAATTGATGCTCGACTCATATCTGGTACAACAACTGCAACAGTCGTTGACTTTCTACTCGCTAGCCCTTTTGCGAAGGCATTTGGTTTATAACCTAATTCTTGGATTACTCGTAAAACTCTTTCACGTGTTTCTGGTTTTACTTTTTCTGGGTTGTTAATTGCTCTAGAAACAGTTGCAAGAGAAACTCTTGCTGCACCAGCTACATCGTATATAGTTGCTTTACTCATAAAATCACCTACTTCCGTTATATAAATTATAACATAACATTTATGTAGGTCAATGTCATTTTGCACTAAAATGAAAACTTTTTCATAAAAAAAAGCATTTATTCTCATAAATGCTTTTTTATTACTATCTACGTTCTTTGATACGTGCAGCTTTAGTAGATAAACCACGAATGTAATGAAGTCTAGCTCTACGAACTTTACCTCTTCTTAATAATTCTACTTTTTCTACTAATGGTGAATGGATTGGGAATGTTTTTTCAACACCAATTCCGTAAGAGATTTTTCTAACTGTGAAAGTTTCTGCGATTCCTCCGTTTTGTCTTTTAATACAAAGACCTTCGAAAATCTGGATTCTTTCTCTATTACCCTCTTTAATTTTGATGAATACTCTAACGTTATCTCCGGCTCTAAAAGCAGGGATGTCAGTTCTTTCATAACTTTGAGTTAATTCTTTTAATAATTGCTGAGACATTTTGTTCACTCCTTTTTTTTATACATGCTCATAAGGTATAACCAAAGCGGAGCAATGCTTTTTTAGATTTAACAGCTGAAATATTATACCATACTAATTTATCTATATCAATAGTAAAAAGTGTTTTTTTACCCTTCAAAATAGACTTTTTTATAAGTGTTGAATTTTTGCCCATTGATAGTAATAAAGATGTTATAAACACCCTTAACTCCAGTTTCATTTATATAAAACGAAATAGGTTTATCAGTGTATGTTTCATCATAAAGTGATAGTAAATTATTTTTTCTAGTTAATACACGATAACCAAAAGATTTAGAATCATTTTCAATTGAGATATATACTTCTTCATCACTTTTAAAATCCCCCATAATAACTAGACGATCAATTTCTTTATAAACTTCTAAGTTATATCTTTTAGGGATTAAGTCAAATAAGCTTGTATCAATATCTTTCACCTCATCATTTGAAGGTGTAATACTAGTATTAAAATATGAATTAATTCCAAATTTAAAAGTAAGATTTTTACTAAAATCAACTAATGCAGTACTTGCGATTAAAGTTGATCCAATTGCATTATATAATACATTATCATCATCAAACACAACAACTCTTGATTTAATTATTAATTCTAAATCACCATCATAAAGTGTTGGGTAAGTGTTTGAAACAACATCATCAACAGAAATGTTTGATCCACTGTTAACTAATAAATAGTTGTTTTCAAGGACATTCACATCAGTGTGATAAACACTGTAAAATTGGTCGTTTAACTCCTCACCCTTTTCAAATAATTGAGTGATAGTTTTTTGTTCTTTGTCAATCTCATATTTTACAACTCTTGAAGTTTTTGGAGTATCATCACTTGAATATTTATTATCAAAAATAATAAGTTCCTGATTACTTGTTATATCAATTGATGATTGACCTTTAAACCATTCAAAATTATCTCCTTGAGGGTCTAAAAACAAAGTTTTATCAACATTTAAAGACTCTTGAAGTGTTTTGTCTCCAATAATAAATTGTAAAGAATAGTCATTAGAATCAAGAGCTAAAATAAGATCACGGGCCTGCAATGATATAAATAGCAAGTCGTTTTCTTCATCTAGAGCTAGTCCATTTATTTTATAATAATCAATAGTTGTCCATAGTTCGTTTTTATAGAAGTCTTCACTTATATAATCACTAATCTTGATATTTTTTAATGCTCTACCAGATGTTTTATCAACAACAGCTAAAACATTGTTAATTTTATCATTATCACTGGATAAAACTAAGTATTGATTATTTGGTAGTTCAAGAAACTTACCACTATATCCATTTAACATTGTATATTCATTATAGATTTTTCCAAGAAAATCCATTTCATAAAATCCAACTTTAATATTCTCAAAAATGTTAGTTCTTTCACTACCAAATAAAAAATGATTGTTTTCTAGTATCTTTGTTTCTGAGTTAACATTAACATTTAAATACCATCTTAAATCACCATTTAAATCAAGAGCATATGGTGATCCATTTGGGGGCATATATACCATTAATCTTTGATTCATAAACTCTTTTGTAGTTTGAACTGAACTTACTGTTTCATTTAAGTAACTTGATTCAGCAGTTCTAATAATTAAGATTTTCTCAAGTTGATTATTATCAATTCTTTTCAAGACTATTTCGTTATTAAAATCATCATATAAACCATAAACAGGAATAATATGACTTGTTGCTTTATCAGTAGTAAAAGTGATACTTGAAGCATCGTCTTTTCCTTTAACTGTAACTTCAATTCTTTCCTCAAGTTCAGTCTCAAAAATAACTAAAGCTGTTAATGGGGAAATATTATATGGATTCAATTTAACAAACGGGTCATCAAAAGTGCGATTTGTTGATGCACTTTGAAGTTCATTTGATATGTTTCTTTGAACCTCTGATAACGTTAATTGGTTAGCTATCAGTTTAGAACTTTGAGTTGATAGACCAATGAATAAAAAGCCGATTAACAGTAACGAAATTACAATTGTTGGGATGCTTATAAATAAGTTTTGAACAACAATTTTTTTAAACTTTTCCATTGTCATCACCTCTTTTTAAAAGATCCGGTCTTCGTTCTTTAGTACGTTTTAGAGATTGTTCTTGACGCCATTTTTCAATTTCTTTATGATTACCAGATAATAAAACATCAGGAACAGCCTTACCATTAAAGACTTGAGGTCTTGTGTAATGAGGGTGTTCTAACATATATGAACTAAAAGAATCATCTTTAAATGAATCTCCTTTATTAAGTACATTCGGGATTAGTCTAGATATGCTATCAATTAAAACCAATGCTCCAATTTCTCCACCAGTTAGTACGTAATCTCCAATTGAAATCTCTAAATCAAATAAATCTCTAATTCTTTCATCATATCCCTCATAATGACCACATAAAATTATCATGTGATTTACTTTAGTTAATTCATATGCATCAGTTTGATGATATGTTTTACCTTGGGGAGTCATCATGATTTTTAAGGCTTCTTTGTATCCTTCAATACTAATCAGACAATCATGAATCGGTTGAACGCTCAACACCATTCCACTACCACCACCATATGGTGAATCGTCAACTTTCTTGTGTTTAGACGCCGAAAAAGATCGAAAGTCAATAACATTGACTTCGATTATTTTATTTTCGATTGCACGAGAAATTATTGATTCTCCAATGTATGAATTAATCATGTTTGGAAAAAGTGTTAAAACGTCTATTCTCATAGTAATCCCTCAATTTCATAAATTATGATACGTTTATTTTTAAGGTCTACTTCTTTAACAAACTCTTTTCTAAAAGGAATTAGTGCATCTTTTAAGTTTTCTCTTGAGACAACTAACATTTCTCCTTGCGGATATTCTCTTACTTCTTTTACCAATCCAATCAGTTCATTATTATGAACCTCAACGCCAAGAAGATCGTTATAATAGTATTCTTCTTTATCTAAAATCGGTTGAACTGAAGCATCGCAAAAGATAAATGAACCTTTGTATTTTTCTACTAAATTAATATCTTCTAAACCTTCAAAAGTTAAATAGTCTAATCCTTTTTGAATCGCAAAGGATTTAACTGTTACTTTAATCATTTCATCACGAAACTTAATATAAAGTTCACTTCCTACTTTATATCTAATATCTTTAAAATCAGTTTCGGATTTAACTTTTAACATTCCTTTTAACCCATGAGTATTAGCAATTACTCCTAGTTGTGTAAATTCCATTTTTATTCACCTATTTCTTGAACATTACTTTCTCGTTTTGGAATAAACGATTAAGCATGTATATTAATATACTAACATAAACAACGCTTGAAATTAACATCACAAGGATTGTAGCCATGCTTACACTTCCTACTAAAATTTGAATTATTGCATTAACACTGCTATATAGCGGTATTAAATAAACAACCGGATTTGTTGATGGTTCTCCACCAAACATTGACATCATACCTATAGCAATTGATGCAAAGTACAATGGCATAATTAACATTGATGCTTCTTTTACTGTTTTAGCATAAGCACTAATATTACTAATTAATCCAACGATTACAAGTACAGTAGCAAATAATACTAAGAATAATAAAATATATTCATTTGTTGTAAATGCAATACTAACGTTTCCTTCGCTTTGCATTAGTTTACCTAAACTTAGGATAATACCAATAAACGAACTTGTCGCACTAAATAATGATAACAAGCTTAATGATAGTACTTTACCAATTGCAATTTCACTTCTTTTAATTGGTGTAACTAATAAAGTTGCAATTGTACCACGCTCTTTTTCACCAGCGATACTATCAGGACCAATACTCATTGCTCCACTAAATAAGAACATAATAATTAACATTGGTAGTAAATCAGCCATACCTTTTCTTGAAGCTTCATCTTCAGTTCCAAGACGGTGATATGGGTTATCTAAATCCATATCAAATGGATTAATATCCTCTGGTGCATCTAATCTTGCTTTGACGATTTCATCAGAATAAACATCTAACCATCCATACATAGTATTATATGCACTAGATGAATAGTCCTCAGTAAAATTATAATAAGTTAATATTTCCGGATTATCTTGTGTTGCATAATCAAGAATTTTTGATTCAAAATCATTTGGGAAGATGATCATAATATCAACTTCACCATCGATGATTTGTTGTTTTACTACATCAAAATCAGAATCATTTAAGTCCATAATATCAACTTTAACTTCGTTAGCTATTAACATATCTTTAAAGGCTGTAGGCATGTATTCTTGATACATTATAATACGATGTTCTTGGATGCTTGATATTTGATTACCAATTGCATTACCAAGTAATGAATACATCATAAAGATTGCTAGACCAGGTAATAACATTACCGTAAATACTAAGCGTCGATCACTAATAACACGGTAAAATTCTTTTTTAAATATTGTAAGTATGTTTTTCATTAGAATTCACCTCGTAATTGTGCAGCTTCTTCAACTAAATTAAAGAACACGTTTTCTAAGTTTCCTGTTTCATCTAAAGATTTAACTTTATTGATTGTGTCATTAACTTTCATTTCACCATCAATTATAATTCCAACACGGTCACATAATTTTTCAACTACACTTAAGATGTGTGTTGAAACAATTACAACTTTCCCTGCATTTTTTAACTCTTCTAAATAATCAGTTACACTTCTAGCAGTAAGAACGTCTAACCCATTTGTAGGCTCATCAAAAATTACATAATCAGGATCATGAACTAAACTTATCGCGATACTTGTTTTTTGTTTCATTCCTGTTGATAGTTCTCCTACTTTTACTTCACTAAACTTATCAATCCCAAATTTTTTAAATAAAATTTCTTTTCTTTCTTCAATTTTTTCCTCCACAATACCATGTAAACGTGCAAAGTATGTGAATAAATAATTTGGTGAGAAGTGTTCTTCTAACTTAAGTTCACTTGTTAAAAAACCAATTTTAGCTCTTACACCATTTGGATCTTTTAAAGTTGATGCATCACCAACTTTGATTTCACCAGTGTCTGGTTTTATCAATGTTGCGATCGATCTTAATGTCGTTGTTTTTCCTGCACCATTTGGTCCTAATAAACCATATATTTCTCCAGGATACGCAGTAAAAGAAAGCTCTTTTACAGCTACTTTTAATTTTGTTTTTGTTTTTTCAATTCTTTGTTGTTTTTTTGACAAAGAAAATGTTTTAGTGATATTTATCACTTCTAAATTTTCCATTTAGTCCTCCTTAAGTATTTTCCCATAAACCACAAGCGGAATATATTTGCCTTTACTTTTAAAGCCATATGATATTTCGCCCTCTTTAGTAAATCCGAACTTTTCAAGCATATGAATTGCTGGTAAAAGATCTTTTCTAAGTTCAATGTCAATTTTAACTATTTCACTATTGATTGCGTGATCTAATAATAGTTCCATAAGCTTATTACCAATCCCTTGATTATAATACGCTTTTAAAACACTTATTTGCATTGAACTACGATGTTTAATTCTAGAGAGTAAAGATCCATATAGACTTCCAACAGCAATAATTTTTTGAT
Organism: Candidatus Izimoplasma sp. ZiA1; assembly: GCA_002285055.1. Classification (GTDB taxonomy): domain Bacteria; phylum Bacillota_I; class Bacilli_A; order Izemoplasmatales; family Izemoplasmataceae; genus Izemoplasma_C. The sequence goes on from NQYJ01000008.1 coordinate 20,122, forward strand.
TATGATAAACAACTAAATTTAGATTCTTATTAATCTTTTTATTCGCCTTTATCCATTTTTTTTCATCACTGACTGAAAGTTGCCATTCACTTGGGTCTTGGAGTAAGTTATCGGATTCATTTGAAACTATCTTGATGTATTCTACTAATTCTTCTGCATCAGATAATTCAATTTCTCTGATGATAGTCTGTAGATTGTTTTTTAAGATATATTCCATCTAAATCACCTCGAATATATTATACTATATATTTATTAATATATATAGTATTCTAGAAAAAAAAAAGACCTATTATTAGGTCTTAAAAAGAGTCGATATTTATTGTGATTTTTTTACTTTCTCTTGATGCACTAGCATAAGCAATTGTTCTAATTGCGTTTGCAATTCGTCCGTTTTTCCCAATAACTCTACCAAGATCGTCTGCGTGCACAAACACTTGTAAAGTCAACATTGCTTCATCCTCAGAAAACATTTTAACCATTAAATCTTCTGGATGTACAACTAATGGTGTAACAAGATCCTTAATTAATTTTTCGTAATTAACAGGCATTTGAATAACCTAGTTATTTCTTAACTTGCTTATTTGATGAAATACCCGCTTGTTTGAATAAGTTCTTAACTGTGTCTGTAGGTTGAGCACCTTCATTCAGCCACTTTTGAGCTTTTTCTCCATCAATTTTTACTGTTGCTGGTTCATTAGTTGGATCATATGTACCTAATATTTCTAAGAATCTACCGTCTCTTCTCATACGAGAGTCAGCTGCTACTAATCTATAGAATGGACGTTTTTTTGAACCGTGTCTTTGTAATCTAATTTTTACTGCCATTGTTTTGTTCCTCCTTAGTTTTTTTAAAAGCACAATAAGTATATCATTTGATTTGTTGTGTGTCAAGTATTTTTACTTAACATCAAAATCTAATATATACTCCTCATTTTCGACTAAACTTTGTTCGACTTTTTTTACTGATTTCATTTTGGAAATTTTATTCATGTTTTCTTCTACATCTGATTCATTTACATAAATAATTGCGTATTTTCTTTTTTTGTTATAGTACATAATTGTACTTATTTTTTCTATTTCTTTCAAAATTTTAGGGTTTTTAAAATAAATAATAATACTTGTTCTTTTTAACATTATTAACACCTCATTTTTTAAGTAATCCTATTTCGTTAGGAGCTTTTAGTCTATCTGAAACACTCTTAGCGATACTTCTTGAGATATCATCAAGTGTCTTTTGAATTTGTTTTTCATGAATTTTATATTCTTTTATTAACTCATTTGTATATAGGTTATATTTAGCTGTTTGCATTTCCTTTTTTATTTTATCATAATCAGGATGATAGTGCGAATGTTTACTCACTTCTTCATATTTGTGTTTAACATCGTTAAAGATTTTTATGAGTTTTTGTAGTTCTTCATCTTTTTCAATTAGTTCATGTAAAACAAGTAATCTTTGATAAGGATCACTTTCTTTAATTTCATCAGTTAAATCATATATTGATTCTAGTAGTTTCTGTTCCACATAATCACCTCTACATAATCTGATTTATTGCATTTGAGATATTTGCCATTACATCGCTTGCACTTACACTTTCAACATTAAACTGTTGTGTTGCTATACTTGCTGCTAAGGCGTGAATATAGTGACCTTTAATAGTCGCATCTAAAGGTGAGGTTGAGCGTGCATATATCGATGCTATTATTCCGCTTAATACATCTCCACTGCCTAGAGTTGCAAGAGCAGGACTACCATAACTACTAAAGTAAATATCATTCTTATATCCAATTATACTAGAAGGTCCCTTAAGTAAACAAGTAATATTATATTTTGTTATTATTTGTTTAACATAATATACAGGATCATCACTTAACTCCTTGATTGATATATCTAATAGATTAGATAGTTCTTTGAAGTGAGGAGTTATAATTATTTCTTTGTTTTTATATTTTTCTATTAGTGGTTTTAAGTAAAATAAACCATCAGCATCAATTAATATTTTTTTATCAAATGTCAAAAGCTGTTCAAGTATTTCAAAGTTCTCATCATCAGTTTTTCCCATACCAACACCAAAAATGACAACATCTTTTTTATATAACTGTGGGATTAGCTCTTCAATGTTTTTATATGTGTTTGTCATTATTTCTGGATAAATATTCATAATGTGATTGATGTCAGTCTCGCGATAAGAAATACTACTTAAACCACTCCCAGTTTTCAAGGCTGAATAAGCTGCTAAAACTGGTGCACCCATCATTCCTTTTTTACCACCAATCACATGGACAAATCCATAGTTGTATTTATGAGAATTATGTAGTCTTTTTTTAAACTTATAATCATATTCTAGGTTGTTTAGGTAATAAGTATTAAAATCATTTGTTACCTCACTAAGTTCAATATTTGTTAGTAAAAATAATCCACTATAATCAAGTCCATCATTAATCAATTGTCCTTGTTTTATTTTATCAATACATATTGTGTAATTAGCCTTAATTGCGATACTCATAACTTTACCATTATCAGCATTTAAACCCGAGGCAATATCTAAAGCTATAACTATTGCTTTAGAATTGTTAACGGCATTTATAATATCATAGTATTCACCCTTTAATTCTTTGTTTAACCCCGTTCCGAACAAACAATCGATGATTACGTCATAATCATCAAACGTTTCTAAGAACTCAAAATTTGGGTGTTTTATGTATTTGTGGTTTTTAGTAAATTCTGATAATATTTTTGTTGATTCTTCAGTTTTTGTTTCACTATTAAACAGAGTTACCTGGAATTTGTTTTCAAGTAATTTTTTAGCAACAAATATTCCATCTCCTCCATTATTTCCAGGACCACTTAAAACGAGAATTTTATGATCATTTTTTATTAGTTTATTATCTATTAAAATTTTATAGATATTTTCTCCAGCTTTTTCCATCAGCTCTAATGAAGATATGTTTTGTTGTTTAATTGTTTCTTGATCCATTTTTTTTGATGTTAATCGGTCGATTATCATTTGTGACATATTATCACCTCTAAGTATATTATACTACACTTAAAAAACTTAGTTGTGTAAGAAAAATGGTAGAATAGTTACCTTGATAAACTAATAGTTTTTGTGTTTGATTGACAGCTTATATATATAAATCTATAATATAGATAGGATTTTTATTATTATTTTAGAAAAGATGGTGGCTTATGACTAAATATTTGAAAGTATTTATTGTTGTTTTAAGTATCTTCACTTTATCATTTGTGAGTGTTAGTGCTGAAACAGAGGAACGCGAAGTTGTTTATTTTGGGAGTACTAGTTGCTTAGTATGCCAAAGAGTAAAAGATGAGGGATTACTTGAAGCACTTGAAGATTTAGGAGTTACTGTGACTATATATGAGCTTGAAGATGGTGCTGAATTTGTCGAACTGCTTGCAGCATATAACTATACATATAATTTTATTCATAAACCTGTTGGTCCGATTATTTTTAGTGGTGGAGAATACTACTTTAATTATGATGGAATAAAAGCAGGGGTAGATAGTGGTGAGATTTATAATAACTCGATTAACCCATTATTAGAAGTTGATGTTATTGAATACCGTAGTGTATCTAATATGAGTGGTTTTCAAGCATTTTTCACAGCACTTGCGGGTGGTTTTGTAGATGGATTTAATCCATGTGCTATTGCGATGTTATTATTGTTTATAAGTTTATTAGGGTTTACATCAAATAAAAAATTACTAATTGCTGTTAGTACAACTTATATTTTTGCATTATTTATTAGTTATTACTTACTTGGATATTTTGTTGTTAACTCAATTCAATATTTTAATGCAAATGTAAAATTATTATCAACAGTCATTAGTTGGATAATTATAGTTCTTGGATTTGGATTATTTTTCTTTAACATGTATGACTATCTTGTTTCTAGAAAAAAAGACTATGGACAGGTTAAAAATCAATTACCAAAATACATCCAAAAACTTAATAAAAGAATTATTAGAGTATTTACAAATTTAATCAACAAAACAGAGGATAACATATTTGGGTTTATAACTCTACTTCTATTAACGTTTGGACTAGGTGTTATTATTTCTTTAACAGAGTTTTTATGTACAGGACAAGTTTATTTACCTGTTATCTTTAGTTTATCGTTACAACCAACTTTTACAGATGTTCATATTTTATTATTGTTATTACTTTATAATTTTATGTTTGTTTTACCATTAATAGTTATTAGTGTTACTGCGATAAAAACAAAATCTGCATTAAGTGTAAGTAACTTTATTAGAGAAAAAATGCATATCATTAAGTTAATCACAGCTTTATTCTTCTTAGCTGTTGCGTTATACTATGTATATGATTTATTTATAGTTAGGGGTTAAAAAATGAAAGAACGATTAATTGTAAAAAGAAATGAAAAAACTATCTTTGATAATTATTCAATTGAACTACCAATTAAAAAAGCATATATTATCAAAAAAAGTTTAGAAGTGTTTAATGATGATGATCCTTGTATTATTCATCAATCATTTGTGATTAATGATTATGTAAGCCAACTTCTTGATTTGTTCGGAGATAAAAAAACTTTATACGGTAAAGATGTTGATTTAGATTTTATTGATTATATGAATATAGAGGAACTTGTCTTTATAAAAGGGGAGTGAGGATATGAAAGTTTATCTTGATAACAACGCTACAACTAAAGTTAGTAAAGAAGTGTTAGATTCTATGCTTCCGTTTTTTAACGAGGAGTTTGGAAATCCCTCAAGTATGCATGATGAGGGTTTCAAGATTAAAAAAATGGTTAATAGTGCAAAAAAAGATATTGCAGAAGTTTTGAATGTTGATAGTAAGGAAATATATTTTACTAGTTCAGGAACTGAGGCTAATAACTTTGCATTAAAAGGGCTTGCTTATGCAAATAAAGTTAAATCTGAAATCATCACAACTAAAATAGAACATCATAGTGTTTTACATACATGCAAGTTTTTAGAAACGCTTGGTTATACTGTTCACTATCTTGATGTTGATCAAGAAGGTTTCGTTGATTTAGAACAACTAAAATCATTAATAAGCGATAATACATTAGTAGTTAGTATTATCTTAGCAAATAACGAAATTGGAACTATCCAAAGAATAAGAGATATTAAAAAAATATGTGATCTTTATAGCACATATTTACATATTGATGCGGTTCAAGCTTTGACTCATATCAGTCTTGATTTAAAGGCAATGGATGTTGACTTAGCTAGTTTCTCAGGTCATAAAATAAATGCTCCAAAAGGGATTGGCTTTTTATACGTTAAAGACCAAACAAAAATTGTTAGTGTAATGCATGGTGGTCAACAGGAAAACAGTTTACGAAGCGGTACTGAAAATGTTGCCTATATTAAAGGTATCAGTGTTGCTCTGACTAGTGGTATAAAAAGATTAGATGAATACACAAATAAATTAAATGATTTGAGCAATTACTTACTTAATAGACTTAATGAACTAGAGGTTGATTATATCTTAAATGGACCTTTAGTCGGTCCACAAAGACTTGCTGGTAATTTAAACTTATCATTTAAAAATAAAGACTCGATGTTATTAACTTATTTACTAAATAAAAAAGGTATCTACTGTTCAACAGGTAGTGCTTGTGATACTACTACTATTGAAGTTTCTCATGTTATCAAAGCTCTAAACTTACCAACTGAATATAGTAGTGCTGTTTTAAGAGTCTCGATGTCACTTGAGACAACAAAGACTGATATTGATTATTTTATTGAAATGTTAGTTGAAAGCTTAAAAGAATAAAAGAACTTCATACATTGTATGAAGTTCTTTTTTAATATTCTATTTCCTTGTATTGTCCTTCTTCTAAATTCTCATCAAGAATTATATCTCCAATACTAACTCTTTTAAGATAAATAACCTCATTATCAATATATTTAATCATTCGTTTTACCTGGTGGAATTTCCCCTCTTTAATTGATAAATATAATGATGTATCATCAATTTGCTCAACTATTGGAGTCAATGGTTTAAAAGGCATGCTTTTACCATCTAAAATTGTGTAATCACCAAGAAGTTTTTCTAGATTCTTTAGTGGCAGTTTTGTTTTGACATAATACTTCTTAAACACATCTTTTTTTGGAGTAATTATATCGTGTAATATTTTTCCACTATTTGTTAAAATAATTAATCCAACCGTATCTTTATCCAATCGTCCAGCAACATTAAGATCAAATCGATTATAAGGTTCTTTAATAAGTTCCATTACTGTTGCTGATAACCCATCTTTATTAGCACAGATATATTCAGGTGGCTTATTCATCATTAAAATAATGTTTTCCTTATAATATACAAGTTCATCATCAAAATAAATCCTATCTGTATTTGGATTAATCAAGGTGCTTTCTTTCTTAATAAACTCGTCATTAATTCTTACACGTTTATCTTTAATAAATTTTTTAATTTCTTTTCTAGAACCATATTTTAGGTTCGATAAATATTTATCTATTCTCATATTATCACCATCTTTATTATAACAAAAAAAGGAAGTTTTACACTTCCTTTTGTAATGTTATTTTTTTCATTGTTTTATAGATTGAATATCCAGTGATACTTTCAAAATCCTTATCAATTCTTTTTAGAGTTGATTTAGCATTGATGATTTTTTGATATTCTTTATATTTAGCAACTAATTTAGACTCATTAGTCTTTTTTTCATTAGCTTCAACGATTAAATCTAAAAATTCTACTATTCTTATAATTTCCTCTTTTGAATATATTTCATAATCAATTGGATATGAATACATATTATTCTCCGAAACTAATTCCAATAGCTCTACAAGTTTCTACTAATTGTCCATTAGGATCAACATGTTTAGCTCCACCTACAGATGTTTCTCCAGTTTCACCACGACCAACAACTTCTTCTAAAGCAATAGAAGTTAATTTTCTACCACGTAATTGAACCATTGAACCAGCATTACCAGTCATTAGTAAATCAACTGCTTTTACACCAAATTGTAAACCTAGTGCACGATCAAATTGAGATGTAATTCCACCTCTTTGAATATAAGCTAGATTTGTATATCTAACTTCATGTTCAGGGATTAATTTTTGAAGTTGATGAGTTACAACATCACCAATTCCACCTAAACGAATACTATCAGCTGAATCCTCAACTGTTTCTCTGATTGTTACTTCTCCACCTTTAGGTTTTGCACCTTCACTTACTACAACAACACTAAAGTTTTTACCAATTGAATCACGTTCTTTAATTTTTTCAACTACTTTATGAATATCGTAAGGAATCTCAGGGATTAAAATAATATCAGCACTACCTGCTAATCCACCTTCAAGAGCTAACCATCCGGTGTTTCTACCCATTACTTCAACTACCATGATTCTATCATGTGAATGAGCAGTTGTATGAATTTTATCTAATGCATCTGTGATAGTTTCAAGTGAAGTATTATACCCGAAAGTAACATCAGTTGCAGGTAAATCATTATCAATTGTTTTTGGTACACCAACAACAGGAATACCTTTACGATAAAAGTCTCTAGCACTAGTTAAAGTACCGTCTCCACCGATTACAACCAAAGCGTCAACGCCTTCTTTTTTCATATTAGCAACAGCTACATTTGAAACATCTTTATGTTCAAAAGAACCATCTTCATTTTGCATACGATAATTAAATAAATTATCTTTATTAGAAGATTTTAGAATTGTTCCTCCACGATGCATAATTCCTGAAGCTTTTTTTAAGTCTAATTCCATAAATTCATTATTAAGTAACCCGTGGTAACCACGATAATATCCTACAACTTCCAAACCATGCTTACGAATAGCAGATTTTGTTACACCATCAATTACAGCATTAAGACCACTACAGTCTCCTCCACCAGTAATTATTCCGATTTTTTTAATATTTTTCATTTTAGTCCTCCATAAATCTTAACTAATATCATTATACTAGATAAAAGACTAGAATGTAAACTAATTAACAATATATGAAAACGTTTTACTTTTTTAAATGTGAAGCTTTTTGGATTTTATTTGATATAATATAATGTCAGTTTATAATTACTTTAGTTTATTAATAGAAACTAATTTGATATAATAATTACGAGGTGATTGTATGATTACAATGAAAAATATTATCAGAGAAGGTCATCCGACTCTAAAAAAGAAAGCTTTAGATGTTAGTATTCCTTTGTCTGATGAAGATAAATTACTTTTAAAAGAGATGATGGAGTTTTTAGAAAATTCTCAAGACCCTGAATTAAGTGAAAAGTATAATTTAAGACCCGGTGTTGGTTTAGCTGCACCCCAAATAAATATTAGTAAACGTATGCTTGTTATTAAAACAATGGATGAGCACAACGAAAGACTATATAAACTAGCTTTGATTAACCCTAAAATTACAAGAAGTAGTGTAAAAATGACTTATTTACCTGGTGGTGAAGGTTGTTTAAGTGTTGATCGTGAAACAGAGGGACTTGTTATAAGAAATAAATTTATAACTGTTAAAGGTTATAATTATGATGTAGATTATAATCAAGTTAGTGAGATTGAGATTAAGCTTGATGGATACATGTCAATTGTGTTCCAACATGAGTTTGATCATTTAAATGGTGTACTGTTTGTTGATAAGTTAACAAACAATACAGAAGATGCTGAGCCGGTAAGATTTTTTGATGAAATAGATAACGAAAATAATTAGGAGGAACAAAATGAAACTGTTTATTGATACTGCAAATGTAACGCATATTAAAGAAATCGCATCATGGGGTATTATTCAAGGTGTAACAACTAACCCAACTTTAATTGCTAAAGAAGGAAGAGATTTCAACGAAGTAATAAAAGAAATTACTAGTATCGTTGATGGACCTATTAGTGGAGAAGTAATTAGCTTAGACGCTGATGGAATGATAAAAGAAGGATTAGAAATTGCAAAAATCCATAAAAATATGGTTGTTAAAATTCCTATGACTGAAGAAGGACTTAAAGCTGTTAGTGCTTTAAGTGCAAAAGGAATCAAAACAAATGTCACTTTAATTTTTAGTGCTAACCAAGCTTTATTTGCTGCTTTGGCTGGAGCTACTTATGTTAGTCCATTTGTTGGACGTTTAGAAGATACATTACATGATGGAATTGAAGTTGTTAGTGATATTAGAGAAATCTTTGATATCTATGGTTTAGATACAGAAATTATTTCTGCTTCAATTAGATCTCCAAAACAATTAGCTGATAGTGCATTAGTAGGTGCACATATCGCTACAGTACCATATGAAGTGTTTAAAAAATCAATTAAACATCCTTTAACTGATAATGGTATTGCTGCTTTCCTAGCAGATTGGGAAAAAACATTTGGTAAAAAATAGTAATTAAAAAGACTCCAACGGAGTCTTTTTTTTATGAATTATATTGATCATCTTCACCTTTTCTTAAAAGATGAAATTTACCAGTTGTTGTATTTAAATCATAAATATTGAAGTTAGTATCAATATCAAAGCCCTTACTTCTTTTAGCAAAATTAATGGATGCACTTCCTTGTTCTTTACTTTCAACTCTATGGAAAACTCTTTCTGGCCATATCAAGACTGCAGGGACATCACAAACGAGTTCACCATTTTGGTATATCTTATCACTTGAAACAATAAACTTTTCTACTTTACCATGTTTCTTAGTATAGAGGTCAATATGTCGTTCACCATGTAAAACAACCAAATTATCTGATTGATGTGGGTGCATATACCACGGTCTTTCAACGCCCATTATACTTCCAGGAGATATTGCAAAAGACTCATGAATAACTCTATCCATCGAAGCTATATTAGTAATAAATTCTGTAGGAAAAATATCAAATTTTACACCTTTAGTTTCTCTAAACATTTCTAAATGAACTATACTGTATAAACCCTCTACTTCTTTAATTTTACAAAACTTTTCCAAAATATCACTCCTTCACTTTCATTATACATTAAAACGGAAATAAAAGAATAAAAAAAACAGATACTAGGTATCTGTTTCTATAAAAATAATTATGCGCGAACGATTAAAGCATTAAGTAATTCATCATTTTTTGCTTTGTTTGGTAATTTGTCACCGTATCTTAATTTAAACATAACACACACTCCTTATTTGTAATTAATTTAATTTATAATTCCTGAACCCTTATATATTATATTCTTTTAAAACTAAATGTCAACAAAAATGTTCAAAAAAAAACAGTTTTTTTATAACTGTTTTTTTACTCTATTAAATCAATGATTTTTTTCTTAATATTTAGGAACTTATTTGAGCTTAAAACGTCATAGGTTCTTGGGTATTCTTCATCGATTTTGAACTCTTCAATAATCCTTGCTGGTAGCTTACTTAAAACAATAACGCGGTTTGAAAGAGTTAAAGCTTCTTCAATATCATGAGTGATAAATATTACTGTTTTATTCATCTTTTTAAACACATCAACAAGCCATAGCTGAAGTTTCTTTTTTGTTAGTGAATCTAGTGCTGCGAATGGTTCGTCAAGTAATATTATTTCATTTCCCATTAAAAATGTTCTAAGAAGTGCTGCTCTTTGCTTCATACCACCACTTAACTGATGAGGGTAAGATTTCTCAAAACCTGATAAGCCGAAAATTGATATAAGTTGTTCCAAATCACTAGAATCTATATTTTTATGTGCCAATTCTAATGGTAATGTTACATTCTTATACAACGTTCTCCATGGTAATAGTAAATCCTTTTGGGGCATATAACCAAGATTATCTGTACTATCATTTAAAGGTGTATCGTTAATAGATATTTCACCCTCGTAATTTGTTATTAGCTTGGTTATAACTTTGAAAAGAGTTGATTTACCACAGCCACTTGGCCCCACCAATGTTATAAAATCATTCTTATTAACCTCTAAAGATATATTATCTAATACTTTTAGTTTTTCATCAAAATGTTGGGTTAGATTCTTTATCCTAATTACTTGCATCTTCAACATAACTATTAGTGTATGCATCTGCAATAGTGATTTCTGACATTATTTCATTATCAACTAACCATTGATAGAAATCATTCCAGTAGTCAACACTTTGTACACCAAAGTCAATTCCTTCTTTTGTATAGTGATCTTTCAAAAAGTTTTGAGAGGCTAACACTAAATCTCTATTTAATTCTGGTACCAATTTTACTAAAATATTAGCTGCTTCTGTTGGATTTGATATTGCATACTCATATCCTTTAATCGTTGCTTTAACAAAAGCATCTACAGTTTCACTATTTTCTTCAATCATTTTTTCATTAGTCGTTAATACTGGAGTATGAAAATTTAAATCCGAACTATATTCAGCCATACTTAAATAATTAAAATCTAATTCTTCTAGTTTTGCCTGTTCAACTTGCCAAGCTTCAAATACCCAGAAGAAATCACATTCATTATTAACATCAGAGAAGAAATCTAATACATAGTTAATTGTAATATTAATTGTAGAAAAATCTCCACCGTCGCTCTCAACTAACTCTTGAATTATTTTAGTTTCAGTATCGCTACCCCAACCACAATAAGTCTTATTCTCGAAATCTTTAGGGGCAGTAATGTTTAAATCTTTTCTTGAAATAAATCCTGAAGTGTTTTCATGAATTAAAGCAGCAATTGATACTACAGGCATGTCTTGAGTTCTTGCTCCAATAACATATTCTTGTGCACTGATTCCAAACTGTGCAGTATTAGTCGCTACTAAAGCATCACTACTTGTTCCATCAGGTTGAATGATTTCAACATCAAGTCCTGCTTCTTTATAGTAACCATTTTCTAATGCAACATATAATCCTGTATGATTAGTATTTGGAGTCCAATCAAGAACTACAGTGATTTTCTCATTATCTTTATTACATCCACTTAAAGTAATTACTATTAATATCATTAAAGTTAAGATTATGTTCTTTTTCATTTTTAATTATCTCCCTTAGATTTATATTTTATTGTTATATTTTCTATAAAATGAACAAGTGCTAGTAATAATAAAGTTACTGTGATAATAACAATTATTATCCCAAACACCATTTCAATGTCAAATGATTTCATTGCTCTAATTAGGTAGATACCTAAACCATTTGCACCTCCCATGTATTCAGCTATTAAAGCGCCAAGGACTGCATAAGTTGTAGCAATTTTCAAACCTGAAAAGAAATAAGGCAATGCGTAGGGTATTTTTAGTTTTATATAAGTATTTAAAGTTGATGCTTTCATAACTTTAAACAAATCTAGTTCATCTTGATCAATTTCATCGAACCCTGAGATTATATTGATTGTTATTGGGAAGTAACAAACAAGTATAACAACAAGTATTTTTGCATCTACACCAAAACCAAACCAAATTAGTAATAGTGGAGCAATAGCCATTAATGGTACTGTTTGTGAAATTGTTAATAGTGGATATACAAAACTTTTAATTACCTTAACTTTATCAAGAACAATAGCCGTTATTACAGCAATTACTACTGAACCTAAGATTCCGATAATTGCTTCAAATACCGTGTATTTAGCATGACTAACTACAAGATCAAAATTATCAACGATTTTCATTATTACATTCGTTGGTCTTGGTAAAATATACTTTTCTATATCAAATAATACAACAACAATTTCCCATGTTACTAAAACCATTAAAACAGAGAATACTGGTATAAATTTATTGATATTTATCTGTTTTTTCTTCAATCGTTGATACGCCTTTTTTATTGTATGAAATTTTTAAGTAACTAAGTGTACTGCTTGCACCATTCTCAACTGCTATTTCCTGAGCTTTTTTAACTATTGCCATTAACTCATCAAAATCGCCCTCCATTACTGTTTCAAATGGACCTACAACATATTTTACACCAGTACTATCTATATACTTAATAACGCTATCTACAACTCTAAAAACCTCATCTTTATTTGTGCCTCCACAAACCAAAAGTTGATTATCAATTTGCGGTAAAACTTGAAAAGCTATTGAACAATTATTCATTATTATCTCCTTTTATCCATTTATGGATTATAAAACTTCCGATTCCATTTTTTACATCTTTAAGTGTTGAATCATTCAAAATATCTTCATAACTGTTAAACAAACATTCATCAGATGAAATGTAAAATCTAGGAAACATGTTTCGTAGATCATCTTTAGTAAAAAAACTAGCATGTTTAAAAACTGTGTTCTCCCTAAAAAACTCACTTTCATACATATTGGCAAACTTACTACCTTTTTGAATGGTTCCAATAACAAGCATTCCACCAGGTTTTAAAACTCTAAACGCCTCTTTTAAAACTTTAAGTGGTTCTCTAACAAACTCAATCATTGCTAATGAGATTACTAAATCAAAAGAGTTATCATCAAATAGTAAACATGATGAGTCCATCTTCAAAAAAGACAAATGACTATTTAATTTTCCTCTTGCTTCATCTAACATTTTTTCACTTAAATCAACACCAATTACATCATTACCTAAATCTGAAACAACTTTGGAATGAATACCTGTTCCACAACCAATGTCTAAAACCTTCAGATTAGATACGTTCCCAATAACATTTAGAAGTAAATTGTTCTCTACATCTAAAACATACTTTCCTGCATCAGTTAAATACCATGAATCGTATTCACTTGCAGCTTGATCAAAAATCGCCATATAAACCTCCTGAATATACAAAAAAATCCTCTTGAAATAATCAAAAGGAAATCTATTTAATGCTTATGTTCCTACGCTGGCATTATCCAGATCAGGTTAGGTCAATTCAGTTACAGAATTATCTCAGCCGAGTTCTCTCAGCTCCCTTTTGACAACACTATTGTATCAATTAAAATCTTAACTTTCAAGTGATTTATGTTTTATTTGAAATTTAATATAATTTGCGATGAACTGCACCTGTATTACATACGCAAGAGCTAAAAATAAAGCGGCAATCATTCCCTCATCACTTAGTGATTTTATCGCAATAGCTAAGGCTAAACTTAGGTTTCTAACAAAAGTTGTACTTACTAATGCTATTTGATCCTCATAGTTAAAGAATTTTTTACCAACAAAGTGAGTAATAAATAAAACAAAACCATAAAATATAATTAAGGGAATAACAAACTCAAGTAATAATCCAGGATTATTAATAAGTAATGTGGATTTTTGTGAGATTGCTACAAATATAATTGCTAATAATGCTATTAGCGAAAATAGAGGAATTTTCTTCTTTAAAGATGAATTAAAAACCTCTTCTGAGAATTTTAAGACAAGTAATTTTTTAGTAATAAATCCTAAAATCATCGGTATAAAAATTACTATAGCTATATTACTGAAAGTTGTAATAAGACTTATCTTAATACTTTCACCAAGTAGCATTTCAACATATAATCCCGATAATAAAGACCCCATAAATAAACTAATGATTACCAGTTTTACAGCTTCTGTAAAATTACCTTTAGCCATGGAAGTCCAAGATAAACTCATCCCAGATGTAGGAAATAATGATATTAGTAATAATGCTAATCTAATATATATTTGATCTTTAAAAAACAAAATTCCAATTGCATAAGCTAAAGCGGGTATTACAATAAAATTAATAATTAAAACTGATATTGTAAGCTTCTTCTGTGGTTTTTCCTTTAAGCTACCATAGTTTAGAGTAATCATCATAGGATAGACTAGTAAAAACGTTAATGGTAGTATTGTTTGTTTTAAAAAGCTCAAGTCATATAAATACCCTAATACAACACCAAAAAGCATTGAGATAAGAATACTTAAAACCAAATTCTTTTTAATAAGTAATAAAAACTTCATTTAATCAACTCCTCATATAAAAGATAGCATACGAAGTATAATTTATCAACTATTAAACAAATAAAAAAAGTTAGATAATACTTCTAACTTTTTAAGCAGTGTCGCCATCATTTATTTTTACAGGAACTAAAGTAGATTTAACATCATTTTTTTTAATCTTTTCAACAATCATTTCTGATAAAGCTTTTGCTAGTTCTTTAGAATCCTGATTAATGCTTGTTAAATTAAAACATGTGTTTTGATAGCTTCTACCTCCATCAAAACCAATAATACTTATATCTTTGCCTGGTAAAATTGCTTTTTCTTTATATATATTAGCAACTTTAAAAGCGAGTTCATCTGTCATCGCAAATATACCATCAAAATCTATATTTTTATCAAAATAATCTGATAATAAAATATCAATATTTTGATATTGATCATAAGTATACTCATATATAGATACATCAATTTCATTTAAAAACATTTGGTCTAAGAACCCTTGTTTTCGTTTAACTGTATTAGTATTATAAACTCTTTTATTAACAATGTTTTTCTTTCCTAGGTATAATATTTTTCCACATTCGTTATCTATAAGTCTTTTCGCAGCAAGTTTTCCACCCATATAATTATCGCTACTTACGAATGGAATATCCTCAAAAATTGAATCAAAACTAATAATTGGTAATGATGAATCAAGGTGTTCTTCAATATCATTTGTTGTTAACAAGATAACCCCATCAACACGGTTATTCTTTAACATTTCAAGATAGTAAATTTCCTTATCTCTTTTTCCACTAGAATTACAAAGTAAGACTTTGTACCCCATATCAAATAGGTACTCCTCTGTATAATAAAGTAATTCTCCAAAAAACAAATGCATACTATTAGGCAATATAAAAGCTATCGTTTTATTTGATTGATTAATTAAACTTCTCGCTATTTCATTTGGTATATAATTGAGTTCTTTTATAGCTTCTTTGATTCTTATACTTGTTGATTCTTTTACATACCCACTATTGTTCAACACTCTAGATACAGTAGCTATACCGACCCCTGCTTTTTTTGCAACATCTTTAATATTTGCCATAATCAAACCTCTTTTCATTAAAAGTATACATTAATAATTAAAAATGTGGAAATGATTTCCACATTTTATATAATATGATTAACAAAAACATCTACTAAATAAGGATCATAAAATATTGAGGCATTGGTTTTCAAGATTTGAATAGCTTCTTTTGTCGAATAAGCTTTACGATCACTACGATCATTAACAATTGTATTATAATCATGTGCTATTTGAAATATTCTAACTAAAAAAGGAATGTTTCTCTCTTTCAAACCAAGAGGATAACCAGTACCATCAAATCGCTCGTGATGTGCTAAGATCAAATATGATATTTTGATTAAATCTGATGAAGTCCTAGCAATTTGATAACCTATTTCACTATGTTTTTGGACTCTTTCTATTTCTAACTCATCAAGTTTGTCTTCCTTCAATAAGATTTCCTTGTTGATTGCTATTTTACCAATGTCATGATAATCACATAACATTTCTAAAGTATCAATATCGCTTTTATCTACTTTTAAGTAATTTGCTAGTTTGATACTTAAATCCTTTACAGTATCTATGTGATTCTTTGTTTCAATATTCAATAACATCAAGGTTTCTTGCATGTTCTTAATAATTATATTATGTGCTTCTTTTGATTCAGAAATCTTTTTCTCATACATTTCTTTTTCAGCAAGTTTTAAATAGTATAGTAATTTTCTGTTGTATTGATTTCTAAAGGCAATACCCACGCTCAAGAACTGCCCAAGTTTAAATGTTTTAGAGTATGATGTAAAAATACTTGTTTTTAATGCATCATTTAAATATCTTAAGGCAACACTTTTTGATGTTTCAGGAATACATATAACAAACTCATCTCCACCCCACCTTGCTAGGATAGAATTTCTTGGTAGTTTCCTTTTTAAAATTGATGAAACACCTTTAATTAACTCATCACCTGCAAAATGCCCATAAACATCATTAATCATTTTTAGACCATTAATATCTCCAATAATTAATGCTACAGGATTAATGTTCTTTAAATCCATTTCCTCAATTTTCCTATCCAAATAACCACGGTTATAAAGTCCTGTTAATGTGTCGTGATCTCCAATATAAGTTTTTTCTTTGTCACTCATTAATTGCTTAGTTATGTCATTTAGAATTACAACATGACCTAATAATTCACTGTTTTTAAGCAATGGTGATACACTAATTTTAATATAAACAGTGCGATCTTCTTTTAATATGTAGAAGGTCTCTTTAAAAAAATCCTTAGAGAGTAAATCAAGTGTGATTTCATTAAATAAGAAATTCATATTATCATTTTCAATAAAAATATTGATAATTTTATTGATGTTGACATTATAATTCTCAACTTTACAACATGTAAAGTTATTAATTGTTTTATTATAACTGACTATTTCCATATTTTTGTTAATAGTTATAACCGCTTCATCTACACTTTCTATAATTCTCATTAAGTAATCTTTGTCATTTTTGATTTTTAAATAGTTTTCTGCATGTCTTTTAAAATGAGATTTTATCGTTATTGATAGTAATACACTAATAAGTAAAACTGAAGCACTTGTCTGCAAATAGGTATTTCTCATATTTGCAAAATATACATCATCAAAAAAGCCTGTGATAAGTAATATATATACTATAAGATATGTAAAAAAAACGGATACAAAGAAATAATGTTGCTCTTTTTTACTAAGTAAAACACTTGATGATATTGTTACCATAGTAACTCCAAAAAAACCAATTGTCGTTAAATTAGTATAAAGCATTAAAAACAGGCTAAGAAGATAAAATGAAAATATTGCAAGTTTACTTTTTATATTGAAATTATTAATAATTGGAAAAAATGAAAATGAAATAAATACAATAATTAGTCCTTGGATAACTAATTTAATGTAGTTTTCTGAAGCAACGTATAAATATAGGTTAACAATTAACAGTGGTATAATAAAAAACACTACAAAAACAGATACAAATGAATAGAACCATCTGGCCCAGTATTCAAAAGTGTCTTTATCATAGTGTTCTATGTTATATAAATTTAGTTGCTTAACAAAAAAAGTCCTCACAAATATCATCTCATCCCTTAGCATAGTATTATTATACTAAAACATTAAGATATTGTATAGGTATTTAATAATAAAAAAGGCTCTAAGCCTTCTTTATTATTATTTGAATAACTTAGCTAGTTCTCCACCAAATAATGGAATAAGACCTAAACTAAGAGCAACTACGATATTATTGAACGTTAATCCTTTTGCAATTGAGAATAAATCATTAACACCTGGAACAAATACAACTAATACAAGTAATACAAACCCAAAGGCAACACTTAAGTTCACCAATTTATTACTAAAAATATTCATTTTAAATATTGTTTTTGATTCACTTCTCGCAGAATAAGTTCTTAATAACTCACCTGTTATTATAGTAATGAATGCAAATGTTTCTCCCATAAATTCACCACCAACAATTTTAGACCCAATTAAGAAACTAGTAAGGACTGCTACAGCTAAAAATATTGATTGGAATGCAATCGCGATTCCCATTTTCCTATCTACTATCGCTTGATTTGGATCAATCGGATCTTTATCCATAACTCCTTCTTCTTTTTGCTCTAAACCTAGTGCAAACGCGGGGAATGAATCTGTAACAAGATTAATCCAAAGGATTTGAATTGGGAATAATGGGCTTCCAAATCCAAGTAACATAGCAATAAAGATAAGTAAAACTTCACCAACATTACAACTAACTAAATACCCGACAAATTTTCTAATGTTTGCAAATATGACACGACCTTCTTCGACAGCTTCAACAATAGTAGTAAAGTTATCATCCATTAAAACCATATCCGCAGCTTCTTTAGATACGTCAGTTCCTGTAATCCCCATAGCAACACCAATATTTGCCTGTTTTAATGCAGGAGCATCATTAACTCCATCACCTGTCATCGAAGTAATCTCATTAACTTCTTGAAGAGCTTTTACAATATCAACCTTATGATTTGGTGATACCCTAGCAAATACATTTGTTACTTTAATTTTTTCAAGCAACTCTTCTCTTGAAAGTTTATCGAGTTCATCACCACTAAGAGCTCCAGATTCATCTTTGATAATCCCAAGTTCTTTACCAATTGCAGTTGCAGTTATTTTATGATCACCAGTAATCATTACAACTCTGATCCCTGCTTTATGACAGATTTTTATAGCCTCTTTAACTTCTTCTCGTGGAGGATCAATAATCCCTACAAGACCAGCTAATATTAAGTTTTCCTCTTCTTCTTGAAGATTATCATACTTATTTAATTCCTTGTATGCAAATCCTAAAACTCTTAATGCACTTCTTGCCATTCCTTGATTTGCAAGTAATAGAGTTTTTTTGAATTTTTCATCTATCTTTATTTTTTCACCACCAATTAATGCATGTGTACATTTTTTCAATAATTGATCAGGTGCACCTTTAGTATAAAGATAATTTGAATCATCATATTTAACATATACACTCATTAATTTACGATCACTATCAAATGGATACTCATCGATTCTTGGATGTAAACTGTTGTATTTTTCTTCAAGTTTATTTTTATGACCTAAGGTAATTAAAGCTAACTCAGTTGGATCACCGATTAGGTTATCTTTATTAATTTTTGAATCATTACATAAAAACCCAATTTGTGTTATTAAATCGATGTTTTGATTATCACCTTTTATTTCACCTTCAAACTTATATCCATTACCTGTTACTTCAATTATTTTAGTATTATCAAAGATTCTTGTAACTACCATTTTATTTTGAGTAAGAGTCCCTGTTTTATCACTACTTATAACAGTAGTTGATCCAAGAGTTTCAACTGCACTTAAACTTTTTACGATGGCATTCTTACCAGCCATTTTTCTCATTCCCAGTGCTAAAACCACTGTAATAACAGTTGGTAATCCTTCAGGAATAGCAGCAACTGCTAAACTAACACTAACTAAGAATATATCTAATACATCCATTCCGTACAATAGACCAACAATGAATATTATAATTACTACTACAACACTTATAATTCCAAGTAGTTTACCTAGCTTATCTATTTTCTTTTGAAGCGGAGTTAACTCATCTTCAACCTCATTTAACAAGTTTGCGATATTACCAATCTCAGTACCCATACCAATATTTGTAACAACTCCAGTACCGCGTCCATATGTTACTATCGTACTCATATAAGCCATATTTATTCTATCGCCAAGTGGAGAATTTTCCTTTAACTCAGTATCAGCTATTTTATCAACACTTAAACTTTCTCCGGTAAGTGCAGATTCATCAATCTTCAGATTAATACTCTCAATTATTCTAATATCTGCAGGGATATAATCGCCAGCCTCAAATAAAACAATATCACCTATTGTTAACATTTTTGAATCAACACTTATAACTTCATTATTCCTAATTACTTTTGCATGTGGGGCACTAATTTGTTTTAGTGCATTAACTGCATTGCTTGCTTTTCGCTCTTGAAAAACACTTAAACTTACATTCAAAATTACAATTGCTATAATAAATAATCCATCACTAAGAGAATGTGAGGCAAACATACTAATCACAGCTGCTACAATTAATAATAAATTTAAGAACTCTGTAACTTGCTCATAAATCATTTTATATATTGATTTCGATTTTTTTTCAGTTAACTGATTTAATCCATGGATTTCTTTTCTTTTATTAAAATCACCAGTAGATAATCCATCTTTTGTTGTTTTTAACTCATTTAGCACATCATTAATACTTTTACTATAGTACTTCATCTAATCACCCTTTATTTTAATATTAATAGTTCTTTTCTTAATGGATCTTTTATATGTTCAAGTGCATATCTAAAAATCATTCTATCTAAATTTTTTACATTAGTCCTTAAATATTCTTCAATCTTTTTAGGATATTTTACATAGGCTACTTTTAAAACCCACCCTACAGCTTTTTTAACATGAAAATCATCATCATTTTTAAGTTTTTCAACTAGTGAAATCATTCGTTCATAATCATACTCCAAGGTTAAAGTTTTACTTGACCTTATCATCGCTACAAGGCTAACTCTTCTTAAATCTTTATTATCAGAGTTACTCCATTTAACCAAATATTTATGAAGGGTTGAATCCGATTCTATTAATGGGTTAATAGCACGATAACATATTTGATCAACCTTGCCCCATCCGTTTACATACTCCTTTAATACTTCTTCAAAATAATTAATGTTTTTCTTAGTTAATACTTTTCTATTAAACTTAAAAAATAAAGTTCCGACTGAATAATAACCATAAGTTTTTTCTTTCAAAAAACTTTTAGTGATTTCCAAAAATAAATCATCCTCAGTTGGTAAATCTTTAAACAACTTGATAGCTACTTTTTGAATGTTTGTAGAATTTACTTTTCCAAACCCCTCAAATAGTAGTTTAGCCTTATCTAAATATATATTTTCCATATTTATCACCACTTTAATTATACTATAAAATCCGAATTAATATAATTCGGATTTAGTTATATTTTTCAAATATGACTTCTGGGATTAATAATTCATATGTGAAGACATCTTTTAAAGTATTATAATAGTTAATTAAAGATTTTCCTTCTAAGTTCTTACCATACATTGTCCTTGTGAAACGATCTTTATCCCAAACAAATCTTTCAAGTGCTGAATGTCCATCATTAACTGTGTTTCCAAGGACTAAATAAGGATAGACATCCTTAACATAGTGTTCACTAGATGATTTTCCATAGTTAAATGTCCCTTCAACAAAAGGCTCATAGATTATTTCGTTACCCTTTAAAATCAGTTCTAAACTCCCACGTTCAAACTCTTTATAGTAGACGTCGTAGTACTCTATGTTATAAAGGTATTTTCTATTGTCGTTGTTTCTTTTTTGTAACTCATGAAAGTAATTGTTGTCACTTGTAAAAAATTCGCTTTTTATAGTTGTAGGATACAAAGAATATATTTGATATAAACTTTCTAGATTATCGTTATCAAAGTATAGATTGTTATAATTTCTTAGGTAATGAGCTTCATCAGTGATTTTATAAAATATTTTATTATCTGATAAAGCTATCTTTGTGTTACCAAAATAATCAGTAATAATGTTAATTTTAGCATAAGGTTTTGTTGTATCAGACTGATAGTTAAATGTTGTTACATCCTGATGATAATGAATGTTTTCTTCATAAACATACTCAACTTCTCTAAGATCTAAATCGATAAGTTTTTGTTCAAAACATACAATTCCATCTCTGTTTTCATTGACAAGATGCGATGTATCTTTATAATATTCCTCATCAATTAAAAGCTCACCATTTCTTATAATACCAAGTGGTGTTTTTTTATGAGTTAATGTATCTAAACTACAATTTGTACTAATTAGATAATCCTCTAAATATCCATAAGTATTTACAATTTTGTAGGTGAAAAAATATATTTTATCAAGATCAAAATCTTCATAAAAATAAATGTTTTCAGTAAACTTATAACTTCTATTTTTTCTAAGACCTTCAAGATTTATACCTTTGTCTGTAGTGTTAAGGATGTTTGTGTAAACAAATTGTCCTTCATTAAGTGGATACTTTTTGATAGTCTCAACAAACTCAAAACGATTCGAAAAACCATTTAAAATAATATAGTCACTAATTTCTTTTAGATTGTGATCATGTGTAACTGTGTAAGCCATTGTGAGTTTCTCAACTACATCTTTTAAACCCATTTCAAACATTGCATAGTAAAGTGCATCGATATCAACAGTAATCTCATATAGTTTTATTTGTTCACTAATCATATTTACAGGATTAATGACTCTGGTTTTATCACTAAAAGAGTACAGTTCATTTTGTTTTAGCAAATCATATGAAGTTATATATTTAATATCGTAATTATTTCTTTCATGCACTATTCGTTTTTCAAGTCTAAAAACGAAAAATGAAAACACAATTAAACTTATCAAAATAACATTCATGACTCTTTTCATTTTTATCACATCACTTTTTTAGACGTTTAATAAATTCCTCTAAATAAAGCATATCTCGTTGTAATGGATTCTTGTCAGTCTTATCTGAAACAATAATTATATTTTTTATCTCAATTCCTTTAGATAGATAATGTTTATCCATTATTCTTTTGTTTTGGTGATAAGGATTAGGCACGTTTATTTTATTAAAATATGTGTTATCTTTTCTTTTTTTATAACCTACTTGCCACTCTAAAGCACTTGGGTTAGAGAATAAATCTCCATTATATTCTTTAATTAAAACACTATAACCAATGCCGTCTTTTTCAAAATAAAGATGATCATCACGATCAAATGAATACTCAATATCTAAATCATAATATTTTAGTAATTCGTTTGATACATTAAATACTACTCGTTGTTTCCTTTTTATATCAAAATAACCCTTTTTAGTTGTTTTATAATGTTTTGAATTTTTGTATGTTTTTTCCATTAGTAAAACATATCTACTACCTAAGATTATAAGTATTAATAATAAAATTCCATTAACTGCACCAAAGAAATATGTAAGATACTCTAGTATGCTGTTTTTAGTGATAATCGTTATCACCGCAAAAAAGACCATTACCCATAGTAATAGAATTAGCGTTTTAATAATTAATCTAATGCTTTTGAAGTTTTTGTTGTCCATATTCATCACGTCCTTTTATACCTACATTATACCATTTGTTTTGGTTTTCATTTAATTAGGCGCAAAAAAAAGTGCTTATAGCACTTTTTTTATATAATATTTAATTGTTTTCCTACAATTTCAAACTGACTTACCGCATAATCTAAATCTTCTTTTGTGTGAGAAGCACTAATCATACAACGTAGACGTCCTGTACCTTTAGGCACTGTAGGGAAAACGATTCCTGATACATAAACACCATTATCAAGTAAAGCTTTGCTAAATTCCATTGTTTTTGCTTCGCTACCAATAATTACTGGAGTAATTGGTGTTTCACTATGTCCAGTATCAAAACCTAGTTTTCCTAGTTTTGATTTGAAGTAACGTGCGTTATCCCATAATTTATTTGAATATTCTTCACTTTCCATTAACATCTTAACAGATTCTATTGCTGCTGCTGTTGCCGCAGGTGGTAAAGCTGTTGAGAATAATAATGGACGAGCACGATGGCTTAACCAAATTTTAGTTTCTTTTTTACTAGCCACATATCCACCAACAACACCAATTGCTTTAGATAATGTACCAATAATAAAATCAACACGTCCATGTAAATGGAAATGATCGACTGTTCCACGTCCACTAGTTCCTAATACTCCACTACCATGAGCGTCATCAACATAAGTAAGAGCGTTATATTGTTCAGCTAATTCAACAATTCTAGGTAATTTTGCTAAGTCACCATCCATACTAAATACACCATCAGTGATTATTAATACTTGGTTGTAATTTTCTCTTTTTTCTTTTAATATTTCCTCTAAATGTTCCATATCTGAATGTCTAAATACTGCTTTATCAGCTCTACTTAATCTAACACCATCAATTATTGATGCATGATTTAATTCATCACTAATGATTAAATCTCCACGCTCAACAATAGCTTGAATAGTCCCGATGTTACAGTTTAGTCCTGATTGGAAACACATAACTGCGTCTTCTTTTTTAAATTCAGCAAGTACATCTTCAAGTTCACCGATAATATCTTGGTTTCCGACAATAGTACGAACAGCACCAGCTCCTGCTCCATACTTGTTAACAGCATCAATTGCTGCTTGTTTAACACGTGGATGATTAGCTAGTCCTAAATAGTTATTACTTGAAAGATTGATAACTTTCTTATGATTTAACTCAATCACATTATCACAAGGTCCATAATTTACAGGTAACTCACGATAAACACCATCTTTTTTAAGTTGTTCAATTTTATCTTTTAAAAATGTCAGTTCATGATTTTTCATATTATTCGGCCTCCGGTATTAAAACGATTTTTCCACTGTTACCGCTACCCATAATTTCACATGCTTTAACGACTTCACTTAACTTAAATGTATGAGTAATAATTTTATCAAGATCTAGTAAATCTTTATCAATTAGATCTTTTACTTGGTACCATGTATCATATATTCTTCTTCCAACAACACCATATATACTTATTCCTTTAAAAACGATGTCATTAGCTATATCTAATTCTATTTTAGTAGAAGGAATTCCTAACATACTCATTCCCCCACCAGCTTTTATATACTTAAATGCTTGTTCGATTGCGTGTTTGTTCCCACTAAATTCACCAACAACATCAACACCACGTCCACCAGTTTCTTCTAATACTCTAGCAACAACATCTTCTTCAAGTGGGTTGATAACAACATCAGCACCTAATTCTTTAGCTAGATTTCTACGGTATTCATTGATTTCAATTGCGATAATTTTTTTAGCACGATATGCTTTACTCACATTAACTGCCATTAACCCAATTGGTCCACATCCAACAACAGCTACTGTTTTGTCTTCAACACCAAAATGAGACATTGTATGAACTGCATTACCAAGAGGCTCTTGTACACTTAATAATAATGGATTTGCATCAGGACTATTAATAAAACAATTCATTGCTGGGATTTTTACATATTCAGCAAAACATCCATCAGTATCAACACCAATAATTTTAGTGTTTTCACATATATGTCCATCACCACGTAAACAGAACTCACATTCGCCACAAATAATATGTGTTTCAGCACTAACTCTATCACCAAGTTTAACTCTTGTAACATCTTTTCCTAATTTAACTACTGTACCCGCAAACTCATGACCTGCAGTTAATGGTAGTTTCAATCTGTTTTTTGACCAATCATCATAAGTGTAAATGTGATAATCCGTTCCACATACACTTGTATACTCAACTTTAATTAAAACTTCATGGTCTTCTAAATCGCTAGGGATTGGCTTCTTGGTCACTGTAAAACCTTTTTCTGGTTTATCTTTAACAACCGCGGTCATCATACCGCTAAATTCTTGGCTCATAATGTATCTCCTTATATATTATATAAATTAATAAAACGCTTTCATCAACTGTAATTATAACACAATATTTTTGTAAAAAAAGGAGATATTTAAGTTTTTTTGAAATTTCAAATAAGTGAAAAAAGTGCAGAAAAAAAGTTGTATGTAATATACAACTTAAGTAAATAATAATCCGCTTCACCCATTTTTCTTAATCCGCTAACCCTACATTACAATTATCTCATATTTTACTTAAAAATCAATAGAAAATATGGTGGTTTACAATATATATAATTTTAGCTTTAAAATAGACAAACTAAATGTTTGTAAATATTTTATCGGACAAATATGTCCTAAATGATAAACTTAGACATAATTTTATGTATTATGTAAACTATTGAATCTAATATATTTTTTTAACTCCACAAAACTTTTCAATAGTCAATTATGTTGGATACTTTTCTAAAATGTCCACTTTGTAATCACTTTACTATAATAGAAGTTAAGTACTATCCCACTAAATGCTATGGTATTAAAAGTACCAATACCAATGTTTTGAATTTCTCCATTTAATAAACCAAAAACTATAGCCACTAAAAAGGCAGATATATAAGAAAAATAAGTACCTTTAATTACACTATTAAACTTCTCATTTATTGTCTTTAAATAAACGTCCATCGGATGGACTGCAAAGTTTACTTTTAAATGAACAGCAATTGCGAAGAGTAGAATTAATAGTCCAACTATATTAATTAGGAAATTAACTATTATGTTCAAATCACGAAAGTCGGGTATAAACAATAAAAATATATTAACTAAATATCCAAATGAAAGTAAAAATACTGTTGAAAAAATCATCTCTTTGATTATTATTTTTTTTCTAATGATTACAGCTATTGTATAAAAGAACGCGCTCAAAACGATAAAGCCTGTCCCTAAAGAGATATTAAAGTAAGCTGCTAAATTACTACTACTGCTACCCCAAGCAGTCATTCCTAAGCCTGTTTGACTCATTATAGCTGTTCCTAGTGCATTACCAGTAACAGCTATAATCATATAATATATCTTTTTCATATTTGAGATTAATTATGGTAATACAATCTCAATAACTGTGTGATCTTTAACTTCTAGTGTTAACTCATCACCAACTTCTTTAGATATAAAAAGCATCATTTCATCAATGTCAAAATTAGATACATTAATTAAGTATAGTTTATCATTATCAAGTTCAACCCAGTAAATAGTATTCCCTTCACTAACATAACTTGATATTGAAGTTATATCACCTGTAACTGTTTCTATATCTACTTCTGTGTTTTCTGATAGACTTAATAAATAATTTGAATATGCTTTATTTTTAGTATCTGCAATTCCATAAACTTCTAATTCTTGAACATCCATAAATATGTGTCGTAATATTCTTCCATCTTCACCTTTGATTGCGATAAAGTATGTTGGCGTATTACTTACATTTATTGGAATAGGGAATGAAGTTGAAATATTGTTTTGTGGTAATAATGTTAAGGTTTTATTTGTTGCGGCACTTTCAGTAGCCCCAGGGAATTTAAACAATTTTGTTTCTTTTGTTCTTGTACTCATATAAACAAAACCAACAGTTGATTCATCACTACCAGCACTTGTTAGTCCTGTAAAATAGAATAATTCACCGTCATTCATAATTGTTCTTTTACCATTACTTGGTTGAAGAACACCTTTTTGACCGATAAAACTATTAATCCAACCATCTTGTAAAGTTCCCCAATAATTAAGCTGTGTTAATAATAAATCAGATGGATAAACACTTTCTATAAATGCAGGTACATCCTCAGGATCATAAACATTGACTTTACCATCAAGAGCATTTACAACTGCAATTTTTGCGATATCTCTCCCACCATTAATAAATATAGTAGGTAATGAGTATTGCATTATATAAAATGGAACACCTTCATCGTCAATCTCAAAATAAGTCGCTTCTAAGTTATACTTACTCATACCATTATAGTAAGCGTGTCTAGTTAAATCTTGATTAAAATATGCGCTAGGTGTATAAATTAATCCTTCATTTGTATCTTCTCTTAAATTAACTAATGTTGTTTCTGCTGTAACTTTATTAATTAATATATAACCAGGAGTTCCCTCTTTGTTATTATTTAACCATTTAAAGATATCAGTATACTCTAGTGGAGCAACTAAATACTGCTCACCTTGGTATATAATATCCGAATAATCTCCCGCTTCAAACTCAGAACCAATACCCGGGTACATTCCTAATTTTAATGAACCTAATTTTTGTCCATATTCTTTATCCACTATTGGTAAAGAATCAACATCAACTGTATTCACATCACTACTAAACTCTTCTTCAGTTAATGTAATTAAGTTTGAATACTGATCAGCGTGTAAATAAGTTCTTCCCCCAAATACAAAGTAAAACACTAAAACAAATACAACTGCAAAACCAATTGACATTTTAACCTTGTTTTCGAGTTTATTATTGTTTTTAAAATACTTAAAAGAATAAGTAATAATTACATGTAACATTAAAGCTACATAAATAATTACTCCAACATATCTAATGTTTAACTTTATCAATAGGAAGTAATTTGAAGATATGAATACTAGAGTTATTAGAATCGGAAAAATAATTCCTTTTACATAACTCGGTTTAACATTCTCATCAATGCGAACTTCCTCAATAATTCCTAAATTTATTGCATCAACAATCATTTGATTAACAAGACTACAATGAGTCATTATTTCTCGTAATGTTGCTTTTTCTTTTTTCTTTAAATAATTGAATATCATTTCCTGATAATCGATAGTTACTAAATCTTCTGCATTATCACTAAGTTTATACTTAGTAACTGCTTTTTTATAAACTGATGCTTTATTGTATTTTTGGTCCAGTTTCATTAAAATACCGATAAAACTGTTTACTACTAATAAAATTAGTAAAACTACACTAATTACTCCTAAAATTGCCATTTTATCTCTCCTTATTATTCTTAATAACTTTTCAAAAGAATATAAACTATTATAACATTTAAATTTGTAGCTCTCAATTTATATTTTTTATATTATTAGAAGTATTTTTCCAAATAAAAAAGCACAAAAGTGCTTATTTATTTAGTTTTGAAGCAGCTGCTTCATCAATGATAACAGTGCAATTTGGATGTAGTTGTAAAATTGATGCTGGTAAGAGATTTGTGATGTTTCCGTTTATCATTTTATAAACAGCATCACTCTTATTTTTACCAAAAGCTAGCACAACTATTTTTTTAGCTCTCATAATGTTTTTAATTCCCATAGTGATAGCAAACTTAGGAACTTCTTCTAGACTACTAAAAAATCTTGCATTATCGTTTCTTGTTTGCTCATCTAGTTCAACAATAAACGTTTCATTTCTAAAAGGTGTTCCCGGCTCATTAAAACCAATATGACCATTACTTCCAATACCTAATAACTGTAGTTCAATTTCACTTTCATCAATCATTTTACTATATTCGTTAGCCAAATCCTCTAGTTCACCACCGTGGTTTCTTGGTAAATGAATATTGTCTCTATTTATATCAATATGATTAAATAAATGTTGATTCATAAATGAATAATAAGATTGAGGATGTGAACGATCAATCCCTATATATTCATCTAAGTTGAATGTTTCAACATCCTTAAAAGATATCAAACCAGATTGATATGCGTTAACCAATTTTTCATATACTCCAATAGGCGAAGAACCTGTTGCTAAACCTAACGTAGTTTTAGGATCTAATATTATGTCTTTAATAATTAGATTAGCTGTTTGTCTTGTTACTTCCTCTTCATTTTTACAAATTATTAATTCCATTCTAGACCAACTTTCTATATAAGATTAATATGAAAATCATATTTTTTTTCAAGTTTAAATACCGTCTTCATCCTCAAAATCTTCTTCTTTATCTTGTGGCATTTCAAAACGAATTAATTATGTTTTGCTGATTCTACTAATTGACTACCAAAAACTTTAGCATCATTTTGGAATGATTTAGTTAAATTAGCCTCAATTAATAATCCTAGGTTAGTTCCTGATAATAAAACTAATTTTGGATTAGTTAGAGTCATTTCAGTTAAAAATCCACCTTTTGCTAAAATCAACACATCTGACAGATTTTCATACATAATAAAATGCTTTTAACCAGACTATTTTATGAATAACTTCTATAGTTTTCTGTAAAGAAAAATATCTAGTTTTTGCATAACTAAAAACTGCAATGCCCATAAGCTCTTGTCTAAACTTATTAGTTAAAACTTTATCATTTGCAACTAGTAATAAGTTAGCATTAATCGTAGAACTACATCGAGTAACCACTTGACCATGGATTAAACGCTTATTAATTCTTGTTCATGCAATGTTTTGTTCTGACAAAATAATAGACTTCTTTAATAGATAATGCATATACTTATGTTTATAAAAAACGAAGTGCCTTCTTTAAAAGCATTTTCTTTAAGTTTAAAAAAATATTTTTTATTTTTTTTCGAAAACACTAACACCTTGACATATAGTATTTAAGACGCGATAATCCTTATCCAAGACAACTAAATCAGCAACATACCCTTCTTCAATTTTCCCAATTTTACTATCTAAGTTTAGTAATGTTGCTTGATTTAGAGAAGTCATTTGAACGATATCATTGATAGTACAACCAGTAAAATCAATCATATTTGTTATTGCTTTTGATATTTGCAAAATACTACCTGCTAATGATCCGCTAAGTGTTCTAACTTCTGTATCTGTCTTAACAACATCTAATCCACCCAACATATAATTTCCGTTTGGTAAATTTTTAGCACTCATAGCATCAGTAATTAACATAATGCGATCTCTTGTTTTAATTTTATATACAAGTTTTACAGTATCTTTATGAAGGTGAACTCCATCAACAATGATTTCTGTATATATATCATCACTATATAAACCTGCGCTTACCACTCCAGGAGTACGGTGATGATGGGGTGTTTGTCCGTTATGGAAGTGTGTAATACTTTTTAAACCTTTTTCAATATGGTTAACACAATCGTTCATTGTTGCAGCACTATGGCCAACGCTAGGCACAACTCCTAAATCACTTAAGTGTTTAGTAAATTCTAAACCTGCTTCTTCAACTGCGTAAGTAACTGCTTTAATTTTACGATTAGATGCTTCAT
Organism: Candidatus Izimoplasma sp. ZiA1; assembly: GCA_002285055.1. GTDB lineage: Bacteria > Bacillota_I > Bacilli_A > Izemoplasmatales > Izemoplasmataceae > Izemoplasma_C. The sequence goes on from NQYJ01000008.1 coordinate 51,139, forward strand.
AATATTCTTCAAATAATTTTATACTAGGTTTTTGAATGAAAGCTTCATTTTGAGCACCTTTATATTTACAATTAATAAATGGACCTTCTAAATGAACACCTACAATGTTTGCACCAGGTAAATCTGAATGATAATCACCAACATTTTTTAGAGCACTAGAAATTCTATCTTTGTCCATTGTTAACGTAGTCGCTAAAAAAGATGTTGTCCCTTCACTAGGCAAACTTATGCGCATAGTGTCAAGAGCTTCTTTTGTACAATCCATTACATCAACACCATTTGTACCGTGTACATGGAAATCTACAAATCCTGGTAAAACATATTTCCCTAATAAATCGATACCATCATTCCCTTGGTAATTCTTACCAACTGAGACGATTAAATTATCATTAATCACAATGTATCCATTTTTTATTGTGTTATTTGCGTTTATAATTGTTACGTTTTTTAAAATCATAGTAAGACCTCCTACTTAATAAATCCAAAGTGAACTAGGGCTTTATAGATTCCGTCTTCTCCGACATCGGAAGTAACATAATCTGAGGCTTCTTTAGCTTTTTTTGAGGCGTTACCTAATGCAATTCCTGTTCCTGCAAATTTCAAGTTTTCAACATCATTATCTGCATCACCAAATACATAAACATCACTTACTTCTTTTTTATAGAACTCAATCATTTGTTTAACCGCATAGGCTTTGTTTACATGTTTTAAACATATATCAAATCCAAATGGGCCATATGTAAATACATCAAAATCTTTTAATTCCTCAACAAGTTCGTGTCTGATATCAGCTTTTTCGTATGCCATAAACTGGAATACATCAAAGTCTAAGAAATCTTTGTGATAGCTAGGATAAATTACATTAAATTTGTTAATCACTTTTGAAATATTATCGTGTGCACCCTCAACAGATGCATATAGTTTTTCATGTGTTGTAGTTCCAAATATATAGCCATTATCAGTAAAAGCTTTACCGATTTTATATTTATCATCTTTTGTGAATACTTCTTTGTGGAATACTTCATTATTCATTTCAATATATCCACCATTACAAAGGATTATAAAATCAAAATCTGACTCTCTTAATACTTTTTGAAACTGACTTTTATTACGACCAGTAGCAATCCCGACAATATGTCCTTCACTTTTTAAAGTATTTATTGCCTTAAATGCTGAAACTGGTATTTGATGAGTTATAGGATCTACTAATGTCCCATCAATGTCAAAAACAAATAGTTTCTTCATTATTATCTGTATGCCGTGATTGATAAATTAAATTTGTCAGCTCTATAAAATGTCTCACAAAATTCAAATGCTTCATCATCTTTAGTAAACGTTATATGTTTCATATAAAGTACTGGCTCTCCTATTTCAATATTCAAGTATTCCGCAATTTCTTTTGTAGCTGTAGTTGCCTGAATTACAAAATCAGAAGATTTAATTTCCACATTTAATACCGATTCGAAATAGTAATAAAGTGAATCTTTAATCAAATCAATGTCAACTTTATCGCAAACTCTACTACTGATATTATCAATATCAAGTGCGATAGGTTCTCCATCTGCAGTTCTAATTCTTTTAATTACATGAACAAAGTCTCCATCAACAAGATTTAGTTTTTGTCTAATTCTTTCTGAATAATCAAAATTCATTCTGTACTCAAGTAATTTAGAACCAGGTTCTTTCCCAATTTTTTTCATATCTTCTGAGAAAGATGTTAGCTTAACAATTTCTTTATCAACATTAGGTTCTATAACGAATGTACCTTTACCTCTAGTACGTTTGACTTTACCTTCTTGAGTTAGCATTAAAATTACTTTATTAACCGTCATACGGCTTGTATTGTAGATTTTACATAACTCATTCTCCGATGGTAACATGTCTCCAAAATTGTATTCTTTATTTTCTAACTTAGCTGTTAGACTATCGTAAATCATCATGTACTTTGGTTTCAAATTAATCCCTCCAATCATAAAAACGATTTTTATGCATATTCATTATACTACATTTTTTGCTATTTAAGGTGTGCAAGTATATACTTATTACTTTAATGTATACTTCATAAAAATCGTTTATAGATTTCTGATTTTCATTTTCTACACTATTTTATTCTGGTTTTTTCTATCACTTCTAAAACGTCTAATGTATATGTTAGATATTCTTCAAACATTTGTATATCTTTATTTTCAATAATGCTAATGAAATCCTTGATTTCATATTGCATATCATGATCAATTCTATCATCAAGTAAAGTACATGAACCTTCGTCATTTACCTTGATTATTTTATCAAGATGAGTAACATGGTTTAGTAATATACTTTCTTTTTCTCCTTGAATTTCATTCATTAAGTAACTATTAGAAACTTTTGATGATGAACAAGTTACTAAGAATGTTCCATAGTTTAAAGTGATTACAGTAGATGCATCAACTAATGTATCTAATATTACTGAGTCACTTGTAACTTTTAGTGGTTTTCCAAATAAGTATAAGGCTGTTGTTAGTGTGTAAACACCAAGGTCATTAACTGCACCACCACCAAATTCTTTTAGGAAGACTTTTGGCTTTTCACCATTTTTGTATGCATCATATTTTGATGAATATCTCATAAACTGAAAAGATGCATGTCTGAATGGTTTTATATCTACAATAAATTCTTTCAATTTTTTTAAATTAGGATGATGAAGAGACCTCATTGCTTCAATAAAGAAAACTCCATTTAGTAATGCTGTCTCTTTTAAATCAATTAGTTCACTTCTACTTAATGTAATTGGTTTTTCACAAATAACATTAACTTTTTTGTTTAAGAAGAGCTTAGTCTGCTCGTAATGGAAACTGTTAGGTGTAGCAATGTATACGACATCAAGTTTTGATTTTTCTGCCATTAATGAAACATCTGTATAAGTTTCCTTAAAACCATATTTTTTTTGAAACTTTTCTACACTTTCCATTCTTGGAGATGCAACTGCAACAAAATCAAACTTGTTTACAATTTTAGCACTTTCTAAAAATGAATCTGATATCCAACTTGTTCCGATTACTCCTAGCTTCATAAACTTATTCTCCTTATTTTAAATCACTCTTACACATTTTTTTCAATAACAACTTGTTTCACATTTCCTTTTGCGAGTGACACATATTTTCTTGGATCATTTGCTTCTAGATTCTCTTGTAAGTATGCTTTTAATCCGTCTGAGAAAGGAATTTTCAACTCAGTTTCAATGTTTACTTTAGATATTCCTTTATCAATACACTCTCTTACAGTTTCAAATGGAACTCCATTTGTTCCAAGTAAATAAGCAAAATTAGTTTTTTCTTTAGCAATTATGATATTCTCTTCAAAGTTGTGATGAGAAGCATCTATCATAAAAGATTTTAGTCCTAAATCGAGTGATTTTTTAATTGCAGCAAAATCTTAATGATGATCTAAATGAAAAGTAATATCTATATCATATAAACCGTTTGAAGTTTCTGATAATGCAGTTAAGTATTCAAGTCCTGAATAATCAACAGTACTAGGAGTTGCAGCTAAAAACACAGGCGATCCTAGACTATTGGTTTCTTCAACAGCAACTTTCAACGTTTCTAAATTATGGATATTAAATTCTGGTAAAGACATTTCCCATACTGAGTAACTTTTAACATTTGATTAGTGTTATTAATATTTATCACTCATATATTCATATACAGTGACACCTTTAACAACTCGATTAACTTCTCCTGTTGGACAAGGATTATCACTCGCAATATTTAAATCAAGTGATTTTTTTAGTGCAATAATTTGAGCTACTGTTATAAAAGGGAATACTAATACCATATCATCTTCTACAACATCTTTTTTTAACTCAATTACATAATCAAGATTAGCTAATTTTTCAAGCGGTTTATTAGTTACTACTAATATTTCGTCTTCTACTTTTTGTTTAAGCATCTCTTTTAACAAATCAACTTCATAACTTCTTGTATACTCATTATCGCTTAGAAACACTACTGTTAAAGCGTTTTTTTGAATGATTGATTTAGGACCATGTCTAAATCCAAGTGGAGAATCAAACATTGTAGCTACTAATCCACTACTTAACTCAAGAATTTTTAATGCTGATTCTTGTGCCATTCCTTTAAGAGTTCCACTACCTAAATAAACAATTCTGTTAAACTTAAAATTTAAAACCAACTTATCGATAAGTTGATAATTATACTCGATAACCTCATTTGTTAATTCACTCATGTGGTCTATTGTTTTTTCATGTTTCGCAAGGTTTTTAATATCAAAAGCAAGGATTGTAGCTAACATCATATTTGTATAACTACTAGTCATAGCAAATGACTGATCATGTGTTTCATCTGGTAAAATAATTGTTAAATAGTTACTTTTGTTGTGACTTTCTTTTGCAAGAGTTCCTTCACTGTTACATGTAATAATTAAATGGTGAACATCATTACATAATTGATTTGCCAAGTTTACACTTAAAATACTTTCAGGACTCGACCCACTTCTACCAAACGATACTAGTAAAGTTTTTCTATCCTTTTTAAAATACATATCAGGATTACTAACTAAATTAGCAGAAGCAATGCTTCTAACTTCAGGCGTAACTAAGTTATTAATATAATCTCCAATAGTGTTCCCGACAAATTCACTTGTTCCTGCACCAGTTAAATAAATAATTGAATCACTATCAAATTTATTTAGAAAATCAACGATCTGATTTTTCATACTTTTGACTAAATAATAAGTCTTTGTCCAAGTACATGGCTGCTGTGCAATTTCCTTAGCTGTAAAACCAGCTCCATTACTTTGGTAATAATTTTCATTTTTTCCGAACATACTACACCTCTATAAAAATTAGCTTTTAGCTTTCATGCAAATTATAGCATAGACTTTTTATGTTGTATATACTTTTTGAATAATTTAAGAGATTTTATAAACGTATGTATAGACTTTAATAACACTTTATGATATCTTATGAACGTAAAAAAATAATAATTAAGAGTGATAGTAATGAGTTACTTAAAAAGTAATTTAACCGCTCAATATAGCTGTAGTTCATAAGATATTCGATTAATTTGTACATCAAATAGGTATGTTATACAAGTATCACTTGAATTTGGTAAAAAACATGATATACATATACTTATCAAATCTACCTCTAAGCAAGTTAACCCATTTTGTGGATATACAGGAATAAAACCTGCATACTTCTTTACCTTGGCAATAAAAAATCATGAGAACCGTTGGTTTCGATGAATCTAAACTAATTCTTGTGGGAGATCACTTAGAGCCAAACCCATTTCAAAATGAGTAATAGAAATCGCTATGAAAAAAACTGAGAATACGATCTACGAATATGTAAAGACTGGATATACTAAAATCCATCTAGATTTTAGTATGAGATTAAAAGTGATAGTCTCACAGAAAAACTTAAAGCTTCAATATTTTTTTCTAGAACAGCACGATTGACTGAAGTAACAAAAAAAATTTGAAGAAATGAATGCTTCGAAACAAAAAATTAGTTCACTCAGTTCATATAATTGGTAGTGAGGTCCCATTTCCAGGTGAGGCTGGATCAACTAACAAAGAAATTCAAGTAACAAGTGTAAGTTATTTTTTAATGGATAGAAAATCTTCAAGAAGCTTGATCAAATCTAGTGGGTGTGTAGTGCAACCTGGTGTAGAATTTGCAGATATAGAAAAAGTGCATATTCATCATTCATTTTTGAATCAACATTTATCAACTCAACACAAAAAAAAGAAGATTGAAAATTATTAATAACTCTCCTCAATCTTTGATTTGTGACAAAATACAGGAAGTTCTTGAATCATATCACGAGCTACAAATCAAGATTGATTGATATAAATAAAAAAAACACAAATAAATTATGTTTTTTTATTTAGTTTCATTTTTTTGTTTATAATTATTTACAAAGTTTTTCTGAAGTTAGAAACTTAGAAATATTATTAAATGCTTCTTCTTCGTCTTCACCATTAAAATGTAAAGTGAACTCTTCATTTTGTCCAACACCTAAACTCATCACTAACATTACAGATTTTAGTGTTACCTTAGTCGTCTTATATTCTATATCGATGTCAGATTTATATTTACTAGCCATACTCACTAACATACTAGCTGGACGAGCATGTAAACCCATCTCGTCGATTACTTGAAATTTTTTATTAACCATCATTTCCTCCTGATAATTATAACTTTTCTTGAATTATACATCATAATTGACTAAATGTATATACTTTATTTGATTTTTATAAATATATGTTATACTATGTATATACTAAAAATTAAGTATTTGGAGGGTTATATGAAGTTAGAGGTTATAGTTACAACACTAAAAGAAGCCATTGATGCTGAAAAAGCAGGTGCCGATAGAGTTGAATTAATTACTGGTGTTAACGAAGGTGGACTTACTCCATCCTTAGCATTAATTGAAAAAGTATGTGACATACTTACAATTCCTGTAAATATTATGGTTAGACCACATGCAATGAGTTTTTGCTATGATGAGTTTGATAAAGAAGTTATATTAAGAGATGTAGAATTAATAAGTAATACAAAAGCAAATGCAATTGTTTTTGGAGCTCTTGATAATAACAATAATATTGATATTGATCTTTTACAAAGGGTAATAAGTAAAAAAGGTGATAAATTACTCACTTTCCATAGAGCTTTTGATAAATTAGAGAATCAAAAAGAGGGAATAGATATTTTATCTAAATTTGATGTTGATATGGTATTAACATCAGGTGGTAAGGACAGTGCTATTGATGCAGTTGTTCAAATAAATAAATTAGCAGAGCACGCTAAAGGTAAAATCAAAATTCTTGCAGGTTCAGGTATAAAAGCTACTAATATTCACCGCTTTCTAGATGTTTGTGGCCCAGATGAGGTTCATGCTGGTAGTGGGGCAAAAGATAATAATTCAAATTATGGTAACATCAATTATGACAAAATTTCAACTTTAAAAAGTCATTTCAAGTTTAAAAAATAACACAGGATATCCTGTGTTATTTTTTTAGGTTTGATTTAACTAAGTTTTTAACTTCTTCATTTGTTGCTAGATTAACAGCTTCTTGAGCTAATTTTTCCATATCATTTTTGCTTAAATCACTAAATAAGTGTCTTGTTCTTAAAATCGATGTAGCACTCATACTAAACTCATCAAGCCCAAGCCCTAGTAATATAGGTGCTGCTATTTGATCTCCGGCCATTTCTCCACACATACCAGTCCAAATACCTTCTTTATGTGATGCATCTATAACCATTTTAATTAATCTTAAGATTGACGGATTATATGGTTGATATAAGTAAGATACTTTTTCATTCATTCTATCAGCTGCAAAAGTATATTGGATTAAGTCATTAGTACCAATACTAAAGAAATCTACTTCTTTAGCAAATTGATCAGCCAATATTGCAACTGCAGGTATTTCAACCATAATTCCTACTTTATAGTCTCCAAAACTAACATTTTCTTTTGTTAGTTCCTCTTCACATTCTTTTAGTAAAGCTTTTGCACTTCTTAATTCTTCAATTGTCGCAACCATTGGAAACATAACATGTAAGTTCCCGAATTCACTTGCTCTAATTAATGCTCTTAATTGTGTCTTAAATAAATCCGTTTTATCTAAACATAGTCTAAGTGCGCGATGCCCTAGGAATGGATTCATTTCCTTTGGCATTTCAAGATAATTTAGTTCTTTATCTCCACCAATATCTAATGTACGGATAACAACTTTTTTATCTCCCATAGCATCTAAAACTTTTTTGTATGCTTCAAACTGTTCGTTTTCAGTTGGAAAATCCGAGTTATTCATATATAAAAACTCAGTACGATATAACCCGATACCTTCTGCTCCATTATTTAATACACCTTCTAAATCATCAGGCGATCCAATGTTTGCAGCTAATTCAACTTCTACATCATCAAGTGTAGTTGTTTTTTTATCTTTAAATTTACTCCACACTTCTTTTTGTTTAGTAAACTCATCATTAATTTTTTTATATTCAGCAATAAGTTCCTTATTTGGATTAACAATAGCTTCACCATTAATTCCATCAAGGATTATAATATCACCTTCATTAACCTTTTGAAGTACATCTCCAGTACCAACTACAGCAGGTATTTCAAGACTTCTAGCCATAATTGCGCTATGAGAAGTTCTTCCTCCAATATTTGTTATAAAGCCTTTAACATATTTTTTGTCTAATTGCGCTGTATCACTTGGAGTTAAATCATTTGCAACAACTATAACTTCTTCATCTATTAAAGTTGGGTCACTCATTTTTTCGCCAAGCAAATGACAAAGAACTCTTCTTGAAACGTCACGAACGTCCATTGCTCTTTCTCTCATGTATTCATTATCCATTGCTTCAAAAATCATAGCAAATGTTTCAGTAACATTGCTATAAGCAAAAGCAGCGTTATATGATTTATTATCTATTTCTTCTAAAACTTGTCTTCTAATCTCAGGATCGTTTAATATTTGCAAATGAGCATCAAAAATCATAGCGTGCTCTTCATCAAGATTAATCAAAGTTTTTTCTTTAATTTTTTCGATTTCTTTACTAGCTTTTAAGAACGCCTCATCTAATTTAACAATTTCCTCACCTTTATCAGTTGTTAAATCCTCATTTATAATGATTGTTGGAGATATTAATTTGTAAACTTTAGCAACACTAATACCATCACTTGCTGCAATACCTTTAATCTTCATTCTACATTCCTCCTTGTGTTACTTAACATTAATGATTAAAACACATATAATATAAAAAAACAATAACATATTTTTGCAAAGGTTGTAAATATATAATTAATTTAATAAATAAATACAATAGAAACAATAAAGAAAAAAGCCCTATTTAAGGGCTTAGAACATTTCAGAAATTGTTTTAGCTTGCATGTGTAATTGTAAGTAATCAGGTCCTCCAGCTTTTGAATCTGTCCCACTCATATTAAAACCACCAAATGGTTGATATCCAACAATTGCACCAGTACATTTACGATTAAAATAAAGATTTCCAACAAAATAATCATCTCTAGCTTTTTCTAGATTAAATCTATTATTTGAAATAACTGCACCAGTTAATCCATAGATTGTATTATTTGCAACTTCTAAAGCTTCATCAAAGTCTTTAACTTTAGTAACTGATAATACAGGTCCAAAGACTTCTTCTTGCATTAATCTAGAATTTTTATCCATATCTATAAATACTGTTGGTTGAATAAACCATCCGTCTTTTTTAGACACCTTGCCTCCAGCAACTAGTTTACCTTCTGTTTTTCCAATCTCAATGTATTCACTAATTTTGTTATATGCTTTTTCATCAGTTACAGGGCCTACAAACATAGATTTACAACTAGGATTACCTACTTTTAATTCATTCGTTTTAGTTATAATTTTTTTTACAACTTCATCATAAACATCCTCGTGTATTATAGCTCTAGAACAGGCACTACATTTTTGACCACTAAACCCAAAAGCACTCTTTACAATTGATTCTGCTGCATACTCAGTATCAATGTTTTTATCAACCACAATTGCGTCTTTCCCACCCATTTCAGCGATAACTCTTTTTAACCATATTTGTCCATCTACAACTTTTGCTGCATTCTCATATATCTTTTTCCCAACAACCATGCTACCTGTAAAAGATATAAATCTTGTTTTTGGGTGACTTACAATGTACTCGCCAATTTCAGGGCCATCACCGGGAATAAAGTTAACAACACCTTTTGGAAGTCCAGCTTCCTCAAGTACTTCCATAAATTTATAAGCAATAACTTGTGTTGTGATTGCTGGTTTTAAAACAACAGTATTACCTGCTACTACAGCTGCTGTAGTCATACCTGCTAATATTGCCAGTGGAAAATTCCAAGGTGTGATTACCGCAGCAACACCAAGAGGAATATATTTAAACTCATTTCTTTCTAAATTTCTTCTTGATAATATTGATTCATCACTTTTTTCAAGTTCAAGCATTTGACGACCATAATACTCTAAAAAGTCAATTGCTTCTGCAGTATCCGCATCAGCTTCTCCCCATGGTTTACCGGCTTCTTTAGTCATTAATGCACTGAATTCAAATTTTCTTTTTCTTATTATTGCTGCTGATTTAAATAAGACGTCTGCTCTGATTTTTGCGGAAACTTTTTTCCATGTTTTAAAAGCTTCTAAGGCAGAATTCATTGCTAATTTAGCCTCTTTAATTGATGCTTGATGGATTGTCCCAATTATTTGGTTATGTTCAGCTGGATTTAATGATGTATATAGATCATTAGTTTTTATTCTTTCACCATTAATTATTAATGGATATTCTTTACCTAAATAGCTATTTACTATCTCCAAACCCTCATTATATAAATCAACATTCTTTTCACAATTAAAATCTGTTAATGGTTCAGTTTTATAAGTGTATATCATGTTTTTCTCCTTTTATACTACGCTTTGCTCGTAGTTAGTTTTATTTTCTGATTCAAATCTATCAATATGCAAATCAGTAATATCAATACTTGTTGGTTCATTAAGTATCATTTCTGAGAGTAATAAACCCGTCATTGGTGCAAACATAAACCCATGCCCGCTAAAACCTACTGCCATATAATAGCCTGCTAATTCTTTGGTATCAGAAATGATAGGCTGACGATCCGGAGAGACATTGTAACTCCCACCCCATTGTCTAATAACTCTCAATTCACCAATTAGTGGCAAAAGTTCTACTGCAGTTTTACTCATCTCATCTAGAAATTTCCATGTAGAGGAAATATCATGATTTTTTTCTACTGATTTGTCACTTCTGCCCATAATGAAAGCTCCATGTGGTACTTGCTGACAATATATATTTTTTTTAAATGAAATTACCATAGGGCCTTGTATTTTCTCTATAGGTTCAGTAACTAGGATTTCATGATTTTCAGAGTAAACTGGAATATCTATTCCAACTAAATCTCCGACCTCTTTAGCAAATCCACCAGCTGCATTTACTACTTTATGTGTATAAAACTCGTGTTTATCTGTTATTACTTTTTGAATTTTCTTATTACTAACTATAATTTCTTTTACTTCTTCATAAAAATAGAATTTAACACCTAATTTTTTTGCAGCTACATAGTAAGCATCAGTCATTAAAAATGGATTTAAATGACCATCTGTCTTACAATAAGTAGCAGAATGAATAACATCAAGGTTAAGATGGGGCACTATTTTTTTTGCCTCATCTTTACTAATTTGAATAGATGGTATACCCACACTATTTTGTAGTTTTACATTTTTCTTAAATTGGTTAAATTCTTCATCGTCTTCTGCGACAATTAAATAGCCCTCTTGTTTAAACTCAATATCTCGGTGGTATTTTAATATCTTTTGAGCCTTCTCAAAAAAATCAATACTTGATTTAGCGAGTTTACAGTTCATTAAAGTACCCCATTGTTGTCTTACTCCTGCTCCACATCGACCTGTTGAGCCACTTGAAATATATGATTTATCTACTACTACTATGTCTTTAACCCCTTTTTTTGCTAAATTATATGCAATACTTACGCCACTTATACCAGAGCCAATTATTACAATATTAGCTTTCATTTTTGTATGCCTCACTAATTGACTTGAGTTTTACTCCAGTCATTAATGGTCTAACTTTTGGGGTTTCAACTTTCTCTATTGGTATATTATGATAGTTACTTATTTCTCTTTGAAGTAATGAAATACATGTTGATCCTTGACAAGCTCCCATACCAATTCTTAAAATTCTTTTAATCTCTTCGAATGTTTGATATCCTTCATCAAGCAAATCTGTGATGTCTTTTAATGTAATATCTTCACATCTACATATAATCACATCTTCTTTTATCATGATTACTCCTTTATCGTTATGAAATCATATAATAGGTTTTTATCTACTTCCACTTCTACTAATAATGTTCGATCTTGTTTGGGTTTTAAGATAACTTTTTTAATAATAGCCTCACCAATCACCAAACCATCTCTATTTACTGCTTTCCATGTCTCATCAACTTTTGGATATGGTAACAGTTCATAAGGGATTTTAAATATGGCTTTTTCTTTTTTTAAAGCAACAGTGAAAATAGCAAGTCCAGGACAACTATAAACACATATTCCACACCCAGTACATTTGTCAAAATCAACTACAGGTAATTTGTTTATATCTTCTCCTATTGTTATCGCTTCAAATGGACAACTTGTGCTACAAGGATTACAAGGAATCTCCTCATAACATTCTGTAATTGCCTTTGCTTTAAAGAGTTTATTTTGCTCTGGAAACTTAGTTTTTATCAACGATAAAGATGGCACTCCTGTTTTATTTAACATTTGCATCCTCCTTCATAATTTCTAAACCTTTTAATGTTTTTTTACCAAAAGGACCACTTCTTAAATTTAGAAGTTGGTTTTTATAATCAATATTCAATGTTTTAAAATCTTGATGTTCTTTTCCTAAGTTTCTCGCAGCTATTAAACCAGTATAATAACCTTCAACAATAGCACTACTTGCCTCTTCAACTCCAGATACATCTCCACAAACATATACATCTTTATCACTTGTTTGATGATCTTCATTAATAATAGGTACAATTCCACCAAGTTCTTTGATAAACTTCGTTTTAATATCGATCATACTTAGTAAATTCCTTTGTGGGATTAACCCAACACTAATACAAACAGCATCAACATCAATTATTTCACTTGAGTTATCAACTATGTTCCAGTCATCATCAAGAGAAACAATTTCTACTTGTTCTACTTTGTCTTTTCCTATTGCCCTTTTAATCGTCTTTCTAGTTTCGATAGGAATTCCAATTCTTCTAATTTTCGATGCATGAACTTTATATCCACCAATATTAGATGCTGCTTCTATTACTTTTAAGACTTTCACACCTGCTTGATGTAGTTGATAACTAACTATCAAGCCAATATTTCCACTTCCTACCATTATTACTTTGTCTGCTGGTTTCACTCCATACACATTCATTAATGTTTGTACAGCTCCAGCTCCATACACACCTGGTAAATCATTGTTTTCAAACGCAAAGAATCTTTCACTTGCCCCGGTTGAAACTATTATTGATTTTGCTTTAATTTTATTGTAAGTATCATCATGTAGGGTAGTTATAACTTTATCTTTATAAAGTCCAACTACAGTAGTACTTGTCATAATTTCGATTAAATCCTGATGTTTTAAACAATCATCAATTAAGATTTTTGCAATATCTAGTCCCCTAGTTTTTGCATATTGTTTTTCTGATCCAAAAAACATATGTGTTTGTTTTATTAGTTGTCCACCAAGAAATGGATCACGTTCAATTATTAAACATGAAACTCCTGCCTCTGCAGCTATTTTTGCTGCACTTAGACCAGCAGGTCCACCACCAATGATTACTAAATCTTTAAATATCATTTAAATCACCTTTGTTGGTCTGAGTTTTAACAACCATTCCTTCTTTTAAAGAAACAACACATGTTCTTACATTAGGGATACCATCGACAATCATGTTACATGAAGCACAATTTCCAATTGCACAGTAAAAGCCTCGAGGACGTTTCATCTCAAGACTATGACTTAATGTCATTACTCCTAGAGCGTGTAAAGCTGCAGCTATAGTGTCTCCACTAAAGCCAAAAACCTTTTGCCCATTAAACGTAAACCAGATTTTTTTCTTTTCTGGAAATGTTAAAATGGGATGTTCTTTTATTCGCATTTTTCCACCTCGTTCATTAGATACTTAATTATATCATAAAGCGCTTACATTTGGAAAGTTCGTAGTGGTAACAAAAAAAGCAAACCGAAGTTTACTTTTTTATTATCTAATATGTATTTTTATTTTGAATGAACTACTTTACCATTAATAATAACTTTTTCTGGGCGAGTCATAATATCAAAAATCTTTCCGTCCCAAATTACGATGTCAGCATCTTTACCAACTTCTAAACTACCGACACGGTCATCAATTTCATTTAATTTAGCTGCATCAATTGTTAAAGCTCTTAAAGCTTGTTCTTCGCTTAAACCTTCTTTAACAAATAAAGCAGCTTGAACTAATGTAGTGTCAAGTGTTATTACTGGATGATCTGTCATTATAGCGAATGGAATATTGTAATCTTCTAAAACTTTTCCTGATTTAAAAGATTTGTTCACTAACTCATATTTTGAAGCCATTCCTAAAGTAGGTCCAATAATTAAGCTAACATTAGCTTCTTTGATTTGTTCTGGAATTAAGTATGCTTCTGTAGCATGATCAATTGTCGCATTTAAGTTAAACTCTTTTATAACTCTAATAGCTGTCATAATATCATCAGCACGATGTGCATGGATTTTAACTTTCATTCCATCGAATACTCTCATTAATGAATTCAACTTCATATCAAATGCAGGTTCTTTAGCACCTTCAACACCGTTTTTAAAATCATTAACTTTTGCATGGTATTCTTTTGCTTTAAATAACCATTCTCTCATTAATGCTGCACTAGCCATTCTTGTCATTGGTCCTTTATTTCCATTTGAATAAACACGTTTTGGATTTTCTCCAAGTGCCATTTTCATACAAGTTTCTTCTTTAATCACCATTTCATCAACAGTGTCACCATAAGTCTTAATTGCTGCAAAAGTCCCACCAATAACATTAGCACTACCAGGTCCAGTATTTACAGAAGTAATCCCTGATTTATATGTATATTCAAAAGCCATATCTTTAACATAAATACTATCTAAGCCTCTTAACTCAGGAGTTATTGGACTACTCATTTCATTTGTATCATTACCTTCAAATTGAATACCAACTTCCATTACACCTAAATGACAATGTGGATCAACTAAACCAGGAGTAACATATAAACCTGCAGCATCAATTATTTCAGCGTCTTTATACTTACTTAAATCTAAATTAGTACCTACTTCTAAAATCTTTTTCCCCTCAACAACAATACTACCATTAACATAGTTATCTTTAGCCATTGTTATTAGGTTTGCATTCTTAATTATTAACATATCATATCTCTCCTTTTTTACAACTTCATCTTTAATTATACACCTCTTTATATAATTGTAAATAAACAAAAAACAGATAATCAAAATTATCTGTTTTAAATTTTTTTCCTCAATAATTGATATCTTGAAACTTATCAAGAAGTTTTGTAGCATACTCCAAAGCTTTTTTATAATTTCTTTTTGATCTTAAAAAATCAATGTAAAATCCATAACTCATTTCTAGCAACTCATAATAATGAGATTTCTCAGCTTGTTTAATCAAAAAGATAAGTTTCTCTTCGTAACTTTCAACTAAATTTTTTCTAGGCTTGATTTGGTATCTTAAAACTTCTAATAAATATACAAGTCTAATGTTATCGTGAACTTGATCTAAATCTAAAAATGAATTGATATAATTAAAACACAGATCATATTCTTCTCTTTTATAATGTGTATATACTTTATAAAAATAATATCTTTCACTCATTCTAGGAACACAATTATTTATGCAATCAAGTGCACTATCATAATCGTTTTTTCTTATATAAAAACTTGTTAGATATAACAATGTATCATTCTCAAGTTTTTTATCCTTGTATTTCTTTGCAAATGTCATGACACTCATATAAAGCTTATAAGCTTCATCAAATCTTCTCATTCTTGAAAAATCAATTGCCTGACCGAGCATACATTCAATACTTCTAGCATAATTTGCATCACTATCAAAACCAGCTGCTGCTTCTTTAAATAATGTAATTGATTTATATGAGTTATTCATTCTTGAATATGATTTTGCTAAGTAGAACTTGATTCCTAATTTTGTTATATTTTTCCCACCAAAATCAAGTGCAAGAAGCAAGTTATCAATAGCTAATTTAGCTTCACGTTTATTATAATGATTAACACCTTTAAAAAAATGAAACAATTGTTGCTGACTACTATTTAGTGAAAAAAACACATTTTCAAGTTGGTCCAGCAAGAAATCAACATTATATGAACTTGAGTTAGTAAAAATATCATATGCTATTAATGTTAGCTTATAGTCAACACTGAATGTACTATACTCATACTTACTTTTATTTAAAACAATCTGTTTAATTATAGCTTTAGCTTCATTAAACTCAGCTTTATAACAAAACATATACAATTTATTAAAGAGTTCATGAAACTCTTTTGATATTTCCTTATCCAAAGTAAAGTCAATGTCTAAAATTTTAAAAAGTTCTTTTATGGTATTAATATTAGGCACAATTTTACCTATTTCAATATTTGAGATGTGTGTGTGTGATATCATAGCTAAATCAGCAAATTGTCTTAACGAATATCCCTTTTTGATTCTATTCATCCGAATTAGTATTCCAATTTCCTTACTATATGCTTCCAACTCTATATTCATCTTCTTACCTCATTTACAAAAGCTTGTTTTGATTACTTCAATTATAACATATTTAACTTTGTAAAGTAAAAAGGAAATAGATTATAATCTATCTCCTTTAATATATATAATTTTTTCAACAATTTCATTTGTAGGACTTAATAATGAATTATAAGAATCGAAATACTTTGTATATCCACCATCACAAGAACCAACTATTGTAATTTTTTTATTTTCAAGCTTCACTTCTTTAAGATAATTACTCATAAAAGCATTTACTCTTCCCGCCCAAACCGGCGACACCAAAACAATTTCATCAAATAAACTGAAATCTATTTCAGGTTTTTTAAATTTAACTTTTCTAGAAAATAATGTTTTATAACCATAAATAAACATTGTACAAAATTTACTCATATTTTTTTCTAAACTTCTAATCTCAAAAACATCACCTTCAAATGATTCTGCAATAGTTTTACTTCGATGATTTTTACTTTGAGAATGATATATTATTGCTTTCATGTTTTCACCATAACAGTTGAATAGCTATATTTACTCAACATAACCTTTCTTTGTAATTGTTAATTATGATTGCTCTAAATTGAAACTTACACATATATTACCACATTAGATAGTATTTATAAACTTTTTATTTTTGAGACCAATAAAATCAAAAAAAATTGGGATTATAAGTTATAATATATAGTATATAAGGAGTGATAATGTGCTGATACTTATTGGAGCAAGTGCAAGTGGAAAAACAGAAATCGCAAAAGAACTAATTAATAATTACAACATGAATAAAATGATCACTTATACAACTAGAGAAAAACGAGAAAACGAAATAAACGGCATTGATTATCATTTCATAAGTGAAGCTAAATTTTTAGAATTAAAAAGTCAGAATTTTTTCATTGAAACATCGATATATAATCATACTTACTATGGCACTTCTTTTAAACAAGCTAAAGATGATAAAGTATTAATTGTTGATATAAACGGAGCTAACAATATAAATAAACATAATATTAATTCAAATATATATGTGTATCTTCATACTTTAGAAAACATTAGAGAGGAACGAATGGCTGAAAGAAATGATAAGCCTAGTGATATTAAGAAAAGACTTATAATGGATAAAAAAGTATTTGATGAGAATCTTTTGGATAAAATCGATTTAAAAGTTGATACTAGTAACCATACAACAAAAGAGTTAGCAAAGACAATCTATGAATTCTATATAAAAAAAATTAGAGAGCTTTTATAAAGCTCTCTTTATTATTTTAATTTGTTGTTCCGTCCCATCCTTGGATTCCATTCTTTAAATTATAAACTGTGGTAAACCCTTGATCAATAAATATTTTAGCGGCAGTCACACTTCTATTTCCACTATTACACATAATAACTACAGGTATTGATTTATCTAAATCAAGTGTATTAATTAGTTCGGGATTCTTATCAAAAGAATATAAGTCTAAATTTGAGAAACCAGGAATTCTTAAATTATTAAACTCCTGTTCAGTCCTAACATCAATAAAATAGTAGTTATCATCACTAGCTAACATCTCGCTTAGTTGTTCATTTGATATGTTCTCGTATTCATCACTTTTACAAGCTGATAAAGTTGAAACAAAAATCAGTAAGCTCAATACTATTAATAATTTCTTCATAAAATCACTCCTTACAAGCATTATATATTATTGTTTGTGTACAATCTAGTAAAATGTTTCAGATTTTTTTTAATCCGTTTTCATCTAAAAAATATATCTCATCAAAACAGTTATCAATAAAGCTCCGATCATGAGTCACTGAAATAATAGATCCTTTATATGTGTTAAAAAGGTTATGTATAACTGGAATGCTTAGTGGGGATAAGTTTCTTGTTGGTTCATCCAATATTAAAACATTAGCATCTTCTATTACTGTTTTAAGCAATAAAAGTTTCGCCTTCTGTCCACCACTTAAGCTAGTTTGGGGATAGAGCATTTCTTCTCTAGTAAAATTTAATGCTCCCATCATTTTTCTAACTTTACCAACCTTGTCAATGTTTTCATCACTAAGCAATATTTCTAATGCACTTAAATCACTATTAAGTTGTTCATCATAGTTTTGTCCCATATACCCTATAGTTAAGTCGCTTCTTTGACAAAGATTATTATAGATAGTTTTTAGTAACGTTGTTTTCCCACATCCATTTTTACCGATGATTGCAATTTTTTGTGGTCCTTTAACAAAAAGCTCAATATTTTTAGATAAGATTTTGTTTTTCATCATCAATTTATCTATTTTCAAATCGATAATCACCTTATTTTTCGGAATATTTACCATATCACTATAAAAAATGTTAATTTCTTCTTCATTTTCTGGGATATCAATAAAATCCTCTTTTTCTTTTTCAAATCTTTTTTCTGTACTTTTTAAGGACTTTACTTTTTTCTTTAAAAGTCTAGCCGCACTTGGATCTCTTACTGTTTGATTTTGTAAATATTCAACCGACTGATAAATCTTTCTGAATTTCTCCATTTTTTTCTTAAAATCGCTACGTTGTTTTTTAGCCAGCATTTCATCTTGATTCATTTTTCTTATATATGAGTCGGTATACTCAGTATATGAGCATTTTTTAAAAAAACTTTTTGCGATCCGTTTTTTGTTGATTTGTGTTAAATGAATGATACCATTAGCCGTATTTTTTAGTAAAGCTTCATCATGTGAAATAAATAAGATGGGTCTAGATTCATTTAAAATAAAATCCTCTAAAAATAATATTGTCTCTAAATCAAGATCATTTGTAGGTTCGTCAAGAAATAAGACGTCTGGTTCATTAATAAGTATTTTCACTAGACCAAGTTTGACAACTTCTCCACCACTATACTTACTTATTTTGCGATTCTCATCAAACATCTCTAAGTTGAACTTAATCTGATTTAACATTTTATCTAAGAGGGCAAGTTTCAAATAACTATCAGGTTCAATCTCACTATTGATATCTTCTTTCAATAAGAAATCGATTACTGTTTCATTTTGCCATACTTCTTTAATGTTTTGTTCAAGGTAACCAATTTTTATTTTTTCTTTGTATATTTCACCACTAATCTCACAATAATCTATTAGATTTTTATTGAGTATGGCTTTTAGTAAAGTAGACTTCCCATTACCTTCTAATCCTATTATTGCGAATTTATCATTTTGATTTAAAACAAATGATAAATTTTTGATAAGCTCTCTATCCTCACTTATCTTTCTGATACTTATGTTTTTTATGTTAAGCATATATTCTCCAATCTCTTTTTATATTACTGTTTAAAGTCCAATAAAAGAGATTTATATCTTTTATTTTAGACTATAATGTTTTATCCATTCTTTCACCTCTTTCAAAAAAATTATATCATAAAAGTTAAATAAAAAGAACAAGCAAAAGCTTGTTCTTCAACTTAAATCACCATTAAATTCACTAGTTTCTTGAACATATATATTATCCAAAAAATATCTTCCAGTAGTAACATTACCATCATCATCTAAGAGTACGAATACTAAGAGAGGCATAAAGATTTCTTCAGCGTCAACTTGATCAATGGTTGCTTCAAATTTATCCATTCCATTTGAATCATCTTTAATATCGAAAACCCCTAACTCAACATTGACTTCAGCAGGATAAAGAAATCCGTCAACAAGCTCGCCAAGAGCTGGATCAAAATAGTTAAGTAAAACCTTGAGTTTGTACTCACCCATACCACTTGCTCTAAAACTGAGTTTATTTTCTACTTTTAAATCTAACAAATGAAGAGTAAATCCAATACTAGGTCGTATTTCTTCTTCACAATCTGGTGTTAAAACGGTTATTATTCCACGACTATAAGTTTGAGAATGTCTCAAATTAAGACTGTTATAGTTGTTTTCACAATTCAAGGTTCTTACAAAATTAATTGATTCATCAAAGAAACCGTTATTTATAAAGTTATTTCCATCAAAATTAGAATACATCTGATAAATAGTTTGATATCCATATTCAATACTTCCATCATCTTTTGTGTAGCTAAATGTTGCTTTATATTCACCAACAACATCTTCAACAATATTTGAAGTCACAGAGATAGCACTCTTTGCAATAATACCCCAATATGATGAATCTACAAATACATCATCTAATAAATCATAATCTTCACCAATTATTATGGTTCTCTCACTACGAAGATCAAAGTAGACTCTTTCTTCTTCTTTTTGTGTACATCCAGACATAAAAAAAAGAGTTATAAATGTAATTAAAATATATGTTTTTTTCATAATTCCCCTCTTTTCTAGTAAAATTATACACTATTTATATTATTTTATAAAGAGTGAACTTAAATTATAGATTTTAAAATGATTTTAAATTATAATACTCTTGAGGTGATGAAATTGAATAATTTCTCTAAAATTTCTATTGAATATAATAATATATTAAGATCTAAGCAAAAAAAATATGCAAAAATATTTGTACTTATCTCGTTTAGTTTCTTTTTGATTTGCATACCTTTATTTATCAACTATAGTAGTGATTATCTATATATAGTCTTCTTTTATATTTCATTAAGTTTGTTCTTTATAAACCTTCTATTAGCATATATTTTAAGACATGCATTTGTTGAGAAACCTCTCTTTGAATATCTATATAACGAAGCAGTTAAAGAACTCAAT
>NQYJ01000009.1 GCA_002285055.1 Candidatus Izimoplasma sp. ZiA1
AGTAGAAGAAAACATTTTATATTTGAATATTATTTTAGTAATTATCTACTTGATATCTATTGCTGTTTTAGTTTATTCAAACAAAAGAAGTAGTGATCATATTAATAATGATTTAAATAAAGTATTAAACTTAATCGACAAGAATAATTATTTAGACTCAAGTTTTAATTATTATGAGTTTGATCATATCTATAATGTGGTTTTTAGTTATCTAGAAAATATTGATTTACTAACAGAACAAAAAGAAATGAATATGAAAGGATTAGCTCATGATGTAAAAACACCACTGACAATTATCTATTCATATTTTGATAAAGTAATCAAAAATAAAGAAGTAACTTTAAAAGATGCTAAAACATCTTTTAAAGCAGCTGGAGTTATTAATGAACTGTTAAATGATTTAATTGATAATAACTATAAAAAGAATTTTAAGGAAATTAATATATCATTACTTTTAAAAGAAAAAGTAAATGAGTTTTCAAGTGTTCTAGAATCAAAAAGCATTAGTGTTGAAATTGATATTGAGAAGGATATCCATGTTTTATGGAATGAAAAAGACTTTTCTAGAGTAATTGATAATATTGCATCTAATGTTTTTCATTATTCAAAAATAAACTCTAAGTTCTTAATTAAAGCACAAAAAGATAAAAAAATTAATCTGACTTTTACTTCAGAACCTAACACAATTAATGATGTGGACATAGATAAATTATTTAATAAAGGATTTAGACAAAATACGGATTTAAAGCTAAACTCATATGGAAAAGGTCTTGGTCTTTATATATGTAAATTATTGTTGGTGCCAGTTGATGGCTCTATAAGCGCACAAATCAAAGATGCAAATATTGTTTTTAATATTTGCATCTAGCTTCATATTTCTTTAATATTTGAGGAGTAGACTATTAGTGGGTGGTAAAGATGAAAAATAAAAAAACAGTATTTATTATATTATTAGGATTTACAGTAACTTATTTCTTAGTTTCATATTTTATTGATAGATCAAGATACACTTTTATGATGTATCATCATAACTATAGTACAATATCTTCCCCTTTATACTATATTAATGGTTTTATTCTCTTTGTTGGACTTACTTCTTTATTAATTGTTGTTATGCTTTCATTTGATAAATCAAATAATAAACTAGGTAACTTTAAAGCTATATTAGATGAAAGATTAGCAGCTGGAGAGATTACTATTGATGAGTATAACGATATTATGAATAGTATCAATAAATAAGACTAGGTTAATAGTAAAAAGAAAGTAGGTGGTTTTATGATGGTTTTATGGTTAGTGATAATTGGTGTATTAGTCTATTATCTTATCAATGGCAGCTTTGAGATCGGAAGTTTTAAAAAGAGTAATGCCTTAGATAAACTTAATGAGCGATTGGCTAAAGGTGAAATATCAATCGAAGAATATAAAAAAATAAAAACTACCCTAAAGGAGAGTTAATATGAATGTTTTAAAGTATTTATTAGTAGTTGTATCAGGTGCAGGTTTTTCGCTTGGTGTTGATAAACTTGTTGAAGCCGATGTTAATGTTGATAATTATCAATATGAGGATGGATACAATTATCAAGGTGGATATGGACATTGTTTTGAAGATGAACTGTTTTTAGATCACATGCTTAGTAATCTTAGTCCAGAGGATAAAATCCTAGTTGACGCTAAAATCAGCGATTTATCAATGACTTATAATACAACAATAGAAGATGTTATAAGAGATTATGATTTACATTACGCTTTTATGAATGACTTGATGAATTATATGGATGAATCTAATATTGATTACCATAATCATGAGTATGATGATCAGCAAAATAATCATCACCGCAGAATGCATTAAAAAGACTTCTTTGAAGTCTTTTTTATTTTCTACATATTTCCTTAACATTTAATTGATATATTACATTAGAACGGAGTGATTATATGAAAAAATTTATAGTTTTATTTGCTTTAGTATTAAGTGTTTTAACTCTAGCTGCATGTACAAATGAAGAAAACGAATTAGAAGCAGTTGGATTAAATGGATTAACAGGTAAAGAGATATTAAATGGAGTTGCTGATGGAAGTATTGACATTGAAGGATTTGGTTTATCAGTTTATGATGATGAATTAATTGTAATCATTGATGGCGATAGAATTCCAGTTGCCATGCCAAAAGATGAATTTTATTTATCAGTTGCGCCATATATAAATATGACACATGAGTGTCTATATCATAGTGCTACAGGATGCCGAGGAGAGTTAAAAAGTGAAACAGTTTTTGTTGAATTTGTTAAGGATGATGGAACTGTATTAATTTCTAAGGAAATGAGCACAATGTCAAATGGCTTCATTGATTTTTGGTTACCAAGAGATATAGAAGGTACAATGACTATAACTCAAGGTGAACTTAGTGTTTCTAAAGTAATTTCAACAGTTAAGGGTGAAGCTACTTGCGAGACTACGATGCGATTATCATAGACTTTAGTAAGTAGTCTAGTATTAAATTCAAAAAGAAGAGTTTTAAAGTAAGAAACTCTTTAGAAAGGATAAAATATGGAAGATAAAGTAATTTGTTGTTGTCATAATGTTAAACTTTCTGATATTGAAAATAATATCAAGGATGGAGTAAAAACATTTGAGGAACTTCAAGAAAAAACAAATATTGGAACAGATTGTCCACCTTGTAAAGATTCAAGTGAAAAACTATTTAATAGTTTATTAATCAAATAGTTGATATACCGTAGATTAAGTCTTAAAGTTTATCATCGAAATTAGTTAATACCACAAACTTTATTATATTATTTTAATATCTATAAAATTTGTGGTATTTTTATATTATAAATAAATAACATTTACTCTTCAAATATTATTACTATAGTTTTTTAATTAAATAGGAGGGATTTTATGGAAAAAATTACATTGAAAGAGTTAGCTGTACCTTTAATTAAAGCTATCGACAGTTTCAATTATTTACTTAAATCTCATCATCGTAGAACTGCAGTAATATCGTATTTTATTGCCAAGGAAATGAAACTATCAGAAGAGGAAATGACAAATTTAGTTATTTCAGCTGCATTACATGATATAGGTGCTTTATCAGTTCAGGAAAGAGATACTCTTATAAAAGAAGATGTTGATAACCCAAAACCACATTGTTTGATGGGGTATAAAATGTTATCAAGCTTTAAACTTTTTGAAAAGATAAGTCAAATCATTAAACATCATCATATAAAATATGAGGAATTAGATAACTATGATGATGAAATTTTAATCCAGAGTCACATTATTCATTTTGCTGATCGAATTGATATAATGATATCTCCGGATTTTTTTATTCTTGATCAAAAAGAATCGATTACTAAGAAGATGACAGATAAAACTGGTACTATTTTTAACCCTATTGTATTAGAAGCTTTTTTAAAAGCTTCTAAACCAGACATTTTTTGGATAAATATTAACAATATGACTTTGGAACAACTTTTTAATAAAATATCATTTAATATGAATTACCAGATGACATTAGAAAATGTTGTAGTCTTTGCTCAAACAATATCACGTATTGTTGATTACCGAAGTCAGTATACATCAACTCATTCATATACTGTGGCTCATTTAGCATATCATATTGCGAAAATATTAGAACTGCCACAAGAGGAATGTGTGAAATTATTAGTTGCTGGTTACTTTCATGATATTGGCAAAATAGGTATTGATCCGGGAATTATTGAAAAGAAAGGTCCTTTAACAAGTTCAGAATTTAATATAATGAAACTTCATAGTTATTATTCTAAGCAAATCTTGTTGGAATTAAGTTCGTCTCACTGGTTTGAAGATATAATAAAGTGGACTTCACAACATCATGAAAAAATAGACGGCAGTGGTTACCCATACGCAATCGAAAAAGAGGATTTTGATTTAGGTACTAAGATTTTGGCATATTCAGATATTCTATCCGCACTTATGGAAGAAAGACCATATCGTAGAAAATTAAACATTGATGAAGCATTTAACATTATAGATAAAGAACTTGCTCATAAAATAGATGAATTAATTTATGATTTGCTTATAAGCAAAAAAGATGAAATTGAACAGGTTTATCAACAATGTAGGAAAGATGCCGAACATTTTTACGAAGCACAGGCTAATATATAATATATAAAAGTGAAATAGAAATATTTCACTTTTATTTTTTTATCGTATTTAATGAGAGTCTTTTTTATATGATATAATATAGATAAGACATAACTGGGAGTATCATATGAAAAAATATTTTATTAATTTATACACCATCGTAACCGGAGTATTTTTATTAGTTTTTATCGGATATAAGGAAAATGTAACATTTGTTGGTAGTACAAGTTTTATGTTTTATTTTATAGCTGTTGTTTTATTTGTAATCACACTCTTTACTATTATTGAAATCTTATATACAAAGAGAGATGATTTTAGTCGAATTAAAGTCTTTTTATTAGTCATATCATTTGCTTTGTTTGTTCGGATATTTATCGACTTGAGTAGTCATGAAGTAGAAGTTATTTTCTCAATAGTATTTATATCTGGCTTTTCTTATCTAACTAGTTATAATAATGAGACTGTATTAAAACTATCAAAAACAAGACAAACTGTAATTATATTTTTATTCCTATTAGCAATTGAAATATCATCGCTACTACTAAGTTATATTAATTTAGCTAACGAAATGTAAAGAGCCTTTTTAAGGCTTTTTTTATGTTTTTTACTTAATGTTTATTTATAATTTTTATGTTATAATACAATTAAGAAATGTAGGGACTTTTTTCTTTGTCCTTAGTGGGACTTTTTTTATTAAGTTTTTTATGATTACAAATCATGCTGAAGGTTAAGGTGAATCAAATGAAAAAAAGAGTATTGTTATTTTTGTTAGTAGTTTCTAGTTTTTGTGTATTGATCATTAAACATGATGTTTATGCTGCAGAAGATATTGAATATGAATATGTAGAAATTGGTGGAGATGAGGCTTTTGCTATTTCAACAGATGGAGAATTTTATGTCTGGGGATCAAGTGTAAACATTAAGTTAATTGATGGCACTATTGTTGATGGTGAGTATCCTACTGAAGTTACAGAAGCTTTTGTTATTGGTGAGTTTGAAACAATTATTCAAGTTTCAATTGGTTCAGGTAGTAATGGAGTTTTAACTAGTCTTGGTAGAGTAATTACCTATGGTAGTAATAGTTATGGTCAACTTGGAGATGGAACTAATGATGAACAGCAAATACCAGTTGATATTACTCCTAATTTCGCTTTAAATCCTACTGAAAAAATAATTAAAATTAAGATGGATTCAGGTCATTCTTTAGCAATTACTAATGAAGGAAGGTTATTTACTTGGGGTCGTGCAACTCAAGGTGAACTTGGTGATGTAACTTTTGAAAACAGATCATTGCCAGTTAATGTTGATTCACACTTTAATTTAAATCCCGGTGAAAAAATATTAAATGGAGCTTTTGGCTCACAACATATAATTGTTTATACAAGTGATAATCGAGTTTTCTCTGCAGGTATAAATTCAGACGGTTCACTTGGTACAGGAGTTTTTGGTCCTGTTGGGTATGAACCTAATGACATTACTTCTAATTTTAGTTTTGCGCCATTAGATACAATTATAGATGTATCTGCTGCGTACACTCATTCCGCTATATTAACTGCTGGAGGGGATTTGTTTACCTGGGGGAGAAACACTTATGGAGTTATTGGTGATGGTACTAGTTACAATCGAGCAACTCCAGTAAATATTACTTCAGGATTTGGATTAGCACCCACAGAAAAAATAATTAGTACTGATGTTAGCTCGTTTTTTGCAAGTGCCTTAACTAGTGAGGGAAGAGTTTTTACTTGGGGAAATGATTATTATGGTGCCCTTGGAACTGGAGTTGATATATATGGTTCTAATTCTCCACTTGATATCACTTCTAATTTTAGTTTAGATCCTGGAGATAAAATTATAAGTATGGATACAGGTTATAGAAATATAATTACTAGTACTACAGATAATAAATATTTTATCTGGGGTTATGGTCCATATATGATTACAAATATCACAGAAAGTGAAGTGTATACACCAAAGGAATTTTTTGGTCCAGATTACATAGCACCAGTTATCACAGCATCAGATGAGTCAATGCTAACTGAAGATAACAGTAGCTTTGTTCCAAATGGTACAGCACTTGATAATCAAGATGGTGATATTACATCAAACTTGGTTATTACATACTTTTTAGAAGATGGAGTAACAAGTGTTTCAAACTTAACTAGTGCTCGTGATATTTTATACAACGGGGATAAAATAGTTGTTAAATATAATGTTGAAGATGCTTATGAAAATCAAGCTACAGAAGTAGTAACTACAATTACTCCAGTAGACAACACATTACCAGTTTTATATTTACAAGGTGATAGTGTAATTAATTTAGATATTGATCAAGCATATCACGAAATGGATGCCCAGTTCGCTGATAATGTTGATGGGTATGGGTACGCTACAGTTGGTGGTGAGGTTGTTGATGTGACTACAGCTGGGACATACATTGTTGAGTATACTTATATAGATACAGGTGGTAACTCTGCATTACCAGTGACTAGAACTGTTAATGTTGTCGATAATGAAGATCCAGTAATATCCTTAAATTCTAATGAAACAATTTATTTTGAATATAACGATTTATATATAGAATATGGAGCTACATATAATGATAATGCTGATGGAACTGGTGATGCTCTTGTTATTGCTAATAATGTGGATACTTCAATTTTAGGAACATATACAGTTACATATTCATTTACTGATACAAGTGGGAATACCGGCACAAAAAACCGAACAGTTATTGTTGGGGATTGGGCATCTCCAGTTTTAACATTAACTGGTGATGCTACGGTTTATGTTGAGTATGGAACTATTTATGAGGATTTAGGAGCAACTTATACTGATAATTATGATTCACCTGGTGATGCTACCTTATATGGATCAGTAGTAGATACATCTACTATTGGAACTTATTATTTAGGTTATGAATATACAGATTCAAATAACAATATAGGTTTTGATGTGTATCGAACAATAATTGTAAGAGATACAACTAAACCTGTTATAACACTTGCTGGACTTTCTAATATTACTATTGAAGCAGGGAGTACATATTATGATGCAGGAGCTTTATATGAAGATAATTACGAAGGTGTTGGAGTAGCTACGGTTATTAGTAATAACCTTGATACATCATTGATTGGTTCATATGAAATTAGTTATTCTTATACAGACGAGTTTGGAAATGTAGCACTCGCAGTTACAAGAACAATAACTGTTGAGGATACAACAATTCCAGTTATTGAACTATTTGGACCATCAACAGTTGAAGTTAATTATAATAAAACATTCACTGATGCAGGGGCAAGAGTAGTAGATAATAATGATAAATTTGGTATTGTAGTAGTAAGTGGTGATACAGTTGACACATCAAAACTTGGTTCATATACAATTAAATATAACTATACTGATACTTCAGGAAATGTTGCATTAGAAGTACTTAAAACAGTTAATGTGGTAGATAATGAAAAACCTGTTGTTACCTTAAATGGTGATAGTTTAATCTATGTTGAACTAGGAACTGAGTATAATGAACTAGGAGCTATTTTTTCTGATAATTATGATGGTAGTGAAGGCGATATCATAATTGGAGGAGATGATGTCCTTAGTGATGTATATGGAACTTATGTAGTTACATATACATCAACAGATTCAAACGGGAATACATCACAAGTAGTTTCAAGATCTGTCTTTGTAAGAGATACACAAGCACCTATAATTGAAGGTGTTAATAATGATGATGTTTTAGAAAGTGGATCAAGACTCGCAGTAACTTATAACGAGGGAACAGCAACCTTGAATGGAGTTTCATATTTAAGTGGACAAACAATCAATTCACCTGGAGATTATGAATTAGTAGTTGTTGATGAATATGGTAATACTTCAACCGTATGTTTTTGTATAGAAGAAGACAACATTATTATAGTTATTATAATTATCATCGCTGTTATAATAGTGTTGTTAGTTGTTGGACTAGTTGTATTCTTTAAACTTAGAAATAGAAGACTTGATAAAACTGACGAAACTAAACAAAAAGAAAATACAGACGAAGTAGTTGAAGAATAAAAAATACATATTTTAAAGGATTTCCGTTAGCTAAAACTTATTGTATATCAGAAATAAATAGGTTTTTTGAAGTAATTAAGGGCTTTTAGTAATAAATCTCTTTTATTTAATAGAAAATAAGTTATAATATAGATACAGTTGGTAAGTAAAAAAAGGTAAATACTTCAGAATTACAACTAAAAGTACTTTATTTACAATTATTATTGAAAATAGAGCATATAAGTCTTGCATTTCTGAAAATAGAGTGTATACTAGTGTAGATGATATATAAATGTTAAATAAAATTAGATAACGGAGTTACCTTTAATTTTTATTAGGCAATTGTAAAATCAAATAATTAAAATGGAGGTAATACACATGACTGGTAAAGTTAAATGGTTCAACGCTGAAAAAGGTTTCGGATTCATCACTACTGAAAATGGAGAAGATTTATTTGCTCATTTCTCTCAAATTCTTAAAGATGGTTTCAAATCTTTAGAAGAAGGAGAAGCTGTAAGATTCGACGTAGTTGAAGGACAAAAAGGTCCTCAAGCTGCAAACATCGAAAGCTTATAATTTCTAAACCAAAAGAGCCGTTATCGGCTTTTTTTTTGCATTTTTTTAAGAGTACTGAAAAATGTATAAGTAATAAAAAAAGCACCTTCAGGTGCTTTTTATTTTTTAATAACTATTTGTTCCTTGATGAATCCTGTAGGTATAAAACCAATCGATACAGCAAGATTATATGATGCGTTATTAGTAGAATCACATCGCCATACGAAGTCTCTTTTAATATTACTCATTAATGTTTGACAAACAGTTTTAGCATAACCCTTTTTTCGGTAGTTAGGATGTACAAGTACACCGATATCACTTAGTATATCGCCCCAGTTCCAAAGAGATGAAACTGCGACAAGTAAATCGTCTTCAAATAAACCATAAATAAAGTCATCTTCTAAACTTACCATTCCCTGATCTTTATCTTCTGCTGAACAACTATCTAAGAAAATCTTAAACTGCTTACAATCATCACTAGTTAACTCACGACATTTATTGCTGTTTTGAATAGTTCCAAAATTCAGATTGTCGATAAAGAAAATATGAGTTGAATCTGTTTCTATTAAAAGCTCATTATAATTATCTAGAGTAACTACAGAATCAAAAGGACACAAATAAAAACTATTATCTTTAAACTCATATTTTACAATATTATTTCTTTTGACATAATTAACTGATAATTCATTTGTTAGTTCATTTTTTGTTATGTATTTGAAAAGTTCTCTGATTTGCCGATTAAACATTTTATCACCAACGTTTCTATTTTTTTTCATAGTCATTATATCATAGTATTATGATTAAACTAAATTTGAATTATATGAAAAAAAATATTAAAATGAAGGAGAGGTGATTTTGTGGAAAAAGTTGTTTTGAGAAAAATGAAAAACTATGAGTATAACAATTGGATGGAGTTATCAATAAAAAGACAAGCAGAGGATCGAGCATATGTTAATAATACTTTAGCACTTGATGAGGAACTTGGCTTATACGATATAGTAAAACATTTATTGCCTGGGGGTAAAGAAACTTTCAATCATCATTTTTATAGTATAGATTATCTTGATGATAAAAACTGTGGTTTTGTTTGGTTTGGTGTGATTCCAGGGTTACCTGATGACCAAATATTTATTATGGATATTTTTGTTGATAACTTTTTTAGGAAAAAAGGAATAGGTAAACAAGCACTAATTTTATCTCATAAAATGATGAAAGATTTAGGATATAAATTTTCAGTATTAAATGTATTAAAAGAAAATAAGGCAAAAAAATTATATGAATCACTTGGATATAATGTAATCGAGGATGAAATTAAAAGTGTTGTGATGCTAAAGGAATTATAAATAATTAGGCTATTGTCATTTGATGATAGCCTTTTGTTATTAACTTTGATAAAATATTAGTAATTGAGGAGTGATCTAATGAAGTTTATTTCGTGGAATGTTAATGGTTTAAGAGCGGTAATGAAAAAAGATTTTGAGAATATATTTAAAGAGCTAAATGCTGATTTTTTTTGTATCCAAGAAACAAAAATGCAAGAGGAACAAAAGACATTTAGTTTTGATGGTTATTATGAGTATTGGAATGATGCAATAAAAAAAGGATATTCAGGAACATTGATTTATACAAAACATAGACCATTAAATGTATTTCTTGGATTAGAAGATGATTCATATAATGATGAAGGAAGAATTATAACACTTGAGTATGAAAACTTCTATTTAGTAAATACTTATGTGCCTAATTCCAAAAGAGAGTTATTAAGACTTGATTACAGAATGGAATATGAGGACAAAGTTAGAGAGTATTATGGTAAACTATCTACAAAAAAACCAGTTATTTTATGTGGTGACTTAAACGTAGCTCATGAGGAAATTGACTTAAAGAATCCAAAATCAAATCGTAAAAACCCTGGGTTTACTGATGAGGAAAGAGAAAAAATGACAACACTTATAAGTAGTGGTTTTATAGATACTTTTAGACATATTTATCCAGAAAAAATAAAGTATTCATGGTGGAGTTATATGTTTAACGCAAGAGCAAATAATGCAGGATGGAGAATTGATTATTTTCTTGTATCAAAAAAACTTAAAAATAATATAATAAATGTCGACATTCTAAACAATATTATGGGTAGTGATCACTGTCCTGTTTCTTTAGAATTAGAAGTTTAAAAGGAGGACAATATGCCGCATTTAAGATTTAGAGGTTGTTTATTAGAAGAAGTAAAATCTATAAATAATGAGCTTGTAAAATCACTATCTGATTTACTAGAAACACCTATTGATTATTTCACAATAGAGTATGAAAACTCAGATTTTACTAGTAAGGAAAAATACCCTTTTATTACTGTTCTTTGGTTTGATAGAGGTGAAGATATTAAACAAGAAGTAGCTAATATCATTACTGATTTTATGAAAGAATTTAAATACGATGATGTGTGTGTGTATTTTGATGATTTAAAAAAAGAAAATTATTTTGAAAATAAAGTTAATTTTAAATAAACCAAAAAGAATAATTGCTTAAAAACAATTATTCTTTTTTTATAGTCTTGACAAAAATCTCTTGAACTACTATACAATGTATGCTATTGTGTGTAATGAGGTATAGTAACACACACATCATAAAAAAACTCTAATGTTAATTGGTGATTTAAGAGTCAGTTTATGTTTGAAAAAGAGTTTAAAACAGCTTAGATACTTACTATTCTACATTATTTTTGGAGGAAAAACGAAATGGGATATAGTTTATTCAATAATATTGTTTATGTTTACAAGGAGTCTATTAAGAGATATCCAAAAGTTAAATGGTTCTTATTAATCAACTTTCTAACAGAAATTTTAGTTCCAATATCTGCAGTCTTGATTACAACATTAGTAGTTTATTCACTGACAAATGATGTGGACGTTGCAACTTATGTATTACTGATTGTAGGAATGATTTTTACAACATACTTTTTAGAATCTCTGAGATATTGGTCTTTGTTAAGATTTCAGTTTGAAAATACTTTTACAAGGAACTCAACTTTTTTAACTAGGTTAGCAGAACATCAATTAACAACAGACTATATAAATGTTGAGTCAAAGGATCGTAGAAAAGTAATCACAAAAGCTTTTGAAGCAATTGCTGGAAATTATTTTGGGATTGAGATGTTATTGAGTCAAACACCAAAACTAGTGTTTAATACTGTTGGACTAGTTGTATATGGTGTACTGATTATTATTTATGTGCCTTTCGTAATGATTATACTATTAATAATGAGTATTATTAATTTCTTATTAGTTAAAAGAGCTAATGCTTATTTAGCTAAAATAAATAACGAGTTAAATGATGAATTTGTTGAGAAGTATTATTTAGCTAAAGATTCAACAAATCCTAATTATGGAAAAGATATTAGACTCTATAATATTGGTGAATGGTTTGATAAGCTTTTTGTTAAGTTAACTAAAAATAGAAGAAAAGTAACAGGCAAGGTTGAAAGAAAGTTTTTATTTGGAAGAATTTCTAATACTCTATTCTTACTGATTAGAGATTTTGCTGCTTACTCAGTTTTATTAGGACTTGTTATTAATGGCACAATCACTATAGCAACTTTTACATTTTTACTAGGTATTGTCGCTGGCTTTAGTGCATGGTTAACAGGTTTCACAAGTGCTTCAAACTTTCTAAGAAGCAGTAATATAGCAGTTAATAATTACCGTGAATGCATTGGTGTTAAAAACATAAATAAAGACGGTTTAACAGTTGATAAAGAGCAGTTTAAAAAACCTTTAAAAATTCAATTTGAGAATGTCTCATTTACATATCCTAATAGTGAAAAACCAGTACTTGAAAATTTATCTTTCACTATCAAAAGTGGAGAAAAAATTGCATTAGTAGGAAATAATGGTGCTGGAAAAACAACAATAATTAAACTCCTTTGTGGATTATATGTTCCTAATAAAGGAATAATTAAAGTTAATGGTGTAGATATTAACGATTATAGAACTGAGGAATATATGAAGTTAATCTCAGTAGTATTCCAAGATTCTGAACCACTAGCTTTAACTATTGAGCAAAACATTACTTGCCAAGTCCAAAAAGGAATTGATAAGGATAAATTATGGAATGCTATTAAAAAATCAGACTTAGAAGAAAAAGTAATGTCTTTAGAGAATAAAGAAAACACATATATTACTCAAATGTTTGAAGAATCAGGAATTAGATTAAGTGGTGGTGAAATTCAGAAACTGATGTTAGCAAGATCATTGTATAAAGAAACACCTTTACTCATATTAGATGAGCCTACCGCAGCACTAGATCCAATCTCTGAAGAAAAAATGTATATTAGATACAAAGAGTTAGTAGAACATAGTACATCACTATTTATTTCTCATCGTTTATCATCAACTAAGTTCTGCGATAAAATCTTCTTTTTAGAAGATGGAAAAATTATTGAAGAAGGTACACATGATGAATTAATAGCTTTAAACAAAAAATATTATGAAGTGTTTAATATTCAAGCCCAATATTATGTGGAGGATGCAGAAAATGAAAAATATTAGTTTAAAAGATAACATTATTAAAACAATACATATCATTAAAGTGATATATGCATCATCAAAAGGTTTCTTCTTGTCTTTTATTCTTCAATCAATATTTACTGCATTATTCCCTTATATATCTATTTATTTTACATACTTAATCATTGATGGAATTATTGATAACTTAGCACTAAATGATATTCTTATTTATGTATATTGGATGATATCTTTAAACTTGATTGTTGGTTTAATTAGAGTTGTTTTAACTTATATGACGAAAACTTTTTCAATAGAACTTAGTTATAATTTAGATAGTAAAATTGCCTCAAAAACATTTGAACTAGATTATGCTCTAGTAGAGGATAATGAAACAATGAAACTACTTGAGATGGCAGAAGAAGGATGTTATAGCAATGGAGGACCTACGCATTATTGCGAGGGGATTTTAGGGGGAATGCTATCATCGGTATTAAGTATTGTTTATGGGATTATTTTAATGATACCAATGCTAACTATAGTAAATACTACTGATAACTCATTAATAGTAAAAATCCTTAATAATCCTTATTCTGCACTAATAATTTTACTGGCCTTACTTATCCCTGCATATGTATCTAAATATATAATGAAAAGGGATAACGAAAAATCATACGAGATAATGATGTATAATATAAATGCAAATCGTAGAAGTGGTTACTTCTTTCAAATAGCATCAAATTATAAATATGGAAAAGATGCAAGACTATTCCAAATGCAAGATATGTTTATAGAACTAATGAAAGAGTTAAGAGAAGAAGCAGACATCAGTTGGAGAGCATACTGTATATATAACACTAAAATGATGGCTATCTCTATTTTTGGAAATAAAGCACTAGCACTTATTGCCTATGTTTTTGTAGGTTTAAAGGCAATGTACGGATTGATTAGTGTTGGTAGTGTTGTTTCATATATGGCATCAATTACACTGTTATCTTTAGCAATCACTACTCTAATAGAAAGATACTCCAAACTTCACCTATTTAACAAGTACTTAGACAATTATTTTACATATCTAAACTTAGAGACAAAGAAAGAATATGGAACAATTAACGATCTTGACATTAATAACATAAACATAAAGTTTGATAATGTATCATTTAAATACCCTAATACAAATGACTACACTTTAAAAAATGTTAACCTTGAAATTAAACAAGGAAAAAAATTAGCTATCGTTGGACCAAATGGTGCTGGTAAAACGACAATAATTAAACTACTATGTCGTTTATATGAACCTTCTGAAGGAGAAATTTTAATTAATGACATTCCAATAAAAGATTACACAAAAGAGGTATGTGACATGTTATTCTCAGTAGTCTTCCAGGACTTTAAGTTATTCTCATATAGTATAAAAGACAATGTAGCTGCGGGTCTTGATGGAGATGATGAAAAAGTTATTAAAACTCTTAAAAAAACTGGCTTATATGATCGAGTTGAAAAAATGAGTGAAGGTATAAATACGATGATTTATCAAAGATCAAAAGAAGCAGGTGTTGAAATATCAGGTGGTGAAGCTCAAAAACTAGCAATATCAAGAGCTCTATATAAAGACTCGCCAATTGTTATTTTAGATGAACCGACTGCCGCCCTTGACCCAAAATCAGAAGCTGAGATTTATGAGAACTTTAATGAACTTGTAAGTAATAAAACTTCTGTATTTATATCACATAGAATGAGCAGTTGTAAATTTTGTGATGAGATAATCGTTGTTGATCACGGTGAAATAATTGAAATAGGACATCATAGATTATTATTATCAAATAATGGATTATATAATAAAATGTGGAACGCACAAGCAAAATATTACCTTAAGTAAAATTAAAGAGATACTAGTAAAAATCTAGTATCTCTTTTTATTATTGAATCAAAAAATATAAACTAAACATGCTATAATAAGATATTAAGGAGTGGTATAGTGAATACAAGTATAATAAAATGCCCTACTTGCAATGCAAAAACAATGATAGATAATAAAACTTTAAAATGCGAAAACAATCATTCCTTTGATTTAGCTAAACAAGGATATATAAATTTACTAATTAATAAAGGCAGTAAAACTAAAATCCATGGTGATTCAAAAGAAATGTTAAATGCAAGAAAGCTGATTTTAGAAAAAGGATACTATCAAACTATTTCTAATAATCTTAATAACATTATAAATAGTTTTGGCAAAAACAATAGAATAATTGATATTGGTTCAGGTGTTGGTTATTATTTAGATAATCTAGAAAAATCTAATCAAAAAAATGAATATTATGGTATTGATATTTCTAAAGATGGGATTAAAGAAGCTTCAAAAGCCAATAAAGCTATATCATATATTGTTGGTACTAATAATCAGTTACCTTTTTTAGATAATAGTGCTGACATAATATATTCAATATTTAGCCCTATTAATATCGATGAATGTGTGAGAGTTTTAAAAGGTAAAGGCCACCTAATAACTGTTTCTCCTAATCAAAATCATTTAGGTGAGTTAAAAAAACTAGTGTATGAAGTAATAATTGAAAAAGACTACTTAGTTAATGATATTGTTTATGAGGGAATTAAAAAAGTGGATAGTATAATAATTAAAGAAGAAATAACTTTAAATGATTTTGACTTATATCAACTATTTATGATGACTCCTCATTATTTTAAAACACCAATTATCGTAAAAGATAAAATAAAAAATATTGAAAAGATGACACTGACAATAGATGTTGTTGTGAATGTTTACCAATATTTATTATAAATTTGTGAGGTGAAATATGTTAGAAAAAAACAAAAAGTTATTAGAAAGTATTAAAAGTAGTAATTGTGATTTTACTAATGTTGATACTGAGGATTTACTAAAAATATTATTTAAAAACATTGGAAATAAAGACTCTTATGTTAGAGATGATTTAGTATACCCAGTTTTTGCTCATTTACTTCATGACGATATTTTAACTTATGATAAAATCAATACAATCTGTGAGGTGTTACTTAGTGAAAAATATTTGTTTTTAGACATGAGTAATAAAGATAAATATTCAGTACTAGTAAGAACATTTACTTTGCTTCAGCTTTTTATTATTGTCTATAAATATAATCAAAGAAAATCAGAGTTTTCTCAGTACATTTTAAAAGTTTATAATGCTTTTCTTAGATATTACCAAGATGAACTAGACTACCGTGGTTATGACAAGGAAGTTGGGTTTATCCACAGTGTTGCTCACAGTGCTGACTTGATGAGTCAACTGATGAAATCAGAAGTGATTCAAAAAGATGAACTAGAAGTTATGTTTAATCTAGTTTATGAAGTCTTTATAAAAAAAGAGTATCAACTTACTAATGATGAAGATGAACGAACTGTAACTGCATTAGAAATCGGAATTAAAAGAAACCTATTAGATCCTGAATTCCTAATTGCTTTTATCGAAAAGTTCAAAGTGTTTGATAATGTAAAAGAATATCCAGAATATTATAATGTAACAAGAAACATAAAATGTTTGTTGAGATCATTATATTTTAGATTTATTGATAACTTAGAATATCAGTACCTAACAAACGTTATCAAAGAAACATTAAAAGAAATTAAATAAAAAACAACCTATTGGTTGTTTTTTTTAGTTATAACATAATCTTCAAAATAGTTTGTAGCTTTATCATGGGCAGCATCAATACAAATATCAAAATTTCTAATGAAATCTTCCCAACGATAAACAGATATATATGAATCATAGTTTACGTTATTTTTGTTTTGGATTGTTACTTCGTTATGTATGTTTTTAGCGATTACTCCAGGTAATTTAGATTTATCTACACCCCAAATACCTTTTTTACCTTTTGTCATTAAGTAACTATAGTCATTTCCTTTATCAGGAATTACTACACCAACTATTCCTTTTGGTTTTGTTATTTTATCAAAATATTGAGTAACATCTAAAGAGTATTCAACTTCATATGGAATCCATTTGCTTTCTAAAATATTTTTAGAGATAAATACAACAGTAACATCCATGTGAGATATCTTTTTTGCTAGTTTCATTAACTCTTCTTTGTTTTGGATTGAATCATTTGATGTTGGATCAAAAGATTCTTCTGAAAATTTATATTTTCTGCCTTTAAATCTATCGGTTAGTTTAAACTTAAAATTCATTGAATCAGAATGTATGTAAGATAAGTAAATATTCTTTTTCATAATTATTCCTCCTAAAAATTATTCTCTTAAGTCATTAGTATAGCAGTTAATTACTTTACATACAATATATTTAAATAGTAATCATAATTGATACATATAATTTATAAAATAATTGCGATTAAACAAAGTGATTAGCATTGGACGAATTGATTTTCATTAGCAAGATAGTCATATAACTCTTGTTTTTGCCTTGTTTTTCATCTTTTTTGACTCATTTTTACTTTCACAAAAAAAGTAACAGTGTTATTTAAAAATCCTTATGTTATAATTTGACTGAAAAAAACAAAGAGAAAAGGAGACGTAACTAGATACATACTAGTTATTACAAAAAAATGTTATTTTTTGAGAATTATACGATCACAAATGTTTTAGTTTTTATTCTTGTTTTAGTAATGTTACTTTTTATAAACGAAATTACTAGAAGAAGTAAAACATTATCAATTATTTTTTATATCGCAGTACCCATATTATTTACAATTTTCATCTGGACAAATATTGATAGTTCAGATACTACATCAGGAAATTGGTTTGCATGGGTTAAAACTTACTCAGCATTAGCTGGTGTTATTGGGTTTATGGCATTAAGATATTCTAAGCGTCTACAAAAGAATAAATTAATGTTGTTGTTTCCAGCATTAATATTGTCTATTAATATTATGGAAGCAGTTTTTAGAGATTTTGAAGTATTCTCTAAAGCTGGAGTCATTGAAAACGGATTATTATTACAAGGTGGTCCATGGAATATTATTAATGGTATAGCAGGTATTTTGAGTGTTATTACTTTAACTGGTTGGGTTGGAATTAAAGTTGCTAACAACAAATCAAAAGATATGGTTTGGGCAGATCAATTATGGTTCTGGGTAGTTGCTTATGGGATATGGAATATGTCATATGTTTATAATTGCATTCCAGACCGCGCATTTTACGCCGGTGTTGCTTTAGTAGGGGTTTCAACATTTGCTGCATTTGTTGGAACAAAAGGCGTGTGGCTTCAACATAGAGCACAAACATTAGCTTTATGGGCAATGTTCACATTGACATTCCCTAATTATGCAAATACAGAATACTTTTCAATTGTATCAACGCATTTAGATGCTCCAAAACTATTTTTAAGTATTTTAGCTATTATCGCAAATGTTGGAGTTTTAATTTATGAAATTAAAACTATTAAAAGAACAAAACGTAACCCTCTTAAAGAAGAATTATACGTTGATACATTAGCTTATAAAGAGATTTTAAAAGCTAATAATTTATAAAAAACAGCTTTATTTATTTAAATATATGCAAAAAAACCGCGTTTTGCGGTTTTTTGTTTACAATCATAAATTGACAAAGTGAAGATTTAATTATAAAATAGTGGTATAGATGTCTAGATGTCAGTACGTTATCTAAAGAAGGAGGAAACAAATTGGAAACAGGATATGTGTTAGTACTTGACTGTGGGACTCAAAGCATGAGAAGTATTGTGTTTGATAACCAGGGTGAATTACTAGGTAATGAGAAAGTTAAATATCCAAAATATGAGACAAGTAATGAAGGATTTTGTGAATTGCACCCAAATGTTTTTTGGGATAGTGCAGTAAAATCAGTAAAGATGTTGTGGGACTCTAAACCTGAAATCATGAAACATATTAAAGTCGTTACAATTGCTTCACAAAGAAGTACAAGTGTTTTTGTAGATAAAAACGGTGAACCACTTAGAAATGCTATTAGTTGGATGGATACAAGAAAGCTAGATAGCAACTATAAAATTGGGAGTTCACAAAGAAAAGCTTATAAACTTATGAAGGTATGGGATATTGTTGATAACTACAACAGAAGTTGTCCTTATCATTGGGTTGCCAAAAAGGAACCAGAAACAATGGAAAAACTACATAAGTTATTATTTTTATCTACTTATCTTAATTTTAAACTAACTGGTAAATATAGAGACAGTTTGACATCTGCACCAGGGTACATCCCTTTTTCTGCAAAAAAATTAAAATGGGCTTCAAAAACTGATATTGAAGGAAAAATATTTTTTGTAGATGATAAACATTTATTTGATTTAGTTCAACCAGGAGACGTTATTGGAGAACTTACAAAAGAGTGTGCAAAAGAATTAAATTTAACAGAAGGAATCAAAGTTATTGCTGCTGGATCAGACAAAGCTTGTGAAACAATCGGTGTTGGTTGTTTTGATGAATCAACAGTGAGTGTAAGTTTAGCGTCAATGGTAACTGTCCAAACTACTAGTGATAAATTTTTACCACTTTATAAATATGGAACAGTTTTCCCTTCAGCAATCAAAGGAAAATATAATCCTGAACTAGGAATTACTAGAGGTTTTTGGTTAGTGAGTTGGTTTATAGATGAGTTTGCTCATCTAGAGAAAAAAGAATCAGATGAAAAAAATGTAAGCATTGAAAGAATATTAAATGAAAAACTAAACAAAGTACCACCAGGTAGTGATGGGTTATTAATGCAACCTTACTGGATGAGCGATGTAAGACATCCAGGGGCAAGTGGTACATTAATTGG
Source organism: Candidatus Izimoplasma sp. ZiA1 (assembly GCA_002285055.1). Taxonomy (GTDB): domain Bacteria; phylum Bacillota_I; class Bacilli_A; order Izemoplasmatales; family Izemoplasmataceae; genus Izemoplasma_C. The sequence continues at coordinate 19,960 of NQYJ01000009.1, forward strand.
TTTAAATGATATTCACACTAGAATTCATTTTTATCGAGCATTAGTTGAAGGTCTTGGATATTCGATAAAAGAAGGAATTAAAAGTGTTGAAAATAAAACTAAAAAAACAGTAGAAAGAGTTGGATTATCTGGTGGAGGAAGTCAAAGTGAAATCTTATGTCAGGTTCTAGCTAATATTTTAAACAAAGAACTATATGTTGTACAGTCGCATGAAACAACAAGTTTAGGAGCAGCAATGCTTGGTTATATTCATCTTGGAGTTTATGAAGATGTTAAAGATGCTGCACATAATATGATAACTAAAACAAAAACATATCACCCAGAAAAAGAAGTTGCTGAGAGGTATGAGGTATTATTTAAAGAAGTATATGAACTAACATATAAAAGACTACAACCAGTTTATAACAAAATGGTGGAACTTAAATTAAGAAAGTGAGTGAGGTTATGATTAAGAACAAAGTAATCAATATTTTACAAAACACATCAGATATCTCTCACTATGAAATTGGTGTTTCAGTTTCAAAAGAAAAAATTGTAACATTAACGGGAATAGTTGAAGAATGGAAGGATGTCGTAAATATAGGACATCTTGTTGCAAATGTAAAAGGTGTAAAAAATGTTGTAAATGATATCACATCAAAAGATGTAAATATAAAAGAAGTAAATAATGACATCGAGATAAAAGCTACTTTAGATAAAGGTGTAAAAGAAGAATGTGATGTAGTTATTATTGGCGCTGGAATATCAGGATGTTCAATTGCTAGATCACTAAGTAAATATAATCTTAATATTATTGTGCTGGAAAAAAATGGCGATATTGGTGAAGAAGCTACAAAAGCTAATAATGGAAATATCCACCCAGGATTTTTAGCTAAACCAGGAACATTAAAAGCTAAGTTAAATTTACGAGGAAATAAACTTTACACACAACTCTCAAAAGATTTAGATTTTGAGTTAAAAAGACCTGGTTCGTTAGTTGTTTTTCATAATGAATCAGATGTTAAAAAATTCAAAGTTTTAAAGTTTCTGAAAAAGACAGGGTTAGGGTACTTTATCAAATCATTTAGACAGTACATGAAAACACCGGGATTAAAATGGTTAAGCGCTGAGGAAGTTAAGCAAAAAGAACCTAACTTAAGAGGGAATCCACTTGGTGGATTCTTAATGACTACAATGGGAATTGTTGAACCATTTGAAGTTTGCTATGCATTAGCTGAAAACGCAATTGCAAATGGTGCAACTTTTAAACTGAATACCAAGGTTCTAGATATTAGAAAAACAAATGGAGCAGTTAATGAAGTGATAACTAACAATTCAGTTATTAGTTGTGAGACAGTTATTAATTGTGCGGGAGTTTATGCTGATGAAATTGCTAAAATGGTTGATGACAAATTTTATACAATTCATCCAAGACGAGGGGCAATTGCCATAATTGATAAAAATAGAAAAGGATTCTTAAATACTCCATCAGGAGTATTAGGAAGAAGCGATAGAAGTCATAACTCTAAAGGTGGAGGAGCAAGTGTTACACCTGAGGGAAATTTATTATGGGGACCAACAGCTGTTGAAACTCATGATAAGGAAGATAAATCAGTAGAGGCAAGTGATTTAGATTATATTCTAAATCTCGGACAAGGGGTAACTGATCAAGTTAAGAAAAATGAAATTATTACTTTCTTTTCAGGTATAAGAGCAGCTGATTATAAAGAAGACTTTATAATTGAAGCCTCAAAAAAAGTTAGAGGATTTATTCATGTTGCTGGTATCCAATCACCGGGTCTAGCTGCTGCACCTGCAGTTGGTGAAATGGTAGAAAAAATAGTTTTAAAACAAAATCGATTAATAACAAAAAAACTAAATTATATTTCAACTAGAAAAAGAACACCAATATTTAGAGATTTATCTAGAGAACTTCAAGATGAGTTAATCAAAGAAAACCCTAACTACGGACGAGTGATTTGCAGATGTGAGTTGATCACAGAAGGTGAAATTATTGATGCAGTAAACGCACCAATTCCTGCTACTTCAATAGATGCAGTAAAAAGAAGATCACGCGCAGGTATGGGTCGATGCCAAGGTGGTTTCTGTGGACCAAGAGTTCTTGAAATTATCGCAAAGGAATTAAATATACCACATACAGAAGTTACATTAAAAGGTGGGGACTCTTATGTATTACATAAAGAAAGTCGTTCGTAAAGGAGATCAAAACTTATGAAAATAATTGATGTTGATGTTGTTGTTATTGGTGGTGGACCTGCTGGTTTAGCTGCAGCTATTGAAGCTAAAAAACAAGGTACTAAAAAAGTAATGATTATAGAACGAGATACAAGTTTAGGCGGTATCTTACAACAATGTATTCATGATGGATTTGGTCTACATCGTTTTGGAAAACAACTATCTGGATGTGAATACGCTGATAACTATATTGAAGAACTTAACACATATGATATTGAAGTTGCCTACGATACAATTGTTGTTGAAATATTAAAAGATAAAACAGTATATGCTATGAACAAAACTGATGGAATAATTGAAATCCATCCAAAGGCAATTATCCTAGCAATGGGTTGTAGAGAAAGAACGAGATCTCAAGCATTTATATGGGGAACAAGACCAAGTGGTGTTTTAACTGCTGGTACTGTTCAAAGATATATAAATATTGAAGGATATTTACCTGGGAAAAAAGCAGTTATTCTCGGTTCTGGTGACATTGGTTTAATAATGGCTAGAAGAATGACTTTAGAAGGAATAGAAGTTCTTGGAGTTTATGAACTTATGGATTCACCAGGTGGGCTTTCAAGAAATATAGCCCAATGCCTAGTAGACTATGATATTAAAATGCATCTATCAACAACAGTAATTAAAACTCATGGGAATTCAAAATTAACAGGGGTTACAGTAGCAAAAGTTGATAGTAATAGAAATGTTATTAAAGGTACAGAAGAATACATAGAATGTGATTTACTAGTATTAGCAGTAGGATTAATTCCTGAAAATGAATTATCAAATCAATTAGAATTAGATATTGATCCTTTAACAAGAGGACCAATAGTGGATGATCAGTTTATGACATCTATGGAAGGTGTTTTTGCCGCAGGAAATGTAGTTACTGTTTTCGATCTTGTTGATTATGTTTCACTAACAGGAGAAATCGCAGGAGCAGGCGCAGCTAAATATCTTAAAAACGAGCTTGATTTAAAACAAGAATATTTACCGATTAAATCAGGAGAAAACGTAAGCTTTGTTGTTCCACAAAAAATAAGACTAAATAATCTCAGTGAAGAATTACCACTTTACTTTAGAGTAAGAAATAAACAAGAAAAAACAGAAGTTGGTGTTTTCGAACTTGAAAATAAAATCTACAAAAAAAGGCATCGTGTAGTATTACCACCAGAAATGATTGTAGAAAAAATTTCCACAAAACTAATAGGGGAAATCAATACTCCGCTAGTAGTTAGTGTTAAGGAGGTCTAAATAATGACTAAAGAATTTACATGTATTGTTTGTCCTGTCAGTTGTTCTTTAAAAGTAGAAGCAGAAAACAATGAAATACTTGTCACAGGTAATCAATGTAAAAGAGGTATGATATTCGGACAAAATGAATTTACACACCCAATGCGTATGCTTACAACTACAGTAAAAATCGATGGTAAAAATCTTCATAGACTTCCTGTAATAAGCACAAAAGAAATTCCCAAAGACAAACTTAAAGATTTAGTAAAAGAGTTATATAAATTAACAGTTAAAGGGCCAATCAAAAGAGGCGATGTAATTGTAAAAAACATAAGCAATACTGGAGCAGATATAATCGCTACTAGAACAATTCAATAAAAACTAAAAGGAGATAAAAAACATGGAAAAAACAGAAGTTATAAATTTTTTTGAGACAGTTCTTGGCAAAGAACGTGTTGTGACAAATGAGGAAGTACTACAAGAATTTGCAACAGACATAACAGGTTTAAGAATGGTTCAAAAACATTTTGGATGGAAATCAGAAAACCTAGCTTCTTGTATATTAAAAATACATACTAAAGAAGAAGCAGTAACAGTTATGAAATTTATTAATGAAAATAAAATTGTTAGTATTCCAAGAACTGGTGGTTCAGGAGTATGCTTAGGACTAGAAACACCAAGTCACAGTGTTGTTATTGATTTAAGTGAAATGAATGAAATAATCGAAATAAATGAGGAAAACTTTACAATCACAGCACAAGCAGGTGTACCACTACAAGTTTTAGAAGAAACATTAAATAAAAAAGGATATACATCAGGACACTTCCCTCAATCTTTACCACTTGCACAAATGGGTGGTTTAGTAGCTACTAGAAGTATTGGTCAGTTCTCAACTTTATATGGTGGAATTGAAGATTTACTTGTTGGTTTAGAAGGAGTATTACCAACTGGTGAACTTGTGTTTATAAAAAATAATCCAAGAAAATCAACAGGACCAGATTTAAGACATATCTGGCTTGGGTCAGAAGGTGCTTTCGGTGTTATCACAGAAGTAACAGTAAAAATATTTAAATTACCAGAAGAAAGAGTAATGCAAGCATTCGCTATAGAGGAGTTTCAAACAGGACTAGATATTATCCAAGAAATCGTACAAGCTGGATGGAAACCTGCTGTTACAAGACTTCATGATAAAACAGAAGCAAAAGAAAGTTATGGACCGTTCATCAAAGAAGATGAAGGAGTACTATTATTCATCTCTGAAGGACCTCAAGGATTTGCTAGTTTAGAAGGAAATGCAGTAAAAAATGTTTGTTTAAAACATAAAGCTCGTGAACTTGGAAGTAAACCTCTAGAATTATGGTTAGCTCATAGAAATGATATTTGTGATCATTTAGATATGTATGCTAAACAAGGAGCTGTTGCTGATACTTGTGAAATTTCAGCAATGTGGTCTGATATTGGGAAAATCTATAACGAAGTAATTTCTCGTGTTGCAAAAGAAGTTCCTTACTTAGTTGCAGTTACAGGACATTCATCACATAGTTATGTACAAGGAACTAATATATATTTCATGTTTGGAGCAATGTGTGCACCTTCAGTAGAAGCTGCTGAAAAAACATATAATCAAATTTTTGGTATTATTATGGAAACAACTTTAAAATACAATGGATCAATTGCCCATCATCATGGTGTTGGTAGATATAGATCAAAATGGATGAAAGAAGAATTAGGAAGTTCTTACGAAATGTTAAAAAAACTTAAATCAGCTTTCGATCCAAATGGTATAATGAATCAAGGAGTTCTAATTCCTGTAGAATAAAAAAAGGTAAAGAAAGAGGTTATATATGAAAATTATAAGTTGTATAAAACAAGTATATGATCTTGATATTGTATTAGAAAATGATTGGGTTGTGGATGAAACAACAAATAAAATAAATATTGATTATGCAAACTTAATCATGAATCCTTATGATGAAACAGCACTTGAACTTATGTTAAGAATCACTGATTCATCAAAAGATATTAAAACAGAAGTTATAACGATTGGTAACAAAAAGAGCGAGGCAATCTTAAGAAAAGCATTAGCTATAGGTGTTGATGATGCTACAAGAATAGAAATAGATCATGAATTAATCAATAACCCTTTTAATATTGCCAAACTCCTCCACCATAAAATTAAAGATGACAAAGAAGTTAAACTAGTTTTATGCGGAAGACAATCAGATATCTTTAATCATGGACAAACAGGCCAAATCCTAGCTGAAAAGCTAGGTTGGTCTTGTTTTACTAATGTCTTTAATATTACTTACAAAGACTCATATTTTAATGTCTCTAGAACTACATCTAGTGGGATAGAGCATATTAAAACCAATAATCCTTTAGTAGTAACAGTAACCCAATCACCAAACATGTTTTTAAGAATGGCTACTTTAATGAACACAATGAAGGCGAAACAGAAACCAATTAATTTTATATCAAAAGAACTGTCGGAAATATCAGAAGACACTAATGAAAAATTCTATAATCTAGAAAAATTAACAGTTGAAAAATCTAAAAAAAATTGTATATATTTAAATGAAAATAAAAATAAAAGTATTAATCTTCAACTAAGTGACTTAATAAACAATTCACTTAATAAGGGGGTTAAATAGATGAAAATAGCACTAATAACAGATTATAATATTTTAAATACTAACCATGAAATTAATTCTGTTTTATCTAAAATTAGTAACTTAAATCCTAAAACTAATAATCTTAAAATAGATTTATTATACATCAGCAAACAAACAATTATTAAACCGATTACTCTTGAACAAGTAAACGAAATACATATCTATAATCAAATTGAGGAACCTAATAATATCTCTAATCTGATTAAAGTAGCATTACATTATAATAATATCTACACGCCAGATTTGTTCATTTCTTGCCTAAAAGAAAACCAAGATGCTTTTATACCACAGTTAGCTAGCAAGTTATCTATTGAAAGTTTCTTGAATATTGAGAGTATTAAATTTGATAATGAAACTCAAAAATTTAATGTAATAAAGCCAATATACAGTGGAAATGTTCTTGGACATTATATTGTAAGTGACAGAGCAGTATTATCTTTTACAAAAGAGAAAACATCAAGCAAATTAATAAAAGTAAGTAATGTTCCAATAATTAAATATATTGATTATACAGATGCAACTACTTTAAAAGATGATATAGTAACTTTTGAAAAAGTTGTTCCATCAGGAATCAAAGACGCTAAATTTGTTATTGTTTGTGGTTATGGTGTTGGTAGTGCAAACAATATTGAACTACTAAAAGATTATGCAAAAAGTGTTAATGCAGTTATTTGTGGAACTAAAAAAGTTATTGATTTGGGTTGGCTACCTATGAATACTTTAATTGGTACAACAGGACAAATTATATCTCCAGATATATGTTTAACAATTGGTGTTTCAGGAGCTGCACCTTTACTAAATGGAATAATTAAGTCAAAGCTAATAATAGCTATAAATAAGGATAAAGATGCTCGAATATTTAACTATGCTGATTATGGTATAGTGGGAGATTATAAAGACATTATAGAAAAGGAGCATTTCTAATGATAAATAACGATTTAATAAATGACTACTTAAATGATGAATCTTTACTAAAAGGAAATGCTAAAAACATTTTCTTTTGTCTTAATACAGAAGACGTTCAAAAAGTAATTAAGGACACATATACTAAAAATATACCTCTTACAATCCAAGGAGCACTTACTGGAATTTGTGGAGGAGCAGTCCCATTTACAGGTGATATTCTTAACCTTTCTAAAATGGATAAAATATTAGGGATATCAAAAGATGCAAACAACAATTATTCATTAAGAGTACAACCAGGACTATTATTAAAAGATTTAAATCATGCTTTAAACACAAAAAAAATGGATACTTATAATTGGAGTATTCAAGATAAAAGCTTATATAATAATTTTAAAGCTGAAAGTTTTAAAATGTTCCCTTGTGATCCAACTGAAACTCTTGCTTCAATTGGAGGAATGATAGCTTGTGAAGCAAGTGGGGCTGCATCATATATGTATGGTTCAATAAGAAAATATATAAATGCTATCACAATAGTTACACCTTTAAAAACAATAAATATTACTAGAGGAACATATAAGTATAAGGATTTGTCAAAAATCCTAGGATTAAATATAGATGAATTACCATCATGGAAAAAACAACAACAAGAAATCAAAGATGTTGCTGGGTTATATTATAAAGAAGATATGGACCTGATTGATTTATTTATTGGGAGTGAAGGAATATTTGGTGTAATTACTGAAATAGATATACTACTAATAAATAAACCAAAGAATCAAATAGGGTTAATGTTATTTTTAGATAGTTCAAATAAACTAGTGGATTTTATTGATTGGCTAAGAGCTAAAAAAAATAAAAAGTATAATATAGCCGCTATTGAATATTTTGACAAGAAGTCATTTGATTTATTAAATAATTTTAGAGACTCAGTTTCAGCAATCAATAAACTACCTATAATATCAAGTTGTTATGAAGGTGGAGTTTACTTAGAGTTTCATGTTGATAATGATGAACTTATTGAGCCTTTTATTGAAGAATTAAACAGCTTGTTTAAAAGATTTGAGATTAATCAAGATGAACAATGGTTTGCATTTGAATCAAATGATTATGAAAAACTTAAATTATTTAGACATGCAGTACCAGAATGTGTTAATATTTTAATAGCGAATAAAAGAATCAATGATCAAAGAATCCATAAAGTAGGCACAGATATGTCAACTTCAAGTGATTTGCTTTTTGACACTTTAAAAATGTATAATAAAGACATAAATACTTTGAAAATAGACAGTGTTATATTTGGTCATATTGGGGATAATCATCTCCATGTTAATTTAATTCCAAATACCTATTTCGAGTATGAAGCTGCTAAAAAAATCGTAAAAAACTGGGCAGAAAAAATAACTTCAAAAGAAGGTAGTATATCTGCTGAACACGGTATTGGTAAGATAAAAAAAGAAATGCTAAGACTCATGTTTGATATAAAAGATATAGATAAAATGAAGAAACTTAGAAAATTAATGGATCCAAAATTACTAATCAACAAAGGTACATTTTTGGATTAAGAGTAAAGGATGATACTATGAACTATAAACCATCAATTCCAGTCTATATTCAAATAAAGAATGATATTGTAAAAAAAATACGCTCTGGACAATGGGAAGAAAATCAAAAAATACCTTCAGAAGCTAAACTAATGGAAACATATAATGTTGGTCGTGGAACTATTAGAGAAGCAATAAAACAAGTTGTAGAAGAAGGTTATGTATTTATAAAAAAAGGTGTAGGTACTTTTGTATCACAACACGAAGTAGGCATCTCACTTGAACCTTTTGTAAGTTTAACTTATTTTATTAAAATGCGTGGACTAACTATTAAAACAAAAGTATTAGATAAACAAGAAATGATTGTTGATAAAATAATAAGTGAAACAACAGGTTTAAAAATTGGTTCTAAATGTTTGTTTGTTAAAAGACTTAGAATACTTGAAGGTAGTCCTTTAGCAATTGAAGAATTCTATTTTTCATCAATAGGGCAAGTGGCTTTTGATGATTATGATTTTACTAAACCAATATCTCAATATATGTTTGATAAAAAACATATCAAGGTCTCTAAAATGAATATGGATTTTAATATTTTAGAGGCTACAGATGAAGTTAAATCTGTTTTAGAACTTAATAAAAACAGTAAAATGATTCAATCTAGTAGAAAAGTACTAGTTGAACCAAATGATGAAATCTATTATTATTTAACATTTTATTGTGGGGAAAACCTTAAACATATAGGTACTGATAGTTTTATTTAAGACATCTTATTTAGATGTCTTTTTTATTTGATGAATTATAATATTTTGCTTCAAAATTGTTTCGATATTAAACTATAAAAATGGTATAATATTAATACAACATGGAGGTGCATTTTATGTTTTTTACAGATGAAGTTGGTATTGAATTTACAATGTTTGGGATATGGCATTTAATCCCAATAATACTTACAGCTATAGGAGTTATAGTAATTTATTTATTAAGAGATAAACTAAGAAATTTTAAGTATGAGAAAAGACTAAGATACATTATAGCAACATTAGGAATACTATTTGAACTAGCCCTACATTTATGGAAAGTTGGTAATGGACTGTGGACATATCATCATGATATTCCACTTCACCTTTGTTCTCTTAGCTTATTTGCTGGTGTGTTTGTAATGTATACAAAAAACTATAAAGTCTTTGAAATATCTTATTTTTGGGCTGTAGGAGGGTTGATTAGTATTATGTTTCCGGATATTGTTTTCGGTCCGGATAGATTTAGATATTATCAGTTCTTGTTTAGCCATATGATATTCTTTTGGATGTTCATGTATATGAGATTTGTCCATAATTTTAATGTTAATAATAAGTCGTTCCTTAAAAGTACGACATTACTCTTAATAATAGTACTTGGATTATTATTACCACTAAACTTATTAATAGACTCAAATTATATGTTTTTATTAAGATCAGATGGTACACCATTTGAGATGTTTGAAGGTAATGGTTTATTTATGTATGTAACATTAGTTATTGTTATGTCATATGTTGTCATTGGGATATGGTATTTACCGGTATTTATATCAAATAAACTTAAAGAAAAAAAGCTTAGACCTTAAGCTTTTTTTATATAACTAAAATATAAAAATTACTTGTTATTTATAATATTTAAGGATTAATAAATTAATTGTTGATTAAATGCATTATTTAAGTAAAATATTCATTGGTGAGTAATAAAATAAATACTCATATACTTGAAAATTAAGGGGCTTACAAATGGAAAAAAATATATTTAATCCATCTGCACTTGGCTTATTTGGTTTAGCAATGGTTACTCTAGTTGCTTCTGCACAGAAGTTTGGTTTTATTGATGGTACATTACCAGTTATTGCTTGGGCAATATTTTTAGGAGCATTCGCTCAATTAGTAGCAGGAATATATGATGCTAAAAATGGTGTAATCTTTGGAGCAACAGCATTCTTTGGTTATGCGTTCTTCTGGTTCGCAATTGCATTAACATGGTTATTTGGAAACCAAGTTGGTTATACTGGACATTTTGAGGCACAACTTGGATTTGCTTTTGCTGGATATTTTATCTTTACTTTCTTTATGACACTTGGCGCATTAAAAACAAATAAAGTCTTATTTATTATATTTGTGTTAATAGACTTCTTGTTTATTGGGCTTACTCTTTCAGCATTTACAGAAATTGAGTTCTTCCATTATTTCGCAGCTATAAGTGAGTTTGGAATTTCAATATTTGCATTTTATGGATTTGGAGCACATATTGTAAATCATCAATTTAATAAGGAAGTTTTAAAACTAGGAAAACCAATATTATAACATAAAAATAACAGTATTTTGGTACTGTTATTTTTTTTATATTTATGTGTTGAACTATTATAATTGCTAATATATAATAGCGGTGTGTTCTGATAGTTTATTTTTATAACCAAATATATATATAAAAATTTGTGTGTAGATTTACTACATTAATTTATAAAAAAAATTAAAGGAGAATGTGATGTATTGCACTGAGTGTGGCAGTGATTTAGTATTGAAAGAAGTAAAAAAAGAAGGGGATATTCCTTATTGCAAAAATTGTAATAAGCTATTTTTCCCGAAAGTAGATTTAGCGATGATTGCGATTTTAACTAACTCAAAGAATCAGGTTTGCTTAATTAATCAAAAAAATCGTCTAGATTACAAAGTTTTAATCGCAGGATTTATTAAGCCAGGAGAAAACTTAGAAGAATGTGTAAGAAGAGAAATTAAGGAAGAAGTTGGAGTAGAAGTTAGTAATTGCAATTATTTGAATAGTCATTTTTATGAAGCTAATAACGTTATGATGGTTGGCTATCATGCTGAAACATTTGATGAGGAGTTAATCATTGATGATGATGAGGTGGAATGTGCTTCATGGTTTGATTATGATAATGTAATTGGTAGAATTAGAGATGGTTCAATTGCAGATAAGCTATACAAACAATTTTATGAAACTACTAAATCAAGAATGGGAGATAATAATGAAGAAGTTAATTAGGAAATACAGAAATAAGGATTTATATAGTTTAAACTGTAGTGAATCAATAGTTTATGCTGCTAATGAGTTTTATAATTTATCATTAAACGACAATGCACTAAAAATGATGACTGGTTTTGGTGGCGGAGTCTGTGAAAAAGAATTATGTGGTGTAATTAGTGGTTCGGTATCTGTTCTTGGAATGGTTTTAAAAGGTAAATCTAATGAAGAAGGATCAGTTGTTAAACAATCAGTTATTGATTTTAAGAATGAGTTTAAAAATATGTATAACAAACTTGATTGTGAGTATTTAGTTGATAACTTCAAAGATGATGTTTTTGGTTGTGATAAAATTATTTTTGATTCAGTTGATCTTTTGCAAAAAGTCATAAGTAAATATATGTAAGTTAAAACCTCTTCGATTGAAGAGGTTTATTTTTTTGGGTGATTTTGAAGGCTAGCCCATATTAAGCCATTATCATCAAGTGTTTTTAGTAATCCTGTGTTGTCTTTAGCCATGTAATTTGCAACATAATGAAGGCCAAAGTAACGCATTGGAGTACTAACCTTTGACTCTTTACTAAGATATTCTTCAACTTGTTTTTGTTTTATTGGTCCATCAACTTCATTAACTACTTTTATTATCTGAGTTTTTAGTTTATCAGTTAAATCTTGTTGTGGCTCTCCATATTTTTTAAAGTACTCCTCATTGATAAATTCGATTGTATGCTCTTGATATGACTCATTATGAACCACTATATCTTTAGATAACTTATTTGCGATTTTGCATTCATTTTTTGGATACCCCATTGTTAAAAGTACAATAGGAATTACGCCTTTTGGTAAATTAAATTTTTCCTGAATTTCAACAATCATATCGACAGTGGTACCAATATATACTGATCCAACCCCATAAGAATTTGCTGCGGTTTCAATTGATTGAGCTGCAATAATAACATCTTGAAAACTTATCCAGAAATGTCTAAGACTTTTATCCATTACAAATGGAGCATTGTGATATTCTGCCCATTTTTTGAGTCTATTAAAATCTAGACAAAATAATAAATTCAAAGGTGCTTTTGATATAAATCCTTGAAGGCCTTGGTCTACAAACCATTTACTATTCTTTTCATCAGTAATTTTAATAATTGATAGCGGTTGTAAGTTTCCTCCAGAAGCGGCTTTTAAACCAGCTTCAATAAAACTATTGATTATATCCTCATTTATCTGCTCGTCTTTAAAACTTCTTACACTACATCTATTAAGCAATATATTCATTGTTTCATTCATTTTATCAACTCCTTACTTTTATTGTAAGGTAATTACAAATTATAAGAAACATATTTTTTAAAAATCACAAAATTCATATTTTTGTCATTAGTTTTCTTGATTAATAAGTTATAATAATATTACAACGACATAGAAGAGGTGCCCTTATGGTTTTAAAAGATGAACTATTTAACAAAGATACAGTAAATAGGATGGCTATTGAAATAAATAAAGTAGAAGAAACATTTAATAATGAGTTGTTTGTCTTAGAAGCTGTATCAAGTTTTCCTAATCTTGAACTTAAAGAAAGAATGTCTGCTTTAAGAGTCCTTTTAAAGAAACATTTGCCTGATGAATATTTAGTTGTATTGGATATATTTAAGAGTGTTAGTGAAAATAATAAAAGTGGTGGTTTTGTATATGGCGCTTTTTTAGAGTATATTGAATGTTATGGATGTAATGATAATTATGTTGATAAGTCTCTTGAAGCACTTAGTCATTTAACAAAACTTTTTTCTGCTGAGTTTGCGATCAGAGAGTACTTAAATAATTATCCTATAAAAACATTAGCATGTGTTATGAAATGGTCATTAAGTGATAATGAACATATTAGGAGACTGGCAAGTGAAGGAACAAGACCAAAACTACCATGGGCAAAAGGTATTAGAGTTGATTATAATGAAGGTGCAAAAGCCCTTGATAATTTATATTTTGATAAATCAAGATACGTTACAAGATCAACAGCAAATCATTTAAATGATATATCAAAAATTAATCCTGAGTTTGTTTTAATGACTTTAAAAAGATGGATAAAATCTGGAAAGCAAAATGATTCAGAAATGAAGTATATAATTAATCATAGTTTAAGAACTTTAATCAAAAAAGGACATAAAGAAACATTAGAATTTTTGGGGTTTAAAAGTAACCCTGATATCAAATTAACTAAGTTTGATATCAATAAAAATATATTGAATATAAATGATAAGTTGACAATTAGTGTAGAAATAAAGTCTAAAGAAGATGTTAAACTTGTCGTAGATTATATTGTTTTATATCCAAGCAAAACAAAAAAAATGAATTCAAAAACATATAAATTAAAATCAAAACATATAAAATGTGGAGAAGTCTTAGCATTTGATTTTAACAAACAATTTAAAGATTATTCAACAAGAAAAATGAATGAGGGTGAGCATAAAATTCTTATTCAAATTAATGGTTCTATTTACGCTGAAAGAAGTTTTCAGCTTAAGTTGAAATAGTGTTTTATATACAGGAGGTTCATCATGGAAAACTTAAAAGAAAAGTTGCTAAAGAATTATAGTGATAGTAATATCTATATAAGAAGAAAAGCAGAGTACGGGATGACATTTTTATTGATTTTAATTTTTATCATGTTTTTCTTATCTATATTTAAAAGCGTCTTTGTTAGTCTAACTATTTTAGAACATGTAATCAATGTTGTTAATTTCTTAGGCTTTATAATAATATTTTATTTTATGTATAAAGGTAAACTGAGTGTAGGGGTTACACTCTTAACTTTATTAGGAGTAGCTAGAGCTTTAAGTATTTTAATGATATATGAAGTTTCTCAGTTCTACATATTTTTACCTGTTTTATTACTTGCAGCTGGAGTTGTACACACTAAAAAGTATCAATATCATTTTGTGAATGTGTCTGTTGTTTTAATGTCTATAGCTAAATTGATAATTCAAGCTAGTAAATATCAAGAGGGAATTGTAGATTATAACTCGGTTATAATTAGTGTCATTTCACTATTTTATGTTTTCTCAATATTATTTATGATGCTAAAATTTGTCTCAATAGTAGAAGAAGAGATTATAACTTCTGAAAAGTTAAAAGAACTTTCTACCAAAGATTTTTTAACTAATACATTTAATAGAAGAAAACTTGATAAATTTGATAATAGAACTGGCTTTAACGAGTTTACATCAGTTTTGATGTTAGACTTTGATCACTTTAAGGAAGTTAATGATAATCATGGTCATAGAGTAGGTGATTCTGTTTTAATTGAAACAATTAAGATTATCAAAAGTTTCATTAGAAAAGATGATTACATAATTAGATGGGGTGGAGAAGAATTTGTGGTTATCTTACATAATTGTATAGATGATGACTCAGTTTTAGTTTCGGAAAAAATAAGAAAAATTATTGAGGAAAAAGTATATAAATTTAATGAAAATATTAAGGTTACAGTTAGCATTGGTGTTACTACAATAAAAGAAAACGAATCGATATATGCAACAATTAATAGAGCTGACAAAGCATTATATCAAGCGAAAAATAACGGAAGAAACAAAGTAGAGTATATTTAGAGGAGAATACTATGAACTCATTACAAATCGGAATTACAGTATTTATTTTTATTGAATTTTTAAACATTTGCATTTTGTATTTCCAACCCCTTTCAAAAAAGGGTAATGGTGTTGGAATATTTGAGGATTATGTTAATTTAAGTGAAAATGATGATTATAAGGATTTTGTTGGATACTTGATTAACTGGGTTGCAGGAGCAAAATTAATTTTCATATTTATCGGAATTGTTGTGGTGGTTTTTGGTAACTACAACACTCAGTTGTTTACTGTTTTAGCCTTAATCTTATCAATCTTGTCATTCTATTGGAAGCTTTATCCAACAATAAAAATTCTAGATAAAAAAGGAAAAATCAATCCTAGAGGATACTATAAAACATTGAATTATATGATACTTACATTTATACTTGGGTTTCTTACAGTATTCTTAGTAAATATTGTATAAAAAAAAGCGAATATTTTCGCTTTTTTTATTATAAGTTTTCTGGTTCTTTTGTAAAGAATACACGATTACATTCTTTTGATGCTTTTTGGATAGTTTCTTGAATTTTTTCGATATTATGTTCGATTTTTTGTGTATACTCAGCTGGAATATTATAGTAAAGAAACAAGTCTTCAAATGCTTTAATTGATTTATTTAAACTGTTGTTAATCTTTATGAAGTTTTTAATATTGTGAGATTTAACAGCATTAGTAAATTGATCATAATCAATTTTGATTAACTCAATAACATCCTCAGGATTCTCAAACTCTTTAATTGATAAAGGATAAGGTTTAATTCTTTCTAAAAAATATTTGTTGTTTTTATTTATATTGTAAGCATAACTAACTTCTACATCTTGCTCAAATTTAAAACTAGCGTATACCATTTTTCCAGAAACGACTTGAACAGCTGCTCCTAGTTGAATTAATTTCATAACATGTTGATTTGCTTCTGAGTTTATATATTTGTTCATAATTTCCTCCTATAGATAAAAGACTAATAAATAGATTGTAGATATCATAATTGACATAATCATTAATGGGAATGCAATTTTCATATAGCCTAAAAATGTTATTTTATGACCGTTTCTTTCAACAATTCCTCTAGCAACAACATTTGCTGAGGCTCCAATTATTGTACCGTTTCCACCTAAACATGCTCCAATTGATAATGCCCACCAAACTGGTTCAAAGTTACTTGTACTAAGCGATTCCATTTCATTAACTAATGGAATCATAGTTGCCACATAAGGAATGTTATCTAAAAATGATGATAAAATTGCTGACATCCATAACACTAATATCGTAGTTATTCCTAAGTCACCTTGAGTTACGTTTAATAATTTTTCAGCAAGTATTGAGATAACACCAATACTTTCTAATGAACCAACTAGTACGAATAATCCTCCAAAGAAGAAGATAGTAACCCATTCAACATCAACAAGAATTTCCTCTGGTTCTATTCTACTTATTAATAATAGCAAAGATGCACCAAAGATTGCAACACTTGCTGATTCCATACCGATTTGCTCAGCTAAAGTAAATCCACCTATTGTTATAAATAGAACAATTAAACTTTTAATAAGTAATTTTTTATCTGTTATTGCTTTTCTTTCATCCATTTTTAATATTAATTGACGTGATTCTTCACTTACTTTTAGTGACTTACGATATATAATTTTTATGAAGAAAATAGTGACAATAAATATTACTAACATAATTGGTGCTAAGTTAATCACAAAGTCAACAAAACTTAAACCAGTGAAACTACCAATCATAATGTTAGGTGGATCACCGATTAAAGTAGCTGCTCCACCAATATTTGCTGCCATTATTTCGGAGATTATAAATGGGACTGGGTTAATTTTTAGTGTATCAGAGATTACTAAAGTTACAGGGACAATTAATAAAATTGTTGTAACGTTATCAAGTAAACCTGATGCAACTGCAGCAATTATAGAGAAGTAAAGAATAATTTTTACTGGGTCGCCTTTTGCTAGTTTCGCAGTTTTTATCGCTAAATATTGAAATAAACCAGTTCGTTTAATAATGTTAACGATTATCATCATTCCTATTAGTAAACCAAGTGTATTAAAATCAATGTGTTCTAAAGCTTCCTCTTGAGAAACTACTTGAAATAAAATCATAAGTACAGCTCCAAATAATGCAACTACTGTACGGTTGAGCTTTTCAGATACTATCATTATGTATGATAGTGAGAATATTAAAATTCCGATAATTAAGTGTTGTTCAGGCACAATGAATCTCTCCTTTTATGTATTTTTTGATCTATGCAATAAAAACCTATAGATAATAAGTTGGGAATTTTTTTGAAATAACCAAGTAATAAAAATTACCTGGCTATTTCGTTGGTGAATTTATAATATATATATTTCTTATAAGAAAGAAGTATAGATATTTTCCTCTAAGCTGTAACAGTTTTAAATAGATGATTAAATATAGCTTTTTCGAAACTTTCATTTCGAGATAAATTTACTTTGTTTATTATGCTCTTACTATGATGTCCTAGAAAATCAACTAGATTATTTTCCTTGTTAATTTCAAGATCATAATCAAACCAGTAATCATTTTCATCTTCATACTGAATTGATACATGTAAATCGGTAGGTGTATTATATTCAAGTATTAATTTACTTAGTTTACCATAAAGATATTTTTCAGTTAACTCAGCTAAACCTTGGTATTTTTCCATTTGTATTTCCTCCAAAATAGATTTATCTGCAAATCTAATTTTGGATATTTTCCAAAAAAAAGACATCGCAAAATTAATGGCAAAGTCATTCGTTCAAAGGATGGCTTGTCGTTGGGTCAAAAGTAACCCGTTATCAAATATACTCCTCTAAAAATTAAAAATCAAGAGTTTTTTTTATAAAAAATATGACTGAATAATCACTCAAGGTCAATATTCTAGACTGTGTGGTAATGAGAGGGTTTTCTTAAAAAAATTTATTTTTTTACTTTTTTATTTTTTACTATAATACGTTAGTGAAGAAACTATGTATATAAAAATTTCATTCAGAATTTTTTTTGACCTATTATTGATATAATCTTTATTATCCCTAATTAAGGACGTATTAACATTTATCATGTATATATTTACTTATTTTATTTTTGATTTATTCAAAATTTTAATTGTTTTATTATATAAAACAATTAAATTGATATATTCAATAAATATTTATTTTGTATACAAAAAAGTGATTATTGAAGTGTTATCAATAATCACTTATAAGTAATAATGAAAATATTATGGTCAGTATTTTATGGTCTTATTTTTTCAAATACAGCATTATCATATCTATCCTTTACAAAACTGTACTCATGCTCAGTTCTTGCTGTATAAGAGAGGATTAATATTCCTTTGTTTTTTAATCTATCTAGTTGTTTTTTTGGGAGGTTTTTTATATTGTAGTTAATGAAGTCTGGTCTTGAAAAAATATTAAATGCTAGGTGTGTTAGAAGAGGACCATAAACAAGTTTGATACATGAGTACTTTTTAGAGATTTGGCCTCTTATTATTAAAGGGTTTACCTTTTTAAATCTAATCAATATCCTTGGGTCAAAAGAATGAATAGCATATTTATTTGAATAACTTCCCATTATATCTATAAGTTTGTTAATCATAACTTTATATTTTTTTGATGATTTAAGTTCAATTAATAGGTTTGTACTTCTTGGTAGAATGTCAAGAACATCAGTTAATAGAGGTATTTTTTCATCTGTTTCTAATAAAGTTAACTTCTTAATCTCACTATATTTTGTTTTCTCTATGATTACATTTTTATTACATAGTCTTTTTAAGTTTGAATCATGGACAACAACTATTTGATTGTCTTGAGTCATTCTTATATCAAGTTCTATATCGTAGTTATGACTAATTGCATTTTTAAAAGCACCTAGAGAGTTCTCTGGTAATTTTTCATCATGTAAACCTCTATGGGCAAATTTACCTTGTTTAATCCACTTCATATCTTTCATAGTATCTTCCTCGTTTTATTATATGTATATTTTACTTATGATCTTTTAAATAATTTGGTATTCCTTCATTAAAAAACGATACGAATACTTCAATAGTTTTTTCCATGTTTTTTGGTAAAACTCCCAATGCCTGTTGCATTGCCATACCATCAATTGCAGCAACTAGGATTGTTGCTACTTCCCGCTTTTTGTCACTATCTTCAAGTTCAAATGCATTGATTAATAAGTTTGAAACACTGTCAAGCATCGTACTGTAGTTATCATGATATTTATCTTTAATTGAACTTTTTCTTTTAATCATGTCACTAAAAAAGTGAACATGAATTTTTTGTTCTTCGACTTTTTTAAGTCGTTTAATAACTTCGTTATTTATTTGATCTAAAAGATCTTTACCATTTTTTTTATTTTCTTGATTAGTAATCGCTTGGTACAGGTTATTAGAAAAGTGAAGAGATTGTTTCATAACATCAAAACACAGTTCGTCTTTGTTTTTATAATGATGATAAATTGCCCCAGTTGTCAATCCTGCTTGGGTTGCAATATTCCTCATTGTTAATTCTTCAATTGGGTGGTCTTTTAAAACTTCAATTGTAGCATCAATTATTCGTTGCTTCCTTTTATTTATTTCGCTCATAATTCACACTCATTTCTCTTTTTTATACTATCACAATATGATAAATATGAGAATATAATTTGTAAAAAGAGATTCAAAAGAATCTCTTTTTATTTTATGCAGTATAAATTTCTTTTATGTTAAATTCTTTACCACTTATTATTGTCCAGTCGTGTGAGCCACATTTTGGACATGTACGATTATTTTGTGCAATGTTATAACCAAAACCACAATCATCACATTTTCCCAAACCAGGTGTGATCTCTATTTTAAGTTTTGTGTTTTTTAACATTGATTTTTCAACTGCCATTGGATATACTTCTTCAATATATCTTGGGATAACAGATGAAAGTTCTCCGATTTCTAGAACTAAAGTATCAATTGTTTTAACATTGTGTTCAGATGCGAATTGCTCTACTTGTTTAACTACTTCTATTACTATTCCAAGTTCATGCATTTTTATGAACGTGGACTGATTCTTTTTTTGATTTTTTTGAAGAATATTTTAACTTTTCTTTTTAATGCATGTTTTATAATAATTGGTTTTAAGTCTGGGAAGTCTACTCCAACTTCGTCATGTATTTTTTCTAATGATATCGCATCAAATTTACATCTAGTTGTACAAGCACCACAACCAACACAAAGGAACTCATCAACTACAGTTACACCACAACCAAGACATCTTTCAGTTTCTTTTTTAATTTGATCTTCAGTTAATACACCACGAGGATCATCAAAAGAACCCTTAATGTTTTGAATATGCTTAACTAATGATTTTTCTCTAGGCGCATAATCAAATCCACTATAATCAACGTTATCTTTGTCTAATGCTTTATATTCTTTTTTACTTCTACCAATTGTTAAGCTTTGACCTCTTTGGACAAATCTATGAATTGAAATCGAACCTTCTTTACCAAGAGCAATTGCATCAATAGCATATTTAGGTCCTGTGACAACATCTCCACCAGCAAATACGTCTTCAATACTAGTTTGTAATGTGAATGAATCAACTTTAATTGTTTTATTAGGGTTTAACTCAATATTACTATCATCTAACATGTTACCCCAATCTATTCCTTGACCTACTGCTACTAAAACATGATCAGCTTTTACTATTATCGTATCACTTTCATCATATGTAGGATTGAATCTATTATACTCGTCTTTTACAGAAACACATTTTCTGAACTCAACACCTGTAACTTTTCCGTTTTCAACGATAAATCTTTTCGGTCCGTATGAGTTGTTTATTAAAATATTTTCTTCTAGCGCTTCATGAATTTCTTCTTCTAAAGCAGGCATTTCAGATCTGTTTTCTAAACAGAACATATTAACATTTTCTGCACCTGTTCTAACAGCAGTTCTTGCAACGTCAATAGCAACATTACCTCCACCAATTACAACAACATTACCTGTTAATGATTCATAGTTATTTAGAGCTACATTTCGTAAAAAGTCTACTCCAGCTTGAATGTTTAATGCATCTTCATCATCTAAACCTAAAGCACGACCATTTTGAGCACCAATAGCTATAAAGAAAGCTTTGTAACCTGATGTTCTTAGTTCGTTAAGAGTAATGTCTTTCCCAACTTCAACACCTGTTTCAAATTTAACACCTAACTCTTTTAAAATATCAATTTCAGCATTAATAACATTTTTTTCAAGTCTAAAATTTGGAATCCCTAATGTTAACATACCACCTAATTGCTTTTGCTTTTCAAATACAGTAACCTTGTATCCTTCAACTGCTAAATAGTAAGCACAACTTAATCCAGAAGGACCAGCACCAATAATAGCTATATTTTTGTCATAGTCATTTTTGATTCTTGGAACGAATCTAAATTCCTCATTTAAATCTTGTTCTGCAATGAATTTTTTTATGTCATCAATGGCAATAGGATCATCTAAATCTCCTCTAGTACATGCATCTTCACATAAAGCAGGACAAACTCTACCACAAACAGCAGGGAATGGATTTTCTTTTTTAATCATTTCTAATGCTTCTTTATATCTACCTTGTGAAGCAAGTTTTATATAACCAGGTATTGATATGTGGGCTGGGCAATCTGTTTTACAAGGAGAAGTCCCTGAATCTAAAGTTTCCTGACGTGTTTCACGATAATCAGGGTTCCATTTATCAGGTCCCCATTCAGTATCGTTAGGGAATTCTTTTCTAATCGCAATTTTTACTTCTTCTTTAGTACAAATTTTCTGTCCTAATTTTATCGCGTTTGTTGGACAAACTTCGATACATTCACCACAACCAACACACTTAGTTTTATCAACTTTTGAAACAAAATTTGAACGTACCATATCTGGATTGTTATACATTCCTGCAGCTCTTAATGCAAAACATGAACAACCACAGCAATTACAAATTGCATGAGTTTTTCCTTCACCCTCTGTATTAGGAATTTGATGCATTAATCCATCTTCTTCAGCCTTTTTTATAATTTCAAAAGCTTCATCTCTAGAAATTTCACGACCACGGTTTGTTCTTATATAGTATTCAGCAGCATCTCCAAGTTGGATACACATTTCTTCTTTTAAATGTCCACAACCTTCACCCATCTCTTCACGAGATGTACGACATGAACAATCACTTACAGAAAATACTGTTGCATCATTTAAATACTTTGAAACTTCTTCTGAACTTGCTCTTCTTGTTTCTCCATCAATTGCAGTTTCAATTGGAATAACTCGCATCAATCCTTTTCCAATTGGAAAATTACCTGCTGATAGCGGGTTTTTTAATGTTCCATAATCATCAAAAGCTTTTGCAATTTGAGGATATTTTGCTACATTTTCACGGTTATTAACAACCATTTCAAATATTCCGGGAACCCATGTTTCATACCAATATGTGTCTTCATCGCCTTCTTTTTTTAAAGAACAAACTCCAGCCATTGCTAAATCCCATAATAACTCTTTTGTTCTTTCTAAGCTTTTGTTACATTTTTGTGCAATTTCTCCAGCAGTTTGATGAAATCTATACTCTAATATTAGAGCTACCTCTGCCATTTCCTCAGTTACAACTTTCTCAAGTAAAAGGTATCTTGGATCAGTTTCTGTAACACCTTTTTTTGATCCCATTTTCGTACCACTTACTTTGTTACAAAATTCTAAAAGTTTTAAATTCACCATTCTTTATGTCCTCCTATTTTGTATTCCATTTAATTATTTCTTCTTTTAACCAGCTACACCATTCTTGCATACCTTCTCCAGTTTTAGCAGAGATTGCAAAAACTTTGATTGTCGGATTAAGTTTTGTTACTCTTTCTTTAACTGCTTCAAAATCAAAATTGAATACACTTACTGTATCAATTTTACTTATTAATAAAACATCAACTTTTGAAAACATTTTAGGATATTTTAAAGGTTTATCATCGCCCTCTGGAACACTTAAAATCATTGCGTTCTTTACTGCTCCTAAATCATAACTTGCTGGGCAAATTAGGTTACCAATGTTTTCAAGGATTACAAAATCTAAATCCTCAGAATTAATTATATCTAATCCTTCTCTAGCCATTCCTGCATCTAAATGGCACATTCCACCAGAATGCAATTGCATAACCTTAGCACCACTTTTTGATACTGTTATAGCATCAACATCTGAATCAATATCAGCTTCAATGACACCAATTTTCATATCCTCTTTTAGGATGTTAATTGTACTAACCACACTTGTAGTTTTTCCTGAACCTGGAGAAGACATTAGATTAAGTAAAAACGTTCTATTTTTCTTAAGTTCTCCTCTTAGTTTTTCAGCTTCTAAATCGTTATTTTCATAAACTCTTTTTTGTATTTCTAATACTCTAAAATTTTCCATTTTTTACCTCGAATAGTTTTATTTACATAACGCTTGTTATGTTTTCCAAAACTAATATAACATAGAGGTTATTTATAATCAACGATGAATAAGCGTTTTTTAATAAAGAAAATAAAAAAAGTTTAAAATTCAAACAATAAGCAAAAATAATAAAAAAAATATTAAATATTATATATAATTTTATAGTAAAACCTATGGATATTTGTTGAATTATTAGTCTTGATTTATAAGGATGAAACCGTTCTTAATGTTTTAGTTTTTTTTCTTAACTTTTTACTTGAATCAATATTTATAAGTGTTAAAATGATAGTTGAGAGAGCTTGGTTGGAGGTTCAAAATGTTCGAAAAAAATCTAATTAAATTTGACATAATCGACTCTACTAACAAGTATTTAAAACAAAATGTTTCAAGTCTTAAATCAGGGACAGTTGTTGATGCTAAATCTCAAACAAATGGCTACGGTAGAAAAAACCGTATTTGGTTTGATAATGGTGTAAACAATCTATCATTTAGTGTGCTTTTAAAGCTGCCAATTAAAAATGATTTGCCAGTTCTTACTCAAGCAGTTGCTGCAGCAATAACTAATACTCTTGATTTACTTGGTTTATATGCTGAAATTAAATGGCCAAACGATATTATAATTAGTGGAAAAAAAGTTGCAGGTATCCTTTTGGAAACAATCATTAATGATGATATTGCTAATGTAATTATTGGTGTTGGTTTAAATGTTAATTCCACAATGTTTAATGATGAAATTAAACATATAGCTACATCATTATTAATTGAATCAAATCAAAAACATAATCTTGATTATTTAAGAGACATAATTGTTAATAACATATTTAGTAATGTCTTAAAGTACATGAATGATGATTATTCATTCTTAGATATATGTCGTAAGAGAAGTTTTTTAATAGGTAAAAAAGTCTTCTTAGATGGTGATACATCAAAAGAAGCACTAGTATCAGGAATTGATCAACTAGGGCGACTGGTTGTTTTAATAAATAATAAAGAAGAAAAATTTTATGGAAGTGAAGTATCACTGAAAGGCGTTTATAGCCAAGGAGAAAAATAATGGTTAAGATTACAGAAACATCTTTGAGAGACGGTCATCAATCGTTAATTGCTACAAGACTAAAAACTAGTGAAATACTTGATATTGTTGAAAAAATGGATCAAGTTGGATATCACGCGTTAGAAGTATGGGGTGGAGCTACATTTGATTCTTGTTTAAGATTCTTAGATGAAGATCCATGGGAAAGATTAAGAGAAATCAAAAAAAGAGTTAAAAACACGAAACTACAAATGTTATTAAGAGGTCAAAATTTATTAGGTTATAAACATTATCCTGATGATATAGTTGAACTTTTTGTAAAAAAATCAATTGAGAATGGAATAGATATTATTCGTATTTTCGATGCTTTAAATGACATCAGAAATTTAAAAACAGCAGTAGATGCCACAAAAAAATATGGCGGACATTGTCAAATTGCAATATCTTATACAACAAGTGAAGTACACACAATTGATTACTATGTTAACTTATCAGTTGAAATAGAAAAAATGGGTGCTGATTCAATATGTATTAAAGATATGGCTGGGGTATTGCTTCCTATGGATGCGTATAATCTTGTATCTCAACTAAAAGAAAAAATCACTGTACCAATTGAACTTCACACTCATCAAACTAGTGGTACAGGTGGTATGACATATTTAAAAGCAATTGAAGCGGGTGTAGATATTATTGACACTGCAATATCTCCGTTTTCTGGAGGAACTTCTCAACCAGCAACAGAGTCTTTGTACTATTCATTATTAAATACTAAGTACGATACAAAATTAAATGGTGAAGTACTAAATGATATAACTGAATATTTCACTAAAATCAGAAATGATTATTTAAAATCAGGATTGCTAAATCCTAAGGCTTTAATGACAAATCCAAATATTTTAAAATATCAAGTACCTGGGGGAATGTTATCGAATTTAATGAGCCAGCTAGAAAAACAAGGTTCTTTTGATAAATATGAAGATGTTTTAAAAGAAGTACCAAGAGTAAGAGCCGAACTTGGTTATCCACCACTAGTTACACCTATCTCACAAATGGTTGGTACTCAAGCAGTAATGAATGTAATGACAAATGAACGATACAAAGTTATACCACAAGAAATAAAAGATTATGTTAAGGGACTTTATGGAAAAGCTCCTGTTGAAGTTTCTATGGAAATTAGAGAACGAATAATTGGTAATGAAAAAGTCATAACATATCGACCAGCTGATGACCTTTTACCAATGTATAAAGAGATAAAAGAAAAGTATAAAGATCTTGCTAAAAATGACGAGGATTTACTAAGCTGTGCTTTATTTCCACAAGTTGCAGTAGATTTTATAACTAAAAGAGACAAAATAGAAGTTATTGAAGAAGATGAAATTATCGAATTCAATTTACTGATGGCGTAGGTGAAATATGATAACTACTGATATAACATTAATCGAAACACTAAAAATTACAATTAGCAGCATGTTAATAGTGTTTGTAGTATTGCTAATACTTATGTTTATGGTAAGCTTGTTTAAATATATACCAGAGGTTGAGGCAATCACCAAAAAATATGGTAAGAAAAACAAAAGAACTTATGTTAATTTTGAAAATATGGATGAGGATATGAAAGTTGCAGTTTTAGTTGCTACAATAACTTGTAAACAAGAGTTGCAAAGTGACGTAGTTCTAAAATCTGTAAAACAATTATAGGAGATTATGATGAAAAAATATCGTGTAAAAGTAAATGGAAAAGTTTACGAAGTTGAATTAGAAGAGGTTGCAAGTACTGAAGGAAAAGTAACTTCAACTGATAATGTGGAAAAACCAACTCAAAGTGATGTTAAAGTTGAATCAAATAAAGGGCATAAAGTTTTATCTTTTATGCAAGGGGTAATCGTTGACATTAAAGTTAAGGAAAATACTTCTGTAACAAAAGGCCAAACACTAGCAATTTTAGAAGCAATGAAAATGGAAAATGAAATTGTAGCTCCTGTATCTGGAGTTGTATCAAAAATATTTGTATCAAAACAAGATCCAGTTGAAAATCAAGAAGTTATCATGATTATCAACTAGTGGTGATAAAATGATTGACATGCTTAAAGAATTTCTCAGTTCTACAGGGTTTGCACATTTAGAATTTGCAAATGTAATAATGATTGCAGTTGCAATTACTTTAATCGTTTTATCGATTTCAAAAAAATATGAACCATACTTATTAATTCCAATATCATTTGGTATGTTACTGGTTAACTTACCGCTGAATGGATTGATGAATCAAGAAGGTTTACTAAGTTATTTATACAAGGGAATTGAGTATGGAATTTATCCGCCACTCATTTTCTTAGGTGTAGGAGCTTCAACAGACTTTGGTGCTTTAATTGCCAATCCTAAAAGTTTATTATTAGGTGCTGCTGCTCAGTTTGGAATATTCGTTGCATTCTTTGGAGCAATTATTTTTGGGTTTGATGCACTTGAAGCAGCTTCAATCGGTATCATCGGAGGAGCAGATGGGCCAACCGCGATTTATTTAACAAGCAAATTAGCGCCGGAACTTCTAGGACCAATCGCTGTTGCAGCATATTCGTATATGGCTTTAGTACCGATAATTCAACCACCAATAATTAAACTTTTAACAACAAAAAAAGAACGTCAAATAAAAATGACTCAATTACGTTCAGTCTCAAAACTTGAAAAAATAGTATTCCCAATTGCAGTTTCAATTATTGTTATATTATTTATACCAAGTAGTGTTCCATTAATTGGGATGTTTATGTTTGGTAACTTGTTAAAAGAATCTCAAGTTGTACCAAAACTTGTTGAGAGTGCTAATAATTCTTTAATGTATATTGTTACAATTCTTATTGGAATTACTGTTGGTGCAAAAGCAAGTAGTGACTCGTTTTTAAATGTCGAAACATTAAGTATTATTGCTCTTGGTTTAGTTGCGTTTGCTTTTGGAACGGCTTCTGGAGTTGTATTTGGAAAAATCATGAGTAAACTAAGTAAAGATGATGTGAATCCTATGATTGGTGCAGCTGGAGTATCAGCAGTTCCAATGGCAGCTAGAGTTGTTCATAAACTTGGTTTAGATGAAGATAAAGAAAACTTTTTATTAATGCATGCGATGGGACCAAATGTTGCAGGTG
This sequence comes from Candidatus Izimoplasma sp. ZiA1, assembly GCA_002285055.1. Lineage (GTDB taxonomy): Bacteria > Bacillota_I > Bacilli_A > Izemoplasmatales > Izemoplasmataceae > Izemoplasma_C. The sequence goes on from NQYJ01000009.1 coordinate 47,749, forward strand.
TTATTGGTTCAGCAATTGCCGCAGGTATATTCTTTAACTTGTTTACATAAAAAATTCAAAAAGACTTTATTCAATAAAGTCTTTTTTTTTAGATTCATATTTTATCCATTTCCTTGTGCTATAATTAGTTAATGAGTTTATGTAAATATAAAAACAGAATGTGTTGATTACTATTCATTCTTTCTTATAAATGATAAAATACAATTAACGATCAAGTAGGTGAAAACATGGCACTTAAAAAAGATAAATTATTAGAGGAATTAGATCAATTAAGAGAAAACATTAAGGAAAATGAGAAAATAAATAAAGGAAGAACTCCTTTTGTTTGTTCAGACAGCGTCCTTAAGGAAATCGCTATAAAAAAACCACTTAAAATAAGTGATTTTTTGGCAATATCAGGTATTGGACAAGTTTTTATGGATGAGTATGCAACTGATTTTTTACGAGTAATTTTAAAACATCAAAACGATACAGTAAAAGAAGTAAAAGTATCAAAGAATGCATATAAAGTTTTAGATCACTATAAAGATAGATTAACAAATATTTCTAGACGAAACCCTAATTTATATATGGGGAAAACTGTAAAAAAAACAAGTTTTGATTTATCATTAATAAAGATTAATGAAGAAATCATAAACTTTTTGACTAATAAAAGAGTTTCTGTCTTAAATTTAAAGTTTGATCCTACAGTTAGTGGAGAAGCTCTTGAAAGAAACATAACAACTTTGTATCGTGAAACTAATAAAGATGAAAAAGAGACAGGAAGCTATGATCTTTATTTAGCTTATCCTTATGTAGAAGGAGTATTTAAAAAAGACCGTTTTGCAATTAAAGCTCCTTTATTATATTTTCCAGTAAAATTAAATAGAAATAAAAGGGATTTTTCTATTCGAAAAGATAGAGATAAAGATATTATTTATAATCGTGATTTATTGTTAGCTACATCAAAAATGGAGAAAAACGACATTGATTCAAATGTTCCTTTTATCTATGACTTTAATAAGAAAACATTAATGGAAATTGTTATACCATTTTATCGAAATAATGGAATATTGATAAAAGAGGATAAAGCATCTTTTAATTTTGAGCAATACAAAAATGAGCTTAAAGATGATTTTGTGAAAAAAAGAAGAAGTACTTTTCATTTAAAAGAGTACATTACAATTGGTAGATACAAACTTTACTCATCAATGATTCAAAAAGATATGTCAAAAATTTTAGATTCAAGAAATTATAATGATCTACTTGAAGACTTAATCGAAGAGACTAACTTATACGATGAGGAAAAAGACACAAGTTTTATGATTGACAATCAAAAGGTATCGGAAAACAGACTATCATATATCAATGATATTAATTATGCTCAAGAGAAAGTTATAGATCTTGTTAATAGGTATCAAAAACTTGTAATTTGGGGACCCCCTGGAACTGGTAAGAGTCAAACAATTACAAACTTAATTGCAGCTAGTGTTTTAAAAGGTGAAAATGTTTTGGTTGTAAGTGAGAAAAAAGTCGCTTTAGATGTAATTTATTCTAGATTAAAAAGCGCTTCAAAATATGCAATGTTTATTGATGATTCAGAGAATAAACAAGAATTTTATCATAAACTTAATGAGTTTATTAATCCCTTACCACCAAAAAGAACTCTTAATAATGATATCTTTAGATTAGAAGAAGAAATAAAGGATATATTAGATACTTTGGATAAATCACTTGATTTAGTTTATAACCAAAAAATCCAAGATATTCCGATTAATCAGCTGTATAGTAGATATGTAAAAGATAAAGATGTTATTAACAATCTATCTCCTAAAAGGGTTCATTCAATTTTTAAATCAGTCTACAAAAGACCAATGTTTAAAGATTTAGAGAAAATTGAAAGAACTTTTGATAAAAAGAATAATTTAACAAGCTATCTGAAGTATGAACAGATGAAACAAGATTATCCAATCTTATTAAAACTTGAAACTAAAATCAGTAGAAGTAATAAAATTGAGTTTGATGAGTTTTCTAGTGAATACAAGGAGTACTTTGAAAAATATAGTACTTGTGGATTCTTTAAAAAAAGAAGACTTAAAAAACAATTTATTTTAAACAATAAAAAAAGATTAACCTTTATGACTAAGAAAAGATCAATTGATAATGATTTTATTAAGTTGCTTTCAGTTGATAATACACTTCACAATTATATTTTTGATAATATTGATAAGCTGAATAAAATCAAAACAAAACATGCAAATTTAACATTAAATGAGTATAAGTTTTTAGAAATGCTTCTCCATCATCCGGAACTTAAGAATGTTAAGGATATTGCCAAGCATAGACATTACTTATTTGATGCGTTTTATACTGGATATTTAGAGGATTTTAAAGCTAAGAACCAAAAACACTTATATATCCTTGAAAAATATCAAGCTAAACTAAATGAACTAAATGAATTAATGGAAGAAAAAAAACATGTTACTGTGGAATCTTTCGAAATGGAGCTATATAAACATGCTCTAAACTTCTCAAACACAAAAAGAATAATGGATGTAAAAAGAATATTAGAAAGCACACATAAGCTTAGTGTAAAAGCCTTTATTGATATTTTCCAATTAGAACTAATGAATAATGTTAGAGTTTGGATGATGACTCCAGAAGTTGTTAGTGCTATTATTCCTTTAGTTTATGGTATGTTTGATTTAGTTATTTTTGATGAAGCTTCACAAATGTATGTTGAAAAAGGAATTCCTGCAATCTATAGAGCTAAAAAAGTAGTTATTGCTGGTGATACAAAACAATTAAGACCTTCTAGTTTGGGAATTGGTAGATTAGAAGATGAAGATGAGTATTTTGAAGACAATGTTTTAAAAGATGTATCTATGGATGCAAAAAGTTTATTAGACTTAGCTAGATATAAATATCATGAAACAATACTGAATTATCATTACCGTTCAGTTTATGAAGAACTGATTGCTTTTTCTAACCATGCTTTTTATGAAGGAAAGCTAATTGTTTCTCCTAATCAGTTTAATAGTCAAAAACCACCAATTGAATATGTATATGTTAAGAATGGTATTTTTGAGAATAGAAGAAACATTGAAGAAGCAAATGCTGTTATTAAACTAATTAGAAAAGTATTTAGAGAAAGACAAAATAACGAAACGATTGGTGTTATAACTTTTAATAGTACACAAAGAGATGCAATTGAAAATCTAATAGACGAAGAAATATTTAAAAGATCTAAATATCAGAAAGAGTTTGAACAAGAATTATTTAGAACAGAAGACGGAGAAGATAAAAGTTTATTTGTCAAAAACATTGAAAATGTTCAAGGTGATGAACGAGATATAATTATATTTTCTATGGGGTATGCAAAAGATATTGATGGGTATGTAAGAAGAAGATTCGGTTGGTTAAATAATGAAGGTGGTCAAAATAGACTAAACGTTGCAATTAGCCGTGCAAAGAAAAAAATATATTTTGTTTCAAGTTTGTATCCTGAAGAGTTAAAAGTCGAAGATTTAAAAAGTACAGGTCCAAAGTTATTAAAAGACTATATGCGTTACTGTTATAATATTTCTAATAATAAACCAGATATGGCTAGAGAAGTTCTTCAGCAGCTACATAATAATGAAATAGTAAAAAATGAAGAAAACATTAGCTTAATTGTTAAAGAAATAAAAAGTAGATTAATCAAGAATAACTATAATGTTAAAACCTCAATTGGAATAGGTGATTATAGTATAAATTTAGCAGTATATGATGATGAAACATCATCATATAAACTTGGTATTATATGTGATATAAATGAATCAAGTAAGTTTAACTCTCGAGAAGAACTTGTTCATCAGGAGAAGTATCTAGAGGCTAGAAACTGGAAACTTTATCGTGTGTTTTCATCTAATTGGTATACTGATCCAAACAAGGAAATGAGAAATATAAGAGAGTTGCTAAAATAAAAAAAAGGAGTGGTTGTAATGAAAAAAGTTTTAGTTCTACTTGCTAATGGTTTCGAGGATATTGAGGCTGTAACTGTTATTGATTTACTAAGAAGAGCAAAGATTAATGTAACTGTTACAACTGTATCTAACTCTCCTATTACTAGTGGGTCAATGTTAGAATATAATGTTGATAAAAACATTAGCGAAATTAAAATAGAGGATTATGACTTGTTATTTTTACCAGGTGGCGGTGGTGTAAAAGAACTTGATGATAGTTTAAAGGTAAAGGAAATTATTTCAAGATTCGTTAGATCTAAAAAGTTTGTTGCTGCAATTTGTGCTGCTCCTTTAATTCTTGGCAAAATGGGATTCTTAGATAATAAAAGATTTACTTGTTATCCTAGCTTTGAGAGATTTAGTGATAAAGGTATTTACACGGGAAATGGTGTTGAAGTTGATGGTAACATTATTACTGGAAGAGGTATCGCTTATGTTTTTGATTTCGCATTTATGCTAATAAAAATATTAGAAGATGAAGTTGTATTGTCTTCAGTTAAAACTTCAACTTTATTCAATGAGGTTAGTAAAAAATAAATATATAATATAATATGGAGGTTTGTTTATGGCTATAGGTAATATTAATGATATTCAGGGTATAAAACTTGAAAGTGATTTAGTAAAAAATGCTTTAATGAAAGTTCTAGTTTCACCAACTGATGGATGGGACGGATATGTGATGAGAGTAGTAGAACTTGAAAAAGATGGTTATACTCCAAAACATTCTCATGATTGGCCACACATCAACTATGTAATTGAAGGTGAAGGAGAAATATTATTTGATGACAAGTATATAAAGGTTAATGCTGGAGCTTATGCCTTTGTACCTAATAATACAGTTCATCAATATAGAAATACATCAGATAAAGTATTTAAGTTTATTTGTATTGTTCCAGAAATAGGACATAAAATATAAAACACCATCATTGATGGTGTTTTCTTTTATTTGTTAACCCACATATTAATAATTTCAGAACCTTCACTTAGTAAAACTGCCACAGTATTTATGTATTCATCTTTATTGATTAAATCTCTTTTTTGGTACCACTCTTGGAATGAATCAATTACTCCTGATGCGTAAAAAGTAAAAATCAATGATAGCAAATCAATATTCTCTCCACCCATTTTTTTATAGTCCTCAATTAATAAGAGTTTAAAATGCTGTTTTGCTCTCCTCATTATAGATGCGTAAATACCAGTATTTATTATTGGTTCAAGATCAACCATTGCACTTTCTAATTTATCAAATAATAATCTAATGAACATTTTATTATCAGTTTTGAGTCTTCTTAAATCAAGATGACTCTTCAATAAATCCGCTTGTAAAATAAATTCCTCTTCTATTTCTTCAAGTAAACTATAAATGTCAACATAGTGTAAATAAAAAGTTTTTCTATTAATATCAGCTATTTGACTAATTTCAGAAACTTTAATTTTATTAATATCATTTGTTTTTGCGAGAAAGAAAAAAGCATCTCTAATCGCCTTTTTTGTTTTTTTTACTCTTCTATCCATGAAATTCTCCTTTTAATACACATATTTCAATATAGTGTTGATTATAAAACATATTCGCTTAATGTGGTAATTGCACATAATATACTCTTGAATTATAATACATGATAGTTGTTTTAGCAACAAGTGTGTAAAAAATAAAGGACGTGTAAAAAAATGGAAAAAATAGCTAAAAGAATATTGAGTTTAAAATATGTAATAGGTGTAGTTTTTATTGTAGTTAGTGCACTAGCACTATTCAATATGGATAATGTTGTTACTAATTACGACAACTCAAAATACTTGCCTGAGAGTTCAGAAGCAACAATTGCTTTAAAAGAAATTAGTAAATCATTGAGTGATTCAACAACTGTCACAGTGATGATAAAAGATACTGATTTAAATCAAGTTAGTCTTATTATGGAAAAACTTGAAAATTTATCACAAATTAAAGCAGTTATTTTCGATGAAACAAATGAAATGAATTTTAAAGACAATAATGCATTATTAACAGTTTTAGTCGAGGCAAAGGAATATTCAAAAGAAGTAAATGACTTTATTGATGAAATTAGAGTAGTTCTTTCTGATTATGATTATTACTTAGGGGGTAATGCTGTTAACAATAATTTTTTAGAACAAAAGATTGAAGAAGAAACTCCATATATACTAATTATTGGTATAGTAGTAGTTACAATTATTCTATTACTAACAACTAAATCATACTTTGAACCTGTTAGTTTTGGTATAGTTGTAGGATTGGCAATAATTATCAATCTTGGAACAAATACAATATTTAGTGAAATATCATATATTACAAAAAGCGTAGCAGCTATATTGCAATTAGGGTTATCGATGGATTATTCAATTATATTACTACATAGTTATTATCAGGAAAAAGAAAAAACTCCTGATAATAAATTAGCAATGCAACGAGCTTTAACAAACTCATTTAGAGCTATCACTTCTAGCAGTCTTACAACTGTTATTGGTTTATTAGCATTAGTTTTTATGAGTTTTACAATCGGAACAGATATTGGTCTTGTGCTTGCAAAGGGAATAATAATAAGCTTGATAAGTGTGTTCTTACTATTACCTAACTTGATTTTATTCTTTGATAAATTCAAATTTAATAAACAACATAAAACACTTAATTTGAGCGGTTTATCTATAAGAAAATCATCAAAGAAATTTAGTCTTATCTTTTCATCAGTATCTGTTTTATTTATTATTGGCGCGTTTTATCTACAATCTCAAAATGATTATATATTTACAGATCAAACAACATATCCTGAGGAAGAGGAAATTGCAAAAGTATTTGGAAATTCGAACTCATTTGTTTTTGGATTAAAAAACAATGATAATCTGGTTGAAAGAGAAAACTTAATACTAGATAAAATAGATGAAAGATATCCAAACAGTGTTTTATCTTATCTTGGGGTTATAAATACAAGCAAACTATTAGTAGGTGAGGATTATTTAGATGACTTTTTAGACACTAACAAAGCAAAATTTTTACTTGCTAACTACCGTCTCAATAATGGATATGAAATGGAAATAGGGATTAACGAGTATCTAGACACATTAACATATCTTAAAACTATAAATGAAGTTAGTGATGAGGATGTAATAGAGTTTGATAAATTAGCATATTTAACATATAATATGGAAGAGGAAAAATCGATATCTCTAATAATTCAAGAGTTAATATCTAATAACCTAATTGATATTAATGATCAAGATAACATGACTTCATTATTAGGATTATATCTAATTGATAGCAACCTTATTGGTAAAGATATATTTACACTTGAAACGTACTTAGGTACAGTTATTCAAGCAAGTGAAAATAGTGATTTCCCGGTTTCAAATATTGGAGAAATAAGTAACCTTTATACACAGCTAACATCATTAAACTTATTATTAAATAAGGAGTTAAGAAAAGAAGAATTTACTTATGTTATGCAATCAAACTTTAACAAAGTACTTGATGCGATTACTGTAGAAAACATCTACAATTCATATTTTGCCTCTATTGGAGTCAGCGTTGAAGATACAATACCATTAAAAGATACATTAGAGTTTATGGCAACAAACAATATGCTAGGTGAAAACACTGGTGAAGTTCAAGGCCTTTTACAAGTTGATACGATATTCAAAAATAATATTAATATAGAAGACATCAATAACACATTAAATATGGTAATCACAAGCCTTACTTCATTACCATCTAACATTACAACATCTACTGAAATGAATAAATTATTATACTCATTATTTATAACTAACAATCTTGAATTATCTGAGATATTAATAACTGAGAAAGATTTTATAGATTACACAAACTCGGGATTGTTAAATTACTTACCATTATTGAATCTGGTAGATAATACTATTTCATCTAAATTATTATTGCTAGATGAAGCATATAAAATAGTAGTAAACAAAAATTTATTTTCACAAGAGGAAATGAATAATCTTTTTAGTAGTAATACTGATGATACATTTAAACTTAATAAACTAACAAACTATATATATTCAATTTGTTTATCTAAAAGCGATGATATGATAGATTATAGAGTTGAAGCTAAACTTCTTTTGGATTATGTGAAAGAAAATAATCTTGCTGAAACAGAAGAAGAAATTGTAGAAATTAATGACTTAAACGATCAAATTGAAAAAGTCAATTCTCTAATTGACTCAGAAGAGTTGAGTTTACTAATTATAAACACAAATTTCAAATTTGAGTCAAAAGAAACAAGAAATTTTATTGAATATATTAACGATGCAGTATTACCTCAAATTAACGAAAAAGTATATTTAAGTGGTGGTTCTGTTTCACATAACGACATTAAGGATTATTTCGAACAGGATTTGTTAAAAATTAATTTTATTACGATTGGTGCGATTTTAGTTGTGCTTGGTATTACATTTGGATCGATTATTATCCCGTTAATTCTTGTGTTTATTATTGAAGGTGCCATTTGGACAACGTTAGGTTTTTCATATATCTTTAATGAAGATATATTCTTTATAGCATATATCATTGTTGGAGCGATTCAACTAGGAGCAACTATTGACTATGCAATCATACTTACAACTAATTACCAAAAAGAACGTACTACATTGGACAAGAAAAATGCATTGATAAATGCAATGAAAAAATCTACTTCAGCAATTTTAACATCAGGTACAATTCTTGTAATAGCTGGATTCTGCATTTCTATTGTGTCAACGCAAGCTTCGATTGTCTCTGTAGGTTCTTTCTTAGGTAGGGGAACCTTAATATCTGTTGTTTTTGTCCTAACAGTATTACCCTCATTCTTATATACTCTTGATAAATATATTATTAAGAATAAGAAAAGAATCTCATAGAGATTCTTTTTTTCTATCCTAATGCAACATCTAAAGTCATCATAACTGCAAATCCAATCATGGCCCCAATTGTAGCTATTTTTGTTGTTTCCATCATTTGTGACTCAGGGATTAGCTCCTCTATTACAACATATATCATTGCCCCTGCTGCAAAACTTAACGCGTAAGGTAATGCGCTTCTCATATATATGGCTAAGATTGCTCCAAGAACACCTGCAATTGGTTCTACCATTCCACTAAATTGGCCAATTAAGAATGCTTTCTTACTTGACATACCTTCTCTTCTTAAGGGAACACTTACAGCAGCACCCTCTGGAAAATTTTGTAACCCAATACCAATAGCTAAAGCAATTGCTCCAAACACTGCTGGTTCAACCATTGAAGGATCTAACAAACCAGAAGCTGCATATCCAAATGCAACACCAACAGCAAGACCTTCTGGGATATTATGTAATGTAATTGCCAAAACTAATAAAATACTACGGTGCCATGATGATTTTAAACCTTCTTCATGTTTTGTCATAACATGAATATGAGGTAGATATTTATCTACAATGAGTAGAAATAATCCTCCAGCTAAAAATCCTATTACCGCAGGAATCCACGGAATCATTCCAATTTGTTCTGCTAGTTGAATACCTGGATTTAATAAACTCCAGAATGAAGCTGCGATCATTACTCCTGCACTAAAGCCGAGTAATCCGTTAAATACTTTTTTAGATACATTTTTAAATGGAAAAACTAATGCAGCACCAAGTGCAGTTACAGCATATGTGAAAGTTGTTCCTAAAAAAGCAGCCAAAATAGGGTTCTCTACTACCCATGCTACCATATCATCACTCCTCTATAATTTTTATAAACTAAGATATACTTACTTGTTTATTATACTACAAGTTTTTATTAAGACAAAACAGGATAATAAAAAAGAAAAACGAACATAATATTATAAGATTTAAATGTACTGGAAACTATAGTCAAATACTGTATAATAAAGTTATTGAAAGTTACGAGGTAGAAAAATGGAATTACTATTTAAGCGACACATTTATACAATAAATTATAAGAGTAAAGAAAAAAATCTTTGCGAACTAGAAATGAAAAGTCTGTTTAACGAACCACTGATAAATAAATTTGTATTTAGTGATACATTAATTGATCCAAATGATTCTGTCTTTTTTAAAAGTAGATTAGATGTTATGTATATGTCTAAAAGTATTGATGAACTTTCAAGAATAATTGAGGAGTCAAACTTAACTTTAGATGGTTATAAAATTACATACATAAAAAATGATGTTATTGAGTATGAAAAAAGATTGGAAGCTATGAAAAAAATTGGTAATTCAATCGAGGGGAATTTTGATTTAAAAACACCTAAACATAGTCTTTGCATTACGAGAATTGATAATATTTGGTACTTTGGTAAGTACATAAAAAATAATAGTCAGTGGGTGCAAAGAAAAACAAAACCTTATAATTATTCAATAGCTTTAGATATTTCATTAGCAAAATCGTTGGTAAATATTGCATCAAAAAATAGAAAAAATATAAAAATTGTCGATCCATGTTGTGGGATTGGTACTGTTGTCATCGAAGGGTTAGTTATGAATCTTGATATAGTGGGTTATGAGATTAATTCTTTAATCGCAAGACATGCAAATGAAAACCTTCGACATTTTGGATTTGATGAAGTAATTAAAAACAAGGATATGACAATTGTTAAGGAAAGTTATGATGTTGCGATAATTGATTTACCATATGGGATGTATACTCCTACAACAAAAAATTTGCAAACTGATATAATTAGAAAATCAAGAGATATTACAACAGAAGCAGTGATTGTTTCAAAAGAGCAAATCGATACTATTATTACTGAAAGTGGATATAAAATTGCTGATAAAGTAGAACTTGCTAAAACTAGAACATTTAGTAGATTTATATATTTGTGTAAATAAAAAAGGAACTTTCGTTCCTTTTTTTTAATTATAATCTTCAGGTGATCCCCAAATTAGTTCTACAAGTTCAGGGTGATCAATAAATGGATTTCGATTACCTTGAAATTGGAAGATTGCTTCATTTCTTTCAATTTCTTTTTCACTTACAGGATCTTCAATCATCCATCTTAATAGATCATCTAAGTCCCCGTATTCAGGTAATTTTAGTTCTTTTGAAGAATCAGGATCATTTATAACTTCTAAATCAACCATATCTCCTTCTTCACCTTCATAGCGTACGGCCATATAAAATATCATTCTTGCAGTGTCACCTTTTACTTCATCTCTTGGTTCAAACTCCCAATCGTTACAAGTATAATTACCATAACCTCTATCAACAATATTTGTATCATCACCATCATGACAATCTTCAAAATGGCGATTATTTTTAGTTGAGTTCATTACTCTTTCAGCTGCAACTAAATGGTGACCATCTGTATGAGCTCCCATATCTAAAACAGTAGCAGTACCTTCCTTGATTTCAAAGTCACCACGAGACTTACTCCAAATATGTTCACGGTTCCATTCAACTGTTTTTAATTCACCATAGATTTCCACTTCACATTCCGCTGGCGGATTTGATGAATCTTGACAAGATTTAGGTAATGAATAACCTGTATAGAATAATAAAACATTCTCTGGATTATCTGGATCCTCATCGGCATCTCTTAACATATCCCAAACATCAGTCGATGTTGATGTGTAAGGATACTCTGTGTGCCCTGTAATTATATCATTTAAAGCAGCTTTTAATGTTTCACCTGACATTCCATCAATTGAATCATAATATCCATCAGGAACGTAGATTGCAGTGTTTAGACCTTCGTAGACTTCAATAGATAACTCAACTCTAGCAAGGTTCCCAGCAGCGTCAGTTGCTTTTAAAATAACATTATATGTTCCAGTAATAGTTGTATCAACTGTACCAATAACATCGACAATACAACTAGTATCAACGTTATCTGAACAAGTTAATGTATCAAATGTAAATGGATCATCCAATCGGACTTTTGTTGCGATAGTAGAAGTGTCAATTATAGGGGCTTTAGTATCGCCTAAAACCATTGAAAGGATATCAACGTCTAAAAAATAATTAGAACCAAATACGGCAGCAATTATTAAGACGATTAATGTAGAAAAACTATATTTTACTCTTTTCATTGTTTCCTCCTTTATTAAAATAAAACTGCACCAAATTTAAAAATGGTGCAGTTTAGAAGTTTTTTTATTAAATAACGAAATCTCCATTTTTAAATACTTGAACTTTTGTACCATCTTTTTTAGTTCCAACAATGTTCATGTCTTCACTACCAAACATAAAGTCAGAGTGTGCCATAGACATGTTAGCACCAGCAGCTTTTAACTCATCAGCACTCATTTTAGTTCCACCCTTAACGTTCATAGGATATGCTTGTCCTAAAGCTAAATGACAACTTGCATTTTCATCAAATAAAGTATTAAGGAATAAAATACCAGAGTTAGAAATTGGTGAATCGTGACTTATTAAAGCAACTTCACCTAAGTATGAACTACCTTCATCATTTTTAAGTAAGTTTTCTAAAGTTTCTTTTTGTTTTGCTGCATCATAATCAACAACTTTACCGTCTTTAAAAACAAGCCAGAAATCTTCAATCAAATTTCCTTGATAGTTTAAAGGTTTAGTTGCAACAACTTTCCCATTAACACCATTTTTTAAAGGCATTGTGAAATTTTCTTCTGTTGGGATATTTGGGTTAAAATAAACACCTTTAGTAGAGTCTTCTCCACCACCAGCCCATACATGATTATCAACAAGTTTAAGATGTAAATCAGTACCTAAACTATTTGAAAAATGTAACTCTTCAAAATTTAAATCATTTAATACTTTGTTATGAGCTAATAAAGTTTTATTATGTTCTGCCCATTCAGCAATTGGATCATTACTTTCAGTAACTCTTGATGCAACTAAAATCGCATCCCATAAAGCTTCAACCGCTTCATCACCTTTTAAGTTAGGGAATACTTTTTCTGCCCAAACTTTGTTTGGCGCAGCAACGATAGACCATTGTGCATGGTTACCCATCATATGATCTTGATAGAATTTGAACGCTTTACTTCTTGCGATTCCTGATTTTTGCATTTTTATAGGATCTACTCCAGCGTTTAAACCTGGAATAGGAGAAGTAATACTAATTACACAACCACCTTGATCCATAAAATACTTAGCTTTTTCAATACTCCATTGTGGAATTTCTTCTAATGTTTCAACACTCATATTGTCATACCCTAGACGTGAAACATAGTCATCACTCCAGTTAACATTTACTTCTTTAGCTCCTCTATTATAAGCAGCCTCAACAATTAACCTTGCTAATTCTTTAGTTTCAGTTGATGAGTTAACCCAAACTAATTGATTTGTTTGTACATTAGCTCCAACCTCAACTGCTAGTTTTGCATATTTTTTTAATAATTCTAATTTTGCCATAATATACCATTCCTTTCACTATCATATTATATCATCATTACTTAGAAGAATTACAGCTAATTTAAGAAAGTTTTATTAAATTAATTACGAGCTTATCCCTTGAATAATAAATCTAAAAAACTAGACCCTAGTAAATATGAATTAAATAGCTGAAATAGTCAGTTTTTACTTTAGAAACAGTTTGAAATAAGGTATAATATTATATGAACTATTTAATTAAAAACATAGGAGAGATAATATGAAACTAGTATTAAGATTAAAACCAAATCAGCTATATCAAATGAGTGCACTATTAGTCATAATTGTGGCTATGAATATCTTTAATATAGTACAGCAGGAATCAATAACGTTAAGTATTGCTTTATTAGCTGCAATTGTAACAGAAGTCTTCATTACTTTTATGGATACTAGAAGAGATGTAATTACAATTGATAGTAAAGAGATAGTATATAACTACCTATTATTTAAAAGAACAGTTGATAATAGCACAATTGAACGTATTGGCGTTCAACAAACTAGAAAAAAAGACAAAGTTGTTATTTTTTATAATGTAAATGATAAAAATAAGATATTGGTAATTAAAGATGTTTTTAAAACACCAATGAGTGAAATAATTGAAAGATTAAATAATGTAATGAAAGTTCAAAACTACCTTAATTAGAAAAAAAGCATCTTCATTAGAAAGATGCTTTTTTATTTGCGATATTCTTGTAATTTAACGCTTTAAAGTGGTATACTACATATGTAACATACTTAAAGCTATTTTTACTACTTTTAACTAATTTCTATGTCTGGCAGATTCAGGTAGTATAGGAGTTGTGAATTAATTTTTTAGTAAATAATTAAGCAATGTTATCTTATGTTTTTGAATTATTAGTATTATTAAGTAATTAGTAGATCCAAATATTCATTTTTAGAAGTATTATTTATGTATTAGTAGAATTTTTAGAATTAAAGAATTTGTAAATGTTGTTTAGCCAGATTGATTTTGTTTTAAGCAACTCCTCTACTAGCCATACGAATTAGTTAAGAAGGCAAAATTTGCCTTCTTTTTATGTAGATAAATATTTATTTACATAAATTACTTCTTTACCGACTTTTATCTGTTTTAGGATATTTATTGAAACTAATTCCTTTAAATATTTTGATGCAGTATTTCTCGAAATGTTTAACTGACTTCGAAAAATCTCGTTTTTAGTGTATGGGTATTTAAAGATATGATTAACAAAATCTTGATAGTCTAACTTAGTAATTTTCCCTTTAATTTCCACTTTAGCGTCATCAATCTTTTTTTGAAGATTTTGTATTTCAATAATTGTGTTATTAGCGGATACTTCAACTGCATTTAAATAGTAGAATACAAATTGCTCTATTTTTTTGTGATCATTGTGACAATCTTTTAGTAAGTCTAAATAGTCTTTTTTTGTTTTGTTAAAGTATTTACTAATGTTAAAAACTGGATATTTTAGCAGTTCCTTTTTTCTTAGAAAAAGAACATTAAGAATTCTACCTGAACGTCCATTGCCTTTTTCAAAAGGATGTATTGCCTCATATTGAAAATGAATTAGTGCAGCTTTTATAAGAGGATGATAATCATCCTCTATATCATTTGTATAGGTTAAAAGATTATCTATGTAATTTTTAATTGATTGCTCTTTTTGGGGAGGGACATAAATCACTTCATCTGTTAGTTTATTAAAAACTTTTAATCCTGGGATTTTTCTAAAATCGCTATTATCTGGTTCAACAAAATGCTGAACTGACTTTATTAATTTAACGTCAAAAACTCCGTTATTTAATAAGTCTTTATAGGAAATATTCATAGCTCTTATATAGTTGGTTGTTAATCTAGCCATTTCGTTATTATGGTTAACAGCGCTAATTCTTAAAAATACTTCTTGCTTTGTGATGTGATAGTCATCAATTGCATTAGATTCAATTGCTTCTAACACATAAATGTATTTAAGAATAATGTCAAGATCTTTGATACTGCTAAGGACCCCGTTCAGTTCTCCAAGAGCAAACATTGCGCTTGTTAGTTTCATATTTATAGCTTTTGTTGATAGGTTTATACTAAATGGTAATTTCTTAAGTCTGTACATTGATATCACCTCGTAATCATTATAGTTTATAAGCTCTTTAAATTCAACTATACATGCGCATAAAATTGAAATTTTTGTGCAGGTACAACAAACTAATTTATATTATTATTTTGTATTTATAAACATTTATGAATAGCTTGAGTAAAAGGTTTTAAGCAGTATAATGTAGATGATTATATTTTTTAAACAATACATAATAAGGAGAAAAAATAATGAAAAAACAAAGTTATGATGTAGTAATTATTGGTGGTAGTGCTGCAGGGTTAGTTGCTGCAATGACAACAAAATCTTTTTACAGTAATAAAAGTGTATTAGTAATAAGAAAAGAAGAAAAAGTAATGATACCATGTGGTATACCTTATATTTTTGGTACACTTGGTACGTCTGATAAAAATATTCTTCCTGATGGTGGATTAATTAAATCTGGCGTGGAAATTAAAGTAGCTGAGGTAACAAAAATTAACAAGGATGAACATGATTTAGTTTTGAAAAATGGTGAAATTATTGGTTATGACAAACTTGTTATTGCTACAGGTTCAAAACCATATGTTCCAAAATTTATAACTGGTACAAATTTAAAAAATGTATTTACTATTCCAAAAAATAAGGATTACTTAGACGTGCTAAATAATGAACTAAAAGGTCTAAAAAAAATAGCTGTTATTGGCGCAGGATTTATAGGTGTAGAGTTAAGTGATGAATTAGTAAAAAATGGAAAAGAAGTTAGCTTAATTGAAGTTGAAGATCATATATTAGAAGCAGCATTTGATGAAGAGGCTTCTGTAATAGCAGAAGAAATGTTAATAAATCGTGGAGTAAACTTAATTAATTGCGCAAAAGTTACTGCAATCAATGGATCAAACAAGGTTGAGAGTATTTCATTTGAAGATGGAAAAACATTAGATTTTGATGCTGTTATTTTATCAATTGGTTATCGTCCAAACACAAGATTAGCAAAAGAATCAGGAATAAGTGTTAATGATATGGGATTCATTAAATGTGATACATATATGAGAACACATCAAGAAGATATTTATACTGCTGGTGATTGTGCACAAAAAAGAGATTTTATAACTGGAAGATTAACACCAGTTATGTTAGCATCTACAGCTTGTGCTGAAGCAAGAGTTGCTGCTATGAACCTTTTTGAGTTATCAACAATAAAAACATTTAATGGAACAATAAGTATATACTCAACAAGCATTGGGGATACTGCTTTTGGGGTTGCTGGAGTAACTGAAAAGCGCGCGATTAAGGAAGGTTTTAAAATCAATGTAGGATCATTTAAAGGAATGGATAGACACCCAGGAGTTCTAAATAATGGTCATTACCAATTAGTAAAATTAGTAGCATCTAAAAACTGTGGATTAATCATGGGTGGCGAAGTTATTGGTGGAGTAAGTGCAGGAGAGTTAACAAATGTTTTAGGGTTTATAATTCAAAACAAAATGACAATCTCAGACTTATTATGTTCACAAATTGGAACACAACCAATGCTAACAGCATCACCAGCTGCATATCCTATTATTAAAGCAGCTGAAGCTATAGCAAAACAAATGATGAAGTAATTTTTAAAAAAATAAATTAAATGTTATAATTCGTATGTAGTAATAGAAAAATACTAAATTAGGATGATACATATGAAAAAATATAATTTAATAATGGTTTTTAATAATGAAGAGGATAAAGTGCTTATGTGTTTTCGCTCTAAAAATCCCTACCTAGGATTATATAATCTAGTTGGTGGCAAGATTGATGACGGTGAGGATATAAAGGAAAGTGCTTATCGTGAATTATTTGAGGAAACCAATATAACTAAGAAAGATATTATTCTAGAACCATTAATGGATTTTAAATGGCATCCAATTAAAATGGAAATGTATGTTTATGCTGGTGTTTTAAAACACGATGTAAAATTAATAGAAGAAGTTCACAAACTATATTGGGTTTCTCTTGATGAAAACTTTTTTGATATGAGTAAATTTGCTGGAGAAGGTAATATTGGACATATGATGGAAATATATTTTCAAGTTAAAAATATACTAAAACAAACTTCTTAGAGGTTTGTTTTTTTATATAAGCATTGACAGTTGACACAGTGTCAACTATAATATGGAAGACGGATATACTAAGGAGAACAAAATGAAAAAATATACTGACTTTCTATATAAAATGAAAAAACCATTAATGCTATTAATTTTTGGATATACAATCTTTAGTTTAGTAGGTATTTTTCAAATTAAGCTTAATACAGATTTTTCACTATTTTCAACTAATGATTCAAAATATGAAGATGAGCTAAAAGATTTAGAAATATCTTTTGGTAACCTAAATCAAATTATTGTTTTAGTAGAACATGAAGACTTTGATGATGAAGTTTTAAATAATTTAGCAATTATTCAATCAAAAATATTAGAAATATCGAATGTAATTGAAGTTCAAGGTGTAGCTCCACAATCAATTATGTTGAATGGAGTTGAAACAGATATTTCAGAAATTAATGCAGAAACAATCAAAGCTTATTATAGCAATTTTGAGGAGTTTTCTCCTCTATTAATAAAAGATGATATCTATTACTCTATTTTTACAGTTTTTATTAATGATGAATTTAACACAAATAACGTAAATAGTGTGGAGGATATTCTTGCTGAACATAATTATCCTAGTTATATTTCTGGGGATACATATAATCAGGCCAAGATTACTGATTATATTATTAAAATATTATTGATTCTTCCTCCGCTTGCATTACTAACAATATTGTTTGTTTTCAGATGGCAAATGAAAGCATTTAAACCTACAATATTATCAGTACTTCCAGCAGCAATAGGTTCAATTTGGACTCTTGGTGCAGTTGGATGGTTTGGCAATGAAGTCTCAATGTTAACCGCAGTTGTACCCATTTTCATTATTGTAATTGGGAGCGCAGATGGATTACATTTTATGTCTCATTTCCAAGACAGTATTATTGATGGGAATGATTATAAAAAAAGCACTATAAAAACATTAACTATTGTAGGGAAACCAATGATTGTTACAACTTTAACATCTATGGTTGGATTCTTAAGTCTATTATCAATGAATACATCAAGTATTTATGATCTTGCTGTTTTTAGTGCAATAGGAATTTTAGTAGCAGGAATTGCGACATGGTTAGTACTACCTTTAATTCTTTCTAATGAACTCAATGTATTACCTAAAAATCAAAGTGTTACAAAAATAGATCTATCAAAACCATTAAAAAAATTATGGGGTAAAAAATCTTTAATATTAACTTCAATAATTGTCATTGTTTCAATCTTTACAGCAAGATATATAAACAATGAGTTTGATATGTTAATGGTTTATAAAGACTATACAGAAGTAGCAGTAAATGCTAATAAGGTACAAGAAGTAAATGGCGGAAGCATTCCTTTATACATTAAGTATACTTTTGAAGATGAAACTATGACTCTTGATAATATGAATGAAGTTAATTCATTTGTTTCTGGATTGAATGAATTAGCAGAAGTAAATAAAGTGGTTAATCCGTATCGTTTATTAGATATCGTTTATCAAGTTAATAATGATGGAGATATTCCTTCAGATATGGTTTTAAATTTCCTGTATAATAATGTTTCTTCGGATGAGGCAAGTCCAATAAATAGCTTAGTCTCAAAAACAGAAAATAGCATTAGGTTATTAGTATTCCCATCTAATCTCGAAAACGATACTTTAAAAGTGATTGAGGGTTATGCAGAAATAAATAACGCTAGTTATACAACAGGTGTTCAGTATTTAATGAGAGACCTTAATGTAAATATTTCATCAATGCAAATAACATCAATCTTTATAGCTCTTGGAATAGTTTTAGTGATGATGATCATTACTCTAAGAAGTTTGAAGGTAGCAGTATATAGTTTGATACCAATAGTTATTACTGTAGTTTCGCTATATGGGTTTTTAGGAATATCAGGTATTGCATTAAATATTACAACTGTAATAATTTTTAGCATCACAATTGGAGTCGGAATTGATTACGCTGTTCATTATAGTTCGGTTTATAAATACTACTTAAATAAAAAATATAGTAAAAGTGAAGCAGTACAACTTGCTTATGATAATAGCTCAAGACCGATAATAGCAAATGCTCTTGGAATATCACTAGGATTAAGTATTATGATGTTTTCTCCACTAAATATCCATTTTAATGTATCAGTATTAATGTGGGTAAGTATGATTGTCAGTGTAATAGTAACATTATCACTGTTACCGACTATCCTAAAAGGAAGAAGGGATAAAGATGCCTAAAAAAATGTTTGAAAATATAAGTGAAGAAAAAAGGAAAATATTTATTGAAGCCGCAATTTCTGAGTTTACTAACAAGCAGTTTAATGAAGTAAGTATCTTATCAATATCAAAAAAAGCTGAAATATCTCGAGGAACATTCTATAACTATTTTGATAGTGTTGATTTGTTGTTTGAGTATATCTTTACAACTGTTAAAAAAGAAAGAGCTAAAAAAGCTAAACTACTAATAAAAGAATCTAACAACAACTTATTCACATTTGTTAAAAAATTATTTATCTTTGATTATGATGAGTTTAAGC
>NQYJ01000010.1 GCA_002285055.1 Candidatus Izimoplasma sp. ZiA1
GTTTAGATTATATGTTATAATTGTTAAAAAAGGGGGTATATACAGATGATTAAGCAATATAAAAACAACTTAGAATTTTTATCTAACAATAAAGGGTACCTACTTCAAGATGAAATAAAACATAGTCTAATTTTAGGCATTTCACAAAAAGACAATGATACATTCACCTTTTTATCATCAAACATTGATGATAGATTTTTATTAGGAGTACTTGCTGGTAAAAATCTAATTCTGGCATCTAACACATTAGAAAGTGATGTCTATTTAGAAATGATAAATCATATGGACAATATATATTACCCTGGGATAATTGGAACAAAAGAACATTGTGAAAAGTACAATGAACTATATATAGATAAATATCAGGAATCACTCATAATAAAAATGAATCAGAGAATTTACCTTTGTAGTGAAGTTAATAACTATAGTAAAGATTTAGGTAAAATCAGGTTAGCTGATTTTCAAGATGTTGATATTCTTCAAGATTGGGCATTAGATTTTTATAAAGATATTGATCCTAATACAACTATAAAAGATGCAAGAGAGAGTGTTGTTGATAAAGTTAATAGAGGGACTTTATATGTGTTAGAAGTTAATGATGAAATAGTGTCAATGACTGCTAGAGCTAGGTCTATAAATAAAACTGAAACTATTGGATTTGTTTATACTCCAGCTATCTATAGAAAAAAAGGATATGCATCTACAATAGTTGAAGAAATTACAAAGAAAATCCATAATGATGGTAGAGTTGCTACTTTATATACTGATTTAAGTAACCCAACATCAAATAGTATTTACATGAAAATCGGGTACACACCTCATTGTGATTCATTAATGCTTAATAAAAAATAAAACAACAACACATTAATTTGTGTTGTTGTTTTTAATTTTAATAAGTTTATATCTTTACTTCCTTGTTATCTTTTCTCAACTGCATAATCAAAGATATAAGTATCAACATAATCATTATTGAAAAAGGCAATCCTGTGATAATTATGATTGTTTGTAAAGTGGTTAAAGCATTAGAACCACCTAAAACTAAAACAGAAGCTGCGATTAAACCTTCCATGCATGCCCAAAAAACTCTTTGCGTTTTTGGTGAATTTAATTTTCCACCACTAGTTAAGTTATCAACAACTAAACTTCCTGAATCACTTGAAGTAACAAAGAAAATTATTATTGCAACTAATGACATAATACTTAAAATAAAAATCAATATTTCATTAGAGGTGATATTATTTATCATCACAAATAAACTAGTAGCTAAATCATTATTGATTGCTGAAGTCATTATTCCATCATATGTAGTGTTTAAATATAAACCAGTTGATCCAAGGATAGTCATAACAAATGTTATTACTAATGTTGGAATGATTGTTACACCAAAGACTATTTCTCTAATTGTTCTCCCTCGTGATATCCTCGCAATAAACAATCCAACAAATGGACTCCAAGAAAACCACCAAGCCCAGTAAAATATTGTCATTCCACTTTGCCAAACAATATCAGACTCTGTATTACCAACAAAAGATCCAATTTTAAAGATATCTATTAAATATCTATAAAAAGCAAAAAAGTAGTCCTGAAAGATAATAGTTGTTGGTCCTATAATCAAGATAAAAAGAAATAGCAAAGATGAGAGTTTTATATTTATTTCACTTAGAATTCTAATCCCCTTAGAAATTCCACTAACAACTGATAAAGTCGCAATGAAAGTTATAACTACAATTAATATAACTTGAACAGAATCAGAAATAGGCAAATTAAATACTGAGTTAAATCCAGCATTAATTTGTCTTGCTCCTAAACCAAGTGAAGTAGATAAACCAAATAATACACTTAAAACAGCAACTGTATCAATAATGTCACCATATATTCCGTATATCCTATCCTTTAAAATTGGGTAAAATAAACTTCTAATAGTTACTGGTAGACCTTTATTAAAACTAAAGTATCCAATCGCAATCGCTACTAAAGAGTAGACGGCCCATGGGTGAAATCCCCAATGCAAATACATAGTTGTTAAAGGTGAATAACTAGAAGTATCTAAACCATCAGGTATATTTAAATTAAATATAGGTTCTGCTATACCATAAAAGAATATACCAATACCAATACCTGCACTAAAAAGCATTGCATACCATGAAAATCGACTAAAATTAGGTTTATCTCCCTTATAGCCAATAGTAACTTTACCATATTTTGAAATTGCTAAAATAATTATACTAACAAAAACAACGTTTACTACAATAACGAACCATAAATTAAACTTAGTTGTAACCCACGTTTTTGCAATGTTAAAACTAGAAGTTGTGACTTCTGGAAAGACAACTGCTAAAAAAATAAAACCAAAAACTAGTACTGCTGAGACTATGGACACAAAAACATTCATGTCGAGTCCGAATTTAACAAAATTCCTCTTGTGTAACTTCTTAACTTGTTCCGTAATTTGTTCGATAATATCGTTCCTCCTAAATAAAAAAGCACTCTAACTCCTACTTAAAAAAAGTAAGAGTTAGAGTGCTTAAGTTTCGCAAGTAAATACTCACATTATATCACTACTGTAATATAGTCTATTACCAAAATGATCCTAGACAAGCCCCAGTTCTTAAGAACAAAGCAATTTTCATTTCTGTTTTACTCTAAATGTTAAGTTTATACCATTCCGCTATTGCATAACAATACTCACAAAACTAGTTACTAACAGATTTTACTTCTTGCGCTTTTTTGAGTATACCACACAATGTACCTGGAGTCAAATTAGCGCTATATGTAAGGGCTTTCCATCTGTTTTACTTGATTATATATAACTTGTAGTGATAGGTTAAATATAATATAATTAAGGTATACATAATTAAAAAATTGAATAACATTTTTATAGGGGATGATTATATCATGAAAAACAAAATATTTATTGCATTATTTTTATTTTTAATTATCTTTTTAAGTGGTTGCTATAAAGATAGGGATGAACTTTTCACTATAGCACTTAGGGAAGATACCTTTATTATGGATAAAGATATAGAAGTGTTTTTTCTTGGAAAAGAAATAACTTCTTTTGAAGTCACATTTTCAGTTCCTGATGAATCAATTGATATTAAAGATGGTTATCCTCTAAATGTGTTTGGTGATTTTTCAATACCCACAGAGACTTGGTTTAATATTGAACTATATATAGGAGTTAATAGTGTAATAGAAAAATGTAATGTAAAATTCGATGGTGCTGCAAATCCGCAAAGATCTAACGCATATAAAACATTAATAACTATTCCTAATATAAGTGATGAACAGGATGAATTTTATGTTGTTTTTGACTTTGAAGTTTATCAAGAAAATTTAAATGAACTTGAATATATAAGTATTCAAATAAAAGATACAGTAAATACAACAGAATTACAGGAAGATGCTTATTTTACTATAAATAATACAACTAATAATTAAGTTTAAAAATTCACTTCTTTTGACTAACATTTACACCTAACATATAATAAAGATATATTAATAGGAAAAGAGGTGTTTTATTTGGCAAAAGCAGTAGGTATAGGTGGAGTATTCCTTCATTTTGAAGGAGAACTAAAAGATATTATGGACTGGTATGAAGAAAATTTTGGGTTAGATATGACTCCTTATGGAACAGGATTCATAGAAGGATCACAGTATACACTTTTATCATTTAAAAGAGGCAGTGAGTCAAGTGCTCCATATTTAAACATAAGAGTTGATGATATCGAGACTTTAATATCAAATTTTAAAAATCAGAACCTAGAAATACTAAGTGAAATAAAGACTTATGATTATGGAAAATTCGCTCAATTTAAAGACCCATTTGGAAACGCTATTGAGTTGTGGGAAGTTTTTGAAGAAAACTATGTAAAAATGGTTAAAAAAGAGATAAAAGAATATAAAGAAAAAAAGTAAAAACTACATAAAAATATAAACAACCAACAAGTTAATTGTTGGTTGTTTTCCTTTTATAAAGCAATTGATAAGCAAAAAACATTATTTTATAAGTTGCTAATATATGTTATAATAATAAAGTCTTTATACGTTATTTTTAGTACTATTTATATTCAATTACGAGGTGATGTTATGAAAAAAATTAGTCTGTTATTGGTTGTATTATTGTTAGTTCTTACTGGTTGTAAAAAAGATGAGGAAATAAATACAGTTCGTGATCACTTTATTGTTAATCAAGAAAACAGAATGGAATATTTAGATATTGATGTAGATTTCTCTAAACAAACATCCGGGGATAAAATGTATCTTACTGTAATAGCTACTATCAGTATTAAACCAAATTATCAAGGTGGTAATGTTGATATTACTCTGGAAATGAAAACAAATCAGAATGTTTTAAGTTCTTTAGATTTTACAATTGATTCAAACGAAACATTTGTAAAACGCATTGAATATAATACTTCAACAAATATAGGCAATATGATTCTTACAACTTTAAACTATGGAGTTTACAATGTTATAGGAAGTGTGTATGCAGAAAGAACAATTAATAATGAAACTTCAAATATACCACATTATTTAATTCAGCCAAAATTTAACTATTGATGTATAAGAAAACACTACATTAGTGTTTTTTTTGTAAGGTTTTAAACTCATTAGCGCTGATGTATGATATAATTTTATTACTATAAAATAAAGGATGATTATTATGGGAACAGCTATAGAGTATTCGTGTATAAAATGTAATAAGTCCTATCAACTTAAAACTGGACATGGTATGTTTGGAATATTTGAAATAGATGATTTAATACTTTATACATCAAATAAAAAAGAAAAAGCTTTATTAACAAGATTACAAACGAGGTATAATGGTAAATTAAAAGATGTTCCAGGTTATAATATTTATGAGTGTAGTAAATGTAATACACTCCATTCTAGACTTGAATATCAAATCAGTTACAATAGAAATGATACTTACATTAAGAATCAAGTATGTTCAAAATGTAATTCGATATTAATCAAATTACCAGAAGATAAAAGTATTGATTTTACTCAGTATAATTGTAAAAAATGTAACGACAAGACTATAGATGAATTATTCTCTTTTACTATGTGGGATTAATACTTTATAGATTATAGAGGTGAAGATATGAGTGAATTAAAATCAGTTCTTGCAGAACTAATAAAATTTAGAGATGAAAGATCTTGGGGACAGTTTCATACCCCAGAGAATCTAACTAAAAGTATTATAATAGAAGCTAGTGAGTTGCTTGAAAACTTTCAATGGGGACCTGATATTGATGACTTATCAAACATAAAAGACGAAGTAGCGGATGTTTTTAGTTATCTTCTATTATTATGTGATCGACTTGATATTGATATTATCGAGGAAACAAAAAGAAAGATAAAGGTTAACTGCGATAAGTACCCAATAGAAAAAGCGTATGGTATATCAAAAAAATATAATAAACTATAAAACAAGCATTCTCAAATGAGAATGCTTGTTTTATTTAACTATTTGTTTTACTCTTCCAACAATTCCATCCTCTAACATAACTTTAATGCCGTGAGGGTGATTAGCTGAATTAGTTAATATTCTTTTAACAACACCTTCTGTTAAAACATTAGTTCTTTGATTTTGCTTTTCAACCACTAAAACAAGTGAACCTATTTTAATATTATTACGGTTATTTCCGTTCATTATTTCGCCCCTTTTCTCATAAATATAGAAAAGAGATATCCGAAGATATCTCAATAAATTAAAGCTTTATAAAGCGCTGGAAAACGCTAAACAAACTTTAAATCTACATTAAGACCCGTTGATAGGCTAGATAACCCATGTGTTAAGACGGCAATCAAAACACACTTTAAATCTTAATGCTTTAATATCATAACACATTATATAAATAAAAGAAACATTTATTTTTTTGGTTGACATAAAGTTTAAAAGCGTTATAATTTTCTTAACAGCTTTGAAGAGAAGAGTAACTTTAATAAACCATTTATAGAGAGTTTCAGTTTGGTGAAATGAAACATTGGGTGATTAAGTGAACATGGCCTCTGAGCTTTGTACCGAAATTTATTTTTAGGCTACAACGGGTTCACCCGTTACAGTGATAGAGTATAATCATATTTTTATATGACGTACTTGAAGAGGTATATATCGCGAGGTGTATACAAACTAGGATGGTACCACGAAACTAATTCGTTCCTATGGCTTAAAGCCATAGGATTTTTTTATTACAAAAAAGGAGGAATAATTATGGAAAATATATTTGTAGGTGGAGCCTGGCCTTATGCTAATGGTTCACTTCATATTGGGCATCTAGCAGGGTTACTACCTGGAGATGTTATTGCTAGGTATCACAGATTAAAGGGTGACAGGGTTATTTATGTTTCAGGGAGTGACTGTCATGGTACACCAATAGCGTTACGAGCAAAATCAGAAAATGTTAGCGCGCACGATGTTGCTAGTAAAAATCATTATGAGTTTGTAGAATGTTTTAATCGTCTTGAGTTCTCATATGATTATTATAGTCGTACTGATAGTGTTCAACATAAGGAATTTGTAAAAAGTGTAATAAGGAAATTACACAAAAATGACTTTATTTATGAACTAACAACTGATGAAACGTATTGTACGACATGCAATCAATTTTTACCAGATCGCTTTGTAGAAGGAGTTTGTCCCTTGTGTAATAGTAACGCAAGAGGAGACCAATGTGATCATTGTGGTAAAATATTTGAGGGTAATGAGATACTAAACCCTACATGTAAAACATGTGGGTCAACAACAGTACTAAACCCTACAAAACATCTCTATTTCAAGCTTAAAAGCTTTGAGGAAGCTATTAGAGATAAAGTGATAGAGTCAAATGAAAAATGGCGTATAAACGCAATAAACAATACTCTAAGATATATTAATGAAGGTTTAATCGATAAAGCGATAACAAGAGACTTAGATTTAGGTGTAGATGTCCCAATCAGTGGTTATGAAGACAAGAAAATTTATGTATGGATTGAAGCAGTTATTGGTTACTTATCAGGTACAAGTTATTTACTAAAAACAAAAGAAAAATTTGAAGAGTTTTGGAATGAAAAAACTACATTTTATTATGTCCATGGCAAGGATAATATTCCATTTCATTCAATAATTTTACCAGCAATTAATGAAGGTATTGGTTATAAAAACTTAAACACAAGAATCATATCTAGTGAATATTTAACGCTAGAAGGTAAAAAAATATCAACCTCAAGTAACTGGGCAGTATGGTTACCAGACATACTTAGTAAGTATAATGCCGATGCAATTAGATACTTTTTATTAATTAATAATCCTGAAAAAAGAGACGCTGATTTTTCATATCGTGAGTTTATCAATTCAAATAATTCTGAGTTATTAGGAGCATGGGGCAATTTAATTAATAGAACCCTAATCTTTGTTGAAAAATACTACAACTTTAAAGTTCCTTCAGGATTATTGGATAAGGAAATTTTTGAAAGTATTAATAGTCTATATAAGAACACTGGACTACACGTTGAAAATGGGGAAATAAAAAGTGCTTTAGAGAATATCTTTTTAAACATAAGAAGTGTTAATAAATACTTTGATGAAAAAACACCTTGGGCAACAAGAACATCTGATCCAATATCATGTGACAACACAATATATAATTGTGTATTCTCAATTATAAACATAGCTATTATTTTATTACCATTCCTTCCTAAATCTTCAACAAAAGTTTTAGAATGGTTAAATGTTGATGACTCATCTTGGGAAGTAAAATACCCTATTAATAATAAGGATATACTTAAAACATCAATTCTGTTTGAACGTATTGATAAAGAGCGGATAACTATTGAAGAAGTTAATCTAAAAAAGAGTCTTAAACTGTAAAAATAAACAATGGTAATGTTTACATTTTCAAACAGTTTATAACAGTTGACAAAGCGACCTTTATAATGTAAACTTAAGCAGGAAAATTAAATTAAAAGACATCTTATTGTCTTTTAATTTTTATTATAAGTTATAAGGAGTGATTTTATGATTACAGTCTCTAATTTAGACGTTATTTTTTCAGATAAAAAGTTGTTTGAAGATGTAAATTTAAAGTTTTTACCAGGAAACTGCTACGGGGTAATTGGTGCTAATGGTGCCGGTAAATCAACGTTTTTAAAAGTTTTATCAGGTGAAAAAGATTCTTCAAAAGGTGACATCATTATCGAAAAAAATAAAAGGATGGCGGTTTTAAAGCAAAATCATAATGAGTTTAATGATTTTACTGCTGTTGAAACAGTAATTATGGGTCACAAAAGATTATATGAAATCATGCAAGCAAAAGAAGTATTATATTCAAAAGGTGAACTTAGTGATGATGAAGGAATGAAACTTGCTAATCTAGAAGTTGAATTTGCAGAACTTGATGGTTGGGATGCTGAATATTCAGCTGAAAAACTATTAAATGGATTAAATGTTCCTGAAGAGGATTTCTATAAAAATATGGGTAGTATATTACCTAAAAATAAAGTTAAAGTTTTACTAGCTCAAGCTTTATTTGGTGATCCTGATATTCTTTTATTAGATGAACCAACTAACCATCTTGACTTTGATGCAATTACTTGGCTTGAGAACTTCTTGATGGATTATGATAACACAGTAATAACGGTTTCTCATGATAGACATTTCTTAAACAAAGTTTGCACACATATGGTTGACATCGATTATTTCCAAGTTAAGTTATATCCTGGAAATTACGATTTTTGGATGGAATCTTCACAATTAATGCAAAGATTAATGACAAATAAAAATAAGAAAAAAGAAGAAAAAATTAAAGAGCTTGAAGCGTTTATAGCTAGATTTAGTGCCAATGCATCTAAATCATCACAGGCAACTTCAAGGAAAAAATCTTTAGAGAAAATTAAGTTGGATGAGATTGTACCTTCATCAAGAAAATATCCGTTTATTGGATTTGAAATAGAAAAACAGTTGGGGAAAGACGTAGTAGAAGTTGAAAACTTATCTGCATCACTTGATGGTAAAACACTATTTAGTAACGTTTCATTTGTTATGAATAGAGGCGATAAAGTTGGTTTACTTGGTAAAAATGATTTAGCTAAAACAACTTTACTAAGAATATTAGCTGGAGAATTAGAGCCAGATAGTGGAACAATCAAATGGGGACAAACAGTTTCAACTGGACACCTGCCTGCAGATAATGATGAATATTTTAATGATGATAGTTTAACTTTAATAGAATGGCTTCGTCGTTTTTCTAAAGACCCAGCTGAATCATATGTTAGAGGTTTCTTGGGTAGAATGCTTTTTAGTGGTGAACAACCCCTAAAAAAAGTTAAATATCTATCAGGTGGAGAAAAAATGAGATGCATGTTCTCAAAACTTATGCTTTCAGAAGCGAACACTCTTTTAATAGATTCTCCAACAAATCATTTAGATTTAGAAGCAATCCAGTCTGTAAATAAAGGATTAGAAGAATTTAAAGGGGCATTAGTAGTAACTTCACATGACCACAAATTACTACAATCAGTATGTAACAAGATTGTAGAAGTAGGTGAGAATGGTTCATATACTCATGAAGGTCCATTAGAAACATTTATTGGTAATGACAGAGTAAAAGAAAGAGTTTCAAAATTATATAACTAACACAAACATTTGTTTGTGTTTTTTATTAAATTATTAAAAATGTTTGTGATATAGTAAAGGAAGAAGTGTTTTGACTTTTTTTATGAAAGGAGCAATTATGACATTTAAAAGCAGAGTAAAGAATCTTCAAAACAAGGTAACACAAGTATATATTGCACTTATTTCAAAAACTACACCTTGGTATGCAAAAGTCGTAGCCTCTATAGTAATAATTTATGCTTTATCTCCAATCGATTTAATTCCCGATTTTATCCCGGTTTTAGGATTGCTTGATGATTTGATTATTTTACCTTTATTAATATATATTGTTATCAAGTTGATTCCAGTAGATATCTGGGATAGTTATGAGGAGAAAGCAAAATTGATTTGGAGTGAAGGGAAACCGAAAAGGTGGTACTATGCAATACCTTTTGCGATTATTTGGATTATTTTATTTACATTATTTCTATATTTAATATTGAAGTAATTATAAATAACAGCCTTTACAATAACTGTAAATTTTCTAATTTATAAAAATTTACTTATCATTAGCCATAAAAAAAAGTAAAAGTTATAATCGTATTGGAGGTAGATATTATGAATCTTATTGTATCTTTTTTACCGATAATATTACCGTTTATATTTTTAGTTATATTAAAAATGCCTGCTAAAAGAGGCATGTTTTATAGTTTTTTGATTGTATTATTAGCAGCGCTTCTGATTTGGGGAATGAAGTATGATGTCTTATTAGCTTCAATGTTACAAGGGGTTCATAAGGCACTAGGCATTCTAATTATTTTATTTGGAGCAATTATGTTAATGAATACCTTAAAGTTAAATGGAGCTATCAATAGAATTAACCTAGGGTTTGACAATTTAACAAATGACAAGAGAGTTTTAGCGATAATAATTGGATACTTATTTGGAGCTTTAATAGAAGGTGTATCAGGGTTTGGAACACCGGCAGTAGTTGTAGGTCCATTGCTCGTAGCACTCGGGTTTAAACCCATTTCTGCTGCAACAATCGCACTTATCTCAAATAGTGTTCCAGTACCTTTTGCTGCAGTAGGAACGCCTATCGAAATTGGTTTAAGTAATGTTGGGAGCACTACTGAGTTTTTTAATAATATCGGGTTGATTATTACCCAACTTGATTTTTTAGCTGGTATCTTTATGCCAACTATAGTTGTTTTTATTTATATTAAATTTTTTATGGATATCAAGACAAAAAAAACATATTTTGAGATATTACCTTGGACAATATTTATTGGGACAATGTATACTATTTTAGCATATATTTATGCAAGAACAGTAGGTTATCAATTCATTACTATAGGTACTAGTTTGAGCATGTTAATAATTGCAACTTTATCAGTTAAGTATCGTTTTTTACTTCCAAAAGACTTAAAAAGAGATAGTGAAGTTAAATCAGTTATAGAGTCTAAAATGAGTTTAGTAACAGCTTGGAGTCCTTATTTACTAGTTGTACTAATCCTGATATTATCAAGAACAATAGAACCTCTAAAAAATGTGTTTATTAATCTGATTGATTTATCTTATATTAATATACTTAGTTTTGATAATATTAATTCTAGTTTAAATCTTTTATATTCCCCGGGGTTTATATTAACATTGGTTGCAGTTATAAGTGTCTTTATTCAAAAAGCAAATAAAAGTAATGTCAAAACTGCTAGTGTAATTAGTTTGAAAACGATTAAGACTGCTGCTCTAACTTTGATCCCAACCCTAGCAATGGTTCAAATATTCGCAAACTCTGGTATAAATACTGAGGAACTTGTTAGTATGCCTATATATTTAGCTAGTAATTTAGGTAAACATCTAAATGGTTTTTGGATTTTACTTGCATCTTATGTTGGAGAGTTAGGATCTTTCATCACAGGGAGTGCTACAGTAAGTGCTTTAACATTTAGCTCGGTTCAACAACAAATCGCCTTAGAATATTCATTAAACCAAGATGTAATTCTAGCACTTGGAGTTATGGGTGGGGCAGCAGGAAACATGATTTGTGTTCATAACGTAGTGAGTGTAAGTGCTGTTGTTGGTACTGAAAACCAAGAAGGCCTAATAATAAGAAAAACTGTAATTCCTGCTATAATCTATGCTTTGTTAGTCGGAATTAGTGCAATTATATTTTACTAACTTCATCTCAAAATAAAAAAGCTTTAATTTTAAAGCTTTTTTTATTTTGTATCATGAAGATTTTGGTAGTTTTTAAGTGTTTGGTATGAGTACTCATGATACTGTTTGTTGTTCACAAAACGATCATTAGTAATATTATTAATGTTTTTATCGTACCAGGCAATTAATTTTTTTACAAGAAGTAAGACAGTATGTTCATCCTCTTCAATGACAAAAGTAGCTAATTGTTCTGAATAACTAATAATGAATGGATCATTTGTGTAACTCGATATTGTTTTAACAATACCTTGTATTTCAATTAAAAATTCCTTGTTAGTCATCATTTCTCCTTTCAATATTCAAGAAAGTAATAACTTGTGTTATAATATTTATGATTTAACTTCTTCTGGTAAACCTGAGTCGTTATAATCAAGATAAGTGGATGAGTTTTGGTTGTTTATCAGGCCCGATAAACAACCCAGGACTCCTATCACGATTAGAACTAATGCAATTAATTTTTTCATATTATTCCTCCTTTTATAGAGCAATAATATGATTAAATAGGTTTTGTCTACAGTGCAGATATGTCACTTTCAAGGAGTAACTTATGAATTTAAGAAATCTTGCGATATACATCGATGAAATTAGAAAAGCGAAAAAAATTACAAGAGAGGATTTTTTGTTTGAAGTTGTTTCTTTAAGGCAATATAAAAGATATCTTTATGGTGAGAGTGAAATACCTTTCAATATAGTTATTAGTTTAGCTAGAAGAGTAGATATTGAACCGCTTAATCTTTTGTATGATTTTGAACAAGAAATCAAAAAAGAGACTAAGACTATTAACTCATTGTTTTATCATGTTGCTAACTATGATTTTGAAAAGGTTGAGGATTTACTAAAAGTGATTAATAAAGATGCATTTCTAAGTGAAAGAAATGAAATATACTATAAATATACTGTGATAACATATGATTACTTTACAAGAAAAAATTCAGGTGTACAAACAGCAAGTTTATATGCAAGTTTGATAGATTATCCTAAGATATTAAATTTTAGTATTATTGATTCTGTTGATATGTTTGTTTTATCAAATCTAATTGATTTTGTTTCAAAAGAAGAACAAGCAGATATTGTTGAAAAAATTAAATCTTTACTTGATAACGATTCAAAAGTGATTGCTGGAAATATTGATTATACATACCCAAGATTAATAACTAAACTAGGTAAATACTATGGGATGAATAATATGTTTGACGAAGTTATTGAAGTTTGTCATAAAGGGATAAGCAACGCTATGGATTCAAAAAATCTTTATTGCTTAGAATATTTTTACTATTATCTAGCTATTGCATACTTCAGATTAGAAAACTACAGTTTAAGAGATAAATATATATTCTTAACTTACTCAGCAGTCAACACTAGAAACGATCAAAAAATGTTTAATAAATTCAATACTTTAATAGAAAAAGATTTTGATATAAAGTACGACCGATTTATGAATGAATATAATATAAAACACTTTTAAAAAAAGTGTTTTTTTATTTTTGTTCCACTATCTAAAATTCAATACCATTTTGTAGACTCGAAAATATTGTAGTGATATAATCACAAATGGAGGTTGATATTATGAGTTTATTAGTTGCGTTTTTACCGATTATACTGCCGTTTCTTTTTTTAGTTGTTTTAAAAATGCCGGCAAAAAAAGGAATGTTATATAGTTTTGTTATCGTATTAGCATGTAGTTATTTTATATGGAAAGTTGATACTATAGTTGTTTTTGCTTCGATTTTACAAGGGTTTCATAAGGCTTTTGGGATTTTGATAATTTTGTTTGGTGCAATAATAATGATGAACATTTTGAAACTTAATGGAGCAATAAAAAGAATTAATCAGGGATTTAATGCTCTTACAAAAGATATGAGATTACAGGCTGTTGTAATAGCGTACTTATTTGGAGCTTTGATTGAAGGGGTTGCGGGATTTGGTACTCCTGCAGTAGTAGTTGCACCTTTACTTGTTGCCTTAAATTTTAGTCCTATTTCTGCTGCTACACTAGCTTTGATATCTAATAGTGTACCTGTACCTTTTGCTGCTGTAGGAACTCCGGTCCAAGTTGGATTAAGTAATGTAAATACAAGTACCGAGTTTTTCAATCAAGTTGCAAGATATATTACTAGTATAGATTTTTTAGCAGGAGTATTTATGCCTACGATTGTAGTTTTTACATTAATTTTCTTTTTTGGGAAAAATAAATCTAAAAAGGATTATATAGAGATTATCCCATGGACAATTTTTATTGGATTATCTTACACACTTATTGCTTTTGTTGTAGCAAGAACTTTAGGCTTTGAGTTTATTACAATTGCAACCTCTATCGTAATGCTTGGGGTTAGTACAATTACAATTAAGTCCAAATTTCTAATACCAACTAGAATTTGGATTAACTATGATGATAGTGATTTTGAGATAAGTAATAAGGATGAGAAAAGTATGAGCTTACTCAGAGCCTGGTCACCATATATTATTGTCATATTTATACTTGTGATTTCAAGAGTAATAAAACCTGTTAAAGATTTCTTCTTAAATTTTATTGATTTATCCTTTACTAATATTTTAGGAGTGGAGGAAATATCCTCTAGCCTCAAGTTATTATACTCACCTGGTTTTATTCTTATATTAGTTGCCGTTTTAAGTGTTTATATTCAAAGAGCAAATAAAGACAATATAAAAAGCGCAACAATTATGAGTTTAGGAAATGTAAAAGGAGCTACCTTGACATTATTGCCAACTTTAGCTATGGTGCAAATATTTTCAAACTCTGGAACAAACTCCAGCAACCTTGAAAGTATGCCCTTATACTTAGCTACATTCCTGGGAGATAATCTTAATAGTATCTGGATATTATTAGCTTCATATGTTGGAGAACTAGGCTCGTTCATAACAGGAAGTGCGACTGTGAGTGCTTTAACATTTAGTTCTATCCAAAACCAAATCGCTATCAATTACGGGTTAAACCCAGAACTGATCGTGTCTTTAGGACTACTTGGAGGAGCTGCAGGAAATATGATTTGTGTTCATAATGTAGTTAGCGTTTGTGCTGTTGTAGGAACTGAGGGCAAAGAAGGATTGATTATTAAAAAAACAGTTTTCCCAGCTTTACTATATGCTTTACTTGTTGGCTTAAGTGCAATTATTCTGTTTTGAGAAGTATAAAAAAACATCCCACTGACGTGGGATGTTTTTTTAATTCCAAATACTATTTATTTAAGTTGAGATTTAACGTTGATTGGGTTTCCATCTAGATATGCATAAACATTATCAAATACAATTTTTGCACGTCTTTCCATTGATTCCTTGCTAGCAAAAGCTATATGAGGAGTAGTTACTAAATTATCTCCTGTGAACATTTCATGATTTGTAGGTAATGGAGGTTCGATTTCATATACATCAACACCTGCACCACGAATTTTTCCTTCGTTCAAAGCATTAACTAATGCCTTTGTATTCACAATTGGACCTCTTGCACAATTAACCAGTATCGCTGTATCTTTCATTCTGTTAATGAGCTTGTCATCAACTAATCCTTTAGTTGAGTCAAGAAGAGGTAAATGCAAACTGATAAAATCACTTGAGCTAAACAAGTTTTCTAGTGTTGTATACTCAATTCCTAATTCCCTAGCTTGATCGTTTTCAAATGGATCATACCCTAATAATTTTACATTAAAGCCTTTTAGTAGTGTTGCAGTTTGGCGTCCAATCATTCCGGTTCCAACAATACCTACAGTTTTATGTGATAACTCACTACCAACTAAACCTGCTTTTGTTAAACCTTTACGACATGCTTTTTCACTTTTTACAACATTTCTAGTAGCCATTAACATCAAAGTGACAGCTAGTTCAGCTGTGGGAATTGTCGCATAACCTTGTGAATTACAAACCATCACATTCTTTTCAACGCACAAATCAGCTGGTACATGATCAACACCAGTGAATCCAACTGATATAAGTTTTAGGTTATTAGCCGCTTTTACTATTTCCTCATCCAATAAGCCATTTGCTATGATAAAAATATCAGCGTTTTTAGCTCTAGATAGTTTTTCCTCGTGTGAAATTGTCTCAAGGCAAGAAATAAATTCGTGGCCTTCATTTATAAACTTTTCACTAAATTGATTGATAATACTTTTTGGAACCGCAAGTGGTTCTAACATTACTATTTTCATAATATTCCTCCGATATAATCATTATAAAATTTATCAACACTTGAATATTATTATATCTAGAAAGTGATTTCAAGGTTATTCTTTAGAATTCCACAATATAAAATTCAATATTGAAATATGAATAAGTTTATGGTTTAATACTATTATAAACTAGTAAAATAATAGTTATTTCTTATATTGGTTTATTCCATATTATGAAATATGAAAAATAGGAGGAATATTATGGCTTCAGAAGGTTTAGTAAAATCAGCAAAAAAAATATTTCAGATTTTAGAGGAGTTATCTCAAAATGGTGGAAGAATGAAATTAAAGGATATTAGTAATAACCTAGGTTATCCGCCATCAACAGTTCATAGATTACTGAATACTCTTACTGATTTAGGATATGTAGATCAAGATTCGCAATCAAGCGATTATTTAATAGGTGTAAAAATTCTATCTTTGGCTGCCTCAAGTCTAGATGGACTTGATTTAGGTAATATAGCTTATAATTATTTAACAAATTTAAGGGATAAAACTGGAGAAACTGCAAATTTAGCAATTAATGATAGTAACGAATCTTTATATATTCAAAAAGTTGAGAGTAAAGCTATGGTAAGAGTTTTCTCCTTAATAGGGAAAAGAGCACCTTTACATGCTACTGGTGTAGGCAAAATTATGATGGCAGATCTTACTTGGAGAGAAGTAGTTGAAATATTAGATGAAACAGGTCTTCCGAGAATTACAAAATATACAATAACTCAATTAGATGAGATGAAATCTGAGCTTGAAAAAATAAGAGAACGCGGATACGCTTATGATAACGAGGAATGTGAACTTGGAGCATTTTGCGTTGCTGCACCTGTTAGAGATTACTCAGGAAGAGTTGTTGCTAGCATGAGTGTAAGTATACCAACAAATCGTTTTAGTAAAACTACTAAGGAAAAACTTATAAAAGAAGTGTTGATTGAATCTAAGAAACTTTCAGCAAAACTTGGTTATGACAAATAAAAAAACATCCATAAGGATGTTTTTTTTGTTAAAATACTCTTACATTTTGTCTTTCTAATTCTTTTTGAACTTTTTTGATGTCAACTTTTGAGGTTGGGACATCTTCAAGAATACTAATTGCTGCTGCAGCACCGGCACCTTGTCCAGTTACAACACAGCAACTCATATTTCTAAATGAAGCATGAGCCATTAAATCACCACTAATAGCTCGACCGGCTACTAGTAAGTTTTCAACTTTCTTAGGTAAAATAGAACGATAAGGAATTTGGAAGTATCTACCAGTTGTTGGTACCCAGAGTACACCATTTCCATCTACAAATTCAGGGAAAATACCAATTGTGTCTTCGAATCTTCCTTCTTCCATAGTATCTTTTCCAGTCATATAATAATGACCTTCTATTTGTCTTGATTCTCTTGTTCCCATTGTCATACCAAAGTTTCTTAGTTTTGCATTTTCAAATCCTGGAGCATAAGCTCTTAAAGCAGTCATTGCATTTAGAACAGATTGACGACCTTTAATTTCTGATTTTGTTAAATCTTCTACATTAGTACAATCCACATCACCCATAAAGACAACATTTAATTGTGTAACATCACCATTATCTGTGATTGATGAATAACTACCGCCATATGATACATTATCCTCTTTTGGAATAATTCCGGCCTCTAATGCTTGGTTAAATGGCTTAACTAAGAAAGGACTGAACATATCGTCTTCTTTCCCATTTGTGCTCATTCCCCATTCACCTTCCCAATCACTATAAGTAGGTTTCATTTCCTCATATATATACTTTTTGAATCTTTCACTATCAACACCTCTAGCATGGAATAAAGGTGTAACCCATGATAGGTTTTCTCTCTTTGTAAATGGTGCACCTGCTAAAGCAGCAACATCTGCATCACCACTGCAATCAATAACTCTTTTAGCTTTTATTGCCATTCTTCCAGATTTACTTTCAGTAATTATCCCTTTGATAACTCCGTCCTCAACTATTGCATCGACAGCTTGAGTATGTAATAAAGGTCTAATACCAGCATCCTCAACAATCTTATCGCAAACATATTTAAACATTTCTGCATCTAAAGCTTGTGAGTCTGATTGAGGTTCGGGAGAGCTTCCCCCAAATTTCATTGCTGTGTCTTCTAGTTCAAAAACTAAACCACCAGCTTCAATCGTTCCTGAATGTCTATACCAAGCAAATCCTTCTACACCTACTTGAGATATAACACCACCAAAACAACCGTATCTTTCTAATAATAATACACTTACACCAGCTCTTGCTGCTGTTACTGCAGCTCCAAGTCCTGATGGACCACTCCCTACAACTAAAACATCAACCTCTGCATGTACAGGAATCTGTTTTGCAGGTTCATTATAAAATTTCATATTGCCTCCTATGGTAAATAATTATAAAAGTGCTTTCATCACACATTACATTCTTAAAATATAATGATATACACTAAAAAACAAGTTTAGAATTTAAGTTTCCATATTGTGAAATCAAACAACGAAAATGTAAATTTTACATTTTCTAGAATACTGACCAAGAACTAAAACAAAGTGTAGACAGGCTATCAACGGCTTAGATATATAGAATCTATAATAAATGAGCAACTACGTTATGAAAAAATATAGTAGATAACAATTTCGTATTATGGAAAAGTTTTTCAAACACTTGTGTAAGGGTTTTTATCCGTGATATATTCAAGTTGTCAAAAACAAATAAATTTTTTGGAGGTAATTATGTTAGACAAGAAAAAGTACTATACAGCTCTAGTATTATTAGCTGTATCATTCGTATCAATTTATTATGTACCATATTTATATTACTACTTTGGTAATCAAATGGAAGTGTATTTTGTTACTGATCAAGAAACAATTGCAAGTTTCGTTGCTATTTATGGTCTTGTTGCATTCTTCTTATATATTCCAGCAGGAATTGTAGCAGATATCTTTGGTGCAAAAAAATTATTAGTATTTAGTTTAGCCGCAACAGCAGTTCTATCTGCACTATATGCTATGACTGATTCTGTACAAGTTGTTAAATGGATTACAATTGGTATGGCGATTACTACTATTCTTACTTTCTGGAGTGCGTGGTTAAAATCAATTGCACGTGCAGGTGGAGAAGAAAACTATGCAAAAAGTTATGGTTATGTATATGCTATGACTGGAGTATTTACAGTTATTTTCGGAAATATCTGTGTATTCTTAGTAGGTAATGATGCTCAAAACTTACCAAGAGTTTTATGGTTCTATACTGTTATCTATTTATTAACAGCAGTATTAGTTTACTTCATCTTCCCAAGTGATCATGATGGAGATAAAATCGTTACAAAAGATGAAGATAAATTCAAGTTTGCTAATTTATTACAAGTTATGAAAATGCCAGCAGTATGGTATATTGGATTTGCAATTATGGCTTGGTACATGTTCCAAGGTACGCTTGCAGCTTACAATAAATTATTACCATTCTATTTTAACACAACTGATGCACAAACTAACTTTGTAGCTGTTTGGAGAACAAGTGGTGTTATCATCTTAGCTGGACCTTTCGCAGTTTGGTTACAATCAAAATTCAAACCAACAGCAAAAACTATGCAAATTCTTGCAGCTGGTGCTGTAGTGTTAATGGCAGGATTAATCATGTTAACTAAAATGGATGTACCAGCGATTGTTGCTATTGCGTTTATCTTATTAATCGCGTTTGTATCATTAGGTTGTAGAAGTATATACTACGCAGCTATGGGAGATGTTAAAATCCCTGTATTAGTAGTAGGTACGGCAACAGGATTCATTAGTTTAATTGCATACTTATCAGATACATTTATTCATACATGGGTAGCGAACATTATTAATGATGGAGATAATGGCGTTTATGCAGAAGGATTCAATAAACTATTCTTATTACAATATGGAATCTTAGCATTTGCAGTTGTAATGACTTATATGATTTATAGAGAAGCAAAAAAAGCAAATAATAAAGCTTAATACAAAATACTGTAAATCCTCCATTAATGATTTTAATGGAGGATTTTTATTTAAAAGGGAGATAAAATGAAAAATCAAAAGTTATGTATGATACCAGGACCTACACCGGTTGTAAGAAGTATACAAGATGAAATGGGTAGAGAAACTGTATCATTCAAAGATCCAAGTTTTGTAGAAGACTTTTTAAGTGTAATTAAAGACATGAAAAACTTATGGTCAAGTGAAGAAGCATTTGTAATATCGGGAAGTGGTACATTAGCAATGGAAATGGCTATTGCTAATACATTAAAAGAGGGAGACAATTGTTTAGTTATCTCTCATGGATATTTCGGGGATAGATTTATTGATATGCTAAAAAAAAGAAGAATAAATGTTGATGTTATGAACTCTAAATGGGGTCAAACAGTATGTGTGAGTGATATCAAACAAAAACTTCGAGGTAAGAC
Organism: Candidatus Izimoplasma sp. ZiA1; assembly: GCA_002285055.1. Classification (GTDB taxonomy): domain Bacteria; phylum Bacillota_I; class Bacilli_A; order Izemoplasmatales; family Izemoplasmataceae; genus Izemoplasma_C. Next base: position 20,386 of record NQYJ01000010.1, read on the forward strand.
TTATCAAGCGGTTACTGTAACACACGTTGATACATCTACAGGTGTTAGGGCGAATATAATAGAAATTGGTAAAGCAGTATATGATTTAGAGAACACTTTATTAATCGTTGATGGTGTTTGCTCAACAGCTGCAGAAAAAGAAAATTTAAAAGAGATGAATATTGATATACTTCTCTCAGCTTCACAAAAAGCATTTGGAGTGGCACCAGGGCTTGCATTGCTTTGGACATCACAAAAAGCTATGAAAAGGAGAGAAGAACTCGGAGAAATAAGAGATACATACTTGGATTTTTATAAATGGTTACCAATAATGCATAATCCAATGAAGTATTTTGGAACTCCACCAGTAAACTTAATTTGGGCTTTAAAGGAATCATTATCAATTATTAAAAAAGAAGGTCTTGATAATAGGTTCAATAGACATATAAAAGATTCAAAAAGAATTAGAGAAGCGTTAATTGAACTAGGATTCGGTGTTCTTGCAGATGAAGAAAGCCAAGCATCAACTCTAACAAATGTATTATATCCTGACGGATTTGACGATACATTATTTAGACAGGAGTTAGCTAATCAAGGAGTTGTAGTAGCTGGTGGACTAGGAGATTATGCTGGAAAACTATTTAGACTTGGTCATATGGGGAATATTGATGAACACACTATTTTCTCAACAATCAGTGCGATTGAAAGAGTATTAATAAAAATGGGAAAAACAGAGCAAATAGGAAAAGGATTAAATAAATTATTAAGCTAAATATTAATTAAAGAGATGTGATTATATGAAAACTTACGTGATGGCTATTGATCAAGGAACAACGAGTTCCAGAGTTTGCATTTTTAATAAAAGAGGTGAACTCAAGGCCTTTAGTCAAAAAGAAATTGAACAAAGATATCCTCAACCAGGGTGGGTTGAGCATGATCCAAATGAAATTTGGTACAGTGTTTTATCTTGTGTTAGTGAAGTAATTGATCATAGTGGTATATCAATGTCACAAATAAGATCAATAGGAATTACAAATCAAAGAGAAACGACTGTGGTTTGGGATAAAAATACTGGAAGCCCTGTACATAATGCAATTGTATGGCAATCAAGACAAACAACTGAAATTTGTAATCAACTTAAAACAGACGGACATAGTGAAGTATTTAAGAAAAAAACCGGATTATTAATTGACTCTTATTTTAGTGGGACCAAAATAAAATGGATATTAGATAATGTAAAAGGTGCTAGAGTAAAAGCAAATAATGGGGAACTGTTATGTGGAACAATAGACTCATGGCTAGTATGGAAGTTAACTCATGGTCTTGTACATGTTACAGATTATTCTAATGCATCAAGAACAATGATTTACAATATAAATACATTGGAGTGGGATGATGAACTATTATCTATTTTGGATATTCCAAGATGTATGCTCCCAGAAGTAAGAAACTCAAGTGAAGTATATGGAACAACTGCAAGTCATATTTTTTATAATCATGAAATTCCTATAGCTGGAATTGCTGGAGATCAACAAGCAGCTCTATTTGGACAAATTTGTTATGAAAAAGGTGATGTAAAAAACACTTATGGTACTGGTTGTTTTATGTTGATGAACACAGGAGATAAACCAGTTTATAGTAAACATGGTTTAATCACTACAATTGCATGGGGACTTGATGGTAAAGTTACTTATGCTCTTGAGGGAAGTGTCTTTGTTGGAGGGTCAAGTATCCAGTGGCTAAGAGATGGTTTAAGGTTGATTAGAGATGCAAGTGTAACAGAAGCTTATGCTAGAAAAGTAAATTCAACAGAAGGTGTATATGTTGTACCTGCTTTTGTGGGCCTTGGAACACCATACTGGGATACTGAAGCAAGAGGTGCTGTTTTTGGAATTACAAGAGGTACTGAAAAAGAACACTTTATAAGAGCAACCTTAGAATCAATTGCTTATCAGTCAAAAGATGTATTACAAGTTATGGAACAAGACTCTAAAATAAAAATGAAAACATTGAGAGTTGATGGTGGTGCAACTAAAAATGATTTTTTAATGCAGTTCCAATCAGACATCCTGAACAGCAATATAGAAGCTCCGACAATTAGTGAGACTACCGCACTCGGTGCTGCTTATTTAGCTGGACTAGCTGTTGGTTATTACAAAGATATAGAAACTCTAAAAGAAAATTGGAAATTAAAGACTGTATATTATCCGAAATTAACAAAAGATAACATTGATAAACTATATCACGGATGGACAGTTGCAGTAAACTGTGCAAGACAATTCAAAATCTAATTTCGTATTTTGGAAATCATTTTCATATGATTGACAAGGATAACTTATTAGTATAAAATATAGATACAAGTTAATAGAAAATTCTAGAGAAAACAGAGACGAATTTAAAAAATCAACCGATTTTTTAGTGTCTCTGTTTTTTTATTTTGGAGGAATATTTATGTATGATGTATTAATAATAGGCTCTGGGATTACAGGAGCATGCATTTCAAGAGAAATGTCAAAGTATCAAGCGAAAACAATAATAATTGAAAAAGAAAATGATGTCGCACAAAAAGCAACACTTGCTAATAGTGCAATTGTCCACTCAGGACATGACCCTATCCCTGGTACACTAAAAGCTAAGTTCAATATTCTTGGTAATCGTATGTATAAGCAAATGAGTGAAGAACTAGATATACCACTAATGGAATGTGGTGGTTTAGTAGTAGCTACTACTTTAGAAGAAGAAAAAACACTTGATATGCTTTATGCTAGAGCTTTTGAGAATGGTTTAAAGAAATCAGAAGTTAAATTATTAACAAAAGATGAAGTGAAAGAAAAAGAACCTAATATTAGTGATCATGTAACTAAAGCTTTATCACTACCTTCTACATCTGTTACATATCCATTAGAAGCTGCGATTGCTAATATTGAAAATGCAATGAATAATGGTGTAGAACTTGCCACTAATGAAGAAGTTATATCCATTGTAAAAAATAAGGAACATTTTGAAGTGTTCACTAAGAGGAATAAATATGAAGCAAAAGTGGTTATAAATGCTTCAGGAATAAACGCTGAAAATATATCTAAAATGATTGCTAAAACTAATTTTACTATTTCGCCAAGAAAAGGTGAGTACTACGTTCTTGATAAAGACGTGACTTTAGTTAATAGTGTAATTTACCCAACTCCTTCTGAAAAAGGTAAAGGTGTATTAGTTACACCTCAATATCATGGTAATACTCTTTTAGGACCAACTAGTGAGTTTGTTGAAAATGACACAGAAAGTACTACAAAAAAAGGCCTTGATTATATAAAAGTAAATATTGAAAAAACAGTTACAAATATTCCTTATAATAAAATTATAAGATCTTTTGCTGGAAGTAGACCTACTCCTTCAACAAAAGATTTCATAATAGAGGAATCAAACATAAAAGGTTTTATAAATGTTGCAGGAATTGAATCACCTGGATTAACTGCTGCACCAGCAATAGCTCGCTATGTAGTAGAAGGTATTGTTGCAAATAACATTGATTTAGTTGAAAATAAAAATTTTAATCCTTATCGTAAAAAAGTTATTAGAATGAATGAATTATCAGATGAGGAGAAGAATGAATTGTATAAAAGAGATTCACGATTCGCGAATATCATTTGTAGATGTGAGAGCATCACAGAAGGAGAAATTATTGAAGCTATTCATAGGAATTGTGGAGCAACAACAGTAACTGGTGTTAAAAATCGTGTCCGAGCTGGAGCAGGGAGATGTCAAGGTGGTTTTTGTCAACCAGAAGTTCTTAAGATTTTAGCAAGAGAGTTGAAAATCGACCCAATGGAAGTTTTGTATTCAAAAAAAGATTCAGCTATTTTAAAAGCTAAAACAAAAGGAGAATAATTATGAAAAATTATGATGTAGTAATTATTGGAGGCGGAAGCGCTGGACTAGCGGCAGCTTTAGAGGTAAATAAAAATGGTGTAAAAAATATATTAGTCATTGAACGTGATCAAGAGCTAGGGGGAATACTATTACAATGTATTCATAATGGCTTTGGATTAAAGGTTTTTAAAGAAGAGTTAACTGGACCAGAATATGCAGAAAGATTTGTTAATATGCTGAAAGAAGAAGGCATAGAGTTCAAACTGAACTCTATGGTTACAAAAATAAATAAGGATAAAACAGTTGAGTATGCAAATAGTGATGAAGGTTTCATCCAAATTCAAGCTAAGGCAATTATAATTACTACTGGTTGTTACGAACGAAATGCAGGTGCAATAAGTATTCCAGGAAACAGACCAAGCGGAGTATTAACAGCCGGTACTGCTCAGAAATACCTGAATATTGATGGGTACTTAGTTGGTAAAAAAGTATTTATTCTAGGTAGTGGAGATATTGGGTTAATTATGGCAAGAAGAATGACGTTAGAAGGTGCAGAGGTTATTGGTGTTGCTGAGATATTACCTTTTTCTGGAGGTTTACAACGCAATATTGTCCAGTGTTTAGAAGATTATAATATTCCATTATATTTAAGTCATACAGTGACAGAAATTATAGGTAAAGATAAAATTGAAGGTATAAAAGTTCAAAAAGTCGATAATTTTGTCCCTGTACCAAATACAGAAATGGAGTTTGAGGTTGATGCTTTATTATTATCTGTTGGATTAATACCTGAAAATGGTATAAGTGAAGCAGCTGGAATAGAGTTGCATCCAAGAACAAAAGGACCAATAGTTAATGAATCATATCAAACAAATATTGAAGGTGTTTTTGCCTGTGGAAATGCTCTTCATGTTCACGATCTTGTTGATTTTGTAACAACAGAAAGTAGAAAAGCTGGTGAAAAAGCTGCTAAATATGTAAAAGGTGAATATAAAGATAACGTGGAAAGAATTAATTTAGTTGCTAAAAATGGTATTAGTTACATTGTTCCCCAAATGGTATCTAGTGAAAATGTTGATAAAACTATCGAACTATTTATGAGAGTTACTGATGTTTATAAAAACGTTGAATTTGTTATAAAACAAGATGGTAAAGAGTTAAAAAGAATAAAGAAAAAACACTTAGCTCCTGCAGAAATGGAAAAAGTAATACTTACTAAAAGTCAAATCGAAGGCGCAAATAAAGAAATAACAATTGAAGTGGAGGCTTTATAATGAAACAAGAATTAATATGTATCGCTTGTCCAATGGGCTGTCACTTAGAAGTTGATATTGATGATAATTACTTTGTCACAGGAAATCAATGTAAACGTGGAGAAATATATGGGAAAAAAGAACTAACAAATCCAACAAGACTAATTACTTCAACAGTTAAAATAAAAAATGGTATAAACAATCGTATTCCAGTTAAATCTAGTGGTGAAGTACCAAAGGATAAAATATTTCTAGTTATGAAAGAACTTGAAAGAATAGAACTATACTCGCCAGTCAAGATGAATGAAGTAGTGATTGAGAATGTGTGTGGGCTTGGAGTGAACATAATTACAACAAGATCAATGTAAAAAAATAAGAACATTTCTTTTAGAAATGTTCTTTAATTTTACCAAAAATCACTATTACTAATTGTTATACCACTTGCTCCTGATTCTAGACAGTCTTTGATTTGCATCTCAGATGAAATTAAACCACCACAAAACACATCAATATGTACATAGTCTTTGATTTCTTTTATAATATTGCCACTCATCGCGGGCAATACTTCTAAACAATCAGGGTCAGCCTTTTTAACGATGTCAAGAGATCGATGAAATGAGAGCGAGTCCTTTAAAAAAACTCTTTGAATAGCTATAACTTTCCTTTTTTTAGCTGTCTCAATTACTTTAGGTTTAATTGATATTAAGCCATCCACCTTATAATTTTGAATTAAGTGTATTGCCCCAAACTCATCATTAGCTAATCCTCTTATCATATCAACATGTATTAAAACCTTTTTGTTTGCCGCCTTTAAAGTATCAATAACACTTTTTAATTCAGCTAATTGAAAATTAACTAAGATACCATATTCAAGATCACTTTTTACAAATTTTTTTATAGCTTTAAAATCCGATAAAGCAGGTAATCTTGTTTGTCCATTAAACATAAAAATCACTCCAATTTTCTTAAGTAAAATATGTATTAATTATAAATCATAATTATTGATTTTGCAAACATTCCATAATAAGAAAAAATTATCTGAAAATTTGAATAAGACTGGATATAGTTTATAATATAGTAAAAGGGTTTTCATTACATATTTTACTATTGTTGTTCCATAATGTGGAACATATAATCATCGAGAAAGGTTGTGATTTTATGATTACCCCTAAAGTAGAAAACGAGGAACTTTTTAGTAAAAATTATAGGAGATTTGGGCTTGATTTGAACTTATTTGTTTCATTATTAAGTGCGGTTTTAGTTCTTTCCTTTATTTTATTTACAATAATATTTCCAACATCAAGTGCTCTTTTTTTTAGTGATATTAAACTTTTTGTTACTGAAAAATTTAATTGGTTGTTTGTTTTTGTAATAAACTTTTCACTATTGTTTATATTAGTCTTGGTATTGTCAAAGTTTGGAAGCATTAGAATTGGTGGAGCAAACACAAGAAGAGAATTTAGTAATTTTGCATGGTACTCGATGTTGTTTAGTGCAGGAATAGGGATTGGGATTTTTTTCTTTGGAATAGCTGAACCTATATACCATCTAAATATTCCTTCATCTCTTTCATCAAACTCTATATATGATCCCTTTAAAATTATGTATTTACACTGGGGAATTCACGCTTGGGTTGTTTATTCAGTAGTAGCTATTGTTTTAGGTTACTTTGCATATAATAAAGGGTTACCACTTTCAATAAGAAGTGTTTTTTATCCCGTTTTAAAAGAGAAAATATATGGATTTTGGGGAAATATAATTGATACAATTGCTGTTTTGAGCGTGTTGTTTGGTTTATCAACATCTTTAGGACTTGGTGCAAGACAAATTAATGCTGGCCTCAATTTTGTATTTGATATACCATTTAATAATACTGTTCAGTTAGTCTTGATTGCCATTATAACATTTATTGCAACCCTTAGTGTAGTATCTGGGATATCCAAAGGGATAAAAATGCTAAGTGAACTTAACGTTAAACTATCCTTTGTATTTTTAGGTTTAATACTAATCATAGGACCAACAGTCCACATATTATCAGTATTTTTTAATAGCACATCTTTATATTTTGCAGATTTCTTTAAGATAGGCTTATTTACAGCAACTTCTGATAATGATATCAACTGGCAAAGCGCTTGGACTATTTTTTATTGGGCGTGGTGGTTTTCATGGAGTCCTTTTGTAGGGATGTTCATTGCTAGAATATCTAAAGGTAGAACAATAAGACAAATAATTATAGGGACTGTTTTTGTTCCCTCTCTGGTATGTTTCTTCACAATGACAATACTAGGAGCAACAGGTCTAGATATAAATGAGACGTATAATGGAGTAATGGAAGCTGCAGTTCTAAATGATTTATCAACAACTTTGTTTGTTATGATAAACCACTTATTCTCATCAAATACATTACAAGTTATATTTGCATTATTTGCTGTTGTTGTGATTACTTTATTTTTTGTCACTAGTTCAGATTCCGGTTCGTTAATCGTGGATTTTCTGACAAGTGGAGGTAAAACCAATACACCGAAAACTCAAAGGGTTTTCTGGGCAGTGATGGAAGGTTTAATTGCAGCTAGTGTACTTGTTCTTGGTGGTGTTAAGGCTTTAAATACCCTACAGGCTCTTGTTATAATAATGGGGTTACCCTTTTCTATAATGTTTCTTGTCATGATATATTCTTTAGTTAAACAATTGTTAATAGATAATAAAAAAAAATAGCAGTTCTAAATGAACTGCTATTTTAATTCTTTATAACCTAAATATATTATTATAAAATATGCAATTGTTTTTGGCATCATGAAAGCCCCTAATGCTGGTATAAAACCACTTCCAACTACAACTATTATGTAACATACAAATGACACTATTATCCAAATTCCCATTTTATCAAAGGGACTTTTTTTACTTTTGATAAATTCATAAACTATAATACCACCTAGTAGTGCAAATGGAACATTTCTGATAATTCCATAAAACAAGTTGTTTGAGTTTAGTGTCCACTCATTCCCAGGCAGAGCTAAAAGAATAAATCTAACTATGATAAGTAAAATAATTGAATAATGAACTTTTTCAGATTTAATGTTTGTACGTTTAGTAAAAACTAAATAAATTAAATAGTAGAAGATAGTCATTGTAACTCCTGTGATTAACTTACCAACACCAAGATAAAGTGCGTAATCATCCATACCGGTTGTTAAATGAGCCAATATTCTTGGGACTAAATGAAATGAATCACCAAAACCTAATAATAACCCCATCACTCCAAATAAGATAATTGATACATCTTTTTTAATGTTTCCATTTCTAATAATTACACTGCTTAAAAATATTACCCCTACTAAGTATGCTATATCAAAAACTACTTCAAATATTTCCATTATAAATCTCCTTTTTATAAGTATTCAAAACGATTAATAACTGATCTTTAAAACAATCGTAACTGTATGTATTGTCTTTAATAATAAACACTAAATTTTTTGTTATGAAATAAGCTAATTCTTTACGTTTATCACCATCGATGATATAAAATTTACTCAATAAATCATCTATCAATTTTGAAAAATAAGCTTGATGTTCATTATGTAATTCATTACCCTTATTGAGCAAATCAGTTTCTAGATATCTAGATAATAACTCATACCTAAACTTAATACTAATGCTTTCTAGGTGACTGTTGAAGATGTCTAGTGTCTTGATAAAAGTTTCACTTTGTTTGATACTTTTTAAATCATTAAAGAAAGTAATCCAAAAATCTTTTAAAATATCAATAAATATCTCGTTTTTATCATGATAATAATTATAAATTGTTCCAATGCTTATGTTACATTCTTTTGCTATTTTTCTAATACTTAAGTCCTTATAACTGCTATTTAAAACTAACTCTTTTGAAGTTTCTAAAATTATTTGCTTTTGGTTTTCAAGTTTTCTCATATTTCACCTCATTTGAACACTGTTCATATGTATGATAACTTACTTGTGAATCAATGTCAACATAAATATAATATGTTGTGATATATACTATTTCATAGTAAAATATTAAATATAAATTATTTTACTGATAGATCTTTTTTTAGTAGCTTGTTGTAAAATAAAATATATAACGATAATTTTGTTTTGAGGTGTTAAATATGAAGAAAAAACTCAGGAAGAATATGCTTATTCCTTATATTGGGAGTGGATTAATTTTACTAGCATTTATCCTTGACTCTCCTGTTAATATTTTTAATGGATATAAAGTGATTTTATTAAGTCAAAGTATTTTATTGACAGATTATTTGCTAATTGCTGGGATAGGGGCTACCTTGCTTAATTCTGGTTTGCTAATTCTAGTTAGTTATTTGATTATTAAGAAACTTGATTTACGAGTAACAGGTCCACTGTTTGCTGGGATACTAACAATCGGGGGATTTGCTTTTTTTGGGAAGAACCCATTAAACGTAGCAACTGTTTGGTTAGGTATAATTTTGTACACAAGGTACAAAAAAATATCTTTAAGAAGTGTAACTTTAACCTTTTTGTTTTCAAGTGGAATTGCAAGTGTTGTAAGTTACATTATGTTTGGATTAAACATCGAATTATTCTATAGTATTCCTCTTGGATTGTTAGCAGGAATTATTTCTGGTTTTATTCTAGTTGAGCTCTCGCCACATGTTATTAAATTTCATAACGGGTATGATTTATATAATGTTGGTTTTGCCTCAGGGATACTGGTTTTAATCTATTATAGTATCTTTAAAGCTTTTGGGCTTTCAACTAATATTACATTAAATGTGAGTAGTGAGTACAGTTATACAATGTTCATAATCGTTACAGTTTTATGTTTAGTTCTGATAATATCGGGATATATTATGAATGGGTTTAATATAGATAATTATTTTGATAGAATCCTTAGTAAAAGTGGTAGAGCAATTTCTGATTTTACAAGGAAACATAGTGAAGGAATAACTTTATTTAATACTGGATTAACAGGTTTGCTTGTAACGTTGATTGTCTTCTTTTTAGGAATTGATTTTAGTGGTCCTGTTGTTGGAGCTTTGTTTACAGTTATTGGGTTTAGTGCTTTTGGTAAACACATTAGAAACGTTTTTCCTAGTTTATTTGGTGTATATTTAGCTTCCTTAATAATAAACGCTGATATTACTGTTGTTAATATCGCTCTTGCTTTTATTTTTGCATCAACACTTGCGCCATTAACTGGTGAATATGGAATTATAGTTGGAATAGTTGCGGGAATGTTACACCTTCCCCTGTCGTTAAATATGAACGAGCTGCTTGGTGGTTTATTATTATATAGTAATGGATTTAGTGCTGCATTTGTTGCAGTTGTAATGCAAGTAATTATTACATCTTTAGAAAGGGATGGTAGATTATGGCACTTCACGAAACAAAGAAAAATGTAAAAATTATTGATGAAATGTTATTCTATTTTGTTGAAAAAGGTTTTATTGATGTAACTATTGATTGTCATTTTAATAAAGTTGAAACGATTATTGAGTTTACAGTATTTGATAATGAAAGATTACTGGACGAATGTTTAAAAAATGATATCTATGTTGAAAGAGATGCAGAAGTAGAAGAATATGGTTACGAGTTAATGGGTGAAAGTGATACTGCATCTGAACTTCAATTAGTAGGAATGTTAATTGATTCTATTGATATAATAAGAAATAATGACATTATAAAGGTTGTACTAAAAAGAAATAAATAAGATAAGAGGTGACTTTAATGAAAACTATTATTAATGATTCCACAAATCCTTATTTTAATTTAGCTCTAGAGGAATACTTACTAAAAAATGATATCTGTTCTGATGATTTATTTTATGTATGGCGTAATGATAAATCAGTTATAATAGGTAGAAACCAAGACCCCCTTTTAGAAGTTGATATGGACTATGTAAGACTAAATGATATACCAATAGTAAGAAGAATAAGCGGTGGAGGAACCGTTTTTCAAGATCTTGGTAATATCAATTTTACTTACATAACAAACAATGTAAGTGAACATTTAAATAATTATCACTATTTTTTAGACCCGATAATAAAAATACTTAATAATCTTGGATTAAAGACATATTTTGTTGAAAAAAGCCATATCTATTTAGAACATAAAAAGATTAGTGGTAATGCTCAAAGTTACTATAAAAATAAAGTAATTCATCATGGTACTCTATTGTTTGATTCTGAACTTGAGATATTAGATTTATGTTTAAAACCTAGGTATAATGATCAAAATGTAATTAAGTCAGTGATGGCTAAGACAACGAATATCAAAGGCCATCTTAATCTAGAGGCAACAACTTTGGAATTTATGGAATATATACTATCTAATATCTTCATAGATGATTACAAAAAACACATCTTAAATATTGGCGAACATGATTTGCGAGAAATAAATGCTTTGATGAAAACTAAGTATCAAACTGGATCGTGGAATTATAAAAAATAAAACCGAGAAATTTTCTCGGTTTTTTTATATATGAATTGGCTTATCAATTACACCATGTGCTGCCTCAACAACTATTTCAGAAAGGGTTGGGTGAGGATGAATAGCTCTTGCTAGTTCATATACCGTTCCTTCAAGTTCCATAGTAGTAACAGCTTCAGCAATCATGTCGGTAGCGTTTGATGCTAAGATGTGCATTCCTAGTAATTCGCCATATTCCTTATCTGCTATAATTTTAATAAAACCATCACTATCACCCTCAGCAAGTGCTTTTCCATTAGCTGACAGCGGAAATACGCTGATTTTAAAGTTTTTGTTTTGCTCAATTGCTTGTTTTTCTGTTAGACCAACATATGCAATTTCTGGGAAGCCATAGATTCCAGAAGGAACTCTAAAATAATTAATTTCCTTATTTTCTCCTAAGATATTTTCAACAGCAATAATTCCTTCAGCACTTGCTACATGTGCTAACATCATTTTACCGTTCATATCACCAATTGCGTATACGTTTTCCACATTAGTTTCTAGTTTTAAATTAGTAATTACTCCGCTCTTATCAGTTAATAGATTTAAATTTTCTAGTCCTTTTAAGTTAGGTTTTGTACCAATGCTAAGAAGTATCTTATCCGCACTAATAGTATGTGAATCTCCTTCATAGATATAAGTCACTTTATTATTTTCTATTGCAGTAACTTCACTACTTGTTTTAATTGATAAGTTCTCGTTTTCTAAGAGTTTTAGGTATGCATTTCTTACTTCATGGTCAATTTGCATCAAGATGTTATTTGAACGCTCTATAACTGTGACTTTTGTTCCTAGAGTGCTATATAGAGTTGCAAACTCGATTCCAATAACTCCACCGCCTATTATTGTAAGTTCTTTAGGTAAAACATCAAGGGCTAATATCTCTTTAGCTGTTAAAATATATCCGTTTTCAAAACTTTCCTTGAGTCCTTTTATTGGAGGGAGGAACGGGTGAGAACCTGTAGCTAAAATAATGTTTTTTGTTTTTATTGTTTGATCATTAACTGTAATTGTATTCTTATCAACTACTGTTCCAAAACCATTAAAGATTTCTACACCATTTTTTTTTAGTAACATTTTAACTCCACCAGTAAGCTTAGCGACAACTTTATCTTTTCTCATCTTGATTTTTTTTAAATCTATTTTGATATCTGATTTATTAATGAATTCCAGACCATAATCCTCAGAATGCATAAATTGCTTATACACTTTTGCTGTTTTTAACATAGCCTTTGTCGGAATACATCCCCAGTTTAAACATACTCCACCAACAGCTTCTTTTTCAATGATGGCAACTTTAAGTTTGCTTTGTGCAGCTTTTATTGCAGCAACATATCCACCTGGTCCTGCTCCTAAGACAATTACATCATACATCTAATCACCTCAACTTAGTAACAACAACATTGGGTTAGTTAAATATGATTTAAAAAGTTTTAAGAATCTACCAGCATCTCCACCATCTATTACTCTATGGTCAATGCTCATGCTTAATGGTAGTATATCTTTAATTACAATTTCATCATTGATAACAACAGGTTTTTTCATGATTCTACCTATACCAATTATTGCTACTTCTGGATACTTGATTACAGGAGCCCCAAATGTTGCATCATAAATCCCATAATTAGTTATTGATATTGTTCCATCATTTAAATCATTTAATGTTAATTTTTTACTTGATGCTTTTTCTTTTATAATCATTATATCTTTTGCTATTTCAAAGATACTCATTCTATCTGCATCTTTTATATTTGGAACAATTAAACCGTCAGGTGTATCAACAGCTATTCCAATATTCATGTAATTTTTATACACTATTTCAAGATTGTTTTGATCATAACTTGAATTGAAAATCGGAAATTCTTTTAATGTTTTTGTTAATGCTTTAATAATAAAAGGCATATAAGTAAGTTTTATTTCTTTTACATTTGCCAGTTCTTTTTGTGTGGTTCTAAACTCAACAAGATCACTCACGATTATTTCATCCATAATTGTTGTATGGGGGATCATTGATTTAGAAAGACTCATGTTTTCTGCAATTGTTTTTCTTAATTTACTTACTTTTTCTCTTCTAGTTCGTTCGTTATTAAATGACATGTTTGGTATTGTGTTCTTAGTATTTATTACTTTTTCATTTAGGTTAGTTGATTCATTTATTTTGTAAATGTCCTCTTTTAATACACGATTATTCTCTCCAGTTCCAATGACCGTATTTATATCAATTTTTAAGTCTTTAGCTAGCTTTCTAGCAACAGGTGTTGCTAGAATTCTTTTTTCGTTTGTTGGTTTTATAGTTGTGCTTTCAACAGAACTTGCAATTACTTCGCTTGATACTTCAATTGTACCAACAACACCTGCAGCATTTTTCTCTTCACCTTCAGTGATTGGTTCAACTGTCTCTTCGATTTTTGTTTCATTTTCATTACCAGTTCCATCATTAATTAAAGCCAGTGTGTCACCCACATTAACTGTCTCACCCTCATTCGGTCCTAATTTAGTAATTGTACCAGTCACAGGGCTTGGTATTTCGGCATTTACTTTATCTGTTTCAATAATAACTAATGTTTCACCTTCGTTGATAATATCACCAATCTTAAACTCCCATTTTAAGATTTGACCTTCGTGAATACCTTCACCGATATCTGCAAATTTAAAATCATACATTAGAAGTTCACTACTTTCTTTATTTCTGATGCTATTCTATTTGGTGAGATAATAAAGTGATGTTCACCTTTTGGGAGAGGGATTGTAGCATCAAAACCAGTAAGTCTAGTTGGTGGTGCTTCTAGATGTAAAAATGCTTTCTCGTTTACCATTGATATAAGTTCTGCACCAGGACCATATGATTTATATGCTTCATGGACAACTAAAAATCTACCTGTTTTTTTAACTGACTCTGTTATTGTTTCTTTATCATAGGGTTGAATTGTTCTTAAATCAATTAGTTCAACACTAATATTTTCTTTTTCGAGTAACTTGATAGCTTTTTCAGTTTCTCTTACTAAAGCACCCCAAGCTACTACTGTTATGTCCTTACCTTCTTTAACAACTTTGGCTTTGCCAATTGGAACCTGATATTCTGTCTCTGGAACTTCTTGCTTAAAAGCTCTGTAAATTCTTTTTGGTTCAAAGAAAATTACAGGATCAGGATCTTTAATTGCAGCTGTTAATAACCCCTTAGTATCATAAGGAGTAGAAGGGATAACTACTTTTAATCCAGGTATATGAGCAAATAGTGATTCAATTGATTCTGAATGATGTTCCAATGCTCTTATTCCACCACCATATGGCATTCTTATAACCATAGGTAAATTATATGTTCCTTTTGTTCTATTACGGTATCTGGCAACATGGGTAACTATTTGATTGAATGCGGGAAATACAAACCCGCTAAACTGAATTTCTGCAACTGGTTTTAAACCATTAACAGCCATTCCTACTGCGCCTCCAATAATTGCAGATTCAGCAAGTGGTGTGTCAAAACTACGACCTTTACCATATTTTTGTTGAAGCCCTTTTGTAGCTCTAAATACTCCACCTTCAAAGCCTGCATCTTCACCAAAAGAAACGACTTTTTCATCAAGGCTCATTTGTTCATCAAGGGTTTTATTTACTGCATCTAATATTGTCATTAATGCCATATTATTTCCCCTCACTTTCTAAAAACTCTTTATAATCATTAATTTGGTCTTCTAAATCTTTATGCATTATTTCATAATTATATTTAAAGACCTCGTCTAAATCTATTAAACCTGTTCCTTCAACCTCTTTAAAAGTTTTATTTACATAGTTATTGTTTTCCTCAATTTGTTTTTCCTCTAACTCTTCACTCCAAAGACCTTTATCAATCATATATTTTTTAAATCTTATTAAGGGATCTCTTTCTTCCCAATATTTAAGTTCTTCATCGCTTCTATAAATTGTGGGGTCATCACTAGTAGTATGAGGCCCAAGACGATATGTAAGAGCTTCAATAATTGTTGGACCATCACCTTTTAATGCGCGTTCCTTTGCTTCTTTAGTGGCGATATACATTGCGAGAGGATCGTTCCCATCAACTTGTATTCCTGGTATACCATAAGCAACAGCTTTTTGAGCTAAAGTTTCAGCAATTGTTTGGACGCTTCTAGGAGTTGATATAGCCCATTGGTTATTTTGAATTATGACAATTAAGGGTAAGGCATTTGTAGCTGCGAAGTTTACACCTTCGTGAAATTCTCCATGACTAGTTCCACCATCCCCAACATAAGCAACAGTTACTTCGTTAAGTTCCTGAAGTTTAGAAGCATATGCAACTCCAGCAGCATGATTTATTTGTGATGCGATTGGAACGCTAATAGGTAATATTTTTAGATCTTTGCTAAATTTGTTACCTTCTTCATTACCATACCAATATAAGAATAACTGTTTTAAATCAGCACCTTTATATAACATTCCCGCCATCTCTCGAAAAGCTGGCACCATCCAGTCATCTTTCTCTAGAGCAGCTATCACACCAACCTGAGCAGCTTCCTGACCCTTTATAGGTGCATATGTTAACATACGCCCTTGTCGTTGATATTGCAAAGCCTTTGTGTCTGCAACGCGACCCAAAAGCATAGTTTTATACATTTTAATTAAGGTTTCATCATTGATTTTTGGTTCAAGTTTTTCGTCTACTATATTTCCTTTATAATCTAAGACCTCTAAGATTTTTTTCTTGAGGGGATCAAATTTTTTGATTAACATGTAATTCCTCCTATATATAATTATTATAAACAATATGTTTGTAAAAAAATGTGATGATTTACATTCTTATTATAAAACAATTTATAAAAAATATAAAAAGCTTTGCATTTATTACGACTTATGTAAATGACAAAAAAAGTTTTCATTATTTAGATATTTTACTAGTTATCTATAATTAGCTTAAAATAGCCGTAGAAGATAGTTTTATTATAATTTTCAAAATTATTTTTGAAAATCTTTTCATAAGGGTCATATATGAACTCTACAATGTTTATAACATGACTTATAATACAGTTAGCATAATTTTTTAATGAAGGGTAATATGTTAATAAGTTAAAATAAAGCACACTTTGGAATTAGTGTGCTTTATTTGTATTCGTTTTTCTGGAGATTGTTATATATATGAAAGTTACTATACTTATTCCAATAGATGATAAACCGGCAATATAATAAGGATTAATATTATTGTTTACTTGCCAAGATGGAATTTTATCTTGTTTGTTACAAATTAATGAAGTATTAGATTCTAATATTTCCTGTGTAACTATTAGGTTTTGATGATAAAAATACTTGGTCTGATAATTCTTTGAAGATGATATGAATTCGATAATTATAGCGTCATCAAAATAATCAAGTTCATCGTCGTAGTTACATGTATCAGTAATAACAAAGTTATTTGAAGAAGTAGTAGATACTTCCTTATAGGCGACTTTATAGTTTTTATTAGTAGAGTAATAACCAATTACAATAAGGATTATACCTATAGAAAACAAAAGTCTCATAACTTTTTCAATTTTTGTTGATCTAAAACCACCACTGTTTAGTTCTTTTCCAAATTTATTATACTCGTATGACTTCGTCTCACTTGTAGAGAGATTTGGGTCGTTTGTTTTAATTTGAAGCATATTTCCCCCCCTAAAAAATGTTTACAATACTATAGTAAAATTAATTTTTATAATATTATTATACTATGAACATTATATAAAATACAATAAAAATTATTTTTATTATTTTATTTTACCTTACGACTTAATCTCAATTATATGAAGTTCGTTTTTAGCCTTTTTTACAGCTTCTTTTATATTGGAAAATATATTTTCCTCACCAATTATGTTTATAACATCAGCTTTTTCTAATGCTTTATAAGGTTGTCTTGATAATCCTGTTACTAATAACTTAACATCTTTAGCTTCTAAAAGTTTAACAGTCTCTTTAAAAGTATGGATTGCTGTGGCATCTAAGGCAGGAATGTGCTTCATACCAATAATAAGTACTTTGGTATCTTTACCTAGCAGGCTGATTGCTTCAACAAACTTATATGCAGCTCCAAAAAAGAAAGGACCATTTATTTGGTACATTTTTATTGCTTCAGAGAGATCATATTTTTTAGTTAAAGAAGTATATAAAAAATCATCTTCGTCTTCAGCAAAATCTAAATTTTTAACTGAAATATCACTCACTTCAGACATTCTTTTCATAAACAATAGAACACTTAATAATAATCCAACTTCGATTGCTAAGACAAGATCAAAGAATACAGTTAATAAGAATGTAGTTAGTAAGACAATAATATCACTCTTAGGTGATTTTAATAACATTTTGAATTTTCTCCATTCACTCATGTTGTAAGCGACTATAAACAGTATAGCTGCTAGAGATGGTAGTGGTATATAACCAACAAGAGGCATAAGAGAAACTAATATTAGTAGCAATGTTAATGAGTGAACAATCCCAGCGACAGGAGTACGCCCACCATTTTTAATATTTGCAACAGTTCTTGCTATTGCTCCAGTGACAGGTAATCCTCCAAACAATGATGAAAAAACATTTGCAGTCCCCTGGGCAATTAATTCCATATCTGATCGATGTTTTGAACCAATCATCCCATCAGATACAACAGCTGATAATAAAGATTCAACAGCTCCCAGAAATGCAATTGCTATTGCTGGTCCAATTAGATCTTTAATTTTAAAAATCGTAATTTTTGGAAAATGAATTTTAGGTAAACTAGATGATAATTCTCCAAACTTAGAATATACTGTAGCAACTTCAATATTGAATATAAAAATCATTAAAACAGAAACTATAATTGCCACTAATGCTGCTGGCACTTTTTTATTATATTTTGGTAATACTATAAGTATTAAAAGAGATACAACCCCAATAAGTAAACTACTAAAATCAATATTTGAGATATTATTGAAATACATCTCCCATTTTGATAAAAACTCAACAGGGACATTGGTTAAATTCATTCCGAAAAAATCATTTACTTGTGATGAAAAAATAACTAATGCAATCCCACTTGTGAAACCTGTGATTATTGGATAAGGGATAAACTTTACTAAGCTACCAAGTCTAAAAAATCCTAGAATAACTAAGATGAAACCTGCCATTAAAGTAGCTATTATTAATCCATCAAATCCTTTTGTAGATATGACACTAAATACTATCACCATAAATGCTCCCGTAGGACCAGCTATTTGAACTCTGCTCCCTCCAAGAAGTGAAACAAAAAAACCACCAATAATTGCTGTATAAATACCAACCTCAGGAGTTGCACCCGAAGCAATAGCTAAAGCAATAGAGAGTGGTAATGCTATTATAGCGACAATGATTCCAGAAAAAACATCTTTAAAAAATTGTTCTTTTGTATAAGTCTTTAAAACAGAAAACAGTTTTGGCTTTAATTTTGACATGAGTATCTTCTTCCTTATTTATAAAATAGTGAAATCCTCTCTAATAATACTCCTCTATTATCCACTTGTCAATTACAAAAAAAGGTTAAGAAAAATCAAAAAAATAAATGTCTCTAAAAAGACTTGACAATATAGAAAAAAGATGTATAATCAAAGTATATTAAGTATACTCACGGTATACAAGAAAGAAGGACGAATGATGAACTCAATCAGCAGGCAAAAAAGGACTAAAGAGCAAAATAAAAAAGATATAGTCAGTGCTACTGAAAAACTTCTTTTTAAGCATAATTTAGATTATAAATCAGTTAAAATGAATGATATCGCAATTGTTTCTGGTTTCACAAAAAGGACAATTTATTCATATTTTCCCAAAAAAGAGGATATTCATTTTGAAGTAATGATAAATGCTTATCTTAAACTCCATAAATATCTTGATAAGAACATGAAACATGACTCTGATGAAAACGAGTTACTAAAAATCTCGAAAGCTTTTTATGCTTTTAGTGAGGAACACTCTAATTACTTTTGGGTAATTATGGATTACCAAAATGGACCAAGTGATTTCGCTGAGATTACAACCTCAATTAAAAAGTGTTATGAACTTGGTGAGATTACAATGATGTATATTAGAAACGCTATTATTAAGGGTATTAAACTTGGTGAATTTAGAAAAGATTTAGATATAGAAAGTTCAGTACTTAGAGTCTGGTCGTTTTCAACTGGATTACTAAACACACTTAGAGTAAAAAATGAGTATATTAAAAATTACTATCATATAAATAAAGAAGATTTTGTAAAGGATTCTCTTTGTGCAATTGTAAACTCATTAAAATAAAGAGGAGAAAGAAATGAAAAAAATGATTATTATAGTTTTAAAAATTCTAGTAGTGTTGTTAATAGTGGTTACATTATCAGTATTAGCAGTAACAGGAATTACAGCTAAAAAGAATTACAATAATGTGTATGACAAAGATTATCATACCGAATTTACAGATGTTAGGAAACAAGTAATTGCCCTTGGATTACTATCACCAAGTTCACATAATATGCAACCTTGGAGAATTGTTCTTGATGAAGATGATGACTTAAAATTTGAAGTATATTTAGATGAAAATAGATCTATCCCTGTAGTAGATCCAAACTTTGATCAATTGGTGATAAGTACAGGTATATTTATTGAATATATGACTGTTGGGGCAAAACAACTAGGATATGAAACAGTAGTAGAACCATTTAATAAAGGCGTTTTACCAGACAATCCAACATCATTAGAAATCCTATCTTTACCAATAGCTTCATTAACATTTATAAAAACAGATGTAACATCAGAGTATTCATTTGATGATATAGCAGGTGCGACAAAAAGACTACCATTTGATGATAGTCAAATAAATGAAGAAATTCTGCAAAACTTGATTGAATTAAACAATTATGAATCACAAAGATTCGAAATAATTACTCAGGAAAACGAATTAGAAATAATTAAGGAATACCTAATTGATGGAGTAAAAATCGAATCTCAAAAACAAGAAGCGATGGAAGAAACAAGTAATATCTTTAGATATACTACATATGAAAAAAATAAGGATTCATACGGATTAAATTTACACTCAGATAACACTAGTATCTTATCAAGAACAATCACTGAGTTTCTAGCAAAAGTATTCCCATTATCCTGGGAAAAAGAAGGTGAATTTTGGTTTGATAGAGATTCAAGTAACATTGACAAAACAAATTATTTTGGAATGATAATTTCTGAGGGAAATAGTCGTGAAACGCAACTAGAGGTCGGGATGTTATATGCCAAGATTTCAATTTATGCAAACAATCAAAATCTAGCATTACAACCAACAGTACAAGTAACACAATCATATCTTGAAATGGAAACATTAAATAATGAAGTACAAACTGAGTATGCGAGTGCTACTGAAAAAATCCAAATAATCTTTAGAATTGGAGAAACGTCAAAGAGTGTAGATAACGGAATTAGATTAAGTGTTGATGATATTATTAACTAATATAATAAAGGTACTTATTAAAGACTGACTTAAAAGTGTGTTTGTATTATAATAGACTTATAATTTGAATGTTTATGTTAAAATGAATGGAGAATATTATGAGACGAAAACTTACTTTCACAAAGGCATCTAAACACATTATATTAATACTAATATCATTGTGTATTTTAAGCATTATCTCACTAACTGTTTATTCATCAAGCTCATATCAATCACTAACAGAAATGGAAGATGAAATCAATAATCTTATGTTTACTGAATACAATACAACAGAAACAAACAGTTATATTAAATATGAAGTAGAAAACCCTGTAAAACACATCTTGTTTGTTCCAGGAGGGCTTGTAGAACCTAGTAGTTATAAATACTTAGCTACCAAAATATGTAGTGCTGGATATAATGTCACTATATATAAGCCTCTATATAATCTAGCAATTCTTACTTCGTTTCTAATAGATGATTATCTGGATAATAAAATGGATAATGTGATAATCGGTCATTCTCTTGGTGGAGTAGTAGGAAGTATGGTTGCCTCAAAAGAATCTAGTATATCAGAACTAGTGTTGTTAGGAAGTTATCCTATTAAAGAGATTAATTACCAAGATGTCTTAATAATTACTGCAGAAAATGATTTATTAACAGATAATGAAAAAATAAATGAGTCATTATATTTAATCAAAACATCTTATCAGATTGAAAATATAGTGGGTGGTAATCATGCTCAATTTGGCTGGTATGGTCCACAAAAAAAAGATGGTGTTGCTTCTATATCAACTATTAACCAACAAGATCAAGTAGTAACTCTAATTTTAGAATTTATTCAATAAAAAATGATGTCCATGACATCATTTTTTTATCAATTATTATCAACTACCATATCAGCATATGTTTTGTCAGTGAAATCAACACTAAATGGGAATTCGTAATCACCAGTTCCGATTCTTTCAAGCTGGATATCACAATATGCATTTTCATTCTTAACACAAATTACACCAGCATTAGCCGTTAAATCATATATCTCAGTTCTAAAATCCTCGTGAATATATTGAGATAAATCTGTGTAAGTTATTGCCTCATCAACATTACAAGTCGCTTGACTAATACAATACATTTTTGATGCTTCATTGATATGGTATGCATCTAAATAAACCATATCTTTTAATACGATTTCAAGGGTAGCAATTGTTGGCGAAATGTTTCTAGTTTTATAAATATCAAATGTCCAAGCTGCATCTCTTAAATGGTCCTCAGTATAGTTATCATGGGAGAATGCTAAACTTAATAATTTATATTCACTACCATCCATAACATAAAGATCACTACTACAACTATCACTGTTACTTAAAACCGGATCGATATAATAGAAATTTTCAGTCACAGCATAAAATAAGCTAATATCAAATGTATCACAATTAGTATCAGTGTAACTTCGATAATAAGTCATATCACTATCAACAGTTATTCCGTATTCAACGTAAGTAAAATTATCATCAGCAGTAGTGCTTTTAGCACATCCATAAAGATTTAAGAGTATTACTAACATCAATCCTAAACATATTTTTTTCATTATATTATCTCCTTAGTATAAAATAAAAGCTTATCTTAATTATAAAGTATTTTAGTTTAATAAACAAACCAATAAATGATTATTTACTTGTTAGTTAAAAAAACATATAATTAAGTTATAAGATACTCTGCTTAAATAATGGAGGATTATAATGGAAAAAGTTAAAGAGTTAAAGGAATTGTATAATAGTTATATTAGTTATTACCAATTTCATCACAATGAAAAAATGCGAATGTTTTTGTATTATATTATTAGTGAAACTATTTTAATTATCCCAATTGTTTTATTAATGGCTACTCCAAGTGAATTTTATCAAGTTATCTGTATAGTAGGAATTGTTTTAAGTTTGATTTTTATTGCGCTTGATTATGATAAAGATACCTTACTTAAATCGTGTAAAAAAGAACTTGTCCACCTTGAATCCATAATTTATAAGGACCTAAAGATTAATGAAGAAGAAGTTATCGGTGTATACCGAAAAGACTTAATAGTTAGAAATGATACCCTAACAAAATATCCAATAACTAAAACAGATACTTTATATCGATTTGGATATTTAGTATTCATTGTTGCAAATGTATTTGCATTACTACAAATTGTATAAGCCAGTTTAACTGGCTTTTACTTTAAAAAAGTGAGGATGATATTAT
The DNA here is from genome assembly GCA_002285055.1 of Candidatus Izimoplasma sp. ZiA1. Classification (GTDB taxonomy): domain Bacteria; phylum Bacillota_I; class Bacilli_A; order Izemoplasmatales; family Izemoplasmataceae; genus Izemoplasma_C. Next base: position 43,612 of record NQYJ01000010.1, read on the forward strand.
GAATTATAAAAAACTAAAAATTTTAGAACTAAACTTCTTAGCTGTTCATAAAGAAGGGTTTAATAGTGAGGAAATGAAGCAAATATCAAAAAAACATAATGTTCATAAAGTAGAAACATTTGTTAAGGAAACATGCTCAATAGATAATTTGCTAAATAATTATAAAGCAATTGAGGATATTGTAAAGATTGTTTCAAAATCATCAATGGTAAGTGTTTTTGAAAAAATGAAGTTTAGGGATTTAATTAAAGAACTAAATGAAATCGAAAAACAACTATTTGTTGATGCTGTTTTTGAGAATATCCACGGAGATGAGGAAAAAGGGTTTAGAGAACTATATAATTTACTTGAACCCTACAAATTAGCCAAATGGCCATTGATAACTGTTTTTAGAGCGTATTATAATTTGAATTATGATGTCTTTATCAAGCCAACAACAGTAAAAAAAGTCATTAAGTATTTAGAATTAGACGATATAACTTATACTTCTAAACCTAATTTTGATTTTTATCAGAAATACCGCACTTATATTAATTTAATAAAAATGAAAGTCGATATATCTCTACGACCAAATAACCCAGCATTTTCAGGGTTTTTAATGATTAATATTAATTGATTATAGCTAATTTTATCCGAAAATAACTTAATTAATATAATTTAAAGATGTTATAATATAAAATAGGACTACTTATTAAGGAGTGAACCAGATGATAAAGGAACTAGTTGTAAAACAAAGGAATTATTTTTTAAGTAAAGAAACAAGAGATTATAAATATCGAAAAAATGCCCTGAACAAATTAAGACAAGCAATTAACGAATATGAACCTATGCTTAAAGATGCTCTAATGTATGATTTAGGTAAAAACGAAGCAGAAAGTTACTTTGCTGAAATTGGAATTGTATTAAAAGAATTAACTTATATAGAAAAACATTTAAAGAAACTAATGAAAAACAAAAAAGTGAAAACTCACTTAGTTGATTTTCCAGCTAGAAGTTTTATTTCTCCACACCCATATGGAGTTGTTTTGGTAATAAGTCCTTGGAATTATCCAGTAATGTTGAGTTTATGCCCAGTAATTGGAGCGATAGCAGCTGGTAATACAGTAATACTAAAACCAAGTGAGTTCAGTGCTAAAACGAGTGAAGTTTTAAAAGAAATGATTAACTCAACTTTTAATGATGAGTATGTAAAAGTAGTCACTGGTGGCATAAGCACAAACCAGGAGTTACTAGATCAAAAACTCGATTACATCTTTTTTACAGGAAGTACTAATGTTGGTAAAATTGTGATGGAAAAAGCAGCTAAAAATTTAACCCCTATTAGTCTTGAGCTTGGTGGGAAAAGTCCAGTTTTAGTTACTAAAGATGCAAATGTTAAAGTTGCTGCAAAAAGAATAGCATTTGGGAAGTATTTGAACGCAGGTCAAACATGTGTAGCACCTGATTATTTGTTTATCCATGAAAGTAAAAAAACTGAATTTGTAAAGTACTTTGATGAGGCATTAAAACAATTTTTTGGAGACAACCCTATTAAGTCAAAAGATTTTGGTAAAATAATTAATGATAAACACTACACAAGATTATTAAACCTGATGGAAGATGAAGAAGCTGTAATTGGTGGAGTGACTGATGATTCATTAAGAAAAATATCTCCTACATTGCTTGATAATATTACTTATCAATCTAAAATCATGCAAGAAGAGATTTTTGGGCCGATTTTACCTATGATTACATATGAAAATATTGATCAGTGTATAAACTATATAAATAAAAATCCGAACCCTCTGGCTTTATATTTATTTACTAGTAGTAAGGAAACTGAAGAAAGAGTTTTAAATGAATGTAATTTTGGTGGTGGCTGTATTAATGATACTATAATGCAAGTAGCAAGCGACTATCTACCATTTGGTGGAGTTGGAGAAAGTGGAATGGGATCATACCACGGGAAGGCTAGCTTTGATACGTTTTCACATTTTAGAAGTATCTTAAAAAAATCTACAAAAATAGATGTTCAAGCAAGATATGCACCTTATACAAAAGCAAAAGAAAAACTGACAAAAATGATTCTAAAATAAAAGGTGGTTACTATGAAGGATAATAAGTTTTATAAAAGACAACCAGTTAAAACTCCAGATTCACTAATAAATAAAGATAAGAGTTGTAACTATGGAACATTTAAATCACAATTTAAAAATTTTAATTTTCAAAATTATAAACTCTTTAATCTCCCAAAGTTTATAAAAAAACATCGTTTAACAAGATGGGAAGTTGTTGAAGCATCATTTGGTAGTTATGTGTTTTTAGGCGTTGTTTATAAGGTTGGAGTATTAAGCTTTAATATGTTCATCTTATATGATGATTTAGAGAATAAAGTTTATAACTTTGGAACCGAAAATCTATTTATCAAAAAGTCTAAGATTGCCAAATCATTACTGAATAAGGAAATATCTGAAAAATCATCAAGAAAAGATTCAATAAAGTTTATTAATGAATTTGAAAAAGGGTATTGTAAAGTTTTAGGTCATGCTAAAAATAAGAAGGAATCTATATCATTTGAGTTAGATTTAGAAGTGATTTCCGAACCATCAATTGTTTCTATTCCTTTAACAAAAAACAATCCTTTATACACAGAAAAAGATTTGATGAGTCTTAAGGGTACTTTTAAGTTGAACGGTAAAGAGTTAGTTAATGATAGCGAAATTAATTATGCAATAATTGATGATCATCGTGGTTACTATCCAAGAAAGAGTGGCTATGATTGGTTAACTACAATGTCAAAAGTTGAATTGAATAATAAAACCTACGACTTTGGGTTTAACCTAACATATTTTTACAAAAACATTAATCAGGATGTTTATAATGAAAATGGATATTGGTTAAACGATAAATATCACTCTTTGCCAGTTGTTAAGTTTTATCGAGAAAACGATATATGGACAATAAAAGACGAAAAAAATATTGTGAACATTACTTTTAAAGTTAAGAATAATCATTTAATATATAAAAATCTTTTGTTATTAAAAATTGATTATCTTCTAGCATTTGGAACTGTTAGCGGTTATATTAATACATATAGTGGTGAAGTTATAACTTTTAAAGATACACTTGCATTAGGTGAAAAAAGATTCACAAAATTGTAATAAAGCAAGGGAGAAAAAAATGAAAACAAAAACCGTAGCTGTCTATTTAGATACAGAAAATATTCAAGGAAATATTTCGATTCAAGGTCTTCTTGATGATATAAACTTAAAAGTAACAGGTGAGGATGAGTTCTTAAAAACAGTGTTTGCTTTTAAAAAAGCTGTTGGTAATCATGAATCAATAAGTAGATTTAGAGACCAACTAAAAGAGCTGAATTTTGAAATTCAAGACGCTCCACATGTTGCTCAGAAAAAAAACCGCGCAGATTTAATCATATCTTTAGATGCTTTTGAAAAGATTTATTTAGGTAACCCAGAAATAGATTTATTTATATTTTTAACGAGTGACTCTGATTATTCAATTATTATGTCAATCCTTAGAAGATATAATAAAGAAGTGTGGATGGTTGCAAATGAAAAAGATGCACAAAGAACTATTTTTAAGTCTTCTACAGATAATATTTTATTAGTTAGTGATTATGAGATTAAAAAACCAACTAAGGCAAAAACAACAAATAATGGGACAACTGCAAAAAATAGATTTAACTTAAGCAAAGAAGAAGACAAACGAGCACTAGTAGCAATATTAAAAGTATTAAAATCATATACTCAAGAAAAACCATATATTAAAGGAAATACGAATAATTCGTTTAGAATAATGGAAAGAACATTAGATATGACTGACACAAAATTCAAGAATTTTAATGGATTGTATGAGTTCTTAGATACTAATGGGATTATAAAGTTTCAAAAAAATAAAACAGGTGATGATCACATTACAATAATGAATAAAAGAGATATAACTAAACTTTTAAATGAGTATTCAAATTAATTTGCTGAGTAAAAACTGACTTTGGTCAGTTTTTTTATTGCTCATAAACAGCACAAAATAGCCAAAATATTATAAATAGATTATCAAATAATACTTCTTTATAACACTAATTATAAAAATTATAGTTTGAATTGAAAAAGGAGTTGAGCTGTAATATACTACTCCTGTAAAAAAATATAATAATTATAAATAAGGAGAGTTTTATATGAAAAAAATATTATTATTTCTTTCTGTATTTACAACAATGGTTATACTTACAGGATGTACACTAGGAACAAGTGAAGGTGATAACACTGTAACTGTTTATTCAGAAAGACATTATGATACTGATCAACTATTATTTGATCAATTTGAACAGGAAACTGGGATCAAAGTAAACGTCGTTAAAGCTAGTGCTGACGAGTTAATTAATAAATTAGAAACAGAGGGTGAAGATACTTCAGCTGATTTACTAATAATAAGTGATGCTGGAAGACTACATCTTGCAAAAGAAAAAGATTTATTACAATCAATTTCATCAGAAACACTAGAGGACAATATTCCAAGTAATTATCAAGATGCTGATAACCAATGGTTTGGTTTAACAAAAAGAGCTAGAGTTTTAGTTTACCATCCTGATCGTGTAAGTGTTGATGAGTTATCGACATATGAATCGCTATTAGATTCAAAATGGGCTAATAGAATTGTTGTTAGAAGTGGTTCAAATATATATAATCAAAGTTTAATAGCTTCTTTTATCGCAATTAATGGAGAGGAAGAAACAAGAACATTTATAAATGGTCTTGTAAATAATTTTTCTAGAGATCCAGAAGGTAACGATAGAGATCAGGCAAAAGCAGTAATGGCTGGGATTGCTGATATCGCAATTATGAATACATATTATATGGGTAAAATGGCAAACTCAAGTGATCCATATGAAGTAGAAGTGGCAAATAAACTAAAAGTATTTTTCCCTAATCAAGAAACAACAGGAACACATATTAACATCAGCGCAGCTGGAGTTACCAAACATTCTGAGAACAAAGAAAACGCGATTAAACTTATAGAGTTCTTAAGCAGTATAGAAGCGCAAAGTACATTTGCAAATGCCAATTATGAGTATCCGGTTAATCCAAATGTTGAACCAGCTGATTTATTAAAATCATGGGGTGATTTTATTGCTCAAGATATTAACTTAACACAATTAGGAGTATACTCAAGTCAAGCTGCTATCATCATGGATGAAGAAGGTTGGAAATAAGAAAAGAAGTGATTTAAATGATAAAAAAACACATTAAGAGTTTAAATTTATTTTCTATAATTAGTATAATAAGTGCCATTTTAATAATGATGGCACTTATTAACATGTTTAGTAATATTTTGTCTCCCCCAAGTGATACATGGTATCACATTAAAAATTATTTATTAGCTGAGTATCTTAAAAATACATTTATACTGATTTTTTTCACAGGATTATTATCAGGCTTTCTTGGTTTTATGAGTGCATATATTGTAACTTTTTATGAGTTTAAGGGTCGCAAGTTATTTTCTTGGATTTTAATCCTACCACTTGCATTGCCATCTTATATAGCTGCATTTATATATTCCGACATGTTTAGCTATACTGGGATATTCTCAAGAACCTTAAGAAGTATAGGAATTAATAAATATATTGATATAATGTCAATTAGTGGCGCAATAGTCATATTTAGTTTTACACTATATCCATATGTTTATATGCTAGTAAAAAGTAGTTTGAGTAAGAATTCCTCACTTTTTATTGAAAATGCAAAATTGCTTAAAGCCAAGCCTTTAAGAATCTTTACTAAAATTGTCCTTCCCTTAACTAGACCTGCATTATTTGGCGGTGTTTTATTAGTCTTACTTGAGACTTTAAATGATTACGGAGTTGTTCGATATTTTGGGGTAAGAGTCTTTAGTTATGCAATATTTGATTCTTGGTTTAGACTGGGCGATTTAACAAGTGCTGTAAGATTAAGTGCTATAGTTTTAATAATTGTTTTTATACTCGTAAATCTTGAAAAAATTCTTCGAGGTAGAAAAAAATACACGGCTAATGTTAAAACAAAGCCAATCATAAAAAAACAAGTAAACAGATATTTTGAAATTCTTATAATAGCCTTTTTATCAATAATCATATTGGTAGGTTTTGGAATTCCTGTTACTCAAATGATATTTAATTTTGTAAGAACTTATCAAGTTATTTTTGAACTTGAAATGATCTATATTATTATTAATACAGTCACAATTTCGTTGTTTGCTACAGTGTTAACAGTATTTATTTCCGTTATGATTATTAACTATTCAAGGCTATCAAACTCAAAGTTAACAAGAGCTGTGCTTAGAATTACATCAATTGGTTATGCAATTCCAGGAGCAGTAATCGCAGTAAGTGTTTTGATATTCTTTGTAGATGTTGATAATCTTTTATATCCTATTTACAAACTAATTGATGGGGATTCAAAAAAACTGGTATTGACTACATCCCTTGCAATGTTGACATTCGCATACGTTATTAGGTTTCTAACAATATCATTTAACTCAGTTGAATCCATATATGACAAAGTCGGTATTAAATATACAGAAGCAGCATACACACTAAAATCTTCAAAATTAAGAACGCTTTTTAAAATTGATATACCATTAATTAAAGAAGGATTGATAGCTGCGTTTATAATTGTATTTATTGATGTAATTAAAGAATTACCTTTAACGTTAATCCTTAGACCAACAAACTACGACACAATCGCAACTAGAGTCTATACATATGCTAATGATGAAATGATTCAAGAAGCAAGCGGACCAGCTTTAATAATAATTCTAATCTGTACCTTAATGATTTATTATGTAACACATCGAAAAAGAGGTGGAAAAAATGTACGTTAAATTAAATAATATAAATTTTGAATATGTAAAAAACAACCTTATTCTAGATGATTTTTCATTAGAAATCAAAAAGGGTGATATAGCAGCATTGATAGGAAATAGTGGTAGTGGAAAAAGCACTATTTTAAGAATATTATCTGGCTTAGAAACACCTATTAGTGGTGAGGTTATTGTAAATGACCAAATTCTATTTAATACAAAAATCTCTATTAACCCTGAAAAAAGAAATGTTGGTATGGTTTTTCAAGACTATGCTTTATTTCCTCACCTAAGTGTCAAAAAAAATATATATTTTGGCTTGCATGGAAAGACAAAAGATGAGAAGGATAAAATTGTAAATGATGTTTTAGAGTTAGTTAACTTAAAGCACAAGATAAATAATTATCCATATGAGTTAAGTGGTGGTGAGCAACAGCGTATTGCATTAGCTAGATCTTTAGCTACAAACCCAGATGTTTTATTACTAGATGAACCCTTTAGTAATCTAGATGCTAATTTGAAGAAACAAATTAGAAAAGAATTAAAACAAATTATTAAAAAAGCTGATATCACATGTATCTTTGTTACTCATGACATTGAGGACGCAAATGATATAGCAGACGAAATAATAAACTTAAAAAAAACTTCTTAAGGGAAGTTTTTTTATTTTGATATTGTCTATTTCAAGGACATCATAATATTGTAATATGATAGTGAGTATAGTATAATTTTGAATAGTTATTTGGAAAATAGGTGATGAAGTTGTTCTGTATAAAATGTGGAAGAAAAATAGAAAATGATAGTTGTGTATGTGTAAATAAAAAAGATATAAAACAAATAGATATCTACTTAGTTTTATCTTTGCTGATGTTTATTCCACTTATCATAAATTATATTGTTTTAAAGAGCTCTTTAACTCAATTTGATGAGTTGAACTACATGTTTTATGGTAATTTAAGTTTAGTGATTACGCTTAGTGTATTGGTTGGTTTGAATGCAATCTTTAAAACTAAACACTTAGTTCTATTCTTTAACTGTCATCAAAGGGTAAACAGAAGTTTTGTGATATTTAAGAAACCATATATATTATGTGCACGATGTACAGGAATACTAGTTGGTGTCTATTTTTCATTAATAATCACATATATTGGTCTTCCAATCATTTTATATTTTATTTTTGGAATACCTTTAGTTATTGATGGATTACTTCAATCAAAGACTAATTATGTAAGTAATAACCTAAAAAGATTTTTTTCGGGACTATTATTTTCATTAACCTTAGTTGCATTTTATAGCTTGTTTAACTATTATTTACAATACTTAATTTTTAATATAATTAATTAGGAGGTCACTATGAAAGTCGTTGCGGTAAATGGATCACCAAGAAAAAATGGAAATACATATTCAGCTTTGAACTACTTAGAGAAAATATTTAATAAAAACGGCATTGAGTTTGAAATTATTCATGTTGGTAATAGTTTAATACATGGATGTACAGGATGTTTAACTTGTCGAAAAACTAAAGACGAGACTTGTGTTTTTAAGGAGGATTTAGTCAATGATGCAATTCAGGTAATGAAAGAAGCAGATGGACTTATTCTTGGATCACCAGTATATTTTAGTGATATACCAGGTACCATGAAATCCTTTTTAGATAGAGCCTTTTATGTTTCAACGGCTAATGATAATTTCTTTAGACATAAAGTTGGAGCTAGTATTGCTGCTGTTAGAAGAAGTGGTGGGATTCCAACATATGACAATCTAAATAAATACCTTTTATATTCTGAAATGTTAGTAGTTGGTGCAAATTACTGGAATGTAATTCATGGTAGATTACCTGGAGAAGTTTTGCTTGATGAAGAAGGACTTCAAATGTTAGATACTCTTGGTAACAATATGGTTTGGACTTTAAAAATGGTTAAAGAATCTAAAATATCTAAACCAAAACATGTAAAAAAACATTATTTTTCCTTTATAAGAGATTAAGTATGAAAACATTAATTATAGTAAGACACGGCCAAACAACAGCTGATTTAGATGGGACTCATGAAGGTAGACAAGATAATCACCTAACAAACTTAGGGGTATCTCAAGTAGAATGCTTAACAAAAAGACTAAAAACCCATTACAGCATTGATTTTATGTATTCAAGCCCAATGATTCGCACTAAAGAAACAATAGATATCATTAATAAAGTATATAATAATAATATTGTTTTTGATGACTTATTAATGGAATGGGATAATGGTTTACTCGCAGGTTTAAAGAGAAGTGAAGCATTAATTAAATATCCACCACCTAATGAGTACACAATACACACGAAACTATATGAGACTGAAAGCACATTTGAATTTAGAAAAAGAGTGGACAAATTTGTTGAAAAATTATTCAATACTCATCAGTTAGACAATTCAAATGTATTAGTTGTTACTCATGGAGGAACAATTAATATGATTCTTTCAAGTGTATTTAAAGATGAGATATCATTAGAGAAGAAGTACAAAACTGGTGATACTGGGATTCATGTTTTAGAATGGATAGATAATGTAGTGGTTTATAAAGAAAAAAATTCATTAATGCATTTAAAAAAGGACTAAGTCCTTTTTTTGTATATTAGTAGTATAAAAGCATCATTTAAAATAAAATAAGTTATAAGGATGTGATAATTATGAGTAAAAAAATGTACAATGAGATTAGCGAGTTATACGATAAAATATTTCCGTTTAGTAATCAAAAACTTAGTTTTCTAAAAAAATATTTGGATAAGGGTCAAATTCTTGATTTAGCATGCGGAACAGGAACTTATACTATCCCTCTAGCAATAGATAATGAAATGAGTGGTTTTGACCTTGATGAGGGAATGATTGATATAGCAAAATCTAAAAACAACACCAGCATTGATTTTAGAGTTAAGGATATGATGTCTGTTGATGATGTAAACAAATACAACAGTATTTTTTCTATTGGAAACTCAATTGTTCATGTGACAGACTTTCAGATGCAAGAAAAACTATTCAAATCACTCAATTTAGCTTTGAAAGAAAATGGAAAATTAGTAATTCAAATAGTAAATTACGATCGAATTCTAGATCAGAATATTAATGAACTGCCAACAATTACTAATCAAGGTGTATCGTTTACTAGAAAATACAATCAAAAAGATGATGGATTAGTAGATTTTATCACTAATATTTCATATAAAGAAATGAATGAGACTAACCAAGTTACACTATTACCAATGAGAAAAAAGATGTTGGAGTCTCTCCTAGAAAATTCAGGATTTGAAGTGATTAATACTTTTGGTGGTTTTAATGAAGAAAGTTTTAATTATGAGAAATCATTTCATTTAATTCTTATTTGTAAAAAAAAATATCATTGATTTAAGTAGACTTAATGTAATATAATTATTGATAGTGAGGGAGGGATATGAATATGAGATTATGTAGTAATTGTGGAGTAGAAGTAGGTAAGTATGTTGAAAAATGTCCGAAGTGTAAAGCTTCGATTCCAGTAAGTAAGGTAAAAGAATCAGCAATTGAAGAGATAACGGCACCATTTGTTCTTATTGGATTGGTATTGGGGATTTATTCTATATTTGTTTTGTTCTTTTTAGACAATTATCCAAAAACATCAAAAGCAATCCAAAAAGGAATGTGGTTTGGTATTGCAATTCAATTTATTTGGTTACTATGGGTAATTCTTGTAAAAGTTATAATTCCAGGTATGTTTTATCATAGTTAACTTATTTTTTTATTTGATCTAATACAATTATTTGTTTATTTGTAAAAAGTGAGATATAATTATTCTAGAGAATAACATAATGAAAGGATGAGTAGAATGGCTTATTGTAAAAAATGTGGTACAGAATTAAACGATTATGCTGAAAGATGTCAAGAATGTGGGGCTCTTCAAATGGCAAAACATTCAGCTTCAGTTAATGATCAAGGTGGATTTTTATGGGGACTATTAGGATTTTGTTTACCTATAGTTGGATTGATTTTATTCTTAATATGGAGAGAAGAAAGACCACTTACAGCTAAAGCAGCTGGTATGGGAGCATTGATTAGTGTTATAATTAATGTAGTCTTCTCAATTATCTATGTTGCGATGGCTGGAGCAGCATTTGCAACATTATAAAAACAAACTTTAAAAAACTACCTAGTGGTAGTTTTTTTTGTATATAAAGACACTTAATAAATTATAAATGTTATAATTTAATTAAGGAGTGATATTATGAATGAAATCTACAAAATTAAAGTTAATAATCATCTAAATGAAGAAGTTGAATTATCTAAATATGAAGGAAAAGTTATGCTAATCGTAAATACTGCATCAAAATGCGGGTTTACTCCACAATATGATGAGTTAGAAGAGCTATATAAAATGTATAATAAGCAAGGTTTAGAAATATTAGCCTTTCCTTGTAACCAATTCGGTAAACAAGAAGCAGGTAGTAATGAAGAAATCCAAAGTTTCTGTAAATTGAATTTTGGTTTAACTTTTCCAGTCTATGCGAAAATTGAGGTGAATGGAACTAATACTCATCCTCTATATGTTCATTTGAAAAATGAGAAAAAAGGAATGCTAGGTAAGAGTATAAAATGGAACTTTACAAAATTTTTAGTTGATAAATCAGGAAATGTTGTAAAAAGATATAGCCCTAATACTAAACCAATGGAGTTAGTTGAGGATATCAAAAAATACCTATAGAAAAAAGTGCTTTAGCACTTTTTTTATGTTTATGTTTCAAACTAAATTGAAATAAATCTAAAAAAATAGTATAATATAAATAATATAAAACATAATATGTTCAATAAAGGAGAGTCGCAAATGAAAAAAGCATTCGAAAATCCAAACATAATTTTTAAACTGATACTACTAATTGTTCTTGTTTATAGCTGTATTTTATTCTTTTCACCAGCTTTTACAACAGGTATTCTAAGTGAAGAAACTAGAGAAGTAACTATGGGTCATATTATAAAAATTACAGGAATGATGTTTTTCTCAATCTTAGGTTTAATATATATAAGATTTGGTGAAATAAAGACTTTAATAGAAAGAAATATTAAGAGAAATAGATAGTATAAAAATATAAATTAAAAATCCCAAAAATGGGATTTTTTTAATAGTTAATCATTTCATATGCTTGATTAGCAAGATTTATAAATGATGTAATATTGTTTTTTAAATTCAGGTACTCGGTTTCTGTCAGAACTTTTATCTTTCTAATGTGATCCTTATTACTAAAAGCAACATGTACTTGATCTTTATAGCCACTTATAAAAACATTCTTGTATCCTTTTGATATTAAATGCTTATATAAGTTGATATATTTATCCTCAATATAGTTTTGCTCGTTTGTAAAGATACGCATTAGTTTATCATCATTATTTCTAACAAGCTTAATATCTTTAAATTTCGGTTTTCCTTTTCTTCTTATTTGAAATGGATAACTATTATTAATATTAAATATCATATAAGTTCCATCTAAGTATACTGTTGTAGATTTATCAGATTGTGTATATAAATAAGTGTCCATTATTATTACTTTTGATGAATCTTGGTTATAATATTCAAACTTACTTCTTATCTTCTTACTAATATATTTTGAAAATAAAGCTGCCAGGTGTCGGTGGTGTAAAAGACACTCATTATAGCCACCCCTAATAAGGGGATAGCGGTATAAATAGCCACTGTACTTACTAAAGGCTTAAATTCCTGCTTAATAAAACCAAAAGTGACATTGATGATATCACTAAAG